>NZ_CAKRNY010000005.1 GCF_934371575.1 uncultured Blautia sp. | reverse complement strand
CCTTGGTAGGCCGCTGCCCTGCCAACTAGCTAATCCAACGCGGGTCCATCTTATACCACCGGAGTTTTTCACACGGAGCCATGCGGCTCCGTGCGCTTATGCGGTATTAGCAGCCATTTCTGACTGTTATCCCCCAGTATAAGGCAGGTTACCCACGCGTTACTCACCCGTCCGCCACTAGAAATAAATCAAATCTGCCGAAGCTTCAATGAAGTATTTCCCGTTCGACTTGCATGTGTTAAGCACGCCGCCAGCGTTCATCCTGAGCCAGGATCAAACTCTCTGATAAAGTGTTTGATGTACTCAAGACAACCAACTAGCTTAGTTATCTCTCGTCATTACTGTTATAAAAAGTTCATTCTTTTGAATGATGATTCGTTAAGAATTTTCGAGAATCGTATGTGTTTCACTGTTTAGTTATCAAGGTTGTTCTGCTGTCATCTCTTTGCGACAGCCTGTTTACTTTATCATATCTTTCCGATCTTGTCAAGAACTTTTTCCAAAAATTTTTCAGACCTTCAAGAAGCTGTATAAAGTTGTTTGTTTCTGTCGTTCTGTTCAAGCGACTTGATTACTTTACCATAAGTTCAATCGATTGTCAACAGTTAATTTGATTTTTCTGAAAACTTATTTATTTTTCAGTATTTCAGAAGCAATTCCTTGCGACAGCTTGTTTACTATACCACCGCCGCAAGGAGAAGTCAAGCACTTTTTACAAAAAAATTTGTGTTTTTTTGTGCATCTTATCGCCAAACTCATTTTTCCAAAAGAACGTTCCTATTTCCAGGTCAACTTTCCATCTTTAATCTTCATTGTATACACCCTGTCACAACGCAGTCTGAATGGATATCTGGATCTTTTTACCAGAAACAGATTTTTATTCGTATGTGCTCTTTGCATGCTGCAATCTATCATACGCCAGGAAGAACCAATTCGTACCTCGCACCATCCATGCTCTGACAACGGATAACCAGCTCCACGAGCAGTAACTCCGCCTCCCACTACACGACTTTCATATCCAAGAACTCTTGCAATATAAGCCATCGTCGCAGCATAATAATAGCAATCCCCTCGTTTGGATAAGAACATGTTTTTTGCAAACGAAGGTAATTTAGAAGCACTCACCTTATAATATCTTCCAAAATAAGGATATTTGCATAAAACTTTAAAGCATTGCTTCAAACGTTGGCGGCAGCTTGCCTTTGGGTCAGAATTTTTCATAACAAAATTCACTGCCAGCTTTACTTCTTTGCTCGATACTCTGACACCATTTTTATCCACATAATAATACCCATTTTTCTTAGAGCCTACAATTTTATTTTTAACCAGACCATTCTTTGCGTCAAAGTGATAATACTGCCTGCTAATTTTCTTCCATCCTTTACAGTATTTACCATTATCATAATAGAACTGTTTACCTTTCTTAACGCGCCAGCCTGTATAAGGACTCCCATTCGTATCAAGTAAACGTCCATTCTGAATTATATAAGTCTGCGGTGAAATTTCTTCTGCATTAACAGATACCGTAAATATTAACATTACAAATGCAGTAATTGCCCAAATCCATTTTTTCTTAAATCTATTCTTCTTCATTTTATTTTGCAGTCACCTTACGGTAACACCCTTCTTTCCTGTTTTTACCTTACTTTTTTCCACTTCATATATGGTTGTCACCAGAGGCAACATATCTGTTTATTTTTAATATTAGTATATATACTCACGGGAATCAACAATAAATATTAGGATTATCAAAATCTATACCAAAAGACGTAATCATTTTCCCTTTGGAAGACCATCCGTTCTCATAGAGTTGTTCGTTTTTAATTTACTTGTCGAATCCTGTCGAACTCTTTTTCTTGCAAAATAGCCCGGGTTGTACTATACTATAACAAAGCATTTCATTTCAGTAAGTCTATTTGGTATCATCTCTGATATCTTCGGCGCTCTGCCACTTCAGAAATCTCATGCTTTTCCCATATAACAGCAGGAAGGTTTCTGATCAGAACGCAGGCAATCCTATATCCTATAGATCCCGAAATGCTCACCATCACTACACTGGATAACGCAATCTACGGTGAATCCCAATCTGTCTTTGCGTTTTCTCATGTACATAACAGATATTTATTCTTCCTACATAAGAGACATGAACCTGTATAGTTCTGCTAAAGTACAGATTCCACAGCCCTCCTTTGTTATTTTTTACAATGGAGTTGCAGCGCAGCCTGACCAAACGGAATATCTTCTTTCAAGCCTGTTCTGGCCAACTACTGCAGAACCAGCACTGGAGCTTAAGGCCATAATGTTGAATATTAATAAAGGACACAACCAGGAATTAATGGATACCTGCCATACTCTCAGAGATTACTCTGAATATGTTGCTCGCATTCGCAATTATTCTGCTGAACTGCCACTTTCTGACGCTGTTGAGAAAGCAATCACCGAATGTATCCATGAAAATATCTTACGGGATTTTCCACTAAAGAACCGAGCGGAGGCGAAAGCTATGAATATTTATGAATATGATGAAGAAAAGACCATGCGTATGTTTTTTCAAAACTATTTACATTTCCCAAATGCTACTTCCAAATAGCACCCAGCAATAAACATTGCCAAAATGTCGGGAGACCAAATGATTTCCAGACGGAATCCCATTTTGTTTCCCGACACGCTGTATTTTACAGAAACTCCTTCAATTTCTCTACATTTTCCTCTTCAAATTCCTGCAGCCGTTCCATCAGCTTTTTGATGTCTTTTTCTACATCATTTTCGTACTGATGCAATTTTTTCACGGCTTCAGTGATTCCCATGCTGCTGCCCTGGATCAACATTTTAGCAATATGGGAAGCGGATGCATCTGTTAAAGTCTGAAGGTTTACCATCAGATACGTACGCACCTTTTCAAAAGTACTCAACCCTTTTTCATCATACCCATTTCGATTCAGAATATCCCGTGCTTCCTTATGGAACTTCCGATATCCAATCAACTGCTTTTCCAAATAAACTTTAAAATCTTCATCTTCTGCAATTTCCAGCAGTTGCTGTAAGGTTTCAGCTCCCATTTGAGAATTCTGGTACACAAAATTTAAAAACTCCACATTTGCATTCATACAAAAACTCCTTTGCTACGAATCTGTTTCTTCCTGTCAAGATGATGCAGCTACGTTTTATGTTAATTGTAGAGTTTCCATTTTTTCTTTTTTTATACATACTTCACAATTTCCTTCTTCAGTCGTTTCATAATTCTCTTTTCCAGTCTGGAAATATAAGACTGGGAAATTCCCAGAAGATCCGCTACCTCTTTCTGTGTTTTTTCATGTCCTTCCTGTCTTCCAAGGCCAAACCGCAGCTTAATGATGGTTTGTTCCCTTGGTGAAAGCTTGGAAATAGCTTTTCCAAGAAGCTTAATTTCAACCTCGTCCTCCAGATGCTGAGAAATCACATCATCATCCGTCCCCAGAATATCGGAAAGCAGAAGCTCGTTTCCATCCCAGTCTACATTCAGCGGTTCATCTATGGAAACTTCCATTTTGGTTTTACTGTTTCGTCTAAGATACATAAGGATCTCATTTTCAATACATCTGGATGCGTAAGTTGCAAGCTTAATGTTTTTCACCGGATTAAAAGTATTGATTGCTTTTATCAGCCCGATGGTTCCAATTGAAATCAAATCCTCCACACTCACACCCGTATTGTCAAATTTCTTTGCAATATAAACTACCAACCGTAGATTATGCTCAATCAATATTGATTTTGCCTCTTTTTCCTCCGATGTTCCAAGTTTTTCAAGAATGCCTGCTTCTTTTTGCGTTTCCAACGGAGGCGGTAAAATGTCACTTCCTCCAATATAATAAACTTCTCCCTGTCTGCCAAACAATACTCTTGGCATTACCTGAAATGGATAATATGCTGCACTTGCTGATCTGTTCATAGATACATCCCCTCCTAATGCAATATTCTGGAATTCAACAGTATCTGGTACTCTTTTCCCAAAGCAGAGGGTTCCACAGCCAGTGCCAACACCGGATTCGCTACATGAATCATCTCCCTGGGAGTATGAATACAAAGATCCTCTAACACCACTGCCAGCATCACGCCTTCTTCCCCTATTGTCTGATAAGGTAAAAAGTGCGGGTGCAGATCAGTCAGCTCTGTATCTTCCAGCTCCCCTGGATTCTCCTTAAGGTGACTTAAACTGTCTGCCTTTTCTTTTGGAAGCATTGTTTCCAAAATCTCTGGTTTTATAACAAAAACCTCTTTCTGGTTTATCGGATCCACAAGTAAATTTCCTGTGTCCAGAAATCCAAAAAACTGTTGTACATTTCCCTTATGCGCCAGGGTAACCGGATAGATATTTTTCCATCTGGCGCGAAAAGAATCACTGAGACAAATCAGTGCATTAAGCCCCAGATAAGCGCCAACAGCTACTACCAGGAATCGTAATGGAGTCATGTTTTTTACAGGAGCAGCTTCCATAAGCCCGCCCATAAAAAAAGCCATGAGATAAACAGTCACGATTGCATTCACCAGCAACCCGTTTTTTCTAAGATCCAGTCCCAGTATCAGCATAAGCCAGGCACATCCTCCATGCAGAAGCACCTGTACAGGAAAAATCTCATCCGGCAGTACATAGGAAACCAGGCAGGAAAACAGAGCACCAATGGCTGCCGCCAGCAAAATCCTTCTACGATTTCTTTTTCGCAGGAAAAGCTTTCCCACAATGCGAAGAAGAAGATAATCCATTAAGAGATTCGTCAGAAAGACGATGTCTATGTATACGTCATAATACATAAAAAGCCCCCTGTGACCTGTCATCCGCTTCTTTTCAAAGCAGCATCAAATCCTTCACTTTGGTAAGTGAACCTATTATACGGTCACAGAGGGTGCATATTTTGTCAAAAAGGGGCGGGAAATCCTAAGAATTTCTCGCCCCAAATCGACAGAATAATATGTTATTTTTCGTTGTTTTTATGTAATTCCTCCAGTAGTTTTCTCAGTTCCAAAACAGGAAACTGTCCCGGTGCTGAAGCAGCTCCTACCGTTCCAAATGTAATACTGGAACCAAAAGTTTCTCCGGAAATGCGGGTAATTGAACCAATGCTTCCCATTGCCATGGACACCAGAGGCTTTTCACACTCTTTTTTCATAGCATTCGTAACTTCCATAATCGAAGCCACATCTTCAAAGCCATGTGGCATAACTGCCATTTTTAATATATCAGCCCCGGATTTTTCCATTTCACGAAAGCGATTCAAAAGCAGCTCCTGACAATCTGTTTTGTCGAAATCGTGTGATGAGGCAATTACCCTGACACCTTCCTTCTGAAGTTCCGCCACCAGTTTTATTTTTTCATCTGGATTTCCCGTTACTTCCACATCCACAAGATCTGTTTTTTTACTTCTTGCGGCATTTATATTACAGGCGATATAATCTTCCAGGGAAATAGTGGCATTTCCACCTTCTTCACTTGTTCTGATTGTAAAAAGAATTGGTGTTTCTCCAAGAATTTCATTCAGAGCATCAAGTACCTGATTACAATCCTCTTTCTGAAGCAGACCTTCAAAAAAATCAGCACGCCATTCCACCAGATCTGCCTCTGCTTTTTTCGCAGCTTCTGCTTCCTGACATATTTTTTCTTTCGTAGTTCCTGTAAGAGGAACACAGATTTTGGGAATTCCTGATCCAATAGTCAGGTTCTTTATCTGAATTGGTTTTGTCATTTCTTGACATCTCCTTTCTCATAGAATAATATATACATAATAGCACTTTAGCGATTTCAAGTTTGAACGCAAATAAGCATTCCCCCGCTTCAAGTGCGCGGAGCACTAAGCGGTGGGTAAGGAGGATGCTTATGTCCGCTTTACACTAATACAAAATGCAGGAGGTACCTTATGATTCCCATTACCGGTCACACCCGTCTTACCGCACTTCTCGGAAGCCCGGTGGCACACAGCATTTCACCACTTATGCATAATGAAGCATTTCATCTTCTTAATCTTGACTACACTTACCTTTGTTTTGATGTAAACGAAGATAACCTGGAAACAGCTGTCATGGGACTGAAAACCTGCGGTATCTGCGGTTTTAATCTCACTATGCCAAATAAAAATAAAATCACAGAGCTTCTGGACGAGCTTTCCCCTGCCGCCAGACTGATCGGCGCAGTCAATACAGTCGTAAATGATAACGGCCGCCTTATTGGCTATAATACAGACGGAGTAGGCTATATGCAGGCAGTCCGAGATGCCGGATATGATATTACCGATCAGACTATTACCATTATGGGTGCCGGAGGTGCTGCTACTGCCATCTGTGCACAGGCAGCTCTGGATGGCGTAAAAAAGATACATATTTTCGCCCGGAAAACCAGTCGTTTCTGGGATCGCACGCAAAAGCTGGCAGAAAATATCAACACCACACTTCCCTGCCAGGCAGTTCTTCATGAAAACAGCGATAAGGAAGCATTGGCCCAGGCAATTTCAGAAAGCGCACTTCTTCTCAACGCCACCTCTGTAGGAATGGCCCCAAATACAGAGAATACTATTATTGAAGATACCAGTCTCTATCATCCGGATCTGATCGTATCAGATGTTATCTACAATCCCCAGGAAACCCGTTTTCTGCGGGAAGCAAGGGAAGCCGGATGCCGTACCTTCAACGGTATGTATATGCTGCTTTACCAGGGAGCTGAGGCATTTCGCCTGTGGACCGGCAAAGAAATGCCGGTAGAGGAAATTAAGGCAAAATATTTTTCTGAGTCATAAATATTTTACACTATTTTTAAGAAAGGCGCCGCATTTCACAGCAGCGCCTTTCTTTTATGGAAATCACTTTCCGTTTTTATTTACACCTTTCTGGCAATCCTGTCAGCAAGCCCATTTTATTTCTGCTCTTCCTGAACCTCTACCTTACGGTTCTCTCTGCTCTTAATCTCAGCTTTGATAGAAGTAATGAACTCTCCAAGATCCTTTGCACCCTCGTCTCCAAGGAAACGGCTTCTTACGGAAACCTTACCCTCTTCCTCTTCTTTTGCACCAACAACCAGCATGTAAGGAATCTTCTGAAGTCTTGCCTCACGGATCTTGTAACCGATTTTCTCAGCACGGGTATCAATTTCGACACGGATACCAGCCTCTTTCAGCTCGTTTACAACCTTTTCTGCATAATCCATATATTTATCAGAAATCGGAAGCACTTTCACCTGTACAGGAGCAAGCCATGTTGGGAATGCACCTGCAAAATGCTCAATCAGGATACCGATGAAACGCTCAATGGATCCAAAGGCAACACGGTGGATCATGATCGGACGATGTTTTTCTCCGTCAGCACCAACATATTCACAGTTAAAACGAAGCGGAAGCTGGAAATCAAGCTGGATAGTACCGCACTGCCAGGTTCTTCCAATGGAATCCTCAAGATGGAAATCAATCTTCGGTCCGTAGAACGCTCCGTCTCCCTCATTTACTACATAATTAAGACCGAGGTCGTCAAGAGCTCCGCGAAGAGCATCTGTAGCCATCTCCCAGTCCTCATCACTTCCCATGGAATCCTCTGGACGAGTGGAAAGCTCTACGTGATATTTGAAACCAAACAGCTGATATACTTCGTCAATCAGTTTGGCAACCCCTTTGATCTCCTCACGGATCTGCTCTGGCATCATAAAGATGTGGGCATCATCCTGTGTGAAGCAGCGTACACGCATAAGTCCGTGAAGCTGTCCGGATTTTTCATGACGATGTACCAGACCAAGCTCTCCCATACGAAGAGGAAGATCACGGTAAGAACGTGGCTCAGACTGATATACAAGGATACCACCTGGGCAGTTCATTGGCTTAATTGCAAAATCCTGATCATCAATTACAGTAGTATACATATTTTCTTTGTAGTGATCCCAGTGTCCGGATGTCTCCCAAAGATGGCGTGCCAGCATAATAGGTGTGGAAATCTCAACATATCCTGCTTTCTGATGGATTTCTCTCCAGTAATCAAGAAGAGTATTCTTCAGAACCATTCCCTTAGGAAGGAAGAACGGGAATCCTGGACCTTCATCACTCATCATGAACAGACCAAGCTCTTTGCCAAGTTTTCTGTGGTCACGTTTCTTAGCCTCTTCCATACGGGTAATATACTCTTCCAGATCTGCTTTCTTTGTGAAAGAAGTTCCGTAGATTCTGGTAAGCATTTTATTCTTCTCGCTTCCTCTCCAGTAAGCACCTGCAATGCTTGTAAGCTTAAATGCTTTTACCGGTTTGGTTGTCATCAGGTGAGGTCCTGCACAAAGGTCAACGAACTCTCCCTGCTGATAAAAGCTGATTTCTGAGCCTTCCGGAAGATCTTCGATAAGTTCTACTTTATATGGCTCATTTTTCTCCTGGAAGAATGCAATCGCTTCTTCTCTGGATTTTGTGAAGCGGGTGATCGGAAGAGCTTCTTTAACCACTTTCTTCATCTCCGCTTCGATCTTCGCAAGATCCTCTGTTGTGATCGGATTCTCACTGTCAATATCATAATAAAATCCTTCTGCAATAGATGGTCCGATTGCAAGCTTCACATCTGGGTACAGTCTCTTGATAGCCTGTGCCATAATATGGGATGTGGTATGACGGAATGCACCCTTTCCACCTTCATCCTCGAAAGTAAGAATGCTTAACTCACAATCCTTGTCAATGACATGTCTAAGGTCAACAACCTCTCCATCGACTTCTCCTGCACATGCAACTCTTGCAAGACCTTCACTGATATCAGATGCAATGTCGATAACGGATTTTGCTTCTGCGTATTCTTTTTTAGAACCGTCTTTTAATGTGATAATCATGATTCGTGTCTCCTTTTCTTTTTCTGAAACTATATCTGGCAAATACCACCAGATATTTATAAAACGTATGATAACGTTTGCCTACACAGGGACGAGTGAAAACAAAAAAGCCCCTTACAATGCCTTCACACTGTAAGGGACGAATATACTCGCGGTTCCACCCTGCTTGCCATAGCATACGTATCTGTAAACCAGGCCACTTATTTGATGGTAACGGAATCACCGGACCGGATTAGGGCCACTCAGAGGTAGTTTTCGACTGCTTCCTGATAAGGCATTTCCAGCTGCCTGCCTCTCTCTGAAACATTCCACAGTTTACTCTTCTCTTCAACGTGTTTTCTTATCACTATGCCCCATTATAGCCTTGGCATTTTCGTTTGTCAATATTTTGAAAAGTAAAGATGATAAAAAAATGCAGCTATTCTTAAATATTTCCCCGAAGCTTCGCCTTTATAAGCGCTGCCACTTCCCGTACAACGTAATGAACCTGCATGATCGGATCAGATGCAGCCGCAATTCCATAAGGATGTTGAAAGCCCATTTTTTCTGCCATTTTCACAGCCCTGTATACATGAAAATCATTTGACAAAATCCCGGTATTCTTCCTGCTGCATCCTGTAAGTGCATCTGAAAATTTCAGGTTCTCATTGGTGCTTGTTGATTTTTCTTCAAGCACCAGTCTCTCCCGTGAAATACCATGCGCCAGAAGATAATTTTCCATACATTTCGCTTCTGTAATATCCTCTCCAAATCCCTGCCCGCCAGGAAGAACCAATATCGTACCTTCATTCTCCCTGGCGTATTTAAGAGCCGTCTTCAGGCGCAGCTCCAAAGCTTTGGATGGCACATCGCCTTTTACGTGGGCTCCAAGCACCACCACATAATCCAGATTCTTCTTTTGTGAAACTTTCATTCCGGAAATTACACGGCTGCAAATAAGTCCAAAACAGATAATTCCAGTCAGAACCACAGCCATAATCGCAGCACACAGCCAGCCAGGAAAAATCCCCGGATGTTCTTTCCCATAATGAAGCACGATTGCCCCGCCCTCAAAAATTGCTGAAAGCAACAACCAGAACCAGGAAAAATCAGCTGTGATTCCCGCATAAACCACAATCAGCACATAGTAAGCCAAGCTTAAAATTCCTGCGCAAAAACATAATAGACTCAAAATTTATTCTCTCTTTCTACACGAAACGGATTGCATGGCAGTTATTCACCATTGCAATCCGTCTCCGCTGCCGAAATCCACCTGATTCCGGTCAATTATCACATTCTTATTTATTTCTGCCACAGCAGAATTTGTATTTCTTTCCGCTTCCGCATGGACAAGGATCGTTACGTCCGATCTTATGCGCTTTTACAACTGTACCGGATTTCTTCTGCTCAAGGTAAAGCTCTTTACGCTTCTCTGCTGTAAAAATCTTATCCCACTGTGGAAGTTCGTAAAGCCAGTCAGCCTTAGCGTCAACCATGTTCTTGTAAAGAAGCTCTTTATCAAAGCAAAGACTTACGGTAGTATTCTCATCCATGGTCTCAATTGGATTCGGAACCTTAAGGCTGTCGTTGATTCCATCAAGGAAACCAACCATGGTAAGAACTTCCTGATTATATTTCTCAGCCAGCTCTTTTACAGTACCGGTAACAACTTCATCCGGATTCTCAAGAAGCTGTGCATAAATATTCTTCTCAATATTAAAATATTTCGCCCAGAACTGCTGAAGTTTATTACGGTCTGCCTGCTGGTCGTAGGCAATGGCACGCCACTGCTCTAAAATGGTCTTATCGCTCATTTCTTATTCCTCTTTTCAACAAAATTTCATAATCATGCCGTTTCACAGCTGTGGTTTATTATAGCATCTTTTGGCGAAAAAAACAAATCCTATTTTTTCTTCCAGATTTTTCATAAAATTACAGTTATTTTTCTGTAACATATGTATAAAAGCCAGAAGTCATGTCCATACTATGACTGTTCAGTAAAATGAACATACAAATTCATTGAACCCCCTTCAATGATGACGCAGTACAAAAGATAAGTGAGAATAACTTATATCCTCCCCGAAACGCCCTGGAATCCGCCAATTTTGCGGCTCCAGGGCGTAAGCTTTCCCGATTTATTTCACACCAAGCTTCTCCAGCTCTCTGGCAGCCTGCTTCAGATCATGAAATTCAATGGCATGGATGCCAAGCTTTCTCGCCGCTTCACAATTTTCCTGACGATCATCCAGAAATACACTCTCTTCCGGTTTCAGACCAAATCTGGAGAGGAGCGTCTTATAAATAGGTTCTTCTGGCTTAATCTGCTGAACCTCACAGGAGAAGATCACACCATCCATGTTTTTCAGGAACGGCATTTTATTGCTTCTTGTATGATCCAGCATAAACTGACTATAGTTTGACAGAATATACAGATGATATCCCTGACTTTTCAAATAGCCGGTCCAGGTCTCTGCATAATCTTTAATTCCGATTGTTTTCTCAGATTCACGGATAACCCTTTTCACATCCTCCTCATATTCTGCAGGGAGGGCTTCAATAAACTGCTTCAGATATTCTTCCTCTGGAAAAAGACCGCGATCACGCTCATTCCAGATCTGACTTTTAAAGACCTTCTCCGCAATCAGTTTTTCCTCATCTTCCGGGAAATGGAATTCTTTCAGATAGCTTTCCCAGTCATAAGAAACCAATACCTGTCCCACATCAAAAATTATGTTTTTCACTTCGCCTGCGACCTCCTTTTCCTCTTTCTTCAAAAGCTTATAAACCATAAGAAATACATAAGCCAGCACTGGCACCAGAATTACAGTACCTACTGCTGCCTTAAAATTACCCTGGGCATTCTCACCGCTTCCAAATGCAAAGATCATAGGAAGACAGCACACCGCCAGTAAAACTGCCACTCCTAGAATGGCAGCTGCACGTTTAAAATTTTTCATTCTTTGTTCCTTTATAAAATTCGTTTTCTTTTTATCATCTAGATACAACATACGCCGGAGAGAACCTCCGGCGCAGTCACATTTCAATTACCAGCCACTCTGTAGCCAATAATGTATTCTTACTTACAAGCAGCTGATACACAGCCGCTTTTTTCCCAATTATTTATTTCTGTAAATAATATCGTTTCTTCCCGGTCCGTTGGAAACCATAGTGATCGGATATCCAATCTTCTCTTCAATAAACTCGATATATTTTCTGCAGTTCTCCGGAAGATTCTCGTATTTCTTAATTCCACGGATATCGCAATTCCATCCGGGAAGTGTCTCAATAACAGGTTTTGCCTTCTCAAGCTTAGCTGTGGTCGGGAAATCTGTGGTAATTTCTCCGTCGATATCATAAGCGACACAAACCGGAATCTCTTTCAGATATCCAAGTACATCAAGTACAGTAAATGCAACATCTGTAGCGCCCTGCAGACGGCAGCCGTATTTAGATGCAACACAGTCATACCATCCCATACGTCTCGGACGTCCGGTAGTAGCACCGTATTCTCCACCATCACCGCCACGTCTTCTGAGCTCATCAGCCTCTTCTCCGAAAATCTCTGAAACAAACGCACCAGCACCTACAGCACTTGAATAAGCCTTGCTTACAACAACGATCTTCTGGATCTCATATGGAGGTACACCTGCTCCAATAGCACCGTATGCTGCCAGTGTGGAAGAGGATGTAACCATAGGATAAATTCCGTGATCCGGATCCTTCAGAGTTCCAAGCTGTCCCTCAAGGAGAATCTCCTTGCCTTCTTTTAACGCATTGTTCAGGTACAGGGAAACGTCGCATACATATGGTGCAACCATTTTCTTGTATTCCATCAGCTCTGCGAAAAGTTCATCAACATTCAGAAGCGGTTTGTGGTATAAGTGCTCAAGAAGAACGTTCTTAGTTTCACAAACACTTGTCAGTTTCTCTTTCAGGCGATCCTCGTCAAAAAGCTCATTTACCTGGAAACCGATTTTTGCATATTTATCAGAATAAAATGGTGCGATACCGGATTTGGTAGAGCCGAAGGACTTACCACCCAGACGTTCCTCCTCATACTGATCGAACAGAATGTGGTATGGCATAACCATCTGTGCTCTGTCAGAAATAAGAATCTTCGGTGCCGGAACTCCTTTGCTTACCACTTCATTATATTCTTTAAAAAATACAGGGATATTCAGTGCAACACCATTTCCAATCACACTTGTGGTGTGTCCGTAGAATACACCTGACGGCAGAGTGTGAAGTGCGAATTTACCATAGTCGTTTACGATGGTATGTCCGGCATTTGCGCCACCCTGGAAGCGAACGATAATATCAGCTTTCTCAGCGAGCATGTCGGTAATTTTTCCTTTACCTTCATCTCCCCAGTTTGCTCCAACTACTGCTTTGATCATAACTCAAATTCCTCCTGTGTTTATAATTATGAAAGTCCCGGATGGATCAGACATTAATTTCTGCTGTCATTCCAAGCATTTCTTTGTGAGATTCCAGAACCGGATTCACAACCTTTGTAATAAAGGCTTCTGTCTGTTCTTTGGCACGTCCCACATATTTCTTCGGATCCATGGTCTTCTGAAGTTCTTCCAGTGTCAGGTTAAACGCAGGATCTGCTGCGATCAGTTCAAGAAGATTATTATCTTTACCCTCTACTTTAACGTTCTTGCCAGCTTCCATGGAAAGCTCACGGATACGCTCATGAAGCTCCTGACGATCTCCGCCAGCCTTTACTGCATCCATCATAATATTCTCAGTTGCCATAAACGGCAGCTCAGCCATCATGTGTTTCTCGATAACTTTCGGATAAACCACAAGACCATCCACAACATTCAGGCACAGATCCAGGATTCCGTCAATTGCAAGGAATCCTTCCGGTACGGAAAGACGCTTGTTGGCGGAGTCATCCAGAGTTCTCTCAAACCACTGGGTAGCAGAGGTGATAGCAGGATTCAGGGCATCTACCATCACATATCTGGAAAGGGAAGCAATACGCTCACTTCTCATCGGGTTTCTCTTATAAGCCATAGCGGAAGATCCGATCTGGGATTTCTCAAATGGCTCTTCTACTTCTTTCAGATGCTGAAGAAGGCGGATATCATTTGACATCTTATGGGCACTTGCTGCAATTCCTGCCAGCACATTGACAACACGTGTATCAACTTTACGTGAATAGGTCTGTCCGGATACCGGATAGCACTCCTTAAATCCCATCTTGGCAGCGATCATCGGATCAATCTTGTCGATGGTCTCCTGATCTCCGTCAAACAGCTCCAGAAAGCTTGCCTGTGTACCTGTAGTACCCTTGGAGCCAAGAAGCTTGATGGTGCCAAGAACATATTCCAGATCTTCAAGATCCATCATAAATTCCTGAGTCCACAATGTGGCACGCTTACCAACAGTAGTAGGCTGTGCAGGCTGGAAATGGGTAAATGCAAGTGTAGGCTGCTCTTTATATTTGTCAGCAAACTTAGAAAGCTCTGCAATTACGTTCACCAGTTTCTTCCGAACCAGCTTCAGGGCTTCTGCCATAACAATAATATCTGTATTATCTCCTACATAACAGGATGTTGCTCCCAGGTGGATGATTCCCTTTGCTTTCGGGCACTGCACACCGTAAGCATATACATGGGACATAACATCGTGACGTACTTCTTTCTCACGGGCTTTGGCAACATCATAATTGATATCATCTGCATGAGTCTTCAGTTCATCAATCTGTTCCTGGGTGATGTTCAGTCCAAGCTCCTTCTCAGTCTCTGCCAGAGCGATCCAGAGTCTTCTCCATGTGCGAAATTTCATATCCTGTGAAAAAATGTACTGCATTTCCTTGCTGGCATAACGCTCAGACAAAGGGCTTGTATATCTGTCTGTACTCATTCTTTCTCTCCTGTTTCTAAGTAAGTTTTTATCATTTACTTTGCGGATCAACTGTTTTTTTCCACATACAAGGGGATTATATAACATCCAAAGATTTTAAGCAAGCCCTTGATGGAATTTCCCAAGGAATTCCTTCATTCGCACATGATCAGAGGAAAATACCTCTTCCGGAGTGCCTTCCACTGCGATCAGACCGTCATCCATAAAGATAATCCGGTCGGAGATGTCACGGGCAAAGCTCATCTCGTGGGTAACGATCACCATGGTGATATGCTCGGCTGCCAGATCTTTGATTACCTTCAGGATTTCGCCAGTAAGCTCCGGGTCCAAAGCAGATGTGGGCTCATCGAAGAAAAGAATATCCGGGTTCATGCAAAGGGCTCTGGCGATGGAAACTCGCTGCTGCTGACCACCGGAAAGCTGGTATGGATAATAATTTTCCTTATCAGAAAGCCCCATTTTCTTAAGAAGCTCCCTTGCCTGCGCATAAACCTCTTTTTTGTCTCTCTTTTGTACCTTAATAGGAGCGTCTGTAATATTTTTAATCACAGAAAAATGGGGAAAAAGGTTAAAATTCTGGAAAACCAGTCCGATTTTTCCGTTTTTGATGATTTCGCCGCCGTCCGGTGTCTCCAGACCAGTGGCACAGCGAAGCAATGTAGACTTACCCGAGCCGGAGGGACCGATAATACTAAGGACCTCGCCCTTGTCTACTTCCAGGGAAATGTCACGGAGAACATCCAGGGCTCCGAAACTTTTCTTTATATGTTTCATTTCAAATAATTTCATGGTAAATAACTCCATTCTTTTAGCGGTAATAATTCAGTTTTTTCTCTACTTTATCCATGATCACTGCCACCAGCAAGTTAAATACATAATAAAATACAGCTGCTACCACGAATGGTACCATAGTGGTCTGGGAGCTGGCAATCTGTTTCGCCAAAGTGAACATTTCAGCTACTGCTACAACGAAGGCCAGAGAGGTATCCTTTACCAGGGTAATTACTTCGTTGGTGATGGACGGCAAAATCCGTTTAAATACCTGGGGAAGAATGATGCGGAAGAAGGTCTGTGCTTTGGAATAGCCAAGGATTCTGGCTGCTTCATACTGACCTACTGGCATGGATTCAATTCCGCCACGGTAGATTTCTGCAAAATAAGCGGCATAATTAATTGCAAAAGCAATAAACACAGCGATCAGGCTGTAGCCCATGGAAATCCGGATTCCAAAAATAAAATATGGTCCAAAATATACTACCATCAGCTGCAGCATAAGAGGTGTTCCGCGCATAATGGAGATATAAGCAGAAACGATCCATCTGATTATCTTTATTTTGGACATTTTCCCCCAGCAGACCAGAAGGCCAAGCGGCAGGGAAAATATAAGGGTTACAAAGAAAATTTCTGTAGTTACGGTCATTCCCTTTGCAAGCTGGCTTAACATTACACTAAAACTCATAGTTACTGTGTTCCTCCTGTTGATACTTGTGTTCTAAGGGATCGCATTTCACCTTTTGGGGAGCAGACCCCTTCTCGCTAAGAAAAGAGGGTGCACCAGGTACCCTCTTTTTTACATATATTCTTGTTTATATTCTATGTGAATTATTCAGCCTCATCCTCAGCAGCATCTGCATCAGCTGCCTCATCAGAATCTGCATTTTCTTCTGCTGCATCAGTGCTCTCTTCTGTCTTATCTGCTGCTTCATCATCTCCCAGGCAAAGCATATCCGCCACGCCATACTGCTCAGCCAGTTTATCAATCTCACCTTCATCGTACAGCTTCATAACCTCAGCCCATACGGTATCACGAAGCTCTTCATTTCCCTTGGCAAAGCCAATGCCGTACTGCTCGCTCTGGATCGGCTCGTCCAGGATCTTATATTTACCCTCTTCTCTCTGAGCCAGCTGATATTTTGCAACTCCGATATCTACTGCAACAGCGTCAGCAGCGCCGGAATCAATGTTCATAAATGCAGTATTATAATCCGGATTCTCTGTAAGAGAAGCAAAGCTGTCTGTCAGTTCCTTGTTATCATCGCTGTTCAAGGCATCAAGCGCTGCAGATGCAGCCTGTACTACAACGTTCTTTCCTGCCAGATCTGCCAGTGTCTCAATTCCGGAATCGGAAGCGACTACCATAACCTGCTCGTTATTCAGATATGGGTCAGACCATGTATAATCATCCTCACGTCCATTGATGGTAAAGCCATTCCAGATACAGTCAATATTTCCTGAATTCAGCTCCATATCCTTAGAATCCCAGTTAATTGGTTTCTTTACAAGCTCCCATCCAAGATTATCACATACCTTCTGCGCTACATCCAGATCAAAACCAACATATTCGCCACTCTCATCCATATAACCAAAAGGTGGGTACTCTGCATCAAATCCAACAGTCAGTGTCTTGCTGTCGGCATCTGCATAAACAGTTACACCAGAACACACACCGGCTGCCATCAAGGCACTCATCATAATTGCAAGCATTCTTTTTTTCATAATAATCTATCCTCCTGAGATGTATTTCCCATCATTTTAATACGTTTTTACACTACCATGTTAAAGTGTATTTGTATGGTAGCACACGAAAGTACATCTGTCAATATAGTTTTTCAGAAAAAAACACAGGTTCCTCACGAACCTGTGCTCCTGTGATACTCTCCGGTGAGTTTCTCCAGCATTTCATCTGTTTTCCCCGGCTTTATACTGATTTCTTTTTTTTGTGCAAAATCATCCAGAGCCTTTTTCAAAGCATTCTTCACATCATCTGAAACTTTCAGCTCTTTCACTCTATTCTCATATTCCTGAGGTTTTTTCACACTGCGATAAGCAAGCAGATAGCAAAACAGCTCCTTCTCGTCACTCTCAGTGAGAAATGCTTCCCAAAAGCATTCCATGGCCTTCTCCATCTGAAAAAGATAACTATACGCGCATCCAAGATTGTGCCAGATAGCCGCTGTCAATCCCGGCTTCACCTGCTCCAGCCCTTCCTTTTTCAGAAGCTGCTGATATACCTTGATGGCGCTTACGTACATTTTATTTGATACCAGTGCATCTCCTTTTCGCTTTTTCCGAAGAAGCGGTGCCTCCTGATCCAGCTTTGACAGTTTAACATTTAACCCTTTCAGTTCTTCATAAGTAAGATAATTGATCTCCTTAAACACCGGATAAAGCACATCCTCCGCGCTGGCAAACTTACCAAGATGAGGGCGCAGCTTGGCTGCAAGTCTTGGCAGATCCAGTTCTTCGCTGATCCAGGTACAAAGAGTCTCGTTTATAACAGACGAATCAACCAGATAAAGATTATGATACAGGAAATAACAAAGCTCTTCCAGTGAGTAAATATTGGTATTGATACTTTCCACAAAAAATGGCTTATCTGCCTTTTTTGTCTGACATAAGATATAACCGCTCATTTCCTGCCTCCTTTACCACTCTACCAGTTCATCCCAGACCTTGCCGCTTGATGGGAACATTTCTCCAAAGCCAAGATCTTTTACAACAACCCGGCATTTTTTCTGTGACACATATGCAAGAGACAGGGACAGCCTTGTGGTCTTATTTGGACGCTCAGGAAGTCCAGGCAGTCCCATAATTACTTTCTTCTTGTGCTTCTCGCCGAAAGTTCCGACAACAAAAACAAGCTCTGTTGTATCATCCAAAATTAGTTCGCATCCGGCCTTACACTCATACCAGTTTTTTCCAGCCTCAATAAGCGGATAATAAGCTGGCGCGCCCATCACCCGCATATCCATTCCCACATCTTTCAGCACAAGTGCCGGACTCATATAGCGGTAACCCTTCAGGATTTTATCCTCAAGGCGTTCTTTACCAGCTGCACAAGCCCCCTTTGCAAAAAGATTATTTCCATAATACACTTTTCTTCTCTGCATACACAGGCTTCCTACAGACACTTTCGCCCACTGTGGGCTGAATCCATATCCTGTGATCTGAATACTGGAAAAAAGTCCGGTTCCAAGTGTTTCCCTGACAAAATCACGAAAGGCTTCATCTCTTGCTTCTACTGCCTTTTCTCCCTCTTCTTCAGGCGCAGTAAGGGAAGGAAGCACTGTCTTCTTCGGTTCTTCCAGCCGCACAAGCACCGGTCTTGTACCACCATCCATCGTCAGCTGTTGAAAGCTGACTTCATCCTGATCAAAAGCATACCAGCCAATGCTGCGATTCCAGGTTTCTCTTTTCTGGGTGAGGGAATAGTAATAAAAGCTCTCCCCATGATCCATCAGCATATACTGGTCTTTTCGAAAGCCAATGGCTTCACAGGCTTTTTCCATATTTTTCACCTGGATATCTTCAAGCTCAGGGCTTGTAATTACCAGGCATTTTGTATTTTTTACCAGATCAGTAACCCCCAGGAATTTCAGCATTCCTTCCAGAAAGACCTGAACCAGCTTCCATGGTTCCACCAGTTCCCCTAGAATCTGCACACTCTCTTCCTTTTTGCAGATTCCATACAGGTCATCTACCATCTGTCCGCCTTTTTCCCGGGCAAAATAAACCGCTTCAAGACCAATGGTATATTCTTTATGCTCCCCTCTTCTGCAGATACACGTTGGTGCTTCATACTCCTCTGCACCAACCTTCATAGATACAGAACAGGGTTCTTCCCCTTTCCGGTCATAATAGCAGATCTGGGAATAATCCTTTCCAAAATCAATTCCTACGATCAAATCACGAATTTCGTTCATATATTCAGTCCTCTTCTGTAATGACAAACATTTCTTTCACATACTGCTCCTGGCGAAGATACTGCTTCAGACCTTTTTTCACCTCTTCATGCTTATCCAGCTTTCTCGCAGAGAGTATCTGGTTAAGCATCTGATATTTACTGAACGGCGTGCCTTCTACTTTACTCATATTCAGCACTCTTTCCGGTGATTTTCTGCTCTGTCCATCACATTCCTCCAGGAAGTAGTAATGCAGGGTTTCTCCATAAAACATGGTAAACGGCTTTGTAAAAATACCCTCATACACATTTTTAAGAGGCTCTGTCTTATATTCCAGGCTCTTTCCAAGTCCGGTATCCAGAGCGTATACAAGTGTCACCTTGGCATTGGGACTGGTGTGATATTCCACACATGTTTTGTCATCCATCTGATACAGACTTAAAATTTCCGGTGGAAGCCTGTGGAAGAAAGAAAAGGTCATTTCTTTTTCCATGCACATCTTCAAAAGATCCTTCTCTATAGAAAGAAACGCTTCTTTTCTGCTCTTCTCCTTGGAAAGTTCCTTAAAAAGAGCCAGATGGCACACTTCATTTACCTGCCATTTCTGCATATATGCATTTAACAGACAATTTTTAATAAAAGGACTCATGGCATATTCTTTTACAAAAATACCATAGGAAACATGAGTCAGATATCCACTTACGATCCATTCTCTTCCCGAATGCCGGATGTAAGATTCCAGCACATGTTCTCCTTCCTTACGATAATCAGAAGTAAACATCAGTAGCTGAAGGATTTTTTCCTCCAGATCATAGGTATCCAGTTCAAAGCCTATTGCGCTTTTCCAGATGGAAAACATTTCATCCACTGGTCCGAAACGATATTTCATCAGATAGGTAAGGATCACTTCATCATAAAAGCCATTTCGGTAAACATCTGAAGCCAGGGCAAGAAGCTCTTCATCCTCCAGCATATCACAGCGTACGATCATGCGGCTGACCAGCTTCAGCAGACTTCGCATATCTACGCCCTCGTATCCAAACTCCTCCACAATAGCCTGTGCCTGTGAAAAAAGGCTGCGGCTGATCAGCACTGTCAGAAGCTTCTCTCTGTCCACACGGGCATACTCCCGGTAATCCATCTGCTTTAAGTACTGATCAAGATCTTCTCCATATACATGGGCTGCATAGTAATCCAGTATTCTGCAGCGCACCTTTCTCTTATACTCCATGCCAAAAGCATCTGATTTTACAAGCCTCTGGAAAATGTCCAGGTTATCCTTGTTCAGCTCATTGCTTTCGCAATAGTGAAGAAGCACTCCTGGTTCTGTCACCCCAAGAGACAGTACTTTTCTCACTGCCGCTTCCTCATCCATAGTCTTCTTCAGACTGTAATCTACTGTTGCACTGTATCTGCGCTGCTTATCATCCTGAAAAAGAATTGCAGCGTCTTTTGTATATATCCTCGGATAAGCCACGCCCTGAACACAGGTATCGATTTCTTCCTGCTCCATCTGACTGTGACGCACGATCACATAGTGAACCTTTTTATCATCAAAGTAAAGTCTGTGGGTGAACAGCTTCTGGGAGATCGCGTCTGCCGCTTCCTTTGTACGGGGTTCCATAAGAAATTCCTGGTACAAGACAGCATAGTTCTCATTCATTTTCCCCTCAGCCAGCTTCTTCTTTGCAAAATCGCGCATACTCTGCATATAGCGCTGGTATGCTGCAGGCTCTTTCTCCTTATTTGCAATAATACAGGAGTAAATAAATGCCCTTTTGGAATCTCCCAGCGAATCACAGTTATAGGTAAAGTACATCAAAAGTGCCTTAGGAAGCTCAATTCTTCTGGATGTGTCCATAGTCTCCACATAATACTCATAGAGCCTTGTAAGACGCAGTCCATGCTCCACAGCCAGAGAAAACCAGCAAAAATATTCCGGTTTCCTGGGGTTTCCCTTCATTACATATTTGCAGATAGCTTCTAAGGTATCATCGGAAGCATACTGCTCATATCCCTTTGTCATTGCATAATAAATGCTTTCATTATAATCCTTCTCATATCCGGAAAGATATGCAAGGCGCATCACCAGTTCTTCTGTAAGAAGATTTCTCTTTGCCGCAAAACGGAACACCTGCCCCCAGAAGCTGTTAAGCCTATGGAGAAGTGTCATATCCTTACAGATGATCTTCCACGCTTCCAGATAAAGGAACGGACTTCTGCAGCCCTTATCGAACTGCTCTTCCAGCACAAAAAGCGCCTTGGAAGGAGTCTCCTTGTATGCTGGATCCAGTTTCAGCAAGATCCAAAGAAGTGAAAAGCTGTCGCTTTTCTGCATATAAAAATTACGGATTCTGGACAGGGCATGCACTTTATCTTTATATAAACCGGTAAGTGTGCACAGGTACATATAAATCCCAGCAAATTCCAGATCGTCTCTTGTATAGGATTTATCCTGATAGCTTTCCAGAAGCTTTCTCGCATCTTCGTGATGATTCTCCATATATAAAAGAAAAGCTTCATACATCTGATATTCCGGATACTCACAGCCGGACTGATGCAGCTGATTCAGCGTATAATGACTGCTTGCACACCATGTGGAAAAATCAAGCCAGCCATTTACCGCAGGGCTGTCTTTTCCTGTAAGACAGCTGGCAACTGCAGTTTCATAACAAAAATATGCCAGACAATCTCTTAAAAGCTCCAGTCTGCTCTTCTCATTGGCAATGCGGACATCCACATCCAGTTTACTGCCGGAAGACGCGACAACTGTGTAGGTAAGTTCCTGATAAGGGCTCCTTATTACGATCTTGCCGAACTGATTCCCTTTTCCAAGCTTCTCTTTGTGAACAAGATATTCCACCTCATAATGACTGCCAATAAAATCCTCATCTGTGACTACTTTGCGGGGAACCTCGAGAAAATCTCCCACTGCTTCCACATCAAGGCGCAGATGTCCCCATCCGCTTCGCTGAATGTAAAAGGATTCCTTTACAGAATCACTCAGATCATAATATTCTTTACCTACATTTCCGGTACTGATGGTAACTTTTTCCTTCTTTCCGGCAGCAATAAGGAATTCCTCCAAATGCTGGTATGTCACAGGCTGCCTGGACATTCCCTGATAAAGTGTCTGGATTTTCTCATCCTCTTTTTCCAGGATTTTTGCAAAACTGTTATCCTTAAAAATGCGGAATGCTTCCTTAAAATCATCCCGTGCAATCTTTGTAAATCCATCCAGATTTTCCACAACACCGGAAAAACTGCGGATTTCTTCCTTTTCAATTTCTATTTCAAATGGAAGATGTGCTTCTCCTGCATTTGTGGTAAAACACAGCCATCCTTTCAGGCTGTCACCCGGCTTAAGCCCCACAGCGTCAATTCCAAAAGGAAGGCGCACTGTAGTTCCTGAAATATGATCCATTGCGGGCACCACACGGCGGCTGGATGAAGTCACATAACCGCGTATTCTCTGATTATCCTCTGTTCCAACATATACTTCTCCCCGCTTTGTCTCTCCTGCCTTCATAGTCAGGGAGATTTTTTCCCTGGAAAAAAGAAGCGGCGGCTGTTCATATTCAAACTTTCCGTTTAAAAGCTGATCGATCTTTTTTTTCAAACTTATTCACCTTACGTCTTTCGTTTTCTTCCCTTACTGTTCACAGGTAATAAAACAGTATCATTCTTTCGACTCTGTGTTTATTATAATGATTTTCCCCCTTTATTTCAATGTAAATTATGAAAAAGAATATTGCCAGGCACTTAAAGCCTGTATTTTTCATAGACTATATAGAAATCCCCTTTGAGGTAGCGATTTGAAGACTTTTTTGAAACCTTTGACAATGGCCGAGGAGCAGTATTATCTTCAGCAGTACCAAAGGGGCGATATGGAAGCAAAAAATATTCTCATAGAACGCAATCTGCGGCTTGTTGCCCATGTGGTAAAAAAATATCAGGGAACAGATGTGGAACTTGATGACCTGATTTCCATTGGTACCATCGGTCTGATGAAAGCCATTTCTACCTTTGATTCCACCAAAACCTCAAGACTGTCCACCTATGCCGGAAAATGCATAAACAATGAACTTTTAATGCTGTTTCGTTCCCGCAAAAAACATTCCAGGGAAATTTCGCTGTATGAGCCAATCGGCACAGATAAAGAGGGAAATGAGATCAGCCTCCTGGATGTGATAGAAAGCCCAGCTGTAGATGTTGCAGAAGAATACTCTGCCAGAGAAGATATTCGTCATGTACTGAATTCTATGAAATCCGTGCTGTCAGAAAAAGAGTACGAAGTGATCACCTGCCGTTTTGGACTTTTCGGGCAGAGGGAACAGACACAAAGGGAAATCGCACAGCATCTTAACATCAGCCGTTCCTATGTCTCCAGAATTGAAAAAAACGCCCTGCAAAAACTGCGGACGCTTTTTCCGGAAAATCAGTGAAGCGGATATTGATAATCCGCTTCGCAGCCTGTCTGAATTAATTCAGACAAAAGATATTTTATGCCTCACAGCGGCGGAGAATATCATAAACCTGGATGTCAGTACCAAGATCTACAAACAGCTTCTGCTGCGGATGGGGAGCGCTCTCCACTAAATTGCCCTCCTCATCATAGATTGCCCTCACAGGCACCAGAAGATTGGTTCCATCCGGCTTCATAATCTCGATATTCTCACCTACTGTAAATTTATTTCTCTGGGTGATCTGTACATAGCCTCTTTCATCAACAGTCTCTGCAAATCCCAGATAAGTATATCCCTTCTCATAGGTATTGTTATCGTAAATCTGTGCTTCTTCACTTGGCTTACCATAAAAGAAGCCTGTTGTAAATTTACGATAGGTACAGCCTGCGATCTGCTCCTGATACCAGGACATATTCGCCTGATATTTTGCAGGATCCTCCAGATAATCATCAATAGCCTTACGGTAAGTACGTGCAACAGTTGCCACATAAAGGGCAGTTTTCATACGCCCCTCTATTTTCAGACTGTCGATTCCGCTTGTAAGAATATCATCCATATGCTCGATCATACAAAGATCTTTGGAATTAAAAATATAAGTGCCTCGCTCATTCTCATAAACAGGCATATATTCTCCCGGTCTTGACTCTTCCACAATGGAGTACTTCCAGCGGCATGGATGTGTACAGGCTCCCTGATTGGCATCCCTTCCTACCAGATAATTGCTGAGAAGGCATCGTCCTGAATAGGAAATGCACATAGCTCCGTGAATAAAAGTCTCAATCTCCATGTCATCCGGAATATTGGCACGGATCTGGCGGATTTCCTCCAAGGAAAGTTCCCGGGCAGTTACCACACGCTTCGCTCCAAGCTGATACCAGAAACGGTAGGTCTCATAATTGGTATTGTTGGCCTGGGTACTGATATGGCGCTCAATCTCAGGACAGATCTCCTTGGCATAGGTGAAAATACCTGGATCTGCTATGATCAGGGCGTCCGGTTTTAATTCCTTAAGCTCTTTTAAGTATTCCCTTACTCCGGCCAGATCATAGTTATGCGCCAGAATATTCACTGTCACATAAACCTTTACACCATGCTCATGGGCAAATGCAATTCCCTTGGCCATTTCTTCTTTTGAAAAATTACGGGCTTTGGCGCGAAGACCAAAAGCCTCTCCTCCAATATAAACAGCGTCTGCTCCGAAAATAGCAGCAATCTTCAAAACTTCAAGGCTGCTTGCCGGAACTAATAATTCTGGTTTACGCATATGCTTCCTCTTTCTTTACGCTGATGGCTGCTCCATCTCCCAACGGAAGTATGGATGTTTCCAACAGCGGATTATGTTTCAGTTCATAAAGATACTGACGCATTCGTTTATAAATGGTGCGATTGCGTCTCTCCACAAGATAGTGGGATTCAATAATATCGCCTTCCTGCAGAACATTGTCAGAGACAAGAATGCTGCCCTTGTGCATTAATCGCAGCACATCCGGCAGCCAGTTAATATACTGCCCCTTGGCAGCGTCCATAAAAATGAGATCATAGGTTCCATTCAATTCTTTCAGCAGTTCTCCTGCATCTCCTGTAAGAAACTGAATCTGGGATTCCCGCCCTGCCTTTCTGAAGTTTTCTCTGGCAACAGGAATCCTTTTCTCATAATTTTCAATTGTTGTTATCTTCAGATTTTCAGGTCCGTATTCACACATCAGCAAAGCCGAAAAACCAACTGCAGTTCCAACCTCCAGAATCTTCATCGGACGTGTGGCCGCAAGCAGCATTTTCAAAAAGCTCTGCATTTCCTTACGGATAATCGGAACTCTTCCTGCAAGTGCTTCCTTCTCCAGTGCTTCCAGAAAAGGAGTGTTCCCCATATCAAGGGAATTAATGTAAGTACGCATCCGTTCCTCAACGATCACTCTCCTTACTCTCCTTCCCCGGCAGTATCCGCTGCCACTGCAGTATCCTGTGTAACACCGGTCTGTTCCTCATCTCCGGCAAGGATTCCCATAATACGAACAGGAGTGTACGCTGTACTTAACAGGTAGGTTCCTGCCTTCATCTGACCCTTATATGTAGAAAGCTTCTCCTGTGCAAAGAATACCAGACTGTCATCGATCAGACCTTTACTTTTAAGGATCTTGGCCACATCATAGGTAGATGAGCCTTCCGGAATCACCACGGTCACTTCCTGTCCTGCCCCGGGACTGACTGCCTGCTGATTGAAAACATTATATCCAAACTGATAAGCTGACTTGCCAACCCAGAAGATCAGCACTGCAACACAGACGTAAAAAGCGATCCGAAAAATCCCGCCAGCTACAAAAAGTCCTGCCTTTCCCACCTGATCTCTTGTATTACCCATGCTTCCTCCTTATAATTCAGGGATATCAAGATCAATCCCCTCTGTAAGCGTCTTGCATATCTTCTGCATAAGCTTGCAAAGAGCAAGCTCTGCATCAAGAAATGCATTTACAAGAGGATCTCTGCGGAGCTCCCTGGATTCTCTGTTGAGCTGTTCCATTGCACGGAACAGCTCATCTCTGTTTGCTTCATTCTGTAATCTGAAATTATTTCCTCTGAATGTATTCACACGGTTCATCAGCTCCGGATTCTCTTTCAGAAGATCTCTGTATTTCACAAAATCCTGATATTCTTCACTGCCTCGCACAGCTACCAGAAGTTCGTCTATACACTCTTTTATTTCGCTCATTATACCTCCGTCTATGCCTCCATAATGATCGGAAGGATCATCGGACTTCTCTTAGTGCGTTTCCATACATACTCACTGAGCGCATCTTTCACAGCCGCTTTTATTTTGCTCCAGTCTGTAATTCCTTTGTCCAGACATCCGTCAAGAGCCTGCTCCACCACTTCTCTTGCATGATCCATAAGATCCTCAGACTCTCTTACATATACAAAACCTCTGGAAACAATATCCGGTCCTGCCAGTACTACATTACTATGTTTCTCAAGTGTCATAACAACAATCATAATACCGTCTTCAGCAAGATGCTGTCTGTCACGAAGTACAATATTTCCTACATCTCCAACTCCAAGACCATCTACCAGAATCGCTCCTGTGTGTACAGAGCCGGTTACAGATGCACTGTTTTCATCCATCTCCAGAATATTTCCTGATTTCAGAATAAAGATATTGTCATTGGAATATCCAAGTTCTTCCACTACATGCTTCTGAGCGGTAAGATGACGGTACTCACCATGAACCGGAATCGCATATTTCGGTTTCACAAGAGAGTAGATCAGCTTGATTTCTTCCTGACATGCATGTCCGGATACGTGTGCATCCTGGAAAATAACCTTGGCACCTTTCATGGAAAGCTCATTGATAACCTTTGAAACCGCTTTTTCATTTCCCGGAATTGGATGGGAACTGAAAATAATGGCGTCATTTGGCTTAATAGTAATCTTCTTATGAATACTTGCAGCCATACGTGAAAGCGCTGCCATTGACTCTCCCTGACTTCCTGTAGTGATCAGAACCAGCTGCTCGTCCGGGTAATTCTTCACCTGGTCAATTTCAATAAGAGTCTGATCCGGAATGCGGAGATATCCAAGCTCTGCCGCAGTCGTAATTACATTTACCATACTGCGTCCTTCCACAGCTACTTTACGACCGAAACGATATGCTGTATTAATGATCTGCTGCACACGGTCTACATTCGATGCAAATGTTGCAATAATAATACGCGCCGTCTTATATTCATTAAAAAGATTATCAAAAACATGGCCTACTGTACGCTCGGACATGGTAAATCCCGGACGCTCTGCATTTGTGGAATCGCACATAACAGCCAGAACTCCCTTGCGGCCGATCTCTGCAAATCTCTGCAGATCAATGGCATCACCAAATACCGGAGTATAATCAACTTTAAAGTCTCCTGTGTGTACTACTATTCCAACAGGAGAGTAGATTGCCAGTGCGGAAGCATCCTGAATGCTGTGGTTTGTCTTAATAAATTCAATTGCAAAATCACCAAGATTGATCACCTGACCATGTTTTACCTCTTTTAATTTGGTCGTCTTGGTCAGATTATGCTCTTTCAGCTTATTATTGATCAGTGCTAAAGTCAGCTTGGTGGAATAAATCGGCACATTTACTTCCTTCAGTACATAAGGAAGTGCACCGATATGATCCTCATGACCGTGAGTGATCACAAAGCCTTTCACCTTGGAAATATTTTCCTTCAAATAGGTAACATCGGGAATTACAAGGTCAATTCCCAGCATGTCGTCCTCCGGGAATGAAAGTCCGCAATCCACTACTACTATACTGTCTTCATACTCAAATGCTGTAATATTCATTCCAATCTGTTCCAGACCACCAAGTGGAATGATTTTCAGTTTTGAGCCATTATTATTCTTGCGGGGTCTCCTTAAAGCAGGTTTCCCCTGATTGCGAAGCTGCGGTTTATAATTATTATTTTTTACCGGTCGGTTCTCCTGATTCCCTTTCTGTCCGTCTTTTTTAGGCTGTGCCTTATATCTGTAATTTTTATGTCTGAAATTAGGTTTTTTTGTGCCATTTCCAGCAGCCGGAATCTTATGCCCACTGCTGTTCATTTCATTTTCTGTCTTCAATCGATCCATCCTCCATTTTTGCGCACTTTATCCTCCAAACTCACGGTACTAGGGTAAAGCGTCTTTATTTTTTTCGGCCTTTCAGAGGCCTTCGTAAGGAGCATTCTGCCAAAAGCAGCTATTCGGTTATAAGCAAACAGCAAAGCAGATTACGAAATCCGCTTGACTTATACTTCAAGGTCCACGTCATCCAACATCTGTTCAAATACTTTGGAAATTGCGATCAGTTCCTCTTCATCCTCTACCATCTCATAGCTGGCTTCTTCACTTCCATCCTCAGAAACATCCTTCATAATATAGGCATTCGCCTCATCATCCTGTGAATCAGAAACCAAAAGGTAGGTAATTCCTGCAACTGTCGTCTGTTCTTCCACAAAAAATTCTATAATCCCGTCCTCGGATTGAAATTTAATTTTCTCCATTATTTTCTTCCTTATTCCTCATTCTCACTGTTCGATTCGTGCACGGCAGCCATATTCATTCTGTCCAGATAACCCTGTAAGATCAAAACTGCTGCCATCTGATCAAGAAACTGCTTACGATTCTCACGTCTGACACCGGTCTCCATCAAAGTACGCTCCGCTTCTGCCGTAGTCAGCCGTTCATCCCACATCACAACAGGCAGGCCAGTTCTCTTCTCCAGTTTTTCTTTAAACTCAAGAGATTTCACCGCCCGCTCTCCGATGGTATTATTCATATTCTTCGGATATCCAAGGACAATACGCTCCACCTGATATTCCGAAATCAGCTCATCAATCCGTGCCATAGTCTGGCGAAGCTTATTCTCCTGCTTACGCCAGACAGTCTCCACACCTTGTGCGGTCAGTCCCAGTGGATCACTGACGGCAACGCCCACCGTCTTGGAACCGTAATCTAATCCCATTAATCTCATAATCAGTATTCCCAGGATCTGTTCTTAATATACTCAGTCAGCAGTTCTTCAACAAGTTCATCACGCTCTACCTTCATGATCATACTTCTGGCGCCCTTATGACTGGTGATATAAGTAGGATCGCCGGACATAATATAACCAACGATCTGATTCACCGGATTATAGCCTTTCTCTTCCATTGCGTTGTAAACCAGATCAAGAATCTCTTTTACCTCAAGTTCCTGTTCTGGTTTTGTTCTGAAATATTGTGTACTTCCCAGATTATTTTCTGCCATTTTTCTCACGTCCTTACGATTATTTCTTCTCTATTTTAATATAACTACGGATAAATTACAATCCTAAATTTCCTCTCCCAGTAAAACATGGGGCTGCAGTGTCTTTTCCACCCTGACTGTCAGAATATCATTTACACCATATTTCTCTTTTTCAGGCACAGCAACCTTCACATATTCCCTGGAATGACCAAGATAATATTTTTTTCCTTCTATGTCCACTTTTTCTTCCAGAAGCACCTCAAGATTCTGGTCAAGAAGTGATTCCTCGTATTCTGTGGCACGTTTCTGGTGTAATTCCAGCATTTTATCACTTCTCACTGCCTTTTTGGCCTCTGTCAGCTGACCATCCATAGCTGCCGCCTTTGTTCCATGGCGACGGGAATATTTGAAAATATGTGTCTCATAGAAATGAATATCCTTCACAAAATCATAAGAAGCCTGGAAGTCTTCTTCCGTTTCCATAGGAAAACCTACGATCACATCAGTCGTCAGCGCAGGGTTTCCAAAATATTTCCGGAGAAGCTCACATCTTTCTTTGTATTCTGCACTTCTGTATCTTCTGTTCATCCTCTCAAGAGTGATATCACATCCGCTCTGCAGGGAAAGATGGAAATGTGGGCAGACCTTTGGCATGGAAGACAGCTCTTTTGCAAATTCTTCTGTAACAATTCCAGGTTCCAGTGATCCAAGACGGATTCTTTGAATTCCCTCAACCTCATTCACAGCCCGGATCAGGGAAAGCAGGTTCTCCTTTTTCTCATCCGTAAAGTCCACCCCATAGGAGCTGAGATGGATTCCTGTGAGCACAACCTCCTTATATCCGGCATCTGCAAGTTTATGCACTTCCTTTAAAATATTATCCTTCTCTCTGCTTCGAACCCGGCCTCTGGCATAAGGAATGATGCAGTATGTGCAAAACTGATTGCAGCCGTCCTGTACTTTAATGTAAGCGCGCACATGCTCCGCTGTACGGCTGATTTCCAACTCCTCATATTCCTTTGTCTGATTGATCTTGATAATATGTGACTGACGCTGGTGCTCTTTCTCATATTCGGCAATGACTTCCACAATATTCTTCTTCTGGTTATTTCCAAGAACCAGATCCACTGCCTCGTCCTTTTCCAGCTTGCCTTCATCAGTCTGTACATAACAGCCTGTTGCTACCACTATGGCTTTCGGATTCATTTTCTTCGCCTTATGAAGCATCTGGCGTGATTTGCGATCTGCAATATTTGTTACCGTACAGGTATTTATCACGTAAACATCAGCCCCTGGTTCAAAGGGAACAATTTCATATCCCGCCTGTTCCAGAAGCTGCTGCATGGCTTCCACCTCATAAGCATTCACTTTACATCCAAGATTGTGTAATGCAACCTTTTTTTTCATGCTTTCCTCCAAAACTTGTAAATATTACTGTTCAGTGTTTTTTCAGTAACATTATAAACTTTTTATACAATTTCACTAATTCTACTGCCAATTTTTCTCTTTTTTCACCTTGACTTTTATTCGGGCTACAGGTAATATGAGTACTGTAAAGTAAACCACTAACTATTCAAGGGAGGTTATATCACAATGAAAACAGCAAAAATCTCACTTAACTCTATCGATAAAGTGAAAGCATTCGTAAACGAGATCAGCAAGTTTGACTGCGACTTTGATCTGGTATCCGGAAGATATGTAATCGACGCTAAGTCCATCATGGGCATCTTCAGCTTAGATTTATCCAAACCAATCGACCTCAATATCCATGCTGATGGAGCTGCACTTGACAGCGTTATGGAAATCATTGACAAATATACAGTTGAATAATTCAAGCTTCAGCTGTCTGAGGAACTGTTTACAGTTCCTCTTTTTTTGCCGTTTTTCCTGCAATAGACAACTCTGTCAAAAGCTTTGGCCGGTTATGACCGGTAACTTACTGAATATCAATTACTTCTGTTGTTCTGAGAGCCTCTTCCATCAGCTCATCTATTTTCTCTGCAAGCTTTTCCTCTGATTTACGGATCACATTCAGATTCGGCTTTGTAACCGGATGTTTTGCAACAAAAATGGTACAGCAATCTTCATATGGAAGCACGGAAGTATCATATGTTCCGATTTCCCAGGAACGTTCTACGATTTCCTGTTTGTCAAAGCCAATAACCGGACGGTATACAGGAAGTGTACACACTTCATCTGTAGCAGCAAGGCTCTGCAGTGTCTGACTTGCAACCTGTCCGATGCTCTCCCCTGTGATAAGACCAAGACAGTTGTCTTTCTTTGCAAAATGTTCTGCAATTCTCATCATATACCGGCGCATAATAATTGTAAGCTCATCATGTGGACACTGATCATAAATATAAAGCTGGATATCTGTAAAGTTAACTACATGAAGTCTGATCGGTCCGCTGTATTTCGCCACCAGCTTTGCCAGATCCACAACCTTCTGTTTTGCACGCTCGCTGGTATATGGCGGAGCATGGAAATAAACAGCCTCTATCTTAACGCCTCTTTTTGCGATCATATAGCCGGCTACCGGACTGTCAATTCCGCCGGAAAGAAGCAGCATCGCTTTTCCGTTTGTACCGACAGGCATTCCGCCAGGTCCCTTGATACTCTTGGAATACACATAAATTTTCTCACGGATTTCTACAGATACTGTAAGTTCCGGCTGATGCACATCCACCTTTGCCTCTGGAAAAGCATCCAGAATACTTTCACCAATCCTTGCGCTTACTTCCATGGAATTTACAGGATAAGACTTTCTTGCACGTCTTGTGTACACCTTAAATGTTCCATTATAGTCCGGATGCACATTTTTCATATATTCCACTACATCGGCACGGGTCTGCTCAAATCCATTATCCTCATAAATCACAACCGGACAGATATAAACAATACCAAATACGGTCTTTAATGCTGCTACAGCTTCATCATAATCATATTCTTCCGGACAGAATACGTATACACGTCCCTGTTCCTTCACAACCCGATAATCGCCCTCAATTTTTGAAAGAGCAATATTCATCTGCTTCACCAGGGCATCTTCAAACAAATATCTGTTTTTACCCTTGATAGCTATTTCTGCGTATTTTATTAAAAATGCGTGAAATATCATTTTATTTCCTCCTAGATTCTTATATACTATGCCGCTTACAAATCTGCCTCGGCTGTTTATCAGTGTCTGGAATATCTTCTGAGCATAGGAAGTACCTGTCCGATCACCTCCAGACAGTAATCCACTTCTTCAAATGTATTTTCCTCTGAAAAGCTGAATCTCAAAGTACTTTCCCTCTGAGCAGTTTCCATTCCCATTGCACTTAATGTTCCCACAGCTTTTCGCTTATGACTGGAGCAGGCACTTCCCGCTGAAACATAAATGCCTTTTTCTTCCAGCGTATGGAGCAATACCTCACTTCGCACTCCCATAAAGCTGGCGCTTAAGATCTGTGGTGCACCTTCCCGCAATTCCATTCCATTGATCCGAATATCCGGCAGTTTACCAAAACCTTCTGCAAGACGTTCCTTCAACTGATACATGTGCTGGATTTTTTCATCAAAGTCTGTGTAAATCATTTTCGCAGCAACGCCAAGCCCGGCAATTCCAGGTACATTATCTGTACCGGAACGCATACCTGCCTGCTGACCGCCGCCAAGGATCTGTGGCTGGACTTTTGCTTTTTCATTAATATACAGGAAGCCCACACCTTTCGGACCATGGATTTTATGACTGCTGACAGAAAGCAGATCGATTCCCATTTTTTTCGGATAAATGCGATACTTTCCAAATGCCTGAATCGCATCCACATGATAAAGTGCTTTAGGGCTTTTCTCATGAACAAGCTTTGCAATGGCTTCAACAGGCATCACTGCTCCAACTTCATTATTCACATACATGGTAGATACCAGAATTGTATCCGGGCGGAGTGCTTTCTCAAGAGCATCCAGACAAACTACACCTCTTTGATCTACCGGAACAACCGTAACATCATATCCCATCTGTTCCAGCCTCTCTACAGGCTGTCCTACTGCCGGATGTTCTACTGCAGTGGTAATAATATGATTTCCGCTTCTTTTATTCGCTTCCGCTGAACCAAACAAAGCCAGATTGTCTGACTCCGTTCCGCCTGAGGTAAAAAGAATTTCTTTTTCATTTACCTTCAGGATTTTGGCAAGTATCTGTGCGGATTCGCGGACATACTTCTCAGCTTCCACACCCTTTAAGTGCATTGCAGAAGGATTTCCGAAATCCTCTGTCATTGTTTTTACTACAATCTCTGCCACCTCCGGGTAACATCTTGTGGTGGCTGAATTATCAAAATATGCTTCCATTTCTTATTCATCCTCTTTTTCCAGCGTAAACATAAGAATAGACAGCATTGTCATGCCGGCAGTCTCTGTACGCAGGATTCTTTTGCCCAGTGTAACCGGTTTCGCACCGGCTTCTATTGCTGCCTGAACTTCTTCTTGTGCAAAACCGCCTTCCGGACCAATAAAAATACCAATTGACTGATCAGACTTTATGGAAGAAATGATCTCTCTGGTCCCTTTCATGCCTTTTGCAAGTTCATAAGGAACCAGCAGAACATCCAGTTCCTTTGCAAATGCAAGTGCCTCTTTCCAGGACATTACACGTTTCACTTCCGGAATCAGCATACGTTTCGACTGCTTCGCTGCACTCTCGGAAATCTGCTGCCATCGGGCTGTTTTTTTCTGGGCTTTTTTCTCATCTAATTTCACTACACAGCGTTTCATCTCCACAGGAACAATGGAATAAACACCAAGCTCTACAGCCTTCTGAATGATCAGCTCCATTTTATCACCTTTGGGAAGCCCCTGAAACAGGTAAATCTGATTGGGGAGCTCATAACCAGCTTCCTCAGCTTCAAGAATGTGAAGAATTGCACAATCTTCCATAAATTCCTCTATGGTACAATGATATTCTTTCTTGCTTCCATCACTGATCCATACTTCCTCACCAATGCGCATGCGCAGTACATTTTTCATATGGTTTAGATCTGATCCGGTAAGTGTGATTTTTGATTCCTCTTCCTGTATCTGATAAGGCTCTGCAAAAAAGCGCTGCATATATTATTCCTTTCTTGCTGTAACAGACACCCATTCTCCCTGGTGTGTCACCTCAACCAGCTTAAGCCCTGCTTCCTTCACTGCCTGAACCACTACTTCTTCTTTCACATCCAGAATACCGGAAGTGATGTAGTATGCGCCTTTTTTCATCTGATTAACAATAACAGGAGTCAGCGGAAGCAGTACATCTGCCAGGATATTTGCTGTTACAATATCGTATTTCTCATATCCCACAGTATCCTGAACCTCTTTATCATCAATAATATTTCCAATGAGCATATCAAAGGTCTCATTCTTAATATCATTGGCTTCTTTATTATCTGCTACCGCCGGAATCGCACATGGATCAAGATCAGTTCCCACAACATGAGCAGCGCCCAGCTTCAGAGCTACAATTCCAAGAATTCCGCTTCCGGTTCCCACATCCAGCATTTGTGTATCCTTTGTCACAAATTTTTTAAGCTGACGGATCACAAGCTGCGTAGTCTCATGCATACCGGTTCCAAAAGCTGTACCTGGATCAATATGAAGAATCATTTTATCCTGATCCTCTTCCTTTACTTCTTCCCAGGATGGCACAATGAGAATATCATCTACATAGAACTGATGGAAATATTCTTTCCAATTATTGATCCAGTCCTTGTCCTCTGTCTGGGATTCTGTAATGGTACCCTCTCCAATATCCATATAGCCACGCACTTCCTCAAGAACGGCGCGTACTCTCTCAAGGACTGGTTCCACCTCTGTATCCTCTTCCAGATAGAAATTTAAATATGCAATTCCATCATCAGCAGGACCTTCCGGCATAATATCTACAAACATCTGCTCTTTATCAGTCTCTGTAAGAGGCTGCTTGTCCTGAATTTCCACACCTTCAACTCCCACATCTGCAAGTGCAGATATGATAACGTCTTCCGCTTCTGTTTTTGTTTTAATGGTAAAGCGATTCCACTTCATATTTTTCTCCAATCTTATATATTTTCTGTTATTGTCTTACATCTCTATGTCCAAAAAGCCTTATCACCCAATTATGCCGCTGCCCTTTCTGGTAGAATCTCCAAAAAAATTCCACAAGTATTAGCGCAGCCACTGCATCAACAAGATAGTGCTGTTTCAGCACCTGCGTTGAAATAATGATCAGCACTGCAAATATCAGGGAAAATATCTGATACCATTTTGGTACTTTTTCAGAACCGGCCACCCCTTTCCAGCACATCCAGCTTACATAACAATGGATGGAAGGGAGAAGATTAGATGGACTGTTTCCGCCATCCAGGGAATAAACAAGCAGAAGAAGCTTCTCCGAAATAGTGTCCCCTGCAATTTCCGGTCTTATATTTGTGGTAGGTATCAGTATGAAGCAAATAAAACAAATAAAATGTATAGTCAGATCAGTTGCAACAAATCTGTAAAACATATCCTTTCCCCGCCTTGCTGCCAGCACATATCCTACAGCCCAGAATGGAAAAGCCAGAATATAAAACCATACAAACACAGGTAACACAGGTACTGCCCTGTCAAGTACCGTTGTAAAATCATAATGATATCTGTTTGCTGTAAGTATGCTGCTTCCCGAATAGATCAGACTGTTTACAACAAAAATCGTCAGCAACGGTGGGATTGACCATAAGGGAATATACTCACTCAGCAGGTTTCTTATTTTCGTTTTCAAGTCGATGCTCCTTCCCTGATTCTTATGGCTATCCTTTAATATACAATAAGTAACAAAAAAAGAAAAGAGGATATCTCCCCTTTTCTTTATTCTTTTATGGAAAAAGTGTATTTTACTCTTCAAATGTCTCTTTTAATTTGTCCATGAAGCTTTTTTTCTTCTTCTCAGACTTCTCAGTACCATCATTATCTCCGCTTGCAGGACGATTGCCACAGGCTTCATCAAATTTACGAAGTGCCTCCTTGGCTTCCTCATTCAGATTGGTCGGTACCTGAACAACAAGCGTTACATAATGATCACCACGGACATTCTTATTGCGAAGAGATGGAACGCCCTTGCCCTTCAGACGGATTCTTGTATCTGTCTGGGTTCCTGGCTTCACATCATAAAGGACCTCACCATCTACTGTGTTCAGTCTCACTTCACCGCCAAGTGCTGCCTGTGCATAAGTAATTGGAGCTGTGGAATAAATATTCATATCCTGTCTCTGGAAGATCGGATGACGTCCTACATTTATCTCTACCAGCAGATCACCTCTTGGACCACCATTGGTTCCAGGCTCACCCTTGTCGCGAATACGAATACTCTGTCCATTGTCAATACCTGCCGGAACAGAAACTTTGATTTTTTTGCGGTTTGAAACATATCCTGTACCACGGCAATCCGGACATTTATCCTTAATGACCTTACCTGTACCATGACAATCCGGACACACCTGAACATTACGGACCATACCAAACATAGACTGCTGGGTATAAACAATCTGACCTTCACCATTACACTTCGGACAGGTAACAGGTGAGGTACCAGCCTTTGCACCAGTTCCATGACAAGTTGTGCACTCATCCTTCAGTGTGATCTCAAGCTCTTTCTCACAGCCAAATACAGCTTCCTCAAATGTGATATTCACACGTGCGCGCAGATTTGCGCCCTTCATAGGACCATTATTGGCACGTCTGCGGCTTCCACCGCCAAACAGATCTCCGAAAATGTCTCCGAAGATATCACCCATATCTGCACCGGAGAAATCAAAGCCGCCGAAACCGCCTGCTCCGCCACCGCCGCCATTTTCAAAAGCGGCATGACCAAACTGGTCATACTGTCTTCTCTTGTCCGGATCACTTAAGATACCGTAAGCCTCTGTTGCCTCTTTAAATTTCGCTTCAGCTTCCTTATCTCCCGGATTTACATCAGGATGATACTTCTTGGCAAGCTGACGATATGCTTTTTTTAGCGTAGCCTCATCTGCGTTTTTATCAACGCCTAAGACTTCATAGTAATCTCTTTTATCAGCCATGATTTCTTTCTTTTCCTAACTTTTTTGTATTTGGTTGTCATTGAAAAGCGCCAATCGGTGCCTTTCACGTAATATATCTTCTACCACCACTGCCCGGTCATGAATCATGGCCGGGCTGTAGTTTCATGTTCCTAAAATACGGAACTGATTATTTATTTAATTAAACCTCTTTGTAGTCTGCATCTACAACATCGTCGCCATATCCAGCTTCATTGCCACCCTGGGAAGCTCCGCCCATATCCGGACCAGCCTGACCAGCGCCGCCCTGTGGATTCTGTGCTTCATACATCTTTGCAAAAAGCTTCTGAGCACTTTCCATCATCTTTTCCTGAGCTGCTTTAATTTCAGCAACCTGAGCATCTCCAAGATCTTCTGTATTTGTATATTTAGCAAGGATATCTTTTAATGCATTTAAGTCAGCCTCTACGGAAGCTTTGTCGTTTGCATCCAGTTTATCACCTGCTTCTTTCAGTGCATTCTCAACCTGGAATACCATGGAGTCTGCATTGTTCTTTGTATCAATAGCCTCTTTACGTTTCTTATCCTGAGCTTCGAACTCAGCAGCTTCTTTAACAGCCTTGTCAATATCAGACTCGGACATGTTGGAACCAGCTGTGATTGTGATGTGCTGCTCTTTGCCAGTTCCAAGATCCTTAGCAGATACATTTACAATACCGTTGGCATCGATATCAAATGTAACCTCGATCTGCGGAACACCACGACGTGCTGGCGGGATTCCATCCAGACGGAACTGTCCAAGGGACTTGTTGTCTTTCGCAAACTGACGCTCACCCTGTAATACGTTAATATCTACAGCTGTCTGATTATCTGCTGCTGTGGAGAAGATCTGGCTCTTCTTGGTCGGGATAGTTGTATTTCTCTCGATCAGACGTGTTGCAATACCACCCATTGTCTCGATAGACAGGGAAAGTGGAGTAACATCAAGAAGAAGGATGTCACCTGCACCAGCCTCACCGGAAAGCTTACCACCCTGGATAGAAGCACCAAGTGCAACACACTCATCCGGGTTCAGGGCCTTACTTGGCTCTTTGCCAGTTAACTGTCTTACCTTATCCTGTACAGCCGGGATACGTGTAGAACCGCCAACCAGAAGCACCTGTCCAAGATCAGAAGCAGTAAGGCCTGCATCAGAAAGTGCACGGCGAACAGGCTCTGCTGTTTTCTCAACAAGGTCATGTGTAAGTTCGTCAAATTTAGCTCTTGTAAGATTCATATCAAAATGCTTCGGTCCTTCAGCTGTCGCTGTGATAAATGGCAAGTTGATATTGGTTGTTGTTGCGGAAGAAAGCTCTTTCTTTGCTTTCTCAGCAGCCTCTTTCAGTCTCTGAAGAGCCATCTTATCATTGCTTAAATCAACGCCCTCTGTTCTCTTGAACTCGGAAAGCATATAGTCTGTAATTCTCTGGTCAAAGTCATCACCACCAAGACGGTTGTTACCAGCTGTTGCCAGAACTTCGATAACTCCATCACCAATCTCAATAATGGAAACATCGAATGTACCACCACCAAGGTCATAAACCATGATCTTCTGCTCTTTCTCATTGTCAAGACCATATGCAAGAGCTGCTGCTGTAGGCTCGTTGATGATACGTTTTACATCAAGACCTGCAATCTTACCAGCATCCTTGGTTGCCTGACGCTGAGCATCATTGAAATATGCCGGAACAGTGATAACTGCTTCTGTAACAGATTCTCCAAGGTATCCCTCAGCATCTTTTTTCAGTTTCTGAAGGATCATAGCGGAAATTTCCTGTGGGGAATATTTCTTGTCATCAATTGTTACACGGTAATCTGTACCCATCTCTCTCTTGATGGAAGAGATTGTTTTTTCTGCGTTTGTTACTGCCTGACGTTTTGCAGGCTCACCTACCAGACGCTCACCAGTCTTTGTAAATGCTACAACAGATGGTGTTGTTCTGGATCCTTCTGTATTTGCGATAACGGTCGGCTGTCCACCTTCCATAACAGCTACACAACTGTTTGTTGTACCTAAGTCAATACCAATGATTTTTCCCATGATAATTTTCCTCCTGTTTAAATTTCTATGTTCTGATTTTAGAAAATGTCAATGAAATTTGATTCACTAAGTTGCTTTCGGTCAATTAGCAACCTTTACCATGCTGTGTCTTACAACGAAATCCTTATAGGTATATCCCTTCTGGAATTCCTCTACAACGATATTCTCGCCTACGGATTCGTCTTCCACATGCATAACTGCATTGTGCAGATTCGGATCAAAATCCTTTCCTACAGCTTCGATCGGTTTCACACCCATCTCATCAAAAGCGGTCATCATCTGCTTGTAGATCATTTTCATGCCTTCTGCAAATGGATCATCTTCAGGTGCCTGTGCAAGACCTCTTTCAAAATTATCCACTATCGGAAGCATTTTCTCCACAATATCCTTTGCACCGATGATGTACATGCTGGATTTTTCTTTTTCCGTTCTTTTACGGTAATTATCAAATTCAGCCATGCTGCGCTTCAGTCTGTCGGTAAGATCTTCAATCTGCTGTTCAAATTTATCTTTTTCTTTTTTCTTCTTACCGAAGAAAGAAGTTTTTGTTTTTGTTTCCTGCTGAGCATCTGTCGCCTGATCCGGCTGCTCAGTTTCCTCTGCTCCGGTCAACTCCTGGGAAGTTTCCTCTTCTTCTGTCTGGGCTGTATCTGCTGCCTCATCCTCACTTCCGTCGGTTACCGGAATATCAACTGCTTCTTCCTGTACTTCGGCTTCTTTATTCATTTCTTCTGACACGCTTTCAACCGCCTTTCTAGGTTTTCTGATTTACCATTTCATCAAGCTGGACTTTTAACTTTTTCAAGCTGTCCACTACATTCTCATAATCCATTCGCTTAGGACCTATGATTCCAATGGTTCCCCGCATACCATCTCCAAGCTCATAAGTAGCTGTGACTACACTGCAGTCCTTCATGGTACGCACCGGAACTTCCTCTCCAATGTAGACCTGAATTCCTGTATTCTCTGAATCGCCTCTTTCCTCGCGGACCATGTCCGCAAGTTCCTGCTTATCTTCGAAAATAGAGATCAGCTCACTGGCCTTGGATGTATCTGCCAGCTCAGGATACTTAAATATATTGGTTGCTCCCGATGTATATACTTTCATATCTTCTTCATCCACATGAATAGTAGCTGCAACTGCGTCCAGTACATCTGCAACCACACCGCTGTGGCTTCCAGCCTGTTCTTTCAATCTGGCTATCATGCCAAGATTGATGTCCTGAATAGGGACTCCGTTCAGGTTGGTGTTAAGAAGAAGATTCAGCTTCAGGATCGTCTGGTCATCCATCGCCTCGTCAATATCTATAATCTGGTTCCGAATGACATTGCCCTCACATACAACTACGGCAATCAGCTGCCGCTCATTTACACGTGAAAGCTGAATGAACTTCAGGGTACTTCCCTTATACTGGGGAACTGCCACCATAGTCGCATAATTGGTATTATTGGCAAGGACCTTCGCCACCTGCTTAAGTACCTTATCCATCTTATCTGATTTCTCAATCATCATATCACGGATTTCTGCAATCTCGGCTTCCTTCTCCCTGGTAAGCTCATCTACATAAAGGCGATAGCCTTTATCTGACGGAATTCTTCCGGCTGAGGTGTGAGGCTGTACAATATAGCCCATATCCGTCAGGTCGGACATCTCATTTCGGATGGTAGCAGAGCTGACATTTAAATCCGGATACTTGGAAATGGTTCTGGAGCCTACCGGCTCGCCTGTTTCCATATAAGTTTTGATGATTGCTTTCAGTATTTTACGCTTGCGCTCATCTAACACTTCATCCATGAAATATCTGCCCCTTTCAGAAAAACAGACGGTCAAACCTGATGCTTATTCCCGTCTGGCTTCTTAGAATTCCTTTTGTTAGCACTCATTATTTAGGAGTGCTAACATCTATGCTCTTAAGATACACCTCAGTATTCCTTTTGTCAATATTTTTTACAAATTTTTTTCATCTTTTTTGATAGTTTTTACCTTAAAAATAAAGAATATTACAAAGGCACTCATTTTCCAGAACAAGCATTCGGTTTTCTCTGTACTTTTTGAGATGGGGATGATATACTTAATGAAATGGAGGAGAATATTATGGATCATTTTGAATTACATTCCGAATACAAACCAACCGGCGATCAGCCTCAGGCTATTGCAGAACTGGTCAGGGGCTTTAAAGAAGGCAACCAGTTCGAGACTTTGCTTGGTGTCACAGGTTCCGGTAAGACATTCACCATGGCGAATGTCATCGCCCAGCTTAACAAGCCAACTTTGGTACTTGCGCACAATAAAACACTGGCAGCACAGCTGTACGGTGAGTTTAAGGAATTCTTCCCTGAGAACGCAGTGGAATACTTTGTCTCCTACTATGACTATTACCAGCCGGAAGCATACGTGCCGTCCTCTGACACTTACATCGCCAAGGACTCTGCAATTAACGATGAGATTGACAAGCTCCGCCTTTCTGCTACTGCAGCTATGTCTGAGCGAAAGGACGTAATTATCATCTCTTCTGTTTCCTGTATTTATGGTCTGGGTTCTCCTCAGGAATTCCAGGATATGATGATTTCTCTTCGCCCGGGTATGACCAAGGATAGAGATGAAGTTATCCGGGAGCTGATTGATATTCAGTATACCAGAAATGAAATGGACTTTCATCGAAGCACTTTCCGTGTCCGCGGTGATACTCTGGAGATTTTCCCGGCAAACAGTTCAGATACAGCTGTCCGGGTGGAATTTTTCGGGGACGAGATTGACCGTATTTCCGAGATTGATGTTCTCACAGGGGAGATTAAGTGCCAGCTGGCCCACATCGGTATTTTCCCGGCATCTCATTATGTAGTGCCAGCGGAGCAGATTCAGAAAGCAGCCATTGCCATTGAAGAGGAACTAAAGGAACGGGTAGATTATTTCAAAAGTGAAGATAAGCTTCTTGAAGCGCAGCGAATCTCTGAGCGCACCAACTTTGATATTGAGATGATGAAGGAGACCGGCTTCTGCTCTGGTATTGAGAATTATTCCCGTCATCTTTCCGGACTGGAGCCGGGACAGCCGCCTTATACTCTTCTGGATTACTTCGGAGATGACTTTCTTCTTATTATTGATGAGTCCCATAAGACAGTGCCACAGGTCGGCGCCATGTACGCCGGAGACCAGAACCGTAAGCAGACATTGGTAGATTATGGCTTTCGTCTGCCATCAGCCAAGGATAACCGTCCACTCAGTTTTCAGGAGTTTGAGAATAAACTTGATCAGGTCTTATTTGTATCTGCCACCCCTGGTGATTACGAATATGACCATGAACTTCTCCGTGCAGAGCAGATTATCCGTCCCACCGGTCTTCTGGATCCCAAGGTTGAAGTACGCCCTGTAGAGGGACAGATTGATGACCTGATTTCCGAAGTAAATAAAGAAACAGCCCGGAAAAATAAAGTACTGATCACTACCCTTACCAAGCGAATGGCAGAGGATCTTACCCAGTATATGAAGGATGTGGGAATCCGTGTCCGTTATCTTCATTCAGATATCGACACCCTGGAGCGCGCAGAGATCATCCGTGACATGCGTCTCGATGTATTTGATGTGCTTGTGGGCATCAACCTTCTACGAGAGGGCCTTGATATCCCGGAGATCACCCTGGTTGCCATTCTTGATGCGGATAAAGAAGGCTTTCTTCGTTCTGAAACCTCCCTGATCCAGACCATCGGCCGTGCTGCCCGCAACAGTGAAGGTCATGTTATCATGTATGCAGATGTAATGACGGATTCTATGCGAAATGCCATTGATGAAACAAACCGACGCCGTGAAATCCAGGAAGCTTATAATGAAGAGCATGGCATTACTCCTACTACCATTAAGAAAGCAGTCCGTGACCTGATTGCAGTTTCCAGGGCAGTTGCAGAAACTGAAGTGAAGCTTAAGAAGGATCCGGAATCCATGAGCCGGAAGGAACTGAAGAATCTGATTTCCCAGTTGGAGAAACAGATGCGCCAGGCCGCTGCGGATCTGAATTTCGAGCAGGCAGCAGAGCTGCGTGATAAGATGATCGAGTTAAAGAAGAATCTGACAGATGCAGAGAAATAGCATCTCAGTTTTACAAAAACACCTCACAGGAAATCAGGAACTCTCTGACAGAACAGGCAACTCCTTTTTCTTTATGAGGTGTTTTCGGTTAAAATTAATTTATAATGTTCTCATACTCTTTTATCTTCACTGCAAAATTTCTGAAATGTCCATCTCCATTTTCCGCAAACATTCCGATATAAGTTCCGGTAAAGCTCATATACATAGTTCCTTCTGTAGCCAGTCCGGCAGTTGAGCCATTTCCCAGCTTTTCATAATGTTCCCCGTCTTCGCTGTACCAGAAATCATAGTTCAGCGGATCGCTGGTAATACGAAGATGAATATTTTGCCCAGATGCAATTACTGCTTCTGCAGTTTTTGCAAACATGTCATGAATATGTTTTGCAAGACAAACCTTGTATTTGCCATTTTCTTCAGTCAGATAGATTTCATAGTGATAAAACTGATTATAAAAAGCACCAAGGCCAACACGTGTTTTCGGAAAATCTTCCCCGGTTCCAACCAGACTCACTGTAACATCTGCCCTGATTCTAAATTCCTTTTGCCGAACCCCGATCCAGGTAGGTGTATCTGTATCATTTAAGGTTACATCTGTTCCCTTAAGGATCAGCTGTCTGCCTGCAGTATCCCGTATATAATTTTCCATATGCGGATTTCGAATCCAATTATAATGCAGGCTAAATTTCTCTTCTGAAAAATCATCTGCAAAATCCCGGCATACTGGCTGCACCGGTTCTCCCGGAAGCGGTCCTTCCATCTCCAATGCAATCCTTCCATTCTTCCCAACAACCGGCCATTCCTCTCCATCCCAGACTACAGGACTTAAAAAAGTCTCTCTTCCAAGATGGTGAAGTTTCAGACCACGCTGTGGAGTACAGGACGGCCGAATTCCCAGACAGACCAGCCACCAGTTTCCATTCTGATCCACTTCCAGATCTGCATGTCCCGTGCAGGCAATAGAACCATCCGGATTGTCCTTGTGGCTTAGAATCGGATTGTGCGGGCATGCCTCATAGGGACCAAAGGGTGAATCTGCTCTTTGCATGGTCACCATATGACCATATTCTGTACCACCTTCTGCAAGCAGCAGATAATATTTTCCATTCAGCTTATAAATGTGTGGACCCTCCGGGCAGATTCCACCACAGCCATGGCTGATGCATACACTCTCAGACAGTTTTTCTCCAGTGTATGGATTAATTTTACACATAAAAATTCCGTCTCTGCCACCTTCGTCCCTGGAAGTAGATGCAAAATAAACCTCCTCACCGTCAAACAGCAAAGTAGGATCGATTCCGCCCTGATCAATCCATACCGGTTTCGACCACTTCCCATAAATATCATCGGTATGTACGATCAAATGTCCATTATGAGACACATTCGTAGTAGTCATAAAAAACTGTCCATTATGATGACAAAGCATTGGCGCATAAATTCCACCAGAAGGGCGAACTCTATCCAGATAAAGCTGTTCCTTATCTTTCAGACAATAATTGATCAATTCCCAGTTTACCAGGTTTTTACTGTGATAAATTGGCACTCCCGGGTAAAATTCAAAAGTAGAATTTACAAGATAAAAGTCATCTCCCACTCTGCAAATAGAAGGATCCGGATTATATCCGGAAATAATCGGATTCTGATATTTCATTACTTTCCTCCTGTTTTTTTCATGTCGTATTGTAAATCTTTCAGATGTTTACTATAATAACACTATAGCTATAAATTTCAACAACATAATAAGGAGGTAATTATGAAAAAGGCAAAGAAATTTACCTGTTTGCTGATTCTGTTTTGTTCTCTGTTTCTGTGTCTGATGGTATTCTGTCAGCCTTCTATGGCAGCGGATTCCCTGACACCAGCTGCACAGGACAATCTGAACGTCAGCTTGAGACGAACTTCAGATCTGGTTCCCATTTCTGATGGATATATGCGGGTTTTCTATAAGAAAACCGCTGTGGGAATCGAATACTATGACAACAACCTTCAGATCAGAAGCCGAAAAGAGGTAGCTCTGGAGCTGCCATTATGGGGTGGCTTTTATGCCGGCTCTGACGGCTATTATCTGGTAGAGGGACAGAAGAACACTGCAGAAGATGATTCAGCAGAAGTGATCCGTGTCATCCGCTATGACAAAAACTGGAACCGAAATGGTGCTGCTTCTATTACAAGCAATCCTGACCTTTTTGGAGGGGAAGTCCGTTATCCATTTGACTATGGCTGTGTAGAAATGAGTGAAAGCAATGGAAAGCTCTATGTTGTTACCGGTCATGAAGGCTATGTGGACGCATCTGTGGGACAGGGACATCAGGGATTCCTTATGATTGAAGTTGAGCAGTCGTCCATGACAGGAAAAATCGTTTCCTGTGACCTGTGGCATTCTTTTGCCCAGTACATTAAGTCCAAGGATAACTACATGTATGTACTGGAGCAAAGCGAAGGCTCCCGCTGTACCAAGCTTTCCAGATACGACAGAGATACCCTTGACAGAACCACCATTGAACTCTTCCCTTACGGTGGTTCCCGTACTTCCGTATGGGCACTTAACTGTTACGCAAGTGTAGACGGTATGGCGGTTTCTTCTGATCAGGTATTGTGTATCGGAACCTCCATTGACCAGTCCAAATATGATCAGGTAACAGAGGATACCCCACATAATATTTACCTTACTGTTACACCTATGTCCGATTTTTCCCAGAACGCTACCGTAATTCGGCAGCTCACAAACTTTACAGACAATGGAAAAAGCTTCATGGGCGTAAAGATCACCAAGATCAGCGACAATCGTTTCATGATTTCCTGGGAAGAATATATAGATCAGGAACATCAGAAATATGCAGATGATGACAACCTTTCTTCCAGCACACTTCATTATCTTTTTGTAGATGGAAAAGGCAACACCATCAGCAAAGAATTTACGACAGTTGCCCCAATCTCTGATTGCCAGCCTGTAGTAAAGGATTCCAAAGTTGTTTACTATGCTTCCAATAAAAATACAGTAAACTTTTATACTATTGACTCTTCCAACGGCACTGCAGCAAAGAAATCTTACCGTGTTGCCGGGGAAAATGCTTCCTGGGATTTCAAAAATGGTGTTCTTACAATTTCCGGTCAGGGTGCCATTTCCATCTCAGATGAGGAAAATTACCGTCAGCCGGTATCTTCAACCCAATACGGCTATACTTTTACAAATGGAACTGCATGGAAGTCCATTCAGAACAGAATAAAGAAGATCGTAATTAAAACCGGTATCACCAGTGTCTCTGATAATGCGTTTACATATCTTCCTTCACTTGAAGAGGTTGAGATTGAAAAAGGCGTACAAAAGATTGGAAAAGAAGCCTTTGCTTACTGCGAGAATCTTGCACTTGTGACGCTGCCTTCCAGTGTTACCTGCCTTGGAGATGGTTTCGCAGCTTACTATGACTACAATTACTGGACTGGAGAAGAGGAATATCTGACCTACGCCACCATCCATGCTCCTTACAATTCCTATGCAATTACATATGCCAAGAAAAACAATCTCCGTTATGCATGCGATATTACAGAAGCAACTGTAACCGGATTACAAAAGTCTTATGATTACACCGGTTCCCCGATTACTCCGGCTCTGACGGTCACTCTCGGAAACCAGAAGCTTGACGGAACCACTCACTATTCTGTGTCTTATGACAACAACATAAAGGCCGGAACTGCCACCATGAATATCACTGGTAAAAACGGATATTACGGAACCATTACTCTAACCTTCCAGATAGTGTCCGTCAACAACAGTAATAGTAATAACAATGGCAGTGGCAGTGGCAACAGCAATGGTACTGGCACCGGAAATAACAATAATACCAATGGCGATAATAATCAGCAGGCAGCAGTAAAAACCTTCAGTGATGCCTATAATGTTTATACTGTCAATAAATCCGGTTCCACTGTTACATTAAAGAAGCCTCGCTCCCGCAAGGTCACCACTGCCAAAATACCGTCCACAGTCAAAGCCAATGGAAAAACCTACAAGGTCACAGCAATTGCTTCTGGTGCGTTTAAGAACTGCAGTAAACTGAAACAGGTAACCATTTCAGGAAATATTACTACTATCGGTACAGGTGCGTTCCAGGGCTGCAAGGTCCTTCGCACCGTAAAGATCGGTTCCAAAGTTACTTCCATTGGGTCAAAAGCTTTCTATGACTGTAAGGCACTGACTTCCGTTACCATACAGACCAAGAAATTATCTTCCGGTAAAGTAGGTAAAAGTGCTTTTACAAAAGCCGGACGCAACAATTATAAAAAATTGAAAGTAAGAGTTCCAAAGAGCAAACTTTCTGCTTACAAGAAACTGCTTAAGAGTAAGGGACTCTCTTCCAAAGCCAAGGTTAGCAAATAGACCGGTTGCTCCTGCAAATCAGGGTACAAATTGTGGGTACGCCCACTTTTCCCCTTGCATTTCTCTCCCAAATATGCTATACTCATGCCCGTTGAAAAGCCCGAAAAAATAAGGTCTTAAGCGGCTTTTCCGCCGATTCCCGGCGTAGGTCATATACCTTTCGGTATATGCCTCCGCGGCATTCGTCAAATGTCCATACAAGCATGGCCGCTTGACTCATTGCAGCGCGAAAATGAATCGAGTGTTCGTGACCTTCCACTCGTAAAACAAAACTTCCTATTTAATATATTTATCAGTTTTTATCATAGTTCATACAGTCCCAGAAAACCTATTTTTCTGGGACTTTCTTTTTATCTTCATTTACCCAGTGTTATGCCATTGTGGGTACGAAAGTGGGTACGCTAAAGCAACAAAAGAGCAGCCTTTTCAGCTGCCCTCTTTCAAAACATGCTTATTATTTTTTGCATTTCTTCCGCCTTGATATCTGGCAACACATGACCGTACAAATCCATGGTCATTGCCAGGGAGCTGTGTCCCAGGATTGTTTTTAAAACCTGCGGCTGCATTCCGGCTTCTATGGCTCTGGTAGCAAATGTATGCCGAAATACATGTGAGGTTATCCGGGGAAAATCATGTCCTGCTGCCTGGATCCGTTTAATCGTTCGGTCAATCTCTGCCTGAACGCGCTCCCGGCTCAGTGGCTTTCCCTCTTCATTGCAAAACAAGTATCTGTCCAAGCGCTCCACCTTAAAGCCCCAGTACCCTTTCTGATTCTCCAGAAGTGTCAGTATATCCTCTGTCAACGGAATGTCCCTTGTAGATGTTCTCGTCTTCGGAGTGTCCTCCAGATATCCCTGTCCTTCAATATACTTCAATGTGCGTTGTACATGAATGACATTCTTCTTTTTATCAATATCCGTATACTTCAAGCCTTTCATTTCTCCGGATCTCATGCCAGTCCGGAGCATAACCGCAAAGAAATTGTATAAATAGCTCTCCTTGGCATATTCCATGAATAACGCCTGCTGCTCTCTTGTCATGGCCTGTCTCTTCTTCCTTTCTTTCTCCCTTGGCAATTCCGCCAGCTTAACCGGATTGCGTTCTATCAGCCCATTTTTCAGTGCCTGTTGGAAACATCCATTTAAAACTGCAGCTACTACCTTAATACTGGAAAGTGCCCATTCTTCCTTAACCAGATCATTGTACAAACTCTGGATATGCTCTCCACGAATGTCTACGATATTTTTCTTTCCCAGGCGCTTACTGATCGCTCCTTTATAATATTTCTGGTAGCTGTTATATGTACTGTTCTTCACACGATTTTTCTTGTATTGCTCCATCCAGGTCTTATTCCATTCGTCCAGAGTGATTTTCTCTTTCTCAACAAAAAGACCATGATCCAGCTTATATTTCAGCTCACGCATTTTCTTTTTGGTTTCTGTAATGGTGTCCGCGTATACAGAATAGCTCCTGTATTCAACCTTAACACGTCCCTCATAGCGTCCATTTGCTCTCTGACGAATGCCAGGCGGTAATTGCTTGCCTTTTTTATCTACTGCCACAAAATCACCCCTAACAAAATATCGGTCTCTTGCCTGGTGATCTGGTAATTCACCAGGGTATTGCTCCACGTTCTCTAAGTATTTTTTATCCCACTGTCGTTCCTAATCGGACTGTTGGCGCAGCATTTCAGGAATCGGCAGCAGGACCGCACCGGCTCCAGGATTCCGTTTCCAGGAGTTGCGCCGGCGCAATTTGCTGAAAATATGTATCAACTTCGGTTTTCGTGAAAGTATTGCACTTTTGCAGATATTATTGTAAAATTTATCCAATGAGAGAAGTGATACCTGACCCCCACTTTTGGGTTGGGCCATCATTTCTCTCTTTTTTGCAAAACGGATATCACATTTTTATTTCATTTCAATCAGCTGCGGTCTTTTCTCATCCGCCAGGGAAAACACCTTCTGCAGAAAAGTTTCTACCTGCGGATGTCGCACAGCTGACAACATCATCAATTTTAACTGCAGATAATCTTCCGGAGTTGCCTTAGACAATTCAAGAATAAACTCTGCTGCCAGGCAGGTGATCTGCGTTGTCATTGCTCCTGCCCTCCTGACACTTCCTTAATTGCTTCTGGAACCTTCTTAACTTCCTGGTCCCATAATGTGTTAAAGGATTCTCTTACCGCTCTTAGCTTCTTTTCCGTTTCAACCATATAATCCAGTAAAATTTCTGACATAATACGATCATTCTTCCAGTCATACACTTTCTGAAATTCTGTTTTTTCTGTTGAAAAATCATTATATAACTGAACACTCTGAAATTTGCCTTTCTCTATGGCACATTCAGCCTCAGTCAAATTGTTATCCATATCAAACAGGATTTTTTTAATACTTTTTAAATTTTCCAATGGTCTTACCCTCTTTTTCTCTTGATTTTGAAGACCAGATTCCTGTATAATGACAGAGATCTGGTTAATTCGTGGTTGCCGGGTTACTCGCCCCTGTCAGTGTTGGTAGCGCTGGCAAGGGCATTTTTTTATAATTCTTTTCCGTCATGGGTGATCTGAAACAATATAGTACACATCACACCAGAAAAGAAAATTAATACTGCTTCTGTTGCTGTGAACATCTCTCAAGCTCCTTTCTTTTAGCATGCTCTGCATCCACCAAAGGACGAAGTAAAGCAAGTTCTTGATTAATTTGTTGCAACTCTTCCTCGTATTCTGGAAGCCACTCAATGCCATTATGCGTTAAAATATACATTTTTCGTCTTGCCAGTTGAATGTATCTCAAAACCTCATCTGCTGTCATATCGGTTGTACCTGGGATTTCCCGAAAAAGCTCGCCTTATAAGTAGCACCATCTCCCCGGCTTCCCCAAATCAACACTGTGCTAAACAATGCCTTGCTTCCGTGAATAACCTCAAATCCGAGTTCTTTCCACCTAGCCCATGTATTAACAGGCTCGGTTACATTTGACGCCTTTTTGGCTGTTTCAATGCGAGTATTGTTTACTTCCTCAGCCTTTGCAGATAACCACGCTCTGTGAAGAGCTTCACCAAAACTGATCTGCTTACCACTTCGATAAACTTTCCATGCTTTCAGCATGATCTTGCTAAGGTTGTACTTCATATCATAATCCCCCTTTCTGTTATGAAAAACTATAGGCTACGTGATGATTTTTCCTCTGTATCTGTTTCAATGGTAAATTGTTCGTCTTTAGGTCTATGCCCCATTCTGTAGCCATATAACGCGCACATTGTACAAGTACACATTCTTACTTCTGCCAACTGTCCACAGCAACAATCAAGGCATTTCTGCCGAATTGCTTTTATTGGTGTTAATTTCGCTATTTCTTTCAGCTCCTTTCTCTTCTGGGAATCCCGATCAGCTCCGGCAGGTCTTAAACCAATCTCGGCAACTTTTGTTCCTTTGCTTACCCTTGCCCGGTATTATGTTGGTGTCTCCGGTACATCTTACGATCACTTCGTTTTCACCCTTCGCTGTTGTACTGTTCCCTTGAACTGATTATAGTATAACTCTATTACTAGCAATAGTCTATTGGTATTATTTCCAATATTACTAGCAATATATCGTCTATTTTTGTGTAACATTATATATTGCTAGTTATAGACATCTGTGTTATACTTTCAGTAGGGTGGAGAAGAACCTTTTTTATTTTACCGCTCTACTTATTATCAAACAGAAAGTAGGTGCAATATGTCCGAAGAAACTAAAGTAAGCAAGGCTCAACAAAAGGCAGTGCAGAAATATGTAAAAAACAATTATGATCGAGTTGTCGTTACTCTTCCCAAAGGTCGGCGCGATGAAGTAAAGAAACATGCTTCCGATCATGGAGAAAGCATGAATGCCTTTATCGTTCGTGCAGTCAATGAAACAATGGAACGAGACAAAGCATAACAAAAAAGGAAGTTCTACCATGGCCAAACGCTTATATACCTGTGACGATATTATGAATCTGCCTGACTTTATCCGGGTGGAGCTACTCGATGGTGTAATTTACACAGATGACTTTACAGATCTGGAAATTGACGAGGAAGTCTTTCAAAATCCACCATCCGAAGATCACCACGTCACCTATCGTCTTTCCATCGTGAAGAACTAAGGCAGCAGTTTGTAAACTGAGTTAAAGGGAAAATAAAAGAAACTGAATAGTATATTTATCCAGGCAGCCAGTAGAGCGGCTGTGGTTCCCTGATCCTGAGTTTTGACAGGAGGGGATGCTTATGAGCGATTATGAGATCTTTATGATTATTCTGACGACAGCCAGCTTGATTGTATCTATCCTTACATACACACATAAGAAATAGCCGCCCTGCTCTCTGGTAAAGAATAGGCGGCTAAATCTTATTTAACACTTATTTGCCAGGACGGGGAACCTTGACTTCCCTTACTGGCTGTCTTGATAAGTATATTATATGCCAGCTTCTGGGATTTGTCAATTTCCCATTCCTAGCCACCTATTCATTTTTTCTTTTATACCGCTTCCAAATAAGCCAGATCTTTTACCGCTTCAAGTCTCTTCTGACAATCTTTGTATATCTCCTTGTAAGGCTTTCCTTTCAAGATTCCAAGATCAACCTCATGCAGAATAATATTTTCCATTAGTGACAGATTGTTTAGCTGCGTTACGGTAGCCTCATCCCGCTTGTTGATTCCGGCCATCTTATTAGCCAGTTTGGAATATGTCATATAGAGCTTTTCTGCATAACTGCTGCCTTGTTCCTTCGCATACTCCACAAGTTTCTGAATTGTATCAGTCTCTGCCTTTCTGGTGAGTTTCCCTGCTTTCCTGGTTTCAATCCACATCTGAGTTGACTTCTCACGGATAAAGCTTTCCATCTGGTTGAAAGCCTTTATGTACTGCAATTTCCATTCAAGGGCATTCTTCCCGGTAAATCCCATTACCAGAAGGGAAAAGCCGTCCCGATTCATCAGATACATGGGGTATTTCTGTTTATTTTGAGGATGTATATAGTTGTTTTTTATAAACAGGGGGGCTCCACCATTTTAAGGACACCCCTTTCCAATCAGACCGGAGTACATTCTCTCTATTTCAAAAATAAGTTTGTCATGTCTTTTACCAAATTTCTCAGCCACCTGCAGACTGTCACATACTGCTGCATTGTTCTTTAAATAAACAAGTTCATTCATTCTTTTTCTCCCTTCTCCACTGCTGAGTTTTCAGCACTGGAATCTCACCGCTCAATTTTGAGCAACGTTACACCAGCACTCTATTGGCAGTGGATTCCACCATTTTGTTCCTTCTGATCAGATGCCTCTGAGCGGTGAACGCAATTTTGCGTTGGGCTGCTTCTTCTTAGTTCCACCCCAAGGAAAAATTGCCTGCGCCTTTCTTATTCTGCCAAACTATTTTATTGGCAAACTTATTTTTTGAGCCCAATCCAATTTTGGCTTCGGCTAACTGTGCCGGCAGCTTCAGTAACTACTGCGTTAAAAACTGGAGTTTTCTTGAGTATTCCCGGAATAACCTCTGCAAAACCTTGACATTTCTTAACATCCCGGAATCGCAACGTTGCGTATTTTTATTGCAACGTTGCGATATAATTTCTTCCCGAACGTTCGCTTTTCTTTTCCGAACGCTCGCTATTTTATGGAGCGTTCCAGCCAGTATTTACGGAACATTCCGCCCTTTACATGCCACAGATTCGTCGATTTTAAAAACATTCGTGTTTGTTTTTAAACAGCTTGATTCGTGTTATTTCGTCGTTTTAAAACCCATGGGCATTACAGCAAAAACCTGAGAAAACCTGATATTCTACGCGCGTATAGGAAAGATTCGTTTCGTTTTGGAATTTCCATCCTACCTTTCTTCCAGTGCAATCCTTTCTGTGCTGCTTGTCCATGTTCTGTTGAAGCTTTCCACACCATTACCATGAAAAGCCTGGTTATAAACATAGTCGTCATACATAAAGGGCAGCAGCTCCCTGGCCCTGGATGGCTTTCTTAATTCTCTCAGTCCTTTATTCTGCAATCGCCTAGCAGCTTCTACCGGCACTCCAATCCTGGCTGCCACTTCCTTTAATGTCAGCTTCTCCCGGAACCTTGCCTTTAGGGTTTCCGGACATTGTCCCGGGAGATCATCCACCAGCGCCCACAAAACAGCTTTTAATTGTTCTGCCTGTATTTCTTCCAGTAACTCATTTTCGGGGCTGTTTGGACATGCTACGAGGTCACACAATGTATTCTCTTCCCCATCTCCCAGAGGAACATCCAGGCTTTCCAGTTTATCCATGACTGCTGCCTGTTTCAGTTCTTCCAGCTTCTCATATCCAACACTTAGATAATAGCAAAGCTCCTGATCAGTCGGCTTTCTGCCAAACTCTGCATACATAGCAACAGTAAACTGTTTGTATTTCGTCAGTTTTCCCCTGAAATGGCTTGGCAATCTTATAACTTTCCCACACTCAGCAACATACCGCTGCATACTCTGCCGGATCCAGAAAGACGCATAGTGTAAAAATGTAACACCACTCTCCCGATCATAACCCTCTACTGCATTACACAGACCAAAGTACCCCTGTTGGATCAGATCTTCCATTTCTTCATAAGCTGCGTATTTCTTTGCAATAGATCTGATAAATCCCTGGTTCTGCTGCCAGAGCTGCAGCATATTATCAGCAACATTCTCACCGGCTCTAATTCTCAGCACAAGCTGTTCATTACTCATCTTCTGGCTTGACACAAGGCAACACCCCCTTTACAATAACTGCATACATTCCGGTTGCCTGCTGCCTTGTGCAGTGGGCTATTTTACTTTTTCCAGGTATTCCCTGGCACTTTTCAGCGCTCCCAGGGTATTATCAGCTCTGTTCTCCAAGGTTCTGATAAACTGCCTTACCTCTCTTTCATTCTCTGGCAGATAGTAACCACCCGGAGGAATGGACGTAGAAAGAATAACAGCACCTTCCCGACGTTCTTTCTCCACCTGTTTCTGCAATGCCCTAACTGTTCCAAGGTTCAACCTCTTTGCCAGATATTCCGGTGAAAGAGCATTGTGCTGACCTGTTTTCAAAACTTCTTCTACCATTGTTCTCCTTTCTTCTCATTACCCATAGAAGCCGAAAATAACTCATCTACTGAAATGCTTCCACCTACAGCACGCATTTTTTCTCCCTTAGCTTCTGGTTTCCATGCTGAAATTTTCTCAAGTGAACCACTGATAGATTCCAAATAATCAACAATGTAGTTCAAACAATCCAGCATTTCGCTTTTATAATCGTTCTCTGGAATCTGTTCAAGTTCTTCCCTTACTACAACTCTAATTTTATCTTTGCCATAGTATTCCCTTAGTACATTGACAGCAATTTTGGATAAATCATAAATGCCACTAAGTTTTTTATAGCTCCTGGTTATCGGTTCATATATGATTACTTTTGCATTTCCACTATACTCATCAGATTCTTTAATCAAGTTTAAAATATACGTCTGAACCTCTTCAATAGAATCTGTTGTATATATCCAGATCTGAATTTCTCTCATCTTAAATTTCCTCCCAGTATTCATCTTCCAGTACATACTTACTTAATTTTGGCCATACACACCAATTATCAGCCATATACTCAAGCTGTTTTTCTGTAAATGCTTCTTTTGGGCAGTAATCACGTATTAAACAATGAGTAGCACCTGGATTTTCCTCAAATCGGCGTGGAGTAATATAGTCAGCTGCTATCTCCATAATTTCATCCTCAACACTTAATTTAGCAGTCTTCTGTACTGATTCCTGTTCTTGTCTTTTCTCTGGTGCATACTCTGGATGATATTTCGCCCAACCTCGCAGAGCTCTAACAATACCTTTTTTCTCTATCGGTTTGCCGTAAAGTATCCAGCCGTTTTCTTGCATTTCCTCATGAAAAATTTTTACTCCTTCAGAAGTCAGCTCCACCTTATTCCTTTTTGATGTGGAAACTAACTGTTCTACAGAAAACAAATCACCGGGAGGCGGCTCGGCGTTTATCGCCGCAGCCGAAGCCGACTGCCGGTCAACAGAAACAGCGCAAGCCTGGTCTGTATCTGTTTCAGTATCCGTATCACTGTCAGTATCAGTATCACTGACAGTATCCGTATCCTTATCTGTATCCTTATCGGTATAATTCGTATACGATTGATTACGGTCGTATACCTTCGTATTCGATTGATTTCGATTCTTAGACCATCTCTTTTCAATGTTTTCTCTATTCTTTTTACATTTTTGCTGATATTTTTTCTCGTCCCTGTCCAAATATGATTTAATCATATCAAAGCACATCTGCAGCATCATATCATCTTGGAATTCTGGAATCACTCCATCACAAACATAATCAAAAATCGCAAGTAACAATTCTCCACGCTGGGAATTGTTCAAACGGCTAATGAATATTCTGCTATCCTTATACAAAATAAATGAGTTATGCTCGTACTCATAATTTGTCATTTCACTCTCCATGCTCTATAAAATATCCATTTCTTCATCTTCTAATTGGCTAGACTGTCCATGTAAGCATCTACTTTTGAAAAATTGATCAGATAACATTTACCAATCTTAATTTCTGCACCAGCTTCACCTGCCACTTTACGCATGGTGTTTTTTCCAAGTCCATAACGTGCACACGCCTGCTCAATACGTCCAGCTTTTACCTCAGTTTGATTTTCATTACTCATTGCTCTTTTTTGCATAAAATCAATCCTTTCTTCAATTCAACATTGTTTATTGTTTCTCTTCATGGTATAATCATAGCAGTATAAGAAAGAAATTTCCATTTCAAAAGAAGCAACAATTTTATCATTTAATTTTAAAAACAAGAAAGTTATAGAGGTTGTTATGGAATTAAAAGAAAGTTTTATCAAAAATCTTTCCGAAATTGCACCAGGAATGAAGCAAAAGGAAATTGCAAGAATTATGGGATGTACAGAAGGTACCATGTCAAAATATCTAAACCCACAGAAAAAGGATTTCCCAACAGTTGAAATGCTTTATAATCTCTCCCAACATTTCAATGTTTCCATAGATTGGCTGGTTGGTCATTCCAATCAAAGCAAACAATACAGTGAAAAACTTTCATCACGTGACATCTGCAAAATGCTATTAACCATTTATAATGCACCGTATTCCGGTTTCTTATTCGGGCAAATATCTGTAAATGAGGAATGTTTCATGCCAGATCCTGAAGGATACGGAACTGATCATATCCAAAAAAGCAACACTTATCCAGCCTTATATTTTTCCGAATGGTGTAGTATAAATAAACTTGATGAAACAGAATACGAGATAATTAGTCAAACTGGAAATGATCTACCTCGAATGGTATGTATAAATACTTTTCTCTCCAGATTAAAAGAAATATCAGATATGAAAGAAAGGGGCAATCTTAATCAAGAAATGTACGACAGACTTTTAGAAAGCTACTTAAATGATGTTCCAGACAATTGATTTTCTTACGCAAAAATACCACCGGTCATTTCTGACTGGTGGTATTAATCCATGTTTAATCTTGTCCCACAATTATTGCAGCGAAAACATTTTGTTGTTTTGTAATTACCAATAGGAAGCATTACCCCTTTTTTTACAGTGCCAACATGCAACCTCTTCTCCATTGCGTAATTTTTTTTTTTGAATCAATTCTTCTACTTCATTCACATCAATATCAGAATCACGCATATTTACATTCCTTCCACATTTTCAAGCTGATCAACAATATCCTCCAGGGATTTTCCCTCGAAGAAAGGAGCCTTCATCACTTCATCAATACTATGCGCTTCCATAAAATCATCTCCACACCACACGCTTTTCCATTATAGTCAAACAAGACGTGTGTGCATAAACTCTCAATCCTATCTTTTAAATCTTTTGCTGTCATCTATTCAATCCTCTCTGTGATTTGGACATTTTAAACATATCCGTTTATAATCTGGTTTCTTCAATACCTCATCTGGAATTGTCCAGTCTGGTGTCAGATCTTCGACATTCATGTGAATATCATAACATATTCCATCATCAATTTCTGATTTCATCAACGGACACATCACGCTTTTTTTGCCATTAATTACCTTCTTAACATCAGCCACAGTCTTATCATATAAAGTTTCCCAGTCCGCTGGAGTGCTGCCTACATCTACGATCAGAGAGCCATCCGGAAAAACTTCCACAACACTCCCTGTCCTTCCATCTTTCAAGAGAACTGTATCATATTGCTTGATGTCCATTTTCTCTACACCTCACATTTTTCTGCAGATATCGTATTCAATGATAAAACCACTTTAATAAATCTATTCATCAAAAGCAAGCTTTTTGATTATTAAAATTCCATTGTGGGTAAATTGTGGGTACTCCCCCTATTTTCCCTTGCATTCCTCTCCCAAATATGCTATACTCATGCCCGTTGAAAAGCCCATAAAAACAAGGTCGTACAGGGCTTTTCAGGCGGTCACCGCCTATAAATGTGCCGAGTGTTCGTGACCTTCCACTCGTAAAACAAAACTAAAGGAGACAAATGAATATGAAAAACAAAAGTACCCTGTTCCTTGTGCAGGCAGCGCTTATTGCAGCTGTCTACGTTGTACTGACGCTGGTGTTTGCACCATTTAGCTATGGAGAGATCCAGGTTCGAATTTCCGAAGCCCTGACCATTCTTCCATTCTTCACACCAGCTGCCATTCCCGGTCTGTTTGTAGGCTGTATCCTTGCCAATCTGCTTGGCGGTGCGATTCCTCTGGATATTGCATTCGGAAGTATTGCTACCCTCATCGGAGCTGTATTTACCTACAAACTTCGTAACAGCAGCAAATGGCTGGCACCAGTTCCACCGATCGTAGCCAACGCAGTTCTGGTACCATTCGTGCTTCGTTACGGCTATTCCGTCAATCTTCCGATTCCACTTATGATGCTTACTGTAGGTGTGGGAGAGATCATTTCCTGCGGAATATTTGGAATGGTTCTGCTCACAGCACTTTCCAGGTACAAAAATATATTATTTGGCAGCCGGGTTGCTACGAAATAAATTTTCACACTTACTACCGGATAAGACATTTTTTCATTTGTCTTATCCGGATTTTTTAATTATCTTCTGCCTTTTTCTCCAAATCTCTTAATTTCTTTAATATTCTCTTTTCCATTCTTGAAACCTGAACCTGAGACATCCCCATTCTTTTCGCCACATCCGTTTGTGTCATATCCTGAAAGTACCGAAGTCCAATCAGTTTTCGCTCCTCTCCTTCCAGTTTTCCCAGCATTTCCTCCAGAAAAATATGGTTCAGAAGCTTTTCCTGATGATTTTCATTTTCCGGAAGTCTGTCCACCAGCTGAATGTCAGTTCCGTCCCCCTGATACACAGTCCGGTAAATAGACTCCACCTCCGCAGCAGCTTCCATCGTCATAGCCAATTCTTCTATCGGCATGTCCATTGCTGCAGAAAGCTCTGCCATTTCAGGCTCTCTGCCCAGTTTATTTTCCAGTTCCTCTCTCATTTTATAAACCTTATATTGATTTTCTTTTATGGAACGGCTCACCTTCAGAATTCCATCATCCCGAAGAAACCTTTTAATCTCCCCAATGATCATTGGTACTGCATATGTGGAAAATTTCACATCAAATTCAGGATTAAAATGATCCACCGCCTTCAAAAGCCCGATGCTCCCAATCTGAAAAAGATCCTCCATTTCCACTCCTCTTCCCAGAAAACGCCTGGATACACTGTATACCAGACCCATATTTTCCGAAAACAAAGTATCTCTTGCCTCTTTATCCCCCTGGTGAATACGCCCAATGAGAGCAAGAGTATGATCCATGTTTCCTCCTGATCAATTTCCGATTTTTTTGCTCATATGCACACAGGTTCCTTTTCCCACCTGCGAAGTAACCTTTACTTCATCCATAAAAGCTTCCATAAAAGTAAAGCCCATTCCAGACCTGTCCTGATCTGCACGGGTTGTATATAATGGCTCCATTGCTTTTTGTACATCAGCAATGCCAACACCGTCATCTTCAATATCCAGAAAAATCGTTCTTTCTCTTCTGACGCACTTCATCCGAATCTTATGTACCTCTCCCTGATACCCATGGATGATACAATTAGTTACCGCCTCCGACACTGCTGTTTTCAGATCTGATACTTCTTCCAGTGTAGGATTTAACTGAGTACAAAATGCTGCAGCAGTTACTCGCGCCAGCCCTTCATTCTCCGGACGGCTGTCAAAAATAATGGTCATTTCATTGGAATTTCCCATCATTTCCCCCTCCTTTCCAGCTGCACCTCATTTTCTGCTCTCTCCATTTCAAGAAATCTGCTTACTCCGGAAAGCCGCAGAAGTTTTTCAATATATCCGCTTACATGACGTGCTTTCATGCAGCCGGAACGCATGCCAAGAGCACGGTATCTTCCCATAAGCAATCCTACGCCTGAACTATCCATAAAAACAGTATCTCCAAAATCAAAACAAATTGTCCTGATATATATTTTTCCCATAATCCGGTCCGATTCCCTCCGGATCATTTCTGAGGCTGGATGATCCAGTTCCTTGGGAAGTTTAATGTGAAGGCAGGTTCCCGTAGTTTCAAAAACAGGTTTCATGAAAAAGTCCCCCTTATTTTTCAAATATTCAAAGCTCCTTCTGCACGAAAAAAGGATGTGCACGCACATGCACATCCCCATTTCAGAGGTTTCTCTCAATTGTATTTCAGGCATTTTCATCAATAATACTGAAAATCGCCATTTTCATCATAATAGCCATCTGCTTCACTATCATCAGAATATCCTGACTCATCACTTTCACTGTCATCATAACTGCTGCCATCGTCTCCACTGCTGTCAGCTTCATTATCATAGTCTGATGTATCAGAATCAGATGTATCAGAATCAGATACATCCGGTTCTTGATCACTGCCTGCAGAATCAGATGAACCATCATTGCTTTCATCTGATCCATCACTTTTAATTCCGGATACGCCTGTTTCAGAACAGATTGTATTGTAAATTCCCATTACATCATCTCCCAGCTGATCCTCGTAGACCTTCTGTATTTCCAGAGCTGCCGCATCATACTCATTCTGCTTGTAGGAAACATATGCATTCAAAAGAGCCTGATAGCTTGTGCTTTTCTTCTGTTCTGCAGTAAGCTGCAAAGTAATTTCCTCAGCTGCGTCACCGGACTCCTTAGCTTCTCCCTGAACCTTGGAAAGCTCAGCACCCTGACTTGCCAGCGACTCACTGTACTTCACAATCTGCTGGTTGGCCTCACGGTAAATTCCCTGCTTGATTGCAGGAACGGCAAGAAGCCAGAATGCAGCTGCTCCTGCTGCCACACCTGCCATAAGAGTTACAAACAGGGATATCCTGGAATTTTCCTTATAAACTGCCGGCTGTACTACTGCAGTTCTGGACAATTCTTCCGAAGCTTCCCTTGTTCCCTTAGATCCAAACAGTCCCTTTTTCTGCTTTTCCAGTCTGGTTGTAACACCGGTTCTCTCATCCACTTCTCTTAAAAAACGCAGGGTAGTGGTATTGGTCTTATCAATACGGGCTGCCTTCTTTAAAGTTCTTCGTGCTTTTCCCCAGTCATGATTCTTCATATAGATCAAAGCCAGCAAATGATATCCCTTGATCAGTTTCGTATTCTGGGACAGGATCTTTCTCAATTGGATTGCTGCCATATCCTCATGCCCTTCTCTGCAAAGAGCAAGTGCATTGTTATATTTTCGAATAGTCTCATTAATAGCATCCAGTTTATTGGAATTTGCCTGAAGACGATTGATGTATTCATTTGCAATATTACGGGTAGACTGCAGATTCTTACTGATCACCCACTCACTAAGCGCAGCCACCACCTCTCCCATTTCAAAATATACCAGTCCGAGAAGATTTCTCGCCTGAATATTACGTTTGTTGAAAGTTAAGCTCTGCTTCAGACAGTTAACAGCTCCTGAAAGGTCACGGATGCTGGCTTTCTCCAGCCCCTGATTATAATAAAGTTTGGAGAGATACTCCACCTTCTTCTGGATCAGAACGTTACACCCGCAATGAGGACAATAATCCAGATCCTTATCTGCCAGGAACGCACCGCAATTCATACAGTTCATTAAGTATCTCCTATTCTATTTCATCCTGCGTCCGCTTTTGGACTCTCTGAGCATTTCCTGAAGAATGTCCAGGATGTCGGTCAGTTCTCTATCATAAATAGCCCCCTCTGCGTCTGTCACATCCAGACAGGGCTCAAATTTCTTCAGTTCCTCTTCATAATCGATCATAAAATTCCTCCATAGACTCCTGCAATACCCTATTTTTTTAATAAGAGTGTTTTAATTTCTCCTACCAGATAAAGAGAACCTACACAAAACAGCATTCCATCCTCTCCCTTAGCCTCGCAGGCCATATGAAAAGCCTCTTCAATACTGTCGGAATTCCCCACATCCTTACAGCCTTCCTTCATAAAAAGTTCTGCCAGTTCTGCTGAAGGCACTTCACGGTATCCTCCAACCTCTGTAGTCACAACCTTTCGGAAACGGATACTGCTGCAAATAGTGTGGATCATATCCTGATAATCCTTATCATTCACAGCTGAAAATAAAAGTGTCAGTGGATATTCCTCCTGAAAACGCTGCGCAGTTTCTACAAATCTGCGGACACCATCCTCATTATGAGCGCCATCCACGATCACCCCCGGCAAAATGGTTTCCATTCTACCCTGCCATCTGGTATTTCTGATTCCTGCCTGCATCTGTTCCATGCTTACCGGAAGCTTATCCTTCAGTACCTCCATGGTAGTAAGCGCCAGAGACGCATTCATCACCTGATACCAGGCAATAAAGGGGATGTGGAACACAGTATTCCCATAATAGCTGTCCTCCAGAGAAAAATCAATGCCATCTTTATTATTCCCCAACACCCTGGCTTTATCCTGAACCACTTTGTAAGCCGGGCTTCCAAGCTCTTTCGCCCTAGAAGCGATCACCTCTGCTGCCTCAGGATCATTCCCATCATAAATAACCGGAACTCCCGGAACAATAATCCCTGCCTTTTCTCCTGCTATTTCTCTTACCGTATTTCCCAGAAACTGCATATGATCCAGACTGATAGAAGTGATCACGCATGCAGCAGGGTTCTCCACTGCTGTAGTAGCATCCAGCCTTCCCCCCAGTCCAGTCTCCAGAGTCACGTAATCCACTTTCGCCTCAGCAAAGATCACCATTCCCATAAGAAACAGCATTTCAAAATAGGTGGGGTGATAATTCCCCTCAGCAACCAGCTCATCAGCCAGTTTTTTTACTCTCTCAAAAGCCTTCAGAAAAGTATCATCATCAATGTTCTCTTCATTTATCTGGAATCTCTCATTGATCTTCACCAAATGAGGAGAAGTAAACAGCCCACAGGAATAACCTGCTTCCCTCAAAACAGAAGTCAGAAAAGCACATGTGCTTCCCTTTCCATTGGTTCCCGCAACATGTATCACCTTAAACTTCTCCTGTGGATTTCCCAGTCTTCTCAAACATTCCTTCGTATGCTCCAGAGTGTTCTTCTTCGTAAACTTCGGAGTCTCCTCAATATAAGCAACAGCTTCTTCGTAATTCATAATCTCAACCACCATTTATCTATCGTATTAAAATTCAAATTAATTACTCTACCATTATATAATAGTCACACCAGAAGTCCACCCCTAATCGTAACTTTTTATCCGACAAAACCTGTGAAACATAATTTCAAAGAAAAAAGGGAAGGACACTGTCTGAACACAGTGAGTCTATCCTCCCCTTCTTCGCCCTTAGCGAAATTATTCACTCTTAACCTTCCACTTGCTGTCATACAACGCATAAACTGATCTGTCAAAGCTCTTGCTGAGAGCCTTTCTAGTCGAACTATTGCTTCGCTGTATAACTGCCAGCCTGTCAAAGTCAGACAATTCCGTTCCTGAAATTACCAGCATGGTAGGACTTACATACGCTGTATCATACCATTCGCCATTCAGTTTCACCTGACTGGATGGTGTGAAATTAGTTCCCTGAATATAATACGTCCATTCTGTATCTGACACCAGTCTGATGGAGTCTAAGGTCACATCATAAAGTCCCATCCGCATTTTTGTTCTCTCAAATGGGTTTTCTCCACCATAAGCATATCTTTTTCCATACAGCACATCATACTGTAAGGTTTCCAGATCCACCTGATAATTCTTGGTATTTCTTCTTGCCTGATGATACTTCATAATAGTACCTTCATGAATACCAACCCTGTCCAGAACTTCTGCTGCAATCTGATAGGAGGCCAGATTTTCATCTTTTTTTGTAAGCCCCATATTATCCCAGATCACATACTCTGTCTGGAAAAGATACTTATTCTTCAGATCTTCCACAGTAAGTCCCATAGTCGGCAAATGATCTCCATACATAACCAGGATCACATCCTCCGGATAATCTGCCAGTGCATCTGTAAGTTCTTTTACAAACTGATCCATCTCATGAATCTGATTTACATAGTACTCCCACTTACAATCCAGTTCATCTGTAGGCGAACCGGACACTGTAATGGATGGATCATCCAGAATCGGCTCACTTGGATAATCCCCGTGTCCCTGAACCGAAATAGTATACACATAATCCGGCTCTTCTGTGGAATCCAGACACTTCAGAATCTCCTCTGTCAGGACGCTGTCCTTCACCCATCCCAGAGGATTCTGCAGGTTTTCTTTTGGCATGTACTCTTCTGAGGTAAAAGTATCAAATCCAAGATTTGGAAAAACAGACCGTCTTCCGTAAAAGTTCGCCTCGTTATTATGTACTGCGTGAGTGGAGTAGCCAAGGTTTTTCAATACATACGGTACACTCTCACAGGTAGTTTCCTTTAAAATACTTTTATAAGGATACTCTCCCGGTCCGAAATAATGAAGACTCATTCCGGTAATCGTTTCAAACTCTGTGTTTGCAGTACCCGCGCCAACAGAAGGTACCTTATAATAACCGGAAGAATACTCCTTCATCAGCTTTCTGAAATTTGGAATGGGATCCTCGGAAATATTCAGGTAATTTACCAGCGTCGGATCAAAGAAAGACTCCAGCTGAAGGAACAGAATATTTGGTCTTTTTCCATTCTCCTTCGTTTCCGGAAGGTTTGATTCTGTCCTCTCAATTCTCTCAATCTCGTTCTCTGAATAATCTCTTGGCTGGCTGATACCTGTATTGAAAATAGTAGTTGCAAGACAGTAAGGATAACCATAATCCTCATAAGCAAAAGCAATATTACCGAAATAATTGGATAAAACCCTTTTTTCAAGAGCCAGCTGCGTCACTCCGCCAAAGGCCACGATTCCAGCTAAAACAAGCGGAACCACATAACGATACCTGATCTTCTGCTGATATTTCGGTCCCCTGATAAACAGGAGCAGAAGCCCCAGCAGCACAACACCAATAATGATGCACCCGATCACTACACCATAAAACGGAAGGTATTTCTGCATAATTGCAATGCCGTCTGTCAGCATATGCAAATCCGGCCCGGTAAAAGGTGTTACACGGTTCAGCAGAAGAATACAGTTCACAACACCAAGGAAAAGCCAGAAAACAGAAACTACAACTCTCCAGAAAAACCGTCTGTGAAACAGGTATATAATCAGCATTGTTGTAAAAATAAACGCTGTATTATAAGCAAATACTAACGGTTTTCCCGTCATGTAATCCCACGCCTCCACCACAGAGTGGCGGCACAGTGCCTCTATTATGAAATAGAGTACTGCGCACCAGAGTGCCTGAAGAATCAGGGAAATCTTATTGCAAAATTTGCTCAGTTTCATGCAAATTCTCCTTTTTATCTCTTAAGCTGCTCAAGCTGTGTGCCAACCTTATCTTTCATTTCTTTATACTTCGCAAGCTTCTCCTTCTCTGCATCAACCTTTGCAGCCGGAGCTTTATTTACAAAATTCGGATTATTCAGCATTCCCTCACAGCGGGCAATTTCCTTCGTCAGTCTCTCAAGCTCTTTTGTCAGTCTCTCAAGCTCTTTTTCTCTATCAACAAGATCTTCAAGAGGCATGTAAACAACTGCGTTGGAAACAACAACAGAAACTGCATCCTCACCAATACCGGTCTTATCCAGCTGAACATGGATTTCTTTTGCAAAAGCAAGATTTACAAAAGATTTTTTGCTCTTCTCATACATCTCACAAATATCTGCATCTTTTCCAACAATGATCAGATGAGTCTTTCTGTTCTGCGGAACATTCATGCTGGTTCTTGTATTACGGATGCCACGAACAACCTCCTGGAAACTTCCGATGGCAAGCTCAGCCTCAGGGGAATTCCACTCATCCTTATATACCGGCCATTCAGAGATCATAATGGAATCTTCCTCCGGAAGCAGTGTGCAGTAGATTTCTTCTGTGATAAATGGCATAAACGGATGAAGCAGCTTCAGTCCCTGGGTCAGTGCTGTGCGAAGTGTCCACAGAGCCGCATTTGCAGCTTCCGGATTCTCCTCTGCTTTCCACAGACGAACCTTGGCAATCTCGATATACCAGTCGCAAAGCTCATCCCACAGGAAATCATATATTTTCTGAACTGCAATACCAAGCTCATATTTTTCCATGTTATCAGTTACTTCTTTGATCACATTATTCAGTCTGGAAAGGATCCACTTATCTTCATAGCAAAGGGAGGCAATTTCCGGCTCGGTTACTGTCTTTCCTTCCAGATTCATAAGAACAAAACGGGAAGCATTCCAGATCTTATTTGCAAAGTTACGGCTGGATTCTACACGCTCCCAGTAGAAACGCATATCATTTCCAGGTGCATTACCAGTCATCAGAGTAAGACGAAGAGCATCTGCGCCGTACTTGTCGATTACTTCCAGAGGGTCAATACCATTTCCAAGGGATTTACTCATCTTGCGGCCCTGGGAATCTCTTACCAGACCATGGATCAGTACATGATGGAACGGTGTCTTGCCAGTCTGCTCAAGGGCAGAGAATACCATACGGATAACCCAGAAGAAAATAATGTCATATCCGGTTACCAACACGTCTGTTGGATAGAAGTACTCCAATTCCGGTGTCTTATCCGGCCAGCCAAGTGTGGAAAACGGCCACAATGCAGAACTGAACCAGGTATCCAGAGTGTCTTCATCCTGGTGAAGATGGGTGCATCCGCACTTCGGACATTTCTCCGGCATCTCTCTGGCAACAACAGTCTCACCGCATTCATCACAATAGTAAGCCGGGATTCTGTGTCCCCACCACAGCTGACGTGAAATACACCAGTCACGGATATTCTCAAGCCAGTGAAGATATGTCTTATCAAAACGCTCCGGAACGAATTTCAGATCTCCATCCTCAAGAGTTTTGATGGCAGCCTTTGCCATCTCGTCCATCTTTACAAACCACTGAGGCTTGATCATCGGCTCTACGGTTGCATGGCAGCGGTCATGTGTTCCAACGCTGTGATTGTGCGGAACAACCTTTACCAGAAGGCCAAGCTTATCAAGATCCTCTACCATGGCTTTTCTGGCTTCATAACGATCCATACCGGCGTATTTACCACCCAGCTCATTAATGGTGGCATCATCATTCATGATGTTGATTTCCGGAAGATTATGTCTCTTGCCAACCTCAAAGTCATTAGGGTCATGTGCCGGTGTGATCTTTACACATCCGGTACCAAATTCCTTATCAACATACTCATCGGCAATAACCGGAATCTCTCTGTCTGTGAGAGGAAGCTTCAGCATTTTGCCAACAATATCCTTATAACGGTCATCATCCGGGTTAACTGCAACTGCAGTATCGCCAAGAAGGGTCTCCGGACGAGTTGTTGCAATTTCCACGAATTTTCCTTCTTCTCCAACTACTGGATAGTTAATGTGCCAGAAGAAGCCGTCCTGATCCTCATGCTCAACCTCTGCATCAGAAATGGAAGTCTGGCATACCGGGCACCAGTTGATAATACGGGAGCCTTTGTAAATATAGCCTTTTTCATATAATTTAATAAAAACTTCCTGTACAGCCTTGGAACATCCCTCATCCATGGTGAAACGTTCTCTCTCCCAGTCTGCGGACGCACCAAGCTTCTTCAGCTGGTTAATGATTTTTCCGCCGTACTCTTCTTTCCATTCCCAGGCATATTCCAGGAATTTTTCACGACCGATCTCAGCCTTATCAATACCTTCTTTTTTCAGTTTCTCTGTAACCTTAACCTCTGTAGCGATAGCTGCATGGTCAGTTCCTGGCTGCCACAAAGCTTCATATCCCTGCATTCTCTTGAAACGGATCAGAATATCCTGCATAGTCTCATCAAGTGCATGTCCCATATGCAGCTGGCCGGTTACGTTTGGCGGCGGCATAACAATGGTAAATGGTTTCTTATCCGGGTTTACTTTTGCATGAAAATATCCGTTGTCCATCCATTTCTGGTAAAGACGTTCCTCGATTCCCTTCGGATCGTAGGTCTTTGCAAGTTCTTTGCTCATAATATTCCTCCTGATAATTCCTCGAAATCGACCGCTGCAAAAAAACGCCCCTCACACAATAACGTGTGAAGGGCGAAATCAACGCGGTACCACCTTCATTATGTGCAGCAGAAGCTGCGCTTCTGAAATACACACATCTCTTTCCTATAACGCTGGAATTGCGTGAAAACTTACTGCATATCTGCTCATTCAGTCTCCCGGCTCCGAAGCTACCTTCAACAAATGCGATTCTCGAAACATCTTCCACCACAGGATTCCCTGGACATTTCTCTCTGGGAGAACATCTGCTTACTCCTCTTCTTCAATGCCTTTAGCAGCGGCTCCAAAAAAGCCGCTTCTTTTATGGGTATAACTATAATTGTAATTTTCCTGCTTGTCAAGCAGATTTAATAAAATTACTCTACACTCTTTAAGGATTCTACCATATCTATGGTCTTCATCTTAAAATGCATAACTCCATTTACCACAACTGAAAAAATACAAGTCAGCACTCCGCTGTAAACAAAGCTTAATGGCTTAATATTTCTTCCAAACATAACCGCATCTACTTCAACGGTAGTAATCACATACCTGTGCAGCAAAATTCCAAATAAGGATCCAAATACAATTCCAAGCACTGTGAGAATCACATTTTCGCGAAGCACATACTGGGAAACCTCACCGTCATAGAAACCAAGCACCTTCAACGTAGCCAGTTCCCGCTGTCTTTCTGTAATATTAATATTATTCAGATTATACAGCACTACAAAGGCAAGCATTCCTGCTGAAACGATAAGAACCAGAATTACCACATCCAATGTGCTCAGCATACGGCTGACCTGACCGGAAAGGCTGCTGGTGTAACTGATACTGAGAGCCCCCGGATAGGTGAGTATCCAGGTTCCGATACTGTCCATATCATTTTTGTATTCTTCGTTCACAGTGAATACAATATTCTCATAATCCGGTTTTTCCCCAAAAGTCTGTTCATATACAGCCGGTGTCATATAAAGATAATGACTCATATAATTCTCTGTAATAACAGAAACTTTAACCTGATATTCTTTATCCGCCTTTTCCAAGGTAAAGGTATCTCCCACTTTCAGCCCCAACAGAATTGCTGTTTTTTCTGAAATTACAGCGCCATCATTTGTAAGCTCGTACTTTTCCTTTGTAATACGGTTCTGCAAGGTTACATCCCTAGCAAATTCGTCCAGATTCTCCGGCACAAACAAATAAACACTGAGCTTGGAGCCACCATACGGCGCACTGATTTTCGTCATCTGCACCCGATTACAGTGCGCGATCTTACTGTCTTTTCTCACACTTTCCAGAAGCTCTTCTTTTTCTGCCTCAGAAGCATCTTCATCTTCTATGATCATGCCATCGTAATGCTGAAGATCACGATACTGAATAGTGGCAATATCACTGACAGAATTCTGGAGTCCAAAACCAACCAGCATCAGCCCCATACTTCCTGCAATTCCAAATACAGTCATCACGAGACGTTTCTTATACCGGAAAAGATTTCGGATCGTAGACTTCCATGAAAAGCTCAAATGTTTCCATATAAATGGAATTCTTTCCAGAAGTACACGTTTGCCCTCCTTTGGTGCCGGAGGACGCATAAGAGAAGCAGGTGTTTCCTGCAGTTCTTTTCCACAGGCAAAAAATGTAGCTCCAACCGTACATATTACAGAAGCAACGGAAGCGATCAGGGCAAAACTCATCTGATACTCAATGGATAAGGTATTGGAAACATTGTGGTACATAATTCCATAAGACGTTATGATAACATAGGGAATTATTTTTTCACCAATAAGCATTCCAAGCACACAGCCAAGGATCGTTGCCAAAAATGCATAACAAATATACTTCCCTGCAACAGCACTTTTTTTGTAGCCTAAAGCTTTCAGTGTACCAATCTGAGTACGCTGCTCCTCAACCATTCGCGTCATGGTTGTAAGACTGATCAGCGCGGCCACCAGGAAAAAAATCACAGGAAAAACCTGTCCTATGTTTCGAATACGGTCTGCATTATCACCATAATCTGTATATTCCGGAAGACTCTCCCTGTCAGTAACCATCCATTTTGGCTCTTCCAGATCTTCCAGATCTTTTCTGGCGTCCTCCAGCTTCTTCTGATTTTCAGCGATTTCCTCTTCTGCTTCTTTTTTGGAATCTTCATATTTCTTTTTGCCGTCTGCCAGATCCTCCTCGCCCTTTTTCAGATCCTTTTTTGCATCCTGAAGCTTTTTCTCATTATCTGCGATTTCTTTTTCTCCATCCTGAAGCTTCTTCTCATTATCTGCGATTTCTTTTTCTCCATCCTGGAGCTTCTTCTCATTGTCTGCAATTTCCTGCTCGCCGGAAACAAGCTTCGCTTCGCTGTCTGCAAGCTTCTGTACACCGGAATAATACTGTTCCAGTCCGGAAGCATACTCCTGCTCACTGTCATTTAGTTTTGCCACATTTGCATCCAGTTCTGCCTGCCCCTCTGCAAGGGTGCCTGCGTTGGAATCAATTTCTTTCTGGGCTTTTTTCAGTTTCTTTCTGGCTTTTTTCAGTTTTTTCTGCCCTGCAGCGAGTTCCTGCTCGCCAGCTTCCAGCTCGGCTTTTGATGTAGCAAGAGCACTCTCCTGCTCTTTAATCTGTGTCCAGCCGGCATCAATCTGCGCCTGTCCCTCTGTGATCTGTCCCAGTGCAGCATTTAATTCTGCCTCTTTCTCCTGAAGCTGGGAAAATCCGCCTTCCACCTGTGCAAGACCGGCCTCTAACTGACTTCTGGTTTCTGCCAGCTGCTGCCGGCTGTTTTCCAATTGGACCGAATTCTCTTCAATTTGCTGATTTACCGCTGCCTCCTGGCTCTCCAGTGCACTGACCTGAGCCGCCAGCTCCTCCTGTTCTTCCTGGGATGCATCCGGATTTTCCAGGGAAGCATTGTATAAAGCACGAACCGACTCCAGCTGTGCCTGCAGCTGTACAAGCTGTGCCTTTGCACTTTCCAGAGCATTTATTCCTTCCTGCAGCTGGGATTCCCCTGCTTCCACCTGGGAAAGTCCGTCTGTAATCTGTTGTTTCTGCTCGTTCAGCTGATTCCTTGTACTATTGATCTGTTCCTGTCCGGCTGTTATTTCCTCCTTAGACTGGTCAAGTGTCCCCTGCTTCTCTGTTAAAGTCTGCTTTGCTTCTGCAAGCTGCTGCTCACCAGCTTCCAGCTGTGCTTTTCCATCTGCAAGCTGTGCTGCATTTTCATCCAGAATTTTCTCATTGGCTTCTATTTCTGCAAATCCATCTGCCACCTGCTGTCTGGCATCCTCCAACTGCTTCTGTCCATCTGCAAGCTGTGCCTTAGCAGTCTCCACCTGGTTCCAGCCGTCATCCAGCTGGTTTCTGGCACTGTCAAGCTGTTTTTTACTTGTGTCCAGCTGAGTTTTTCCATCTGCAAGCTGTGCTTTTCCATCTGCAATTTCTCTTTTGGCATCTTCGAGCTGTATTTTACCATCTGCAATTTCTTTTTTGGCATCCTCAAGCTTCACTTTTCCATCTGCAACTTCTTTTTTCGCATCTGCAAGCTGAGTTTTTCCATCCTCATATTCTTTTTTTCCATCTTCCAGGTCTTTTTCACCCTGGTCCAGCTCTTCTCTGGCATCAGCCAGTTTTTCATCTGCCTCTTTCTTTCCATCGTCCAGTTTCTTCTGGGCATCCTCGATTTCTTCCCGGGCATCGGCTTTTACATCTGCAAGTCTTATGGCACAACGCTCATTTTCTATCCCTTCTACCCGCTTTTTGATTTTCCCGATCAGGTTCTCATAACCGTCTGTATAGCTGGTAAGATCTCTTGCCCCATGAACTGTCACGTAGATCTGGGTGTAGATTTCCTGATCAAAATCCTCAGGAAGTACATACCCAAACCCATTGACCTCTCCTGTTCCAAGAGTGGTATTTCCTCTGTTAAAAGAAATATATAAAGGACTTCTTCCTGTGCCGACTACAGTATATTCTGTAGTAACCAGCAATTCAGAATCCTCACCCTCCCGCAGAAGCAATTCATCTCCCAACTGATATTCATTTGCAGAAGCAAAGGTTCCGTCCAGAAAAATCTCACCGCTTTTTTCCGGAAGACGTCCCTCTAAAACTGTCAGATTATTCACAGTCTGATTCATGGACTCTATATGGAGCACCTTCTGTTTCTGTCCATTTCCACACATTACATCTGCAGACCAGGCACCCTCAGCAGACTCTATACCGTCAACCGATTCAATTGCCTCTACATCCTCCTGGGTAAGCCCCATAGTGCCGGCAACTTTGATATCCATCAGTTTATATTCATCATAATAAACGTCTCCCGAATATCGCATGTCCGGTGACGAAGCCTGGATTCCTGAGAAAAAAGCCACTCCAAGAGCCACGATCAGAAGAATCGAAATAAATCTTGATTTACTTTTTCGGATCTCCATCCAGAATTCTTTTCTTAGTGCTTTCATCACTCACCTACCACTCTATTTCTTCTACCGGAGTCGGATGATCATTTAATGTCATCTGCGCCACCTTGCCGTTCTTGATTCTGATCACCCGATCAGCCATAGGTGTCAACGCTGAATTATGGGTAATGACAACCACTGTCATTCCCTTCTGTCGGCACATATCCTGCAAAAGCTTCAGGATTGCCTTGCCAGTCTGATAATCAAGAGCTCCTGTAGGCTCATCACAAAGAAGCATCTTCGGATTTTTTGCAAGCGCTCTTGCAATAGAAACTCTCTGCTGTTCCCCACCTGATAACTGTGCGGGAAAATTCCCAAGCCGGCTCTTCAGCCCCACTTCTTCCAGAACAGTTTCAGGATCCATAGGATTCTTACAAATCTGCCCTGCCAGTTCTACATTTTCCAAAGCCGTCAGATTCGGTACCAGATTATAAAACTGAAAAACAAAGCCAATATCATCTCTTCGGTAACTGGTAAGCTGACGGTTATTATATTTGGCTATATTTCTTCCATCTACCCAGATTTCCCCACTGGTTGCCGTATCCATTCCCCCAAGGATATTCAGTACTGTAGTTTTCCCTGCTCCACTGGGACCTACGATTACAGCAAACTCGCCTTTGGATATATTAAAACTGATTTCATCTACTGCAACTATTTTAACTTCTTTTGTTCCATAAATCTTGGACACTTTTTCAAGGTGAATGTAATTTTCTGTAGTATCCTTCAATGTATCACACTCCTGTTTGTCTATCTGTTATTTTTAGTATAACATTGCGCTATTTTTTCTTCAATTGTGGAAAATGTGAAATTTCTATAAATATAAGGAAAACAGCCCCTGATTTTCTTTTAAAAAAATCAAGGGCTGCACTTTCTTACTGCTTGTAAAGCGGACATAAGCATCCCCCTTACCCACCGCTTAGTGCTCCGCGCACTTGAAGCGGGGGAATGCTTATCTGCGTTCAAATTCTACAGTTTCAGTCTGAGCCACAGCGTTATCTGTCTGACCTAATACAAATATCCATTGTCTACATATCCGTATTTCATAAGGCGTGGAGCGTACACATACCAATATTTCAATCCACTGGAATCGATCACTACCACATTATCTCCGGTATTCAGTTCACCAATCTCGTTGGATTCGTCATAGGACATTGCGGAACGCAAAGCCAGGTATCCCTTCGATACCTTCACAGACATGGTTGTATAAGAAGTTCCGCCTACCAGATAATCCTTATTTACAAACCCATTGGTATCGTATTTCGGGGAATATACATACCAGTACTTGGGATCACTGGTTTCCAGAAGCTGTACCACATCACCGGAATATAACTCACCAATCTCATTGGAAGCATCATAAGCCTTCATATTACGAAGGGCCAGATATCCCTTGGATACGCTTACTGTTCTTGTCTCACCAAAATAGCTGGAATCAGAATCCATGCTCTCATCCCGGTACAGATATTCCTGATTTACATATCCGTAGCAGTTCAGCTTCGGAGAATACACGTACCAATACTGGGCATTACTGCTGTCAGAAACCCACACCGTATCTCCGGAATAAAGCTCACCAACCTCATTGGAAGCATCGTAATCCGGTGCATTGCGAAGAGCCAGATAACCGGTGGATACGCTTACAGTCCACATGGTATCATAGGACGATACGGAGGAGGTAACAGAATCCAGATAGTCATTATTTACATATCCGAAAGCATCATACTTGGGAGAATAAACATACCAGTAACCTGTAGCTCCTGTGTAATCCATAACTTCTACCAGATTACCTGTGTAAAGCTCACCGATCTCATTGCTGCTCTCAAAGGCTGTATCTGTCCGAAGCGCCAGATAGCCAGTGGCAACATTTACACGATAGGTATTACAGGATGCTTCTGCTTCCTGCGCAGTTCCAGGTACCGAAAGAGCCAGCGCTGCAGCAGCAAGAATGGACATACAAATCTTCTTCATTTTCGTCATAGAAAAATCCCCCTTCATATAGTTGTTACTGCTCACCCCTGACCAGCAACATGCAATTTTCTGAAAAAACACATTCTTCACGTATTTATATATGAAAATTATAACGGATTAACCATGGCTTGTAAAGCGTTCAACTCCGTTTTTTCTTATTGTACATCATCCTGTTCTGCTTTTTGTAATGCTTTATTTTCTGCTCCGCCACCGCCGGACATGGTTCCCATCACGCTGAGTTCAATATCAGATCCATCTATGAGGCTGGACGAATCTGCCTGCTGTCCATCGTCTGTGGAAGGTATCGTGCCATCAAGCTGACCGCTTACACTCTCAGCACGAAGACTCACCACTTCCAGAAGCATCTGTGCTGCAGCCTCATACTCTTCATAGCTGTAAAATGCGGTAGGATCATCAGACACAAGACCATCAATCTGACTGCGGATCCTCTCGTATGTTTTCTGGAATTCTCCGCCATTTACATACTTTTCTACAAGTTCATTTAAATACTCATGGTACCTCGCCAGATATTCCTCATTTTCCAGCAACGCATCAAAGAAATTTGTAATGGAAAACGGAGTGTCAATGGCATCATTTATCATAGAGGTGGCTCCAGAGGACTGACCGCCCATTCCTCCGCCCATGGACATTCCGCCAAAGGAAAGATTATAGTCCCAGGGCAGGATATTCAGCTGACCATTATATTCATAGAGGTAATAATTGTGGGCCATTGTGCCTGAAAGGCTGTCATCGTTTACTACGAAGGTGTGGACTGCCATATATTTCAGAATGTTGTCCACATCCATGTAAGTCTCCAGTTCTGTGCCTTCGCTGATATTTTTCAATGCTTCCACTACCCTCTTATGATCTTTTTTGCCAGAATCCGTTACCTCTCCGTCCCAGATGGTGGAGTAGCTGTCAAGGTCATCATCTGTGTAATTCAAATCAGCACCTCCACCGCCTCCTATGCCACCCATATTAAAGTCTGGAAGATCTACACCGTCCGGCATTTCTCCATTTCCCGGAAAATCTACGTTGTCTGGCATATTTCCCATCTTTGGTACTTCACCTTGACCACCCGTCTGCGGTATTTTACTTTCAGAACTCTCGCTTTCTGCTGTATTTGAATTATCCGTATTTTCCGGCAAATCATTTGTTGCATTCCTTTCACCGCCAACACCCATGCTCTCCGGCTTATACAGATTTCCCTTTTCTGTGCCGTAATTGCGAAGCATAAAACTGTCTTCCACAGCTTCCAGTGCCAGATATACGCCCCAGTAATCTCCGTTTACACAAATTTTCGCATAATTATAAAGAGAAGCATCTACATCCAGATACTGATACATATCGTAGACAATGGCTTCCTTCATATTTGTAGCATCTGCGTAATTATTATTCAGGATCAGCTTATCTAATCCATAACAGGTCTGCCCTTCTACGTAATGATCAAACTCCAGCTTGAAGCTATACCTATCTGTATCCGGATCACTGGCAATAGAGGAAAGACTGGTATTCCCTTTTGGACGGATTCCTACAGAATAAAAAGTCTTTCCATTCACCACCACATCACAGGAATAATACTTCTCCGAAATGGCATTTTCCAGCATGTCATTCCAGTCGTCTTCATCCATGAGAATATCAATATCCATAATCTGCTCTGTATCAAACAGCTTGCTCTCGTATTCCATTGTCATCGCACAGTTTCCGTAGACAGCCTGAAGCTGCCCGGAAAAGGAAGAGGCCACAAAACAGAGGATCACAGCCAGTGCCATGAGTACAGAAATGATCTTTGTTATGTATTTATTTGTAACCATGTGTCTATTCCTCCACAGAACCATTTTGAGATTTTTTCTGCACTTCCCGGATCATCTCTGAGCAATTCCCTTCATGACATATACTCTCCGTTATAGCTTACTAAAGTCGCGTTTTCCACGCCTGAGATCTCGTTGAGACGGTTCACAAAAGCGGTCTCCCCGTCTTTCATTCGGATCTCTGCTGTAAACTCAATTCCCTGCACATTTACGGTTTTAGATTTCACTGCATACTTTTTCACAGCCTCTTTCATAAGGGAAACAGCTGCATTTTCTGCATTCTCATCCAGACAGGTAAGAATCAGAAGGTAAGGATTGTCATGTACCTTTTTGTTTGCAAAAAGAATAAGGATCACCCCAATAATGGCAGAGCCGATCACAGCCAACGGCAGCATTCCCGCACCTGTCACAATTCCGGCAGCTACTGCCCAAAACAGGTATACGATCTCCATAGGCTCTTTGATCGCCGCACGAAAACGGACAATGGAAAGAGCACCAACCATACCAAGTGACAAGACAACGTTTGAGGTTACCGCCAGTATTACCAGTGTGGTCACCATTGTCATGCCCACAAGAGTCATTGCGAAACCAGTGGAATACATCACACTGTTAAACGTTTTCTTATAAACCACAAAAATAAACATCCCAATGACCAAAGCTGCTGCCATGGCGAGCAAGGTATCGGCCACCGAGAATTCTGTTATATTTTCAAGGAAACTAGATTTAAAAATATCGTTAAATGTCATAATTGTTATACTCCCTTTTTATCCATAATTTCTGCATGCTGCATACTTGGAAAAAGATTCCTGTCTCACTCCATCCATCTGGATCATATCCTGTATCACTCTTGGCAAAAAAGCATCATACTTTACTTCCAGGATCATCTCTCCCGGACACTGCAATCCGGTTTCCACGTCATATACTTTTTCTTCCAGAAATTTTCTTTGATACATGGTAGTCCGCACATTCCAGTCAAAGGTGATCCGCACATTTCCTGCTGTATAAATGTAAGGCTCTCTTGTGTAGGAAACCAGCACTTTTGGCTTCAACTGCTGATACTTCATTTTTCCATAAAGCTCCTGAACCAGAGAAGAAGCATGTGATTTCATCCATCCAAAGTCACCTGCAAGAAGCATTCTGCACTCTTCTTCTGACAGTCTGCAGCTTATCTTCATGCAAAGATTGTTATCTTTAATCTTCTTTTCCAAAGTAATCCTCTCAAAGCTGTCATTATAGTAACGAATCCGGAATTTTTCTCTTTTTGCAACGCCATTTACCTTTTCAAGAAGTGCCTTATCCTGAAGATTATCAAAATAAATGCTCCGGATGCAGTATGTTCCGTCTGCTCTCGTGTGTGGATCCATCTTCATCACCTGGCGGAAACGGCTTCGAAGCTGCAGGTACTGCCAATATGTGATCGTATATTTCAGTTCATGTCGATAATGTCCTTTCTCTTCCATTTTAATTTACCTCCCTTCCCGGAACAAATGTGTATCCCGTTCCTTATCCCTTTAAAGTATAGATACTGAACCTAAAATGTACTTAAAAAACTATGTGACCATTCTGCGAAATATAAGACGAAAAAAGCCCCATGCATCAAGCATGAGGCTCATCGTACATTTTATTTTATTTTTCCTGACAGACATCGCTGCTCTTTTTATTATTTCCTGCAAAATACTTTCTGGTAAATTCTTCCGCTGGGCATGGCTTGGAATAATAATAACCCTGAAGCAGTTCCGGCGCATAAGTCTGGACAACGGAAAGGATTTCCGCATTCTCCACGCCTTCCACACATACCTTAATGCTGGTCTGCTTGCTCAGGTTCATAATATATTCCAAAATGGCCTGATCCATTTCATCATCCTGGATAGAGCGGACAAAGGTATGATCAATCTTGATCCACTGCGGCTTCAGCTTGCGAAGTAATGCAATGGATGAATACTCCGTGCCAAAATCATCCAATGCCATATTGATTCCCATATTTTTAAAATATTCAAAATCATCCTGAAGTCCGTTTGGATCAGACACCTTGCAGCTTTCTGTAAGCTCCAGGATCAGCTGCTTCGCAGGCATATTGGACTGTTCTACGATCCGGGTTACCATTTCTCTGAACCCTTCCTGCAAAATCTGAATATAGGAAACATTTACAGAAATCACGAATTCCGGATTCTTTTCCCTCCACAATGCAGCCTGCGCAAGTGCTTCAACCAAGAGCCACTCCCCCACCTGCCGGATAGTTCCATCCTCTTCCAGAATGGGAATAAATTCCAACGGAGAAACCATCGTCCCATCAGGCAGATAAAAACGCATCAGGGTCTCTGCACCATACACATCCTGTGTCTTTCCATTAATCAAGGGCTGATACACCAAGGCAAATCCACGACAGTTATTGGCAACTGACTCGCGAAGAACCTCCTGAAGCCGAAACTGTTCCACAGTCTTCCTGTGCATCTGACCGGAAAACTGGGCAATACTTCCACGGCCAGACTTCTTCGCCTGCTCGAGAGCATACTCTACATTTGCATGCAGGGTTTCAAAATCTCCTGCGTCCTGTGGAAAATACGCGACGCCACAGGAAATTGTCAACTGAATCTCCAGATTCAATTCCTTGGGAACTTCCATTGAAAATCTCTGTACCTGCTGATATATCCACTTAACAGTCTTCTGAAATTTCTCTGCCACAATACAATAAAACTTGCCCCCTGGTCCACGATAAAAAGTGGCACCGGCAAGTTCCCGACATTTCTGACCAAGTCGCTGAAGCACCTCATCGCCAACCCTATATCCAAGAATATCATTGATTCTCTGAAGCCTATCCACATCAAACAAAAGAATGGCTCCCTCCATTCCCTGATTGATAAATACCGGAAGCTGCTTCTTCAGTTCATAAAATGTATACAGACCTGTGGGCTGATCAAATTTGGCATTTACACCAAGATTCATCATAGTGCCCACAAAAAGTCCAAGACCTCCGTCTTCTTTTCGTTCCACAATTCCCTGGCACCTTACCCATACGTATTTCCCGTATTTATTTAAAGCCCGGTATTCACAGTTATGCCGATTGCTTTTCCCTTCAAAAATGCGGCCAATATCCTCCAGAAAAATATGCTGATCCTGGGGATGAATATGCTGCACCCATTCTTTCGCTGTATCCTCTATAAATTCTCCAGGCAGATTAAAGTAATCCACGCTTGGCTTGGACCATCTGGAAAAATCACGTTCCAGGTCTGCTATATAAATATACATATTATCTGAAGTCTGAGACAGGGCATCAAATATGCGGCTGTCCAGATTAGAGATATCTATCACACAAAATCACTGCCTTCCCTTTTCTTGTCCCTATTAGTTTATATCTTATCATGTTTTGTGTGATTTTGTCTATATTTCCTAAAAAAATACGGGTACTATGTTTCCTTTTCATTCAGAAACACAGTACCCATGATTCACATAGTCAAATTAACTCTCAAATTATTTTACCGCCTCAAATGCTGCATCCAGAGCCGCGATCAGGTCGTCTACTTTCTCAATACCGATGGAAAGACGGATTGTGTTTGGTTTGATACCCTGGTCAAGAAGCTCTTCCTCTGTGCACTGGCTATGTGTGGTTGTTGCAGGATGAATAACAAGTGATTTTACATCTGCAACGTTTGCAAGCAGTGAGAAGATTGCAAGATGATCAATGAACTTCTGAGCAGTCTGTGCGTCACCCTTGATTTCGAAGGTAAAGATAGAACCACCGCCGTTTGGAAGGTATTTCTTATAGAGATAATGGCTTGGCTCACTCTCCAGGGATGGATGATGAACTGCCTCTACCTGCGGATGCTTGGACAAGTAATCTACGATCTTCAGGGCGTTGCTTACGTGACGTTCCACTCTTAAGGAAAGAGTTTCCAGTCCCTGTAAGAACATAAATGCATGGAATGGAGAAAGTGTTGCTCCTGTATCTCGAAGGATGATTGCACGGATGTAAGTTACAAATGCAGCCGGAGCAGTTGCCTCTGCAAAGGAAATTCCGTGGTAGCTTGGGTTCGGCTCAGAGATCCACGGGAATTTACCGGATGCTTTCCAGTCAAAATTACCGCTGTCTATGATCACGCCACCGATTGCAGTTCCATGACCGCCGATGAACTTGGTTGCAGAATGAACGACAATGTCAGCGCCATACTCGATCGGACGAACCAGATAAGGAGTTGCAAATGTAGAATCAACTACAAGAGGAATGTTGTGTTTGTGCGCAACTTTTGCAACTTCTTCGATGTCGATCAGGTTGGAGTTCGGGTTTCCAAGTGTCTCAATAAAGATGGCTTTTGTATTTTCCTGGATTGCAGCTTCGAAAGAGCCTTCTACATCCGGATCTACAAATGTTGCGGTGATGCCGCTGGTCTGTGGAAGGGTATGTGCCAGAAGGTTGTATGTTCCACCGTAGATAGTCTTGGAAGCTACAATGTGCTCACCTGTTTTTGCAAGCGCCTGGAATGTATAATTAATAGCTGCTGCACCGGAAGCAACTGCAAGTGCTGCAACTCCGCCTTCAAGAGCTGCGATTCTCTGCTCGAAAACATCTTCTGTCGGGTTGGTAAGTCTTCCATAGATATTACCAGCATCGCGAAGTCCGAAACGGTCAGCTGCATGCTGTGAGTTATGGAATACATAAGATGTGGAAGCATAAATCGGAACGGCTCTTGCGTCTGTTACCGGATCTGCTTTCTCCTGTCCAATGTGTAACTGTTTTGTTTCAAATCCCCAGTTTTTAGAATCTCTGATATCTGCCATTTTTCTTTCCTCCATATGTTTGCTATTTTTCATCACATTTGGTAAATGTTAGTTTTGTTATTGTTTTCAACATTATTCTTTGTCGTTGTTTTGTTTTTGTTGATGAATGCATAGTAACATACTGGGGATTATCTGTCCAATATGTAAAAATAATACCTGGCTATAGTTTTGAGCTATAGCCAGGTATTACTGATATCTTAAATCTGCACTTTTATACTTTAGCGTACTTCCTTACGCTCTCCAGAAATGCTTCATGAATCCGGTCATCCTCATCCAATTCCGGATGAAATGCCAGACCATACTGCTCTTTATATTTCACTGCCACAATATTCCCATCCACCTCTGCCAGCACGTCCGCTTCTTTCCCGCATTTTTCAATATAAGGAGCGCGGATAAAGGTCATGGGAACCTGTCCGATTCCTTTCATTTCCCGGATGGTATGAAAGCTGCCAAGCTGTCTTCCATAAGCGTTTCTTTTTACAGTCACAGGCATGGTTCCAAAATACACATGTTCATCATTGGAAAGATGACCGGCAAGAAGGATCAGACCGGCACAGGTGGCAAGCACCGGCATTCCTGCCTGAATCTTCTCTTTCAATGATTCAAACATATCCAGCTCTCTCAGAAGTTTTCCCTGAACCGTACTCTCACCTCCTGGCAGAACCAATCCGTCGAAATCACTGTCAAGATCTTCTTTTTTCCGTAATTCCACACATGTAGCGCCAAGCGACTCCAGCTTGCTTTTATGTTCTGCAAAAGCCCCCTGCACAGCAAGGATTCCGATTTTCATCTTATTTGCCCCTCTCTGCCATCAGAAGCTGGATCTCCTGCTCATTGATCCCGACCATAGCCTCTCCAAGATCTTCGGAAAGCTCTGCCAGCATTTTGGAATCCTGATAGTTGGTAACTGCTTTTACAATGGCTGCTGCACGTTTCTTCGGATCACCGGATTTGAAAATACCAGAGCCTACAAATACTCCTTCTGCTCCAAGCTGCATCATAAGGGCTGCATCTGCAGGAGTTGCCACACCGCCGGCTGCAAAGTTTACTACTGGAAGTCTGCCGTTTTTGTGAACATACTCTACCAGCTGGTAAGGTACACGAAGGTTCTTCGCTTCCTCAAAAAGCTCATCCTCACGCATGGAAACCACTTTTGCAATCTCACTGTTCATCATACGCATATGGCGTACGGCCTGTACCACATCACCGGTTCCAGGTTCCCCTTTTGTACGGATCATGGAAGCTCCTTCTGCAATTCTTCGAAGCGCCTCACCCAAATCTTTTGCGCCGCATACAAAGGGAACTTTAAACTGACGCTTGTCAATATGATAAACATCGTCAGCAGGAGAAAGGACCTCGCTCTCATCAATGTAATCAATCTCAATTGCCTCTAAGATCTGTGCCTCCACGAAATGTCCGATCCTGCATTTTGCCATAACCGGAATGGAAACAGCCTCCTGGATTCCTTTGATCATTTTCGGATCGCTCATTCTGGAAACACCGCCTGCTGCACGGATATCTGCCGGAATTCTCTCCAATGCCATAACAGCACACGCTCCTGCCTCCTCTGCAATCTTCGCCTGCTCCGGAGTGGTAACATCCATGATCACTCCACCTTTTAACATCTGTGCAAGCTGTTTATTTAATGCGTATCTTTCCTGGCTCATTTTGATTTCCTCCTGTATGTAATTGTGCAAAGAAATGTAAACTGCTTTAACAGGCCGTCATTTCTTCAACTGCGTTTTATTTGTCTGAAAGCATACAGGAATACTGTGCTGTTATAAATATCCAATTTTTATATATTTTAAGAGGACAGTTTAGATATTTTCTCTCAAACTGTCCTCTTTATAATACAAACATAGTTATTCAAAAATTATTGCAAACGCACTTAACTTTTTTATATTGTAACCTGAAACAAAATTGACTTCCCATCCGTACTGCTGACTTTAATTTTGCCACCATAAGCTTCTGCTACAGCCTGTGCAATAGACAGCCCGATTCCGCTGCCTCCGGTCTTTCTGGAGCGGGAATTATCCGGGCGGTAGAAGCGGTCAAACAGGCGGTTCAGATTTTTGGTGTCATCCAGTACACAGGTATTAAAAACTTCGATTTTCGTCTTTCCATGGGCTTTATATACATCCAGACGAATGATTCCATTTTCATCAGAATATTTCATGGCATTATCCAAAAGGACGGAGATCATCTGTCTGGTAGCGTCTGAATTTCCGCATAAAGTCAGGTTTTCTTCAATCCGTTGGGAGTATTTTTTTCCCTGGGCTTTTGCAAGGGAGGCAAAAGGCTCTGCCACTTCCCAGGTAATATCACTTAAGGAAAACTCCGTCTTATCCAGAAATGGATTCTCCTCATCCAGACGGGACAGTGTTACAAGATCCGATACCATTCTGGACATTTTCGCAGTCTGGCTGTGGATGTTCTTCGTCCACTCATCTTCTCCGTGTTCCATGGCGATCACATCCACACTGGTTGCAATGGACGTAAGAGGTGTTTTGATCTCATGGCTGGCATCGGTGATGAAACGTTTCTGACGTTCTATATTCTGAATGTAAGGCTTCATGGCTTTCTTAGAAAGAAGGATTACCAAAAGGAATACGGCCAGGAAGCAGGCTGCTCCTGCCAGGCAGGAAATAAGGAGCACATTTCTGGCAGAACGAAGTTCCATTGTGGAGTTCAGAAAAATAACAATATTGTTATTTTCTTCTGTTATAATCCGAAATCTATAGTTTTTATAATAACCTTGTTCTCTTTTTCCATTTAGTACATTGCGTGCAAATTCTTCGGCTTCTTTCTGGGTGACAGAGGCGATAAAATCAGTGGAAACATCGGTTACATTTTGCTCTTCATCCAGGCGGACTATAAAAAAGCGGGTGGTGTAGGGAGCCTCCGGATCGTAGTCCTCAGGACGGTTAAAGATATCTGGAGGTGCAGGCTGCACCGGTTCTGCCGTTGGCTCTGAACTTTCCACGACTTCAGCAGTACTACCAACTTCAAAATGATAAATTTCCTGTATCCTCTGGTCAGCTCTCACTGCAGTGGTATGGTAATTACACATATTGATTCCGGCCAGCACCGTCACCAGCATAATAAAAACCGCCAGCATAGCCGCCAGAATAAAGTGCCAGCGCATCTTTTTCAGCATATAGGTTCCTCCAAGGAATAACCGGCTCCGCGGACAGTTTTGATTTCCACAGTCGCGCCCAGCTGTTTTATTTTTTTCCGCAGAAAACCGATATAGGTCCACACCACATCCATTCCGGTCGTACCGTCCTGCTCCCAGATTTTTTCCATAATGTGTTCTGTGGAAAATACGAATTTAGGATGTTTCATAAATAATTCCATCAGCTGAAATTCCTTGTTGTTCAGCCGAATGCTTTCGCCCTCCGCAGATAATTCAAACCGGTTACAGTCCAAAGTGATATTTCCAAGACATAGAAGGCTCTCCGTGTAACTGGTACTTCTTCTGCCAAGCGCCTTCACCCTGGCAATAAATTCGCTTACTGCAAAGGGTTTAGGCAGATAGTCATCTGCTCCTGCATTCAGCCCGGCTACCCGGTCTTCGATTTCGGACTTTGCAGTCAGCAGCATCACTGGCGTAGAAATATGATTTTCTCTGACTCTTCTAAGTACCTCCAGACCGTCCATTTCCGGCATCATAATGTCCAACACGATCACATCATAGTGTCCCAGGCTGGCAAAGTCCCAGGCATCTTTTCCATTATGTACAATATCTACCGCGCACTTATTTTTCTCCAATAGAACCTTCAGCGCGCGTGCAATTTCCACCTCATCTTCCGCAATCAGGATACGCATAGTTGTCCTCCATTTTTTTATGGCAAATATCTTCTGTTTTCATCATAACAGAAAAATCCCGGAAATCAATCCGGGATCTTTCATTACACAGAATCTTCACACACATATTTTAATGGTTGTTGTTTTTTGGTTTCTTGCGTGCCATCATGCCGCCGATGCGGCCGGTTTCTTTGGCGGAGAGGCTTTTCCAGCCGCCTTCTAAGACTTTATCTAATATGCCAAGTTCCTGGGCGATTTCGTATTTTGTCTGTTCTTCAGGGGTGAGCTTGCCCGATTTGTAGGCATCTACTTCTTTGTCTTTGTTCATATGTCTATGCTCCTTTTTACAGTGTTTGGATGTATATAAAGAGTATGGACAAAATACAGAAAGTTTATACCAAACGAACGCAATTACTATTATTCTTATGCCTTCGGAATGATAATCGCGGCGATAATGTACGCCCAGATCCCGGCGCCGCCGAAGCAGGTGAGTATTACCCAGGCGAGACGCACCAGGGTGGGGTCGATGTCGAAGTACTCGGCAATACCACCACAGACACCGCACAGCATACAATTTACAGTTGATTTATATAAACGTTTATTGCTCATAATTGATTTCTCCAATCTTATAAACTTAGTCTTCTCCATCAAACTCCACTTCAATCTCTCCCATTCCACACTCCAGCACCATATTTCTGCTGGCACCATCGTTGGAAATGGTTTTCTCAATGCCAAATCCGCTGTACTCAGAATCTCCCAGATCGATCTCGCCAATTCCGCAGGTTAGCTCATAATCGTAATCCTTCTCTTTGCCAGCCATGATCAGAGAAATCTCACCTGTGCCGCAGTCTGCACTAAGCTTCTGGGTATCAAGCATGTCAATATCAAGGGTTCCTGCTCCTACCTGAAGGACACAGCTCTTTGCCGTAACCGCGCCACAGCTGCTGAACTCTCCAGCTCCTACCTCCAGTGAAAAATCCTCTGCCTGCAAGTCACAGTTCAGCTCAATAGTTCCAGCATCAATCCCCATCACTACGCTGCCAAACTTTTTCCCGGAAGGTACACTGACCTTGATCTGCTTCTGCTTTCTACTGGTGCCGCTGTGGGTATCTGTGATAGTGATTTTCCCTGAAGACTTGTTCACTACAACATCCTGCTTCGTGTCATTTGCAACCTCCACCCGGATCTTGTCGCCGTCATATTCCTGAAAAAGAAGCTCATCATATTTCAGGCTGATTTCCAGATCACTGGCAAACTCCAGTTCCACTGTGTCACCATCTGTGATATTCCAGTCCGTATCCAAAGTCCGGACACTTTTTCCGAAATGGATCAGCCCTGCCAGGGGATAAGCATGATTCCGAATGACCTCATCAGCCTGGTCAAATACGTTTCCCCTGTTCTCCACTGCGGCTACGGAAATTCCACCAATGCACAAGCCGATTCCCACCACAGCGAACACACCAGCTGCGATCAGCATTCCCTTTGTTCCTTTTTTCATGCCCGCTCCTCCTTTTTATTCCGATACAGGATTTTCTGGAAAAAGTCTGTCGTCTTGCGAAGGATCCATGGGAAAATTGTGGAGCCCAGCCATCCGGTCAAGATACAGAACAAAATTCCAATTGCCATGGAAATTCCACCAATTCCCATCACCAACAGGCCTACCGCCACATTACTAAACAAAAGCCCGACTCCTCCGCCAATGCAGGCGCAGCCAGCCACGATCAGTGCAAATGCCATCACTCCAGACACAAAAATGGCTAAAAACGGGAGCAGGACCACCACCAGCAGAACGCTGAACACACCGCTGGCTGCGGTTATAAGAAACGGGGAAAGGAATACCAGGGCAATGAGAAGCAAAATAAATCTGCTGTTCGTTCCTTTTTCCTTTGGGTGATAACCCTCCCGGGCACGCCTGGATTTTCCTTTATTGCCCTTTTCTTCATAATAACTTTCATTCTCTGAAAAACCATCCAGAACCTCCGGCACATATGAATTCCCAGAATCCCGCAGATCCTCATATCCCTTCTCAGTGTACTGTGCATAACTGTCATTACTCTCGTCCAGGTCAGCCTTTATAATGGCGGCCACCTTTCCCGGACTTCCCAGCTCTCTGATTACGGAAGCTTCCTTCTCAGGTCCGGCTTCGTCAAAATAACTGTTGTAATAAGCTAGCGCCTCCTGACGCTCCGCTTCCGAAATATCAGACAGCAGCCTCTCCAGCTGTTCCATAAACTGTGCTCTGTCCATATCTGCTAATTCTCCTCCCTTTTTCGGCTGCTGTCCACATTCTGGTCAGAAGCCTCAAACATACTGCTTATCTTCGTGGAATAATTCTTCCACTCAATCTTGTACAAATTCAGCTGTGCCTGCCCTTTCTCCGTCAGCTTATAATATCTGCGGTTCCGTCCGGCATAGGCCTGATCATAGACCTCCAGGCAGTCATCCTTCTGAAGGCGGCGCAGCACCGGATAAAGAGTGGACTCGGAAATATCCAGAACTCCCCGTACATCCTGGGTGATCTTGTATCCGTAAGTACCTTGTGGCTCCTTGGACACAACCGCCAGGACAATGGCATCCAGAAGTGCAGCCCCTGTGTTAAATACCATCTGATCACTCCAATCATATTATATGGCTTATCAATATTATTTGATTGATAATACTATACATCGTATAATATAGTTTTGTCAATACTATCTTAGGTATGTAGGTATCACCTATTATATTGTCGCTGCCAAAAATAAAAAACGCTCCAGCCGATCTGGAGCGTTTTTTGCACATCAAACAGCATTGCTGATTTTATTAATGCAAATCCCTTTTGCGTCAAATTTATATACCTTGCCGGTACTTGATTTCACTGTACAGTTTTTATACATTGCACCGGTTTTTGTATTAAAACAATACCATTTTCCACCATTATTCAGCCAGCCGGTATGTGCCTTTCCATTCTCAGACTTCTCGAAATAATAACGCCCGTCATTTACCGTTTTCCAGCCTGAAAAACGACGTCCCTTTTTGTCAACATAATAGATTCCATCATCCAGATTCAACAGCCTGTTTTTCTGTTTTTTTCCTTTGATATAGTAATAATAATACTTTCCGGACTTTTTCCAGCCATTCTTTTTATCCGGTATTACAGTGTCCTTTTTCGGTTCTATTTTGGATACCTGATTAAAATAACTTACAATCGCCCTTGCATCTGCCTGTCCTATTTTTTTCAGCTGCTTATTTGTTTTCAAATATTTACCGGCTTCAGATGGATTGGAAACAAAGGCATGTTCAATAATCACTCCCGGAAAATTCTGTTCCACACTCTGTGCAACAATAGCATAGTAATCTCTTCTTGCCCCATTAGGATAACGGCTTCCATTCTCACTCATTCGATATTCCATTCCACCTGTAGCGGAATATCTCCTGGTCAGTCCCAGTCTGGTCAGTTCTTTTATCACACACTTTCCAAAAAGCTTTTCTTTTTCAGCCAGATAAGAGCGATATGTTCCTTTCGAGATCAGCACAGAAGCACCCTTTACATAACGACTTTCGGTAGAGTTTACATGCTGGCTTACAAGAAGGTCCGCACCATAGGATTTCGCTGTAAGTACTCTGGAAACAAGACCTTTATTCTGATTTTTGGTACGTGTCATATAAACTTCTATATCCGGATATTTCTTCAGTTCCTCCATGGTGTAACAGGCAATCTTCCAGTTAATAACCGATTCATTGTACACATGTCCCTTATGTACCTCATAGGATCCGGAATCTGCTCCTCCATGACCAGGATCCAGTACCACCACATTTTTCTTGGTAAAGGTTTCTCTTTCTGCTTCTGCGCTGGCAGTGTAAGAACCACAAATACCAGTCATTACAATTGATAAGGTAAGCAGTATACCAAACAATATTCTTTTCTTCTTCATATCTTTTTCTCCTTCATATCAAATATAATTCCCCTTTAATGATAACAAAATAAACAAAAATCAGTCGGAAAGGGTGCTTCCAGAACAATTTTTTCATCCGAAAAGGGATGATAAAAAACAAGCTTCCAGGCATGAAGTGCAGCCCTTTTAAACAGTTCCTGGTTTCTCTTTTCATTATACAAAGTGTCACCTAAAAGAGGATGTCCAAGGCCTGCCATATGAACACGGATCTGGTGTGTTCGCCCTGTTTCCAGATGGAGCTGTATAAGAGACTTATTTGGGTAATTTTTCACCACCTTGCAATAAGTAACTGCATTTTTACTTCCTGGAAGTGTACCATCCGGGGAAATCACCATTTTCACAGGATTCTCCGGATCCGGAGCAATTGGGATTTCAATTTTCCGGATATCATTCTCCGGAAATTTTCCCTCCACAATCGCCAGATATGTTTTTTGCAATCTTCCCTCTTCCCGCTGTTTCTGCAGTCTTGCCGCCGCAACCTGATTTCTGGCAAATAATAAAATCCCGGAGGTCTCCCTGTCCAGTCTTCCAATAGAACGAATTCGGGTAGCTTCCCCTTTGCTTCGAAAATAGGCTGCAATCTGATTGGAAAGACTGTCCCTGTAATGGCTTCCGGATGGATGAGTCACTACTCCTGCAGGTTTATTTACAGCCAGAATATCCTGGTCCTCATACAGGATCTGCAGGTTTTCTGAAAAATCGGATGACTTTTCTGACGGTGACTCCAGCTGTCTGGAATCCGTTTCCTTCATCTCCAGGCAAACCCGTATCACATCTCCGTAAACTGCGCATTCTGTTACTCTGCACTGTTTCCCGTTTTTACAGATTCCTCCTGTTCTGAATTTTGCCTGGCTGATCTGCTTCCTGGTAAGTTTAGCCTGAATGCGAAGAAGATCTTCCACTTTACAAGGCTCTGCAGCTTTTATTTCAAGATATCTTTCCATGCTTTCAAACCTGTCTCTTTACTTTGTTTTTCATATGATATCACGCAATCATTGTAACACAAACTATATTTTTATAAAATCCCTGATTTTTTCAATTGCAGTTATACCCTGATTTTTTCAATTGCAGTTATACCCTGATTTTTTCAATTGCAGTTATGTGTTTGACTTATACCTGCTCATCTATTATACTGTTAAATCAGAATACAAAAATAAGGAGTTTTCCCTATGGATTCAGATAAATCAATGGTTCTGCACCAGGCTTTTCTGGACAGAATGAAAGATATGTTAAAAGAGGATTATGAGAACTTTCTGTTTGCATACGACCAGCCCCGTACTTATGGGCTGCGTGTAAATACAGCGAAGCTTTCCTGTGAAGAATTTGAGAAAATTGTTCCCTTTGAGGTAAAAAAAATCCCCTGGATTTCCAACGGATATTTTTACAGTGAGGACGTGCGTCCTTCCCGCTGCCCCCTTTATCAGGCAGGACTTTATTATCTTCAGGAGCCAAGTGCCATGACACCAGCTTCCCGTATTCCTGTTAAACCAGGGGAATATGTATTGGACATGTGTGCCGCACCTGGCGGAAAAGCAACTGCTGTGGGCTCAGCGCTAAAGGGGAAGGGACTTCTTGTTGCAAACGATATCAGTACATCCAGGGCCAGGGCACTGCTTCGCAATCTGGAGTTGTTTGGAATTCCAAATCTTTTTGTTACAAATGAAAATCCTGAAAAAATGGTAAAAAATTTCCCGGAATTTTTCCATAAAATCATCCTGGATGCCCCCTGCTCCGGAGAGGGAATGTTTCGCAAGGAAGAGGCTCTTGCAAAAGACTGGACTCCGGAGAAATCAGAAGAGCTTTCAAAAATCCAGAAGCAGTTATGCCTGAATGCAGCAGATATGCTTCAGCCGGGAGGACAGATGCTTTATTCTACCTGTACCTTTGCACCATGCGAGGATGAACAGGTTATCTCCTGGCTTCTGAAAGAACGTCCTGAGCTTTCTCTTGTTTCCATGGAAAATTACGAGGGCTTTTCTACCGGAAGACCAGAATGGGGAGACGGTAATCCACAGCTTGAGAAATGCATCCGTATTTTCCCGCACAAAATGCAGGGAGAAGGACATTTTCTTGCTCTTCTGCAAAAAGAAGGACAGGCCGGACCTTCTGCCATGGTATCTAAAGGGAATCGTCTGCCTGCAGATGTGCGCAAATATATGGAGGAATTTTTTGGAGAAATCGGTCTGAAAACTCTGGGAGGTCAGAAATTTGACTGTAATCGGGTAGAGATCCGTGCAGACAAAGTTTATTACCTTCCATCTGTTTCCTGTAACTTCAGAGGAATTAACTTTATTCGCAATGGTCTTTATCTGGGAGATTTAAAGAAAAACCGTTTTGAGCCGTCTCAGCCACTGGCACTTGCTTTTCTGAAAGATGAAGCTGAAGCTGTAATTTCTCTTTCCGCAGATGATCCAAGACTGGAACGCTACTTAAAGGGGGAAACACTTAACATTGAACCTTTTGAGTCTGCTCACGCAAAGGGGTGGCATTTACTTTGTGTGGAAGGATATCCTCTCGGCTTTGGAAAACTTGTGAACGGAATTCTGAAAAATAAATATCCGGCAGGGTGGAGAGTATAAGGCTTGATTTTTAGCTGCCATAATCAGCTCTCCCTGGCCAGACAGGGGACCGGAAGTAACGCTCCGGTCCCCTGCACTATATCATCTATAATAACAATATTGCTTTTTTTAACGTAAACGAATAAATATATTTCTCTTTTACCTTTCTTCCGGTCATACGCTGAAGCGCCTGGGCGTAATCCTCCAGTTGGGTATGGTACCGGTCGATCAGCATCTGCTCTTCGTTTCGGCGTACACGATCTGTCTTATAATCCACCAGAATAATCTCATCTTCTTCCAGAAAATAAGCGTCGATAATTCCCTGTACAAGCACACGTTCCTGTGGATCCCAGGTTTCCTCTATTTCAGCCGCACTTCTGGAAATAACAAAGGGCTGTTCACGGAAAAGTCTGCCTTCCACGGCGGCTTTTTTCATCCGCTGTCCAAGATCACATTCCACAAACGCACGAATATCAGAAATGCAAACACATTCTGCTTCTGCAGCAGTCATTTTCTTATTCTGAACAAGGGAATGGAGCTGTTCCTTCAGCTGTTCTGCACTGTCCGTTTTATTGTACTCAATACACTCCATAACACGGTGATATGCTGTACCTCTTGCAGAACCTGTGAACTCGCCCCCTTCTTCTTTTTTCTCCTCCACAAATCTTGGAATCAAAGGTACTATATCCGGCTCAAAGTAAACTGCTTCCTCAAAATCTGTTTCTTCGTGATAGCTTCTCTTTTTCAGATCTGACACACTGACCTTAACCGGAATATCCCTCCTGCTTTCATAGGGATATACAAATCCAAACCGTTTTTCCAGTTCCTGACGGATCTGTTGATCGATTACTTTTTCGCAGTCCCAGAATTCAAGGACACTGTCCTCCATCTGGTCAAAAGCCTGTTCTGCCACTTCTGCGTCAGCCAGCATCCTGGCAGTGATCCGCTTAACTTCAAATTCCGCCTGGTCATGATAAAGGGAATTATCAGAGGGCGGCAGCAAACCAAATTCCCTGTAAAGATCATCCATACAGCGGTGTCTGGAAAGAGCCGGCAAAACATAATCCCAGTAGTTTTTTGCCTTCAGCCTTGTCTCCACAGGAAGAAGCTCATCTTCCTTTTCACGGAATCTGGACAAATACATCATTTCTTTTTCCAGATTAGAAATCGTTCCCGTCATGATCAGTTTCTCTTTTGCACGGGTAAGGGCTACATACAGAATACGGATTTCCTCTCCAAGACTTTCTTCAAGCAGCTTTCTTCGTATTACTTGTTTGTTCAGTGTGGAAACGATCATTCTTTTGTCAGGCAAAATAGCATCCGCACCAAGCCCGTACTCGGGATGAATGAGAAGGCGGGCATTCAGATCCTGAAAATTAAACTGTTTTCCCATTCCTGCAAGAATTACAACCGGAAATTCCAGGCCCTTACTTTTATGAATCGTCATAATCTCCACAGAGCCTTCTCCTGCGCCGGAAAGATTCACTTCCCCGTAATCCACCTCATATTTCTGTAAGTGTTCAATATACCGCACAAAGTTAAACAGTCCACGATAGCTTGTCTTCTCATAATCCATTGCCTTTTCCACCAGCATGGCAAGATTGGCACTGCGCTGTGCACCGTTTGGAAGAGCTTTTGCATAATTGCCATAACCGGTTCTTCGAAGAATTTCCAGGATCAGCTCATGAACCGGTGTATACACAGCAAGATTCCGAAGTTCATTCAACAATGAGATAAAAGTATGCAGTTTCTGATAAAGTGCATGGGCTTCCTCTGATGTACCTTTATATTTTTCCAGATAACCCAGCACACTTTCATATATCATTCCTTCCGGAAATGTCTCTCTCAGTATTGCAAGCTCCTGTGTGGTACAGCCCACAATGGGTGAGCGGAGCACGCCGGTCATTGGAATATCCTGCAGCGGATTATCGCATATCTGAAGATAATTCAGGATTGTAACCACTTCCAATGCAGAAAAATATCCTGTTTTTGAGGCAGCATATACAGGAATCCCATGTGCCGACAATACCTCTGTGAATGTCTCTGACCAGCCGGATGCACTGCGCAGAAGAATTACAATATCTCCATAGCGAACCGGCCGGTATTCCTTAGTCTCCTTATCCAGGATCAGCTCTTTACCCACAATTTCCTTTATGCGGTGGGAGATGGCAAGCGCTTCCAGTTCCCTTGCATCCCGGCCATCCATCAGGTCTTCCAGTTCCTCTGCATCCTTTTCCACAAGAAGCACCTCTGTTGAAAGGAACGCTTCTTTGCTTCCTTCTGGAAACTGAGCCCCCGGATAAAGGGCAGCTGCATCATCATAGGCAATTCCGCCGAGTCCCTCTCCCATGATCTGACGAAAAATATAATTGGCACAATCCAGTACCTGAGATCTGCTTCTGAAATTTTTATGAAGATCAATTCTCTGTTCATCACTGTCCGTTAAACTGTACTTTTTATATTTTTCCATAAAAAGCTCCGGTCTGGCAAGACGGAATCTGTATATGCTCTGCTTCACATCTCCAACCATAAATATATTTTTTCTGCCATCTGCCCAGCCGGACACACAGTTTGTGATCATCTCCTGCACAAGGTTGCTGTCCTGATATTCGTCCACCATAACTTCATCGTACTTCAGTGAAAGTTCACGGGCAGCCGGACTTTTTCCTTCTTGTCCTGTAAGGATTTCCAAGGCAAAATGTTCCATATCTGTAAAGTCCAGAATGTTTTTTTCCCGTTTTTTCTCACCATAAAGGCGGATAAACTCCCTGGTAAGCTCTACCAGCATTTCCACCGGCTCAAGACAGGATGAAAGAAGCAGCGGAAGCTCTTCCTCTTTCACTGTAAAATATCTGGAACCAATGTCCTTTAAGATTCCCTTTGCACTTTCCCGCAGCCCTTTCACCTGTTCCTTTAACATATCATCCACAGGTTCTTTTGGTTTCTTCGCTGAAAGTCTTGCAAAGGAAGGATTTCCAAGAAGCGCCCTTATACCGTCAAAATCCCCTGCTTCCACCTTTTCTTTCGTTTCACGGATAAGAAGCAGATCACTCTCCAGCGCTTCCTCATACAAATAAGGACCACCAGGTATATTGCAGAGTTCTCTGGCTTCCTCCACAAGATTCTCTGCCTGGCAGATATCTTCCAGAACATTTTTCCATAACAGGTTCATCCATTCTGACGTTTTTATCTCTTCTAAATCCGTATTTCTATAACTATCTATACATTTTTCCAGCCATTCATCCGGATAAGGATTACTCATTGCCGCATTATACAAAGAATAGATCAGCTCCTTAATCCCTTCATCCGATTTGCCGGAAGCATAACACTCTATGAAATATTTAAATTTTTCTTCTCCTCTGGCGTAGTAAGCTTCCAGAAGCTCTTTCATCACATCTTCCTTCAGAAGCTTCAGTTCCCCTTCTTCTCCAGTCCGATAACCGGGATCCAGTCCGATAAGATGAAAGTAATTTCGAATCACATAAGCACAGAATCCATCAATTGTCGTAATCTGAGCTGTGTGGATCAGGGTGGTCTGACGCTGCAAATGCTCATTATCCGGATTTCGGTAAAGTGCATCCTCAAGTGCATTTGCAATTCGCTCTCTCATTTCCCCTGCAGCGGCCCGTGTAAAGGTCATGATCAGCAGTCTGTCAATATCAACAGGATTCCGGGGATCCATAACCTTTTCCAGGATTCGCTGCACCAGCACTGCCGTTTTACCTGAGCCAGCCGCCGCACTGACCAGAATGTTCCGGTTTCTTAACCGGATAACCTGTTCCTGTTCCTTTGTCCAATTCACAGACATCTCACTCCACCTCCTTTCCAAATGTATTCCACAGTTCTTCATCTGAAAAGCTTTTCAGCCTGCGAAATTCATATCCGGGGATTTCCATGTCAAATCCGCATACCCCACTGTAAGGACAATAGGTACAGGCATTTTTCTTTCCCAGCATATAAGGAGAAACCTGCGCGTCTCCTGAAAGAATAGCCTTTCGAATATGGGAAATCTTTGTTTTTACATAACGGTTCAGAATGTCAAACTGCTCTCTTGTGGCAACGGAAGAATTCCTGCGGAAGCTTCCATCCTTGTTAAAGGACACCGGAAGGGACACATAAGAACTATCCATTTTCTCTACCAGCTCCCTGTCTGCCTGAACCAGCCCGTTCATTTTCAGTTCCTTCAAAACCTTTTGTCGGACAGTGTCTACATCTGCGTCTATTTTTTCCTGTATCATAGGATCCTTAATGTTGTAATAAAATACACCTGCCGGAATCACTTCTTTGTCTTTATGCTTATTTTTCTCTACTGTAAGAGCTCCATCCATATAGACCATCAGCTGAAGCTGAAGACCATGATACAGAGAAACCAGATCAAAGGAGGTATTTCCTGTTTTATAGTCGATAACACGGACGTACAGCTTTCCATCATCTGTCTCCATCGTGTCTACGCGGTCAATTCGTCCCCCCTGAAAAACAACCTCAACACCTTCCGGTTCAAATTCACCGGCTTTCAACTGCTCCTGAATTGCCCATACGGTTCTTCTTACCATTCGCTTGGTTCTCTGAATCATGTATTCATTACGTGCACTGCTTTTCAATATGGTATTCCCATAATCTGCACTCACTTTATCTACCAGAAGGTCTGCCAGGGCATCTCTTTTTTCATCAGAAAGCTCCGTAAGAGAAAGCTTCTCCCTATTCACTTCCCGGATCAGCTGCTCCAGTACCTTATGCATGATATTTCCCATATCCATGGCACGAAACTCATACTCTGCACGTTCTGTAAGCTTCAGTCCATACTGGAGAAAATGAGCAAAGGCACAGGCTGAATACCGTTCCAGCCTGGTCGCGCTGTACGGGGAGACCTCCCCATAAAGAACCTTCGCCACACTCTCACTGATCAGATCTGCCGGTTTTCTGGTTCTTGACGCTTCCACCAGTTTTTTCGCTATAGTTCCATATTTTGGATTCCTGAGATACCAGCTGTAAAGCTCACTGTACAAAGGCTCCCCTTTTCCTAATGCGCCCTCTGTAAGTCCCTTCAAAAAGCATTCAAGACTGGTTGCCGGAAGCTCCATACTGTTCAGGCTGAATTCCTCATCTCCTGCATTTTTTATATCAAGCCCCGGATAAAGCCCCTGAATACTGTGGATCAGGTATGCCGGACTTAACGGCTCCCCTTTTCCATTTGAAAAACAATAGGACAGGGTCAGATACCTGCTTGGCTTCGTCAGATTCAGATACAGATAAAAACGCTGTGTATTCATCAGCTCCTTTGGTCCGGGAGCCAGCTCCATTCCTTCCTCAGCAAAAAATTCACGATCCATCTGCGTAAGCATTCCGCCAGAATCTGTATTTTTCGGAATATTTCCTTCGTTTACACCCACGAAAAACAATGCCTTGATTTCTTTCAGACGGGTTCTTTCCATATCTCCGATGAGCACCTGATCCATACTTGGCGGAATCAGGGCCACCTTTGACTTGGCAAATCCTGTCTCAAGGAGCTGTACGAATTCTGTTCTTGTAATCTCCTCTTCTCCCAGGATTTCTACCATCCTGTCAAGAAGCTCCATAACAATTCCATATATTTGTGCATACTCTTTTTCCAGAGCCTTTTCACCTTTTTCTTTAAAAAGCAGCTCCTGTTCCTTCAGTTTTTTCTGTATCTCACAGTCCGTGATAAACTGATACAAACTATAACAATATTCACATACTTTCTTTTTTCCGCTGGTAAATCCCTTTGCCAGGGCTTCCACTTCATTTACAAATATTTCACGCGATTCATTCAGAACTGCAATATCTTCTTCCCGCATAGTCCTGTAAACTCTGATCCACTTTTCAGACCACTTTTTGTACCCGCGGATTCCAAGGGCAAGCACATAATTCTCCAGCATATCTGCCTGTTCTCTTGTAATCGCAGACATTTCACAGCGCAGATAACGGAAAACACTTTCATAGGAAAAGTCCTTCGCTGCCATTTCAAGGGCAGATCGGATATATTCCACAAAAGGATTCATCAAAATAGTATGCTTCTCATCCAGAAAGAACGGGATCCGGGCTTCCTCAAACACCTGCGCAGAAATACTCTTGTAAGCCTCCAGATTTCCGGTGATCACAGCGATCTCGCCATACTTCATGCCTTCTTCCCGCACCATGCGCCGAATTCTTCTTGCAGTCTCTTCCATTTCTTTTATTGGTGACTCTGCAGCAAATATGCGGATTTCATCCTGTTCTTTTCCATAGGATGCCTTTTTATAGCGAAACAAGTGCTGCTCCAGAAACCCAAGAGCCGGTGCTTTTTGGAAGCGCCCCTTCTTCTTTTCTCTAAGCAGAACAGGTTCATCCAGATCACTGGTAAGTCCTGATAAAGCATGGATCATTTTGCGGCTCATGTAAAAAAGCTGATGAGGCTTTCCTTTTTGCAAAGGGTTCTCCCCTGCATCCAGAGTGACCGTCACAAGTACTTTACTGCACACAGCCAGCAATTCCTGTATTACATTCATCTGTACAGGCGTAAATCCGGTGAATCCATCCAGAAGAAGCACTGCATTTCTTAGCTTACTGGAAAAAGGAACCGCTTTTTTCAGGGCATCCATCACACCCTCTCCTGTCATGTAATGACCTTCCAGATACTGTAAAAAAGCCTGATACAGAATTCCCACATCCTGCATTTTCATATACAGTAAAGATTCCTGTCCCGCTTTTCCCAGCATATTCTCAAGATCGTCCTCATGAATATCGTACTGCATAAATTCGGATATCAGGGATTTCACCTCATCCAGATAACCAGGCTTGTTCATCTGACTTCCAAGATAGGGCAGATTTTTTTTGTGCTGCTGAACCAGTTTCTGAAGCACCATGCTTTTTCCGGTGTCATCCAGAAGCACCTCCTGTGCCCCTCCAACTTCCTCAAATATGCGATAAGCAAGTCGTTCAAAGCTCAGTACATCTATGTTCAGTATTCCTTTTCCCGGATGCATTTCCACCACGTTTTTCTGCGTCTGCATGGTAAACTGCTCCGGAACAATCATATAATAAAGGCATTGGGGATTCTCCAGGGATTCCCGGATAATATACTCACATGCATAATGAGTTTTGCCAATGCCGGAGCTTCCGATTATAAATTGTAAGGACACATTTTTTCCTCCTTCTGGCGGTTAATATAAAACATTGCAAATTGCACAGTAAAAAATCTCTTTGTGATACATTCTATCATATTTCCATCTTTTTGATAATAGGATAGAATAAGCAGCTTAATACGTTACCTGGTTTTTCCAGGATCGTTTTTCCAACATAAATGCAAAACAGGAGGCGTAGTCCATGAGTTCAAAAACCAGGATCATTGTATTACATATGAAGGAAGTGGTGTATACCATAGCCTTTCTGATTCTAGCTATCCTTCTGGGGATACTGATCTATTTTATGTTTGGACCGGGAAAAGAGCAGACTGCCAGCGCTCCGGGAAAAGGCCTGTATACTCCCGGCGTTTACCGCAGTTCTCTTACCCTGAACAGAAATACCTTCGATGTGGAAGTAACAGTGGATCAGGACCGCATCCAGTCTGTTGAACTGGTAAATCTAAGCGAAAGTACCACTGCCATGTTCCCATTGGTAAAGCCTTCTCTGGAATCACTGGCCAGTCAGATCGTGGACAGTCAGTCTCTGAATGATCTGAAGTATTCCACCGACAGAAAATATACATCGCAGCTGCTTCTTTCTGCTATTGAAGCTGCACTGAAAAAGGCGGAGAACCATGTCAGTTCTCCGCCTGCAGGATGACAGCCTCAAAACACAGGAAGCTTATAATTCTTCCAGTGCTTCCATCCAGACAGCTGCACTTGCATCACTTGGCATACGCAGATCTCCTCTTGGAGACAATGCCACACTTCCCACCTTCGGACCATCCGGAAGACAGGAACGCTTAAACTGCTGTGCAAAAAATCTGCGATAAAATGTTTTCAGCCATTTCAGAATGGTTGCCTTATCGTAGGTATTCTCAAAGGTACGGCAGGCAACGCGATAAATTTTATCCGGCTCAAAGCCAGCCCGAAGCATATAGTATAAATAGAAATCATGAAGTTCATAAGGACCAACCAGATCCTCCGTTTTCTGGGCGATCTCGCCATCCTTAGGCGGCAGAAGTTCCGGGCTTACCGGGGTATCCAGAATGTCCAGAAGTACCTCTTCCAGTTCCTTTTCTTCACAGGTTTCTGCATAGTAACGGACAAGATGTCTTACCAGTGTCTTCGGAACAGATGCATTCACACCATACATGGACATATGATCTCCATTATAGGTAGCCCATCCAAGCGCCAGCTCGGAAAGATCTCCTGTTCCTACCAGTAATGCCCCCTCCTGATTTGCCATATCCATAAGGATCTGGGTACGCTCTCTTGCCTGACTGTTTTCGTATGTTACATCATGTACAGACCCATCATGTCCAATATCACGGAAATGAAGATTTACCGCTTCCTTAATATTCACTTCCGTAAGCGTCGCACCAAGGCATCTGCTTAACTTGCAGGCATTCTGATAGGTTCTGTCTGTGGTACCAAAGCACGGCATGGTAACACAGTGGATATTCTCTGCCGGCAGTCCCATCAGCTGGAAGGTACGCGCAATTACAAGCAGAGCCAACGTAGAATCAAGTCCGCCGGAAAGTCCTACCATTGCCTTCCGGCAGTGAATATGGCTCATTCGTTTCTTAAGTCCCATTGCCTGGATATTCAAAATCTCCTCACAGCGCATATCCCTGTCTTCTTTTACGGAAGGAACAAAAGGAAACGGAGCAAATTCTCTGGTAAGGACTGTCTCTTCTGTTTCCACCTCAAATGGTACAAGCTGACAGTCAGAGCTGTCTGCTGCCGGATAAGTGGAATTTCTTCTTCGTTCATCAGCCAGTCTCTGTACGTCAATTTCCCCATACGTTATTGTATTATGGAATCTCTTTGCTTCCGCTAACAGAGTACCGTTCTCTGCAATCAGATTCTGTCCGCCAAACACCAGATCCTGGGAAGATTCCCCTTCACCTGCTGTAGCATAAATATATCCGCAGATCAGTCTTGCAGACTGCCCTTTCACCAACGCTCGACGGTAGGAATCCTTTCCAACCATCTCATCACTTGCAGAAAGATTTACAATAATATGTGCGCCGCCTGTGGCAAGATTCACGCTTGGAGGAAGAGGAGCCCAGAGATCCTCACAAATTTCTGCGCCTACAGTCAGCTCAGGCAGGTCTTCACATGTAAAAATAAGACTGCTTCCAAATGGAACACTTTCCTCATCTACCGTCACATCAGTCCATACATCTTCACCGGAAACAAAATATCTCTGCTCGTAAAATTCATTATAATTGGGAATATAAGTCTTAGGTACAAATCCAAGAATATTTCCGTGATTCAGTGCTGCCGCCACATTATAAAGCTTGCCATTCATTCTCATTGGCAGCCCAACAAAAATCAGAGCATCCACTTCCCCGGTCTCTTCTGCAATTGTCAGAAGACTCTCCCACGCCCGATCCAGAAGTCTTCTCTGAAGAAAAAGATCCTGGCAGGTATAACCTGTGATGCAAAGCTCCGGAAATACCATAATCTTGGCATGCTGTTCTTCCATTTCATGAATCAGTTCCAGAATTGCCCGGGTATTGGCCTGACAGTCTGCAACTGTGATCTGCGGCGTTCCTGCCGCTACTTTAATAAATCCCTGATTCATATCCGACTCCTCTCTATGATTACATGGAACAGAAATTCCATTTTAATCAGTTTATTTACATTTTCTGAGAATTTCTTTCAGTTCTTCCACACTGAAGCTGTAATTGGTATTGCAGAAATGGCAATTCATCTCAATTGGTTTGCCTTCCTGGATCATCTCATTTAATTCTTTTCTTCCGATACTGATAAGCGCTTTCTCCACACGTTCCTTAGAGCAGTTACAATGAAAACGTGTTTCAGTTTTCTCATTGATATGCACATCAAAGCCTTCCAGAACCTTCTCAAGAAGGCTCTCCGGAGTATGACCTTCTTCCAGCAGACTGGTAACAGAACTGATCTTCTGCACATTCTCCTCCAGTCTGGAAATAACAGCTTCTTCAACAAAAGGCATAAGCTGCACAATAAAACCACCTGCCTGGCGTACTGTATTGTCCTTGTTCATCAGTACTCCAAGTCCAACAGCAGAAGGTACCTGCTCACTTGTTGCAAAATAATATGTGAGATCTTCCGCAATCTCACAGGTCTGAAGCATAACCTGTCCGTTATATGGCTCTTTCAGGCCCATATCTTTTATAACATTCAGAAATCCAGGGCCAACAGCGCCTGCCACGTCCAGCTTGCCATTGGCATTCGCCGGAATACAGACGTCCGGATTTCCCACATAGCCTTTTACATTTCCATGAGAATCAGCGGTTACAGTGATTCCCTGAAGAGGACCACCGGACTGGATCTGAAGAGTGAGAACATCCTTCTCCCCTTTCATCATGGTACCCATCATTGCTCCTGCGGTAAGAAGTCTGCCAAGTGCAGCTGTCGCTACCGGACTTGTATTGTGACGCTCTCTGGCATTTTCCACCATCTGAGTGGTCACTGCGGCAAACGCGCGAATCTGATCATTTGCTCCAGTCGCGCGGATAATGTAATCATTCATATTTTTTCTCCATTCTGTTGTTATTCCGTTATATTCTTCCCATGTTCCTTTACTACAAAAGTAAGCCTTTCGCTGTCTTCCCGCGGCGGGTCCAGCGTATAGGCATCATAAACCGCCACAAAGGTAAGGCCGGCTTTTTCGATGAGCTCCCTGATCTTTTCCAGAGAATAAGCCCTCTGGTAATGAATCTCCTCATCTTTTTCATAAAGACCATCTTCCCTTGGGATAAAAAGAGTCAGTTCATAAGTATTGATCCCGGTTTCCTCATCATAGCTGTTCTCCCAGATAAAGCTTCCCTCATCCCGGTTCTCAGCGATAGTCGTATCCCCGATCATCGTCTGATATTTATAAATAGTATTCATATCAAACAGAAAGATACCCTGAGGATCCAGATAATTATTCACCAGGGAAAACACATGCTCCAGATCCTCTTCTTCTGTTATGTAATTCATGCTGTCGCATACACTTACCACAGCCCGGACCGTTCCATACAATTCAAATTCCTGCATATTCTGAAGAAGATACAGAATGTCATGTCCTGACTCTACGCGCTTCTCCATAGCCTCTGCCAGCATTTCCTCTGAATTATCAACACCGATCATATCATAGCCGGCCTCTGCCAGAAGCTCTGTCATGGTTCCGGTACCACAGCCAAGCTCCAACACCAGTCCGTCTGTAATCCCCCGGGAAGCAAGCTGCTGCTTCAGCCATCTGCCCCAGGCTTCGTAATCTACATTGTCCTGGAACATATCATAAACTCTGGCAAATTCGCCATAAGCCTGAAAATTATCCATATTCCCTCCAACCATCACGGACACAGCCATCCTTCACGGGTAGCTGTGTCCGTATAAGTCAACTCTCTGCTGTTTTATATTACAAATCACTCTACAGGCATGTAGTATACGTCTGCGCCTTCACCATGCCAGTAATAATCCACATCATTCTGATCGTAAACATCCTCATCATTAACAAAACGATAAGTATTTCCATCAAAATCTACCCAGTTTCCATTTCCATCCGGAGTGATTACAAGCGGATGTCCATCGGAGTTACGATAGATTGTTCTGGTCTGGTTGGTATCTGTAAGCTGCTCCTGGGTAAATCCTGCGGAATTGCTGATGGTTCCATCGCTGCTTCCATCTCCTGAAGATGAGGAATCTGCTCCTGCCTGGGTACCGTCTGCTGTACCATCGGATGTACCCTCTGTGGTACCGTCAGTCTGATCATCATCAGATGCTACCGGTGCCGCTGCCTTCAGTGTAGATTCTCCAAGGATTCCGAAGGAATCAACAGCTGCCTTGATACCTTTATAGGAAGCATCATCTGCAACTGATCCGCAGATATTATAATACTCGTCAGAGCTCTTATAGATCTTATGGATTGCATAGGAATATCCGCCGCTCTTGGCTGTATCTGTATATTTGACCGTATAGGAATACACTCCTACACCTTCCACATCATTTGAAGTATAATCCTGAATCTCAAAATCAGTTCCCTCTGTCAGATCAGAAGCCTGCTCAAGCGCTGCTGCCAGATCCTGTGTATCCGGAAGCATTGCAGAAGACATGTCCTCCTCACCCTGTCCGTGGAGAATCAGGATCTTGCCCTGCTCCGGAGACTCGAAGCTGAGCATATCTGCCTCATCTGCCTTATTCGCCCAGGTAGCATCCGGAAGCTTAATGGATACTGCACCGTTACTTGATGTGTAGGTGCTGTCCTGTACATCAGGTGCGATCGTCGGCTCCGGAGTAGGAGTCGCGGTAGCTTCCGGTGCAGGTGTAGCAGTTACAACTACCTGCTCCTCCGGCTCATCACCGCCAAAGCTGCAGCCTGTGGCGGCTGCTGATACAATTGCTGCTATAGTTAAGATTGCTAAAATCTTTTTATTCTTCATGGTATCCTCCTTATTTTGCTGCTGTACACTACATACAGAAAAACCTCTGGGCTATATTTTACAATTTTATTACAAGCCTGTCAATGGATTTCCCTGCGCGGAATCTAAAATTACTGTGAAAATATTATAAACTTAAGCAGTATTTTTTATACATTATTGTTAAGAGAACTGCATTTTTATATTATAAGCCAGCTCGTCATACTTTTGTAATATTTATTTTCCATATTCATACATATGCAGTTTATGAAGTGCCCTGGTAGCAGCAATATAACGTCCCTGTTTTGCAAGCGGGCTCTGGTCTGCTGCCGGAAACAGGGAAAATACCTGATCAAATTCCAAACCTTTGGCAAGATAAAATGTAGTCACAGTAAGTCCTTTACAGAAGCTGACACTGTCGCGGTGCAGATAAGAAAAACGGTTTTCTGTATCAAAGCCTGCTTTTTCCAGCTTTTCCTTCAGCATACGGGCAGCCTTCTTCGCCTCCGATTCTGTACGAAGGATCACAGCAGCTGTTTCAAACTGTTCTTCTCCAAGCTGCAGCTTCTTTACGATCTCATTCAGCCCTGCTTCCATAGCCTGTTTCTTTTCCCCTGTAAAAACAAGCCCTTCCACCGGTTCCCCATGACGTTCAAACAGTTCCATGTCCGTGATTCCTGCCAGCTGATTTGCATAGCTGGCAATTTCAACAGTATTTCGATAGCTTTTGTTCATTTCTATTCTTCGGATATCCTTACCGAAAATTTTCGGCAAAAAGCCAAGTACATCTGTCATCTCGTCGTCCATGGTCTGTGCCCTGTCTCCCAGGATCGTCATACGGCACGGAAACATCATTTTGATGATCAGATACTGCAATCTGGAATAGTCCTGCATTTCATCTACCACCAGATGTTTGATTCCGTTGTGACTGGTCTGTCCAAGAAGACGGTATTTCATATATAATACCGGATATACATCCTCATAACGAAGCCTGCGTTCCGGAAGCTGTACATGCAAAAGTCCCGGATAACCGCAGCTTTCCAGAAAGCGGCTGTAGATTACATAAAGATCCCGTGTCTCATACATATTCATGAATTTCTCCATGACCACAGCACGTTCTTCTTCATCCATATCATTATCCCGAAGTGTTTCCACCTGATCGATGAAATTCTCCGCAACAGCCTCCATACGGGAAAGTAATGGAATATCCTGAAATTTAAAGTAGAACAATTCAATAATTTCCTCTTCTTTCAGGGTAAAGCTCTTATGCTCAACATCATGAAAATTCATCAGCTCATCTTCCAGAGTAGTAAGATAGCCTTCCATCTGATTGAGAAATTCTCCGGACTGTTTTTCCCGGTAAAGAGATGGCATATCCGGATAATTCAGGCTCCGTTCGATCTGGTCATAGCGGTCCTCACAGTCTGAAGCCACATCCTTCAGCTGTCTGTAGGCAAAAAGATCAAAGCTCATTTCCTTAATATTCTCTTCTCCCAGTTCCGGCAGGATATGAGAAATATAATCCGAAAAAATGCTGTTTGGCGACAGGATCAGAATGTTGGAGGATTTCAGATTCTGACGGTCATGGTACAAAAGGTAGGCAATTCTGTGCAGGGCAATGGATGTCTTACCGCTTCCTGCGGCCCCCTGGATCACCATGATCTTATCCTTTGTATTTCGGATGATCGCATTCTGCTCCTTCTGGATGGTGCGGACAATATTTTTCAGTGCCACACTTCCACCGCTTCCCAGCTCTGCCATAAGGATCTCGTCGTCAATTTTCACATCGCTCTCAAACTGGTAAACCATACGGCCATTTCGGATCTTGTACTGCCACTTGGAGGTAATTTCACCGCTGATGGTTCCAAGAGGTGCCTCATAAGAGGCCGGTCCCTTGTCATAGTCATAAAAAAGCCCGCTGACAGGAGCACGCCAGTCATAGATCAGTGGCGTATGTCCTGCTTCCTCTGCGAAATTTCCGATTCCAATATAGAAGATTTCCGGCTCATCATCCCCTTCAAAAAGGAAATCCACTCTTCCAAAGAAAGGAGAATCCAGCATTTTACGAAATCGTTTTCTCAAATTAATCTGCTGCTCATTTGCATTGATCTGGTGAAGAAGGGCCTGCTGGTTATCGAAATTTTCGTAGCCGTACTGATCCATCTCCGTATAATTTTCCCAGTAATACTCATGCATTCCCTCGATATCCTTCTGTCCTTCCAAAATGGACTCGCTGATATCGGCAATTCTTTTATTTAATTTATCTGCAACGTTTGCAAGAAAAGCTGCTCCGTCTTTATTATCAATCATCATTTTTGATACGCTCCTTTTTGGCGGAAACTTTGCTCCATTATACATTATCTGCGGGTAAAAGTACAGACAGCAAATCCCTGGATTTTTTCTCTCCGAAAATAAAAATACAGCTGTTTTTCCGTATATTTTCCGAAAAAGCTGCTGTATTTTTTATCTGTTTCACTTACTTTTATGCGGTCTGTGTCTTATCAAACTGGCTGTTGTAAAGATCTGCGTAGAAGCCTTTCTTTGCAAGCAGCTCTTCATGGCTGCCCTGCTCGATAATGTCGCCATCCTTCATAACCAGGATCAGATCTGCGTCCCTGATGGTAGAAAGTCTGTGAGCGATGACAAAGCTGGTTCTGCCTTTCATCAGGTTATCCATAGCCTTCTGGATCTGTACCTCCGTTCTGGTATCAACAGATGAGGTTGCCTCATCCAGGATCAGGATCTTATTGTCTGCAAGAATGGCTCTTGCAATTGTCAGAAGCTGTTTCTGTCCCTGGGAAACATTGCTGGTCTCCTCATCCAGTACCATGTTATAGCCTCCCGGCTGCTGCATGATAAAGTTGTGGATATGAGCTGCCTTTGCTGCTGCGATCACTTCCTCGTCGGTAGCATCCAGCCGTCCATAGCGGATGTTTTCCATAATGGTTCCGGAAAACAGCCAGGTGTCCTGAAGCACCATTCCAAACATTTCATGAAGCTCGCTTCTGTTGAAATCTTTTACATCATGGCCATCTACCTTAATAGAACCACTGTTTACATCATAGAAACGCATGAGCAGCTTAACCATTGTGGTTTTTCCTGCACCGGTAGGCCCTACAATAGCAATTTTCTGACCATCCTTGACCTTTGCTGAAAAATCGCGGACAATGATCTTTTCCGGATTGTAACCGAAGCTTACATGATCAAATTCTACATTTCCGCTGAGCCCGTCAATAGAAACGGCATCTGCTTTGGTGGTCTCCTCTTCCTCCTCATCCAGGAACTCAAACACACGCTCGGAAGCGGCAGCTGAGGACTGAAGCAGGTTGGTTACCTGTGCGATCTGCTGGATGGGCTGGGTAAAGTTACGGATGTACTGGAAGAAAGACTGAATATCACCTACTTCAATAGAGCCTTTGATCGTGAACCATCCTCCAAGAAGGGCTACCATAACGTATCCAAGGTTTCCAACAAACTGCATAACCGGCATCATGATTCCGGAGAAAAACTGGGATTTCCATGCTGATTCGTAGAGCTTCTGGTTATCTTTTTCAAATTCTGCAACTACGTCTTCTTCTTTATTAAATACCTTCACTACATTGTGTCCGCCGTAGTTCTCTTCAATCTGGCCATTTACCTCACCCAGATACTTCTGCTGTGCCTGGAAATATTTCTGGGAATGTTTCATAACAAAATTGATAATTATCATAGACAGCGGCAGAATGAGAAGCGCAGCCAGTGTCATCCACACATTGATGGACAGCATCATCACAAATACACCGATCAGGGTGGTAACTGATGTGATCAGCTGGGTAATACTCTGGTTCAGGCTCATCTGAAGGGTATCCACATCGTTCGTTACGCGGGAAAGGATTTCTCCGTTTGTCCTGCTCTCATAGTAGTTCATTGGGAGACGGCTGAATTTCTTTGAAATATCTTTACGTAAATTGTAGGTAACGTCGTTGGAAATTCCGGTCATCACATAGCCCTGGATAAAGGAGAAGCAGGCGCTTGCCAGATACAGTCCTAATGTCCATAACAGAATATAGCCGATTTTTTCAAAATCAATACTTCCGGTACCGTTTACCTTGGCTACCAGACCGTTAAAAAGCTCTGTTGTTGCTTTTCCAAGGATCTTTGGTCCTACAATGTTAAAAATGGTTCCTGCAATTGCAAACAGAAACATGAGAACGAAACGGAATTTGTAGCGTTCCATGTATTTCAAAAGTCGTTTCATTGCTCCTTTAAAGTCTTTTGCCTTTTCCCCGGAGTTCATTGCACGGCTCCGATGACCACCCATCATAGGGCCTTTGGCTTTGTTTTCACTCATGCTAATTCCTCCTCTGAAAGCTGTGACATGGCGATCTGGCGGTAAACCTCGCAGTTCTTCATCAGTTCCTTGTGGGTGCCGATGCCTGCCATATTTCCATCATCCAGCACAATGATCTGATCTGCATTCAGAATCGTGCTGATTCGCTGTGCTACGATAATAGTGGTAATATCTTTCGTCTTTTCCTTTAAAGCCTTGCGAAGCTTACTGTCAGTCTTGAAATCAAGTGCGGAAAAACTGTCATCAAAGATCAGGATTTCCGGCTTTTTGGCAATGGCTCTTGCAATGGAAAGACGTTGCTTCTGACCACCGGATACATTGTTTCCGCCCTGGGAAATAGATGCTTTGTAGCCTTCCGGTTTCGCTTCAATAAAGTCATCGGACTGGGCGATCTGAGCTGCCAGTTTTACATCTTCCTCTGGCATATCCGGCTTACCGTAACGAATATTGGAATCGATGGTTCCAGAGAACAGGACTCCTTTCTGAGGTACATAGCCCAGACGGTCACGAAGCTCATGCTGTGTCATATTTCGTACATCCACACCATCTACTTTGACACAGCCCTTTGTTGCATCATAAAATCTGGGGATCAGGTTGATCAGCGTACTCTTACCGCTTCCGGTACTTCCGATGATGGCAACAGTCTGGCCTTTTTCTGCCTTAAAGGTAATATCGTTGATGACATTTTCCCCGGCTTCCGGATAAGCAAAGCTTACATGGTCAAATTCTACAGTTCCTTTTTCCTGTCTGTCCGGGACGACCGGCTCTTCCGGATCGTTTACAGATGGCTCCATCTCCAGAACTTCACAGATACGTCCAGCTGCAACATTTGCTCTTGGAAGCATAATGGAGATTGCTGTGATCATCAGGAAGGACATGATGATCTGCATTGCATACTGGATAAATGCCATCATATTTCCTACCTGCATAGTTCCGTTGTCAACGCCCTGTGCACCGAAATAAATAATCGCTACAGATACACCATTCATGATCAGCATCATGATCGGCATCATAAATGTCATACAGCGGTTTACAAACAGGTTTGTCTTTGTCAGATCCATATTTGCTTTTTCAAAACGCTCTTCCTCATGCTTCTCACGGCTGAATGCACGGATAACCGGGATTCCGGTAAGGATTTCCCTGGTTACCAGGTTCAGACGGTCAATGAGAGTCTGCAGCCTGGTGAATTTCGGCATTGCAATCTGAAACAGTACAAAAATAACAATCAGAATGATGGCTACTGCAGCTCCAAGGATCCAGGTCATGGAGGAATCGGTCTGGAGAACCTTGATCACGCCTCCGACACCAAGGATGGGCGCATACAGAACGATTCTGAACATCATGGTCATAACCTGCTGTACCTGCTGTACATCGTTGGTACTTCGTGTGATCAGGGATGCAGTGGAAAATTTATGATATTCGTTGCTGGAGAAATGAATAACCTTGCGGTATACATTATCTCGCAGATCATGTCCAAGGGCTGCTGCCACTCTTGCTGAAAGGAAGGTAACACTTACAGCGGCCAGCATGATCACCAGCGCCATCAGAACCATCTGGATCCCGGACATTCTGATGTAATTCATCTGAATTGCATCCAGATTCTCGCCCATAGCCTCGTATTCTGCCTTCACACCGCTGACAGCGGCCTGGGTAAGAATGGATTCCGGCATGTCGGAAAGCTTCTCATCTACTGCGTCCAGCATCTGTTTTTTCGCATCCTCCGGCATTGCTGACAGAACCTGCATTGGGTCCGTTCCTTCCGGTACCTGCATCTGGGAAAGCATTTTCCGGCTCTCTTCACTTCCAGAGGTAAAAGATGTGTACATCATCAGAGGTTTGCACAGAAGATCGTTTAATTCTTCACGTTTATCCCCTGTAATGCCATCTTTCAATTCATATGTGTCTCCATCCAGGACATAGGCATCCTGAACTTCTTTCTGTGTGTCTTCGTCCATAAAGATCTGCAGGTTCTCCATGGTGCTCTCTCTCATTTTTTCCGGAACACCATCAGGGATTCCCCCCTGCTGGATACCTACGTTAATCACCTTGGAGGTATAATCCGGCAAAGACAGATCACAGTATGCCTGCAAAAACAGCAGTCCAATGATCAGGACGATGTAGCCTGCTGATTTTTTCAGATACTTCATTAATTTAATCATGCTTGGGTTGTCCTTTCTTTTTAATCAGTTATTCTTTATGGCAAAACGGCTCCATGGCTATCTCCTCTGTGGAAATATCCGGTCCCGGCATTGCTGCAATGTTTTCTTTGATCTGCATGCAAAATCTTCTCATCAGACAAAGCTCACTTTCAGAAAAACCAGCAAAAACCTGTTCTTCGCCTTCCTTTGCCATACGCATTCCTTCCTCAATAATGGATCTGCCTTCTTCAGAAAGGTAAATACGGCTCACACGCTGATCCTTTTCATCCTGCCGGCGAAAAATAATACCAGCTTTTTCCAGTCGCTGGATACTTACCGTTACTGTAGGCGGCTTCACATCCAGTTTTTCTGCCAGTTCTTTCTGACTGCATCCGTCTTTTCTCCACAAAACAGCCAGTATAGGCATCTGCCTTGGATGAATTCCCAGCTTCTGTAGCCTTCCAAAGCATTTCATCATATACAGGCGGCTGATTTCCATTATCATACGCTGAATACTTTTATCGTTATCACTTTCCAAATTCTCACCTCACCTGTCACGTTCTCCCAATTAGTTAGCCGACTAATTTTATAGTTTATACTTTTTTACAAAAAGTGCAAGTGTTTTTTGTGCAGTTTATACTTTTTTAAGATTTAATCCACAGTATTCAATCCTTTTTAATGTATTATTATTTTGTCGGCTAAACATTTTAGTAATATTATAAAATACAGGAACAAGGCTTCCCCCGACATCATTATAAGAAAACAGCCGGATAGAAAAAAAGATACCGCCTGCAAATCTGTTTTCACAGATTAAGCAGACGGTACCTGATTTTTAAGGGATTGTCTTCTCAGACAAACTGATTGGTTTTTTCATCATAGTGGTAATCAATGGAATCCATCTTTTCCAGCAGTTCTTTTTTCCGAAGACCGCGGCATGTGCACAGAGCTTCCAGAGAATCATAGTAATCTCTCAGCTGGGTATTTACATAACTAAGCAGTATCATAGGATCTTTCGGTATCATGTGCTTGGTTCTCCTTTGCATTTGCTGCTACCCACTTTTATCGTGGACACAACTCTCTCTTGATGGCTTCCAGGGCTGCAAATACCTTACTTAACTTTTACCACATATTCTCCGTTCTCCACATCCAGTACCAGCGTATCACCGGTATGAACTTCGCCAGAGAGAATCTTACGTGCAGTAAGTGTCTCCACATATTTCTGAAGGTAACGCTTCAGCGGTCTTGCGCCATATACAGGATCATAGCCATTGTCGATTACATCCTTCTTGGCTGCATCTGTAAGCTCCAGGGAAAGCTCCTGGTCTGCAAGACGATCATTCAGCTCTTTCACCATCAGGTCAACGATACTACCGATGTTGTCTTTTGTCAATGGCTTAAACAGAATGATCTCGTCCAGACGGTTCAGAAATTCCGGACGGAAATGTCCACGAAGATCATCCATAACTTCCTTCTGAGCCTCTTCTTTGATCTCACCATTTTCATCAATACCATCCAGAAGATAAGGGGATCCGATATTGGAGGTCATGATCAGAATGGTATTCTTAAAATCTACTGTACGGCCCTGGGAATCGGTAATACGGCCATCATCCAATACCTGCAGAAGTACATTGAATACATCCGGGTGTGCCTTCTCAATCTCATCAAAAAGTACAACGCTGTAAGGTTTACGACGAACGGCCTCTGTCAGCTGTCCGCCTTCCTCGTATCCTACATATCCCGGAGGCGCTCCGATCAGTCTGGATACAGAGTATTTCTCCATATATTCACTCATATCGATTCGAACCATATTCTGCTCGTCATCGAAAAGAGTCTGGGCAAGGGTTTTGGCAAGCTCTGTTTTACCAACACCGGTGGGTCCAAGGAACAGGAAAGAACCGATTGGTTTGGTTGGATCCTTGATTCCTGCTTTGGAACGAAGGATTGCATCTGTTACACGGCGTACACCTTCATCCTGACCGATGACACGTTTATGAAGCTCATCCTCCAGATGGAGCAGTTTCACACGCTCACCTTCTGTCAGTCTGGCTACCGGAATACCGGTCCAGCGGGAAATGATTCGCGCAATCTCATCATCAGTAACCACTTCATGAACAAGGCTTCTGTCACTCTCTTTTGTATTTCTTTCCTCGATTTCCAGCTGCTGCTGTAATTTCGGCAGCTCGCCATACTGCAGCTCAGAAGCTTTTTCCAGATCATAATTCTGTCTTGCGATCTGGATCTGTTTGTTCATATCCTCAATCTGTTCACGAAGCTTCTGAAGCTTCTCTACAGAATGTTTCTCGTTCTCCCACTGAGCCTTCTGGGTGTTAAAAGAATCCTGCATTTCCGCAAGCTCCTTCTGGAGCTCTTCCAGACGCTCTTTACTTAAATTATCGGTCTCCTTCTTCAGAGACAGCTCTTCCATTTTCATCTGATCGATCTTACGGCGCTGTTCATCCAGCTCAGTCGGCATGGAATCCAGCTCTGTTTTGATCAGAGCACAGGCCTCATCTACCAGGTCAATTGCCTTATCTGGAAGAAAACGGTCTGTAATATAACGATGTGAAAGTGTTGCAGCTGCAACAAGTGCACTGTCTGTGATTTTAACACCATGGAATACTTCGTAACGTTCTCTCAGACCACGAAGGATAGAAATAGTATCCTCCACCGTTGGTTCATCTACCATAACCGGCTGGAAACGACGTTCCAGGGCGGCATCTTTCTCAATATACTGACGGTATTCATCCAATGTAGTCGCGCCGATACAGTGAAGCTCACCACGGGCAAGCATTGGCTTTAGCATATTGCTGGCATCCATTGCACCATCCGTCTTACCTGCACCAACGATCAGGTGAAGCTCATCAATAAAGAGAATGATCTGACCTTCGCTCTTTTTTACCTCTTCCAGAACTGCTTTCAGACGCTCCTCAAATTCACCACGATATTTGGCACCTGCTACCAGTGCACCCATATCCAGGGCAAAAATTTTCTTATCCTTCAATGCTTCCGGAACATCTCCTGCTACAATTCGCTGTGCAAGACCTTCCACAGCGGCTGTTTTACCAACACCAGGCTCACCGATGAGAACCGGGTTGTTCTTTGTCTTACGGGAAAGAATGCGGATCACATTCCGGATCTCACTGTCACGTCCGATGACTGGATCCAGTTTCTGGCTTCTTGCTTTCTCCACAAGATCCTCGCCATATTTATTCAGTGTATCGTATGTGGCTTCCGGGTTATCGCTTACTACACGCTGATTTCCACGCACTGTGGAAAGTGCCTGCAGGAAACGCTCCCTGGTAATGCCAAATTCGCTCCAGATTTTCTTCATGCTGGGGCTTGGATATTTCAGCAGAGCCAGGAATAGATGCTCTACGGATACATATTCATCTCCCATTGCTTTGGCTTCCTCTTCTGCGTTTACCAAAGCCTTATTCAGATACTGTCCGAATCTGAGTTCTCCGCCGGATACCTTTACCTTTGCATCCAGAGCTTTCTTTACAGTATCCATAAAATAATCTTTATTTATTTCCATTTTCTCAATAAGCTTGAGAATCAGGCTGTCTTCCTGTGTCAGGAGGGTATATAACAGATGTTCCTGTTCAATTTCCTGATTGCCATATTCATATGCAACCTTCTCCAGATCCTGAACTGCCTGTACGGATTTCTGTGTAAATTTGCTGATGTTCATAGGCTCTCCTCCTTCAGCTTAGGTGAATGAAAATATTTCCACTCACTTATTCTTATATATAAAACGCAGCTGCCGCGGCTCTTTAAAAAAGTAACTCGCAGGGGCTGCGCTTTATATAGGTAGTTTCTTATTACGATTTTTAATATAGCACTGATTGTTAGCACTGTCAATAGGTGAGTGCTAATTATTTTATGGAGATTGTGTGAACGCTACGAGCCATGCAAAATGGCGAAAATAGAAAAGGACAGCTCGTATGTCTTTTCTATGTATTCCAATCATAAAGAATCCTTTCGATTTTACAAATATCGCAGATTTACACGATATTCTCTTAAAGACGCTTCATCGGCATTGGAAATCTGATATTCCAAATGCTTAATCAATTTCTTCTTGTC
>NZ_CAKRNY010000004.1 GCF_934371575.1 uncultured Blautia sp. | reverse complement strand
CTGTACCCCAAATGCTTCCTGGATTGCTTTGTTTACGTGTGCTTCGCAATGTCCGCACATCATTCCTGTTACATTAATTGTCACTTTTACCATGGTATTATTCTCCTTTTTGTTAGTATTGTTATTAATATCGCTGCACTCGTTTAAAAGCTTGCAGCTGTTATTAATCGTCTGTTCTGCTTCTGAAACCGGATTATTAATTTTTTTATCTTTGCCTGCATCGTGAATCTTAAACAGGTTCAGTCTCAGCGCGTTGGTAACCACGCAGAAGCTGGAAAGGCTCATGGCAGCAGCGCCGAACATCGGGTTCAGGGTCCAGCCGAAAATCGGGATCCAGACACCGGCAGCCAGCGGGATGCCGATTACGTTGTAGAAGAATGCCCAGAAAAGATTTTCGTGGATGTTCCGAAGGGTTGCGTGGCTCATACGGATGGCAGCTGGCACATCTGAAAGCTGGCTCTTCATAAGAACTACATCTGCGGCATCAATGGCTACATCTGTTCCTGCACCGATGGCGATACCGATATCCGCTCTGGTAAGGGCAGGGGCATCGTTGATTCCATCCCCCACCATGGCAACCTTGCCTTTTTCCTTCAGGGAGCGGATGACGCTCTCTTTTCCATCTGGAAGGACGCCTGCGATAACCTGGTCAACACCTGCCTGTGCGCCGATGGCTCTGGCCGTGCGCTCGTTGTCTCCGGTAAGCATAACTACGTGGATTCCCATATTCTGAAGCTCTTTGACCGCCTGGGCACTGTCTGGCTTGATCACGTCAGCAACTGCAATGATTCCAAGAAGTTTTCCATCCTTTGCAAAAAGAAGGGGAGTTTTTCCTGCTTCGGCAAGCTTCTCAGCCTGGTGCATAAGGGAAGGGGATACAGACACCAGTGTGCTGATGTATTTCATGCTGCCGCCGATCAATGTGGAAGCATCAAGCCTTGCAGAAAGTCCGTTTCCCGGAAGAGCCTGGAAATCTGTGACTTCCTGAGCAGTAAGACCAAGGCTTGCAGCTTTTTCCAGAATGGCTTTTGCAAGAGGATGCTCGCTCTTTTTCTCAAGGGCGTAGGCAAGGGCGAGAAGATCGTTCTCAGACACGCCATCTGCAGGGAGAATGTCAGTAACCTCCGGCTGACCGCTTGTGATGGTTCCGGTTTTGTCAAGGGCTACGATCTGAACCTTTCCGGCTTCCTCAAGTGAGACGGCGGTTTTGAAAAGGATACCGTTTTTGGCCCCCATTCCGTTTCCAACCATAATGGCAACCGGAGTGGCAAGTCCAAGGGCACATGGGCAACTGATGACCAGAACGGAAATTCCTCTTGCAAGGGCGTAACCGAATTCGTGGCCTGTGAGCAGCCAGATTATGGTGGTTAAGATTGCAATTGTGATAACGGCTGGTACGAAAACTCCGGAAACACGGTCTGCGATTTTGGCAATAGGAGCTTTGGTGGCTGCGGCATCACTGACCATTTTGATGATCTGGGAGAGGGTGGTGTATTCGCCAACGCGGGTAGCTTCACATCTGATAAAACCAGACTGGTTGACTGTGGCTGCGGAGACAAGATCTCCGGCTGCTTTGTCAACGGGGATACTCTCGCCTGTAAGGGCAGATTCGTTGACTGCACTGGAGCCTTCGATGATCACGCCGTCCACCGGGATGTTTTCACCAGGGCGGACAACGAAGATGTCGCCTTTTACAACCTGGTCAATGGGAACGGTGGTTTCCTGGCCGTTCCGGATGACAACGGCGGTCTTTGGAGCAAGCTTCATAAGACCTTTTAAGGCGTCAGTGGTTTTACCCTTGGAGCGGGCTTCCAGCATTTTTCCTACAGTGATCAAGGTCAGGATCATGGCTGCGGATTCGAAATAGAATTCCATCATGTAGTGCATGACAAGCTGGGAATTGCCGTCAACCTGGGCCCTTGTCATGGCGAATAGGGCGTAGACGCTCCATACAAAAGATGCCATGGAGCCAAGGGCTACCAGGGTGTCCATGTTCGGAGAACGGTGCCACAGGCTTTTGAAGCCGCTGATAAAAAATTTCTGGTTTATGACCATGACGATGGCAGCAAGGATCAGCTGCACAAGTCCCATGGCAATATGGTTGCCATCAAACCAGGCTGGAAGTGGCCATCCCCACATCATGTGCCCCATGGAAAAGTACATCAGCACCAAAAGAAAGCCCACAGATGCGATCAGGCGTTTCTTAAGAATCGGCGTCTCGTGGTCTTCCAGAGCTTTTTCTGCGTCGGAAACAGATTCCTTCTGACCGGAAGCTCCCTTTAAGCTGCAGCCGTATCCGGCCTGTTCTACGGCTGAAATAATGGCAGAGTCTGCAGCGGTTCCTTCCACGCCCATGGAATTGGTAAGCAGGCTTACGGAACAGGATGCAACACCTGGCACCTTGTTTACTGCTTTTTCCACACGGGCACTGCAGGCTGCACAGCTCATGCCTGTGACGTTGTATTGCTTCATAACAAATTCCTCCTGTTATTTTACTTCATTAGTTTCTGTAAAGTTGCAACCAGCTCATCAATGGTTTCGTCCTTACCCTCCCGGATATCTCTTGCAACACAGGTACGGATATGGTTGGCAAGAAGTTCTTTATTAAAAGCATTTACAGCGGCATTTACAGCGGCAGACTGGATCAGGATGTCATTGCAGTAGGCATCATTTTCCAGCATTCCTATAATGCCCCGTATCTGACCTTCAATACGCTTCAGACGATTAACCAGTTTCCTGCGTTCTGCTTCGGAACGGTCGGTGTGCTTGGTACAACAGCAGGAACAGACCTTTTTAGTGGGTTCCTGACTGGAAAGAGTTTCAGAATCGGCTGCGGTGTGGCTACAGCAGGTTTCGGATTTATGATCAGTTGTCATAGGCAGGCTCCTTTTCTAACATACCCCTAAGGGGTATTTACAATATGATGTTAATATATACCTGGAGGGGGTATTTGTCAATCCTTTTTTCAGAGGTATTTGGTAAAAATAATTGATTCTTTGATTTTTTTATAGTACCATTGCGTTAAAACGTTTTTTATAAGGGAGGATAAGAGAATAAAATGAAACAAAGAAGAACAAAAATATTAGCTCTGTTTCTTGCAGCAGCTATGACAGTTGGTCCTGATGCTGCTGTTTTTACAGTAAGTGCAGAAGACTGGCAGTCCGAAGAACAGGTCTGTGAATTGGAAAGTGAAGCAGCTCGTGAGACTTTTTCTGATTCTGAAGAAGCTTTTGAGGGATTTACAAGCGAAGCTGGGGATTTTGCCAGTGAGGTCAGCACAGACAATACAGTGGAATTAGGAGAGACTGACAGGACGGATCTTCAGGAAACAGGACTTGGAGAGAAGACAGAATTTGCAGACGGAACTTATGTGCCCGATGATTTTGGCTTTTCAGGCGGAACAGGAAAGGTAAAGATTACCTGCCCATCTATTGTGATCGAAAATGGAGTTATTTATGGGAATATTTTATTTTCCAGTAAAAAATACTCTCAGATCAAATTAAATGGCGAAGTATATCCGGTGCTTTCAACAGAGAACGGATCTTTGTTTAAAATTCCGGTAATTCTGAATCAGGATATGGCAATCGCCGGAACAACTACGGCAATGAGTGAAGCTCATGATGTTAATTATACAATCAAAATTACTCAGGACACCGGCAAGCTTACACCAAAGCCGGAGGAAAAAGCTGATTACACAGCTGTAGATGCTGCTCTTGAAAAGGTTCCGGCTGACCTTTCTATTTATACAGAGGACACTGCAAAAGCTGTTACAGATGCAGTGGCAGCTGTTCAGCGTGACTATGTGAAGTCCAGACAGGCTGAGGTTGATGCAATGGCATCCAGACTGGAGAAGGCAGTTGCCGCGCTTGTGAAGAAGGCAGCAGAATCTGTGGAAACTGAGCTTGCGGTAACCAATAATACTGCAATGTTTAAGGTTGAAAAAGCAGTTCTGCATCAGGATGAAAAGGGAAGAAGTCTTACTGTGACTTTAAGTGGAAAAGGGTATCATTATCTGTACAAGGGTACTTATGAGGAAGCAGCTGCCAATGGCGATAACAGAGCAAACTGGTGTGCCGGAACCCAGGTTGACGGTAAATGGCAGTTTACCATTCCGGTAAATGAAAGTGAGACAAAGCTTGCGCTTGTAGCAATTTCAAACAGCTATCTTACAAAATATGAGCAGGGGAAAAACACACTTGAGCGTGCCTTCTATCCGAGACAGGTGGAAATTGATTATACTGCAAAGACCCTGGTAACAGGAGATTTTGACCATACCATCAATATGGATGTAACCAGCAACGTGAAAATGTTTAAAGTAGCTGCTGCTGCATTACATACTGTGGGAGGTCCGAATTCAAACAATTATACAGAATCATTACAGCTGACAATGGGAAGTGACAGCTTTGACAGGCTTTTTGTTGGAAGTGCAGCAGATGCAGCCACAGCTGAAAGCACAATTGCTATTACAGACCGCAAAGCTGACATTGTGGTAAAAGCAAATGCCATGGGAGGCAGCACAGCTGTGGACCGTCTGGAGAAAGCGACTGTAATTTCCTTCCATTCCGTTAAGAATGACAAATGGTATGAGCGTATTTTTACAGTAAGTAAAACTGGAAAAACAGTTGTTATAGATCCGGTTACGGTAGCGGCAGCAGGTATCACTCTGGATATTTCCGTGAAATCTCTTTGCGCAGGAGAGAGCTTTGCCCTTACAGCAGCTGTTGAACCAAAGGATGCCACAGATAAGGTGGTATGGTCCAGTGACAAAGAAGAAGTTGCCAAGGTGGATGAGAAGGGCAATGTTACAGCAGTGGGAGAAGGTTCTGCTGTGATCACCGCACAGGCCGGAACAGTCAAAGCCCAGTGCAGGGTTACCGTTCATACTGCCCAGGTACTTCCGGCAATAGCAGCTACCTGTACAAAGGATGGCTGGAGTGAAGGAAAGAAATGCTCTGTATGCGGCATTATTCTGAAATCCCGCAAGCTTGTGAAAGCAGCCGGACATAAAGAGGTTGTGATCCCGGCAGTTGCACCTTCCCAGGGACAGACAGGTCTCACAGAAGGAAAGAAATGCTCTGTATGTGGTGAAATTCTGATAGAGCAGAAGGAGATTGCAGCACTTCCGATTCTGGTTAAGAAGTTAACAGTAAGTGCGAAAGGTTCTGCCAAAGTTGCAGCTGGTAAGAAGGTACAGCTTAAGGTTAAAGCAGCTCCTTCCAATGCGGCGAACAAAGCAGTGATCTGGAAATCAGGCAATACAAAGGTTGCAACAGTAAATGCAAATGGTGTTGTAACCATGAAGAAAAAAGCCGGTGGAAAAAGCGTTGTGATCACAGCAACTGCAAAAGACGGCAGCAAGGTATACGGTTCCATTAAGCTCACCTGCACCAAAGGATATGTGAAAAAAATCACTATCTCAGGGAAGAAAGTGGTAAAAGCAGGAAAGACTCTGAAGCTGAATGCAAAGGTTACGGCAACTAAGAATGCAAACAGAAACGTAGTCTGGAGCTCCGGTAACACCAAAATCGCAACAGTAAATGCAAAGGGTGTTGTGAAGGCGAAAAAGAAAGGTACTGTAACAATTACCGCCAGATCTGTTGACGGAACCAATAAAAAGGCAACGTTTAGGATTAAAGTGAAATAAGTAATAATGTGGACCTTTTTTTCTTATAAAATCAAAACTGTCATGGTTGTAAATAAGATATGATCCTGTTTTTCTTGATTTACAGAAAATACATATTTTGTTCATAAAAAATACATGAAATTATGGTACTTTTTAACTATCCGAGTCGAATATGTGTAATGGTTATAACGCGAAGGTTGCATCATGAACATGATGCACAAAAGAGAATCCGGTGTGAATCCGGAACGATGCCGTCACTGTGTAAGGGAGCTGCTTCAGAGCCCACTGGGAAACCGGGAAGGGGAAGCAGTGTTGACCGAAGTCAGGAGAACTGCCTTGGCGTGGAATCTTAGGTCTGCGGTACACAGAACCTGTATTCTCATAGCAATACATAGTAATCCTGTTTTTGGGGAAACGTGTTTATGGGAAACGTGCAGCTGCAGAAATGCAGCTGTTTTCTTATGCAGAATTCAATCCGGAAATACAGGAAAAAAAGAGGAAAAAGAAATGAAAAGAAAAACTTTATTAGCACTGCTTCTCGCAGCATCAATGGCAGCAAGCATGACTGCAGCAACCGGAACTGTTGCATTTGCAGAGACAGAAGAGGCAGCAACAGAAGAGAATGCTGAGGCAGCAGACGATGCTGAGGCAGCAGACGATGCAGAAGAAGCAGACGATGCAGAAGAAGCTGATGATACTGCAGATGCAGATCAGGAAGCAGCCGATAAAGTAGCAGCACTTATCGATGCAATCTACGTTCAGGAGAGAACAGACGATACAGATGCACAGTGCAAAGAAGCAAAAGAAGCATGGGATGCCCTTACAGATGCTCAGAAAGAGCTGGTAGAGGGAGAAGAAGCAAGTCCGGAGTACTTTGGACGTGACACAGGTGACGCTTCCAAGGATGATCCTCGTAATCAGGACGAAATTGGTGAGAATGAGCTTCTTGTTGTAAGCTTTGGTACTTCCTTTAACGACAGCCGTGCAGAGGATATCAAGGGAATCGAGGATAAGCTTGCAGAAGCATTCCCGGATTGGTCTGTAAGAAGAGCTTTTACAGCTCAGATCATCATCAACCATGTACAGGCAAGAGACGGAGAGGCTATTGATAATATGCAGCAGGCTCTTGACCGTGCAGTAGCAAACGGAGTTAAGAACCTTGTAGTTCAGCCTACACACCTTATGCATGGTGCTGAGTACGATGAGATGGTAGAAGCTATCGATGAGTACAAGGATAAATTTGAGTCTGTAGCAATCGCTGAGCCAATGCTTGGTGAGGTTGGTGCAGATGCAACTGTTATTAACGATGACAAAGCAGCTGTAGCTAAGGCTATCACAGATGAGGCTGTTAAATCTGCAGGATATGACAGCATGGAAGCTGCTGTAGAGGATGGAACAGCATTCGTATTCATGGGACATGGTACTTCCCATACAGCAAACGTTACATATGACCAGATGCAGACACAGATGGAGAATCTTGGCTTCACAAATGCATTCATCGGTACTGTAGAGGGTGAGCCGGAAGATACCGCTTGTGATGCAGTTATTGCTAAAGTAAAAGATGCCGGATTCAAGAAAGTAATCCTTCGTCCGCTTATGGTTGTTGCTGGTGACCATGCAAACAACGATATGGCTGGTGATGATGACGATTCCTGGAAGAGCATGTTCGAGGCTTCCGGAGATTTTGATGAGGTTGACTGCCAGATCGAAGGTCTTGGAAGAATTGAAGCTGTTGAGGATCTTTATGTAGAGCATACACAGGCTGCTATTGATTCCATCGCTAAGTAATCAGAATATAAAATTTTAAGGAGAGTTATTATGAAACGTTCATTAGTCATTTTATTAACAGCAGTAAGTATTTCCACTATGACAGTGGCAACTGCATTCCCTGCATTTGCCCAGAGCACAGAGGCTGAAGCAGAGAAGACAACAGACGATGCAGCAGACAGTGAGCTTGAGGATGGGGTATACAGTGTGGAGTTTGATACTGACAGCGGTATGTTCCATGTGAATGAGGCATGCAATGGCAGAGCAGTTCTTACAGTGAAGGATGGCAAAATGACCGTTCATATTACTCTTGTTTCCAAGAATATTGAGAAGCTTTTCCTTGGAACTGCAGAGGATGCACAGAAGGATGGTGCGAAATTGATCGAGCCTACCATTGATTCTGTAACCTACAGCGACGGAATGACAGAAGAGGTTTACGGCTTCAATGTTCCTGTAGAGAAGCTGGATGAGGAGTTTGATCTGGCTCTTATTGGTAAAAAGGGTAAATGGTACGATCATAAGGTAAGCGTTAAAGATGCCAAAGAGCAGACCGAGGAAGAGAAAAAAGCAGTTGTGATCGGTGAGGAAGAAGAAAGCGAAGAAGCTGAGGCTGCTGATACAACCACAGATGCTGCTGAGGAAGAGAAAAAAGATTGAACGCAGATAAGCATTGATTAAGTAAAAAGATATTCTAATAAAAAAGGACATTGCATGAGTGAAATCATGGGATGTCCTTTTTTGCAGGTTCTATTGGTAATGCAATCAGATATTATCTGTTTATTTCTCTTTGCCCTCTCCGGCAAAATATTCCTTCGTCAGTTTTATAACGGTACCGGAAAGCAGGAATAATGCGATCAGGTTGGGGATTGCCATCAGTCCGTTGAAGGTTTCAGCAATATTCCACATCAGTCCCAGGTTTGCAGTGGCACCAAGAATGGCAACCAGGGAATAAACAACCATGAAAGGCTTGATCACTTTTTCGGAAAACAGGAACTCAATGCAGCGGGCACCGTAAAGTCCCCATCCAAGTGCTGTGGAAAAAGCGAAACAGCACATGGCAACTGCTGTGAAAATGGATACCCAGCTTCCGTATGTAGAGGTAAATCCGGAAATAGTCAGCTCAGCACCGGCTGCTTCGCCATATGCAATAGGAACACCGCTGCAAAGAATGACGAGTGCGGTCAGTGTACAGATCACGATGGTATCTGTAAATACTTCAAAAATACCGAACATTCCCTGCTTTACAGGTTTTTTGGTGTCTGCACATGCATGGGCAATGGATCCGGTACCAAGACCGGCTTCGTTGGAGAAAATACCACGGGAAACTCCCTTTTTCAGACTGAGGAACATGCTTCCGATAATTCCGCCGGTTACAGCAGAAGGCTGGAAGGCACCTCTGAAAATAGAAGCAAATACAGATGGTACATTCTGAATGTTCAGAAGGATAACTCCCAGTCCGAGAAGGATGTAAAGCAGTGCCATAAATGGAACCAGCTTTTCGGTAACCTGTCCGATACGTTTGATTCCGCCGAGAAGGATCATGGCAATCAGAATCGCAATCACAATTCCGATGATCAGATTGGAAGTGGAAATTGCATTTTCGGAAATTACGTTGTAGTTCAACAGGGCGGAATTAATAGCAGTGGTGATAGTGTTGACCTGGGTGGCGTTACCGGTTCCGAATACGGTGAGGACACCGAATGCGGCGAACAGATAGGCAAGCCAGTTCCATTTCTTTCCAAGACCATTTTTGATGTAGTACATAGGACCGCCTACCAGCTCGCCGTTCGCGTTGATTTCACGGTAGTGGACGGCAAGGGTAACTTCCGCAAATTTAGTGCACATGCCGAAGATTGCGGAAACCCACATCCAGAAAATAGCTCCGGGACCACCGATGGCAATGGCACCTGCAACACCGGCAATATTACCGGTACCCACAGTGGCAGCCAGTGCCGTGCATACTGCCTGGAAAGGTGTGATAGCACCGTCGGAAGCGTCGCGCTTGCGGAAAATACGTCCAAGGGTTGTTCTGATAGCGTAGGGGAATTTGCGGATCTGAAGAAAACCGGTGCGGATGCTTAAGTAAAGACCAACCCCGAAAATGCAGACCATTGCAGGAACACCCCAGATAAAATTATTTACAGCTGTGTTGATGGTTTCGATTGTTTGCAGCATAAAATACCTCTCTGGAAAATTTATAGTGGAAAAAACGCTTAGCGGATAAAGTTTGTTTTGATCTTATCCTCTGCCTGGGGAATGGCTACTCCCGCTGCTTTTCCCGCTTCCAGAGACTTCAGAAGCCATGCCATGTTATTTCCAAGGGTACGCATGATCTGCAGTCCCTCCTCGTCCTGTGCAACCTCTGCAGGAGTATTGCCATGAACCATGTTCCAGTAGTTGGCAGATACGATGGGCATTTCAAAATAGCTGAAATATTTCTGAAGAACATCAAGGGTAGCAGTGGTTCCGGCTCTTCTTGCAGATGCAACTGCTGCGGCTGGTTTGTGGAGCATGTCTTTCCCGGCCATGGAGCAAAGCTTATCCATAAATTCAATGATCTGGCCGGAGGGGGATGCCCAATATACAGGAGAGCCTACAACAAGAGCGTCAGCCTCTTTTAATTTCGCCGCCGCAGCCTTTACATTATCTGTATCCGGATTTCCCGCCTGGAAAATCTCTGTATCAATTCCATTGCTATTCAGTGCTTTTGCTACTTCACTCAGTGCAGTGAAGGTACAGCCTTCTTTACGTGGGCTGCCGTTTAAAAGTAAAACCTTCATGTCTTTCTTCCTTTCTTACGTTCGTTGTACCGGATTGTGAAAAATACGGTCTTCACACATCATCTCTCTAAAACGGTAATGTATTTCCTTATTATACGATAGAAATGGTTGGATTTCAAGAGAACGGTTTTATATTGTGGTCACAATATGTTCACAGTTTGAGAATATAATAGAAATATTATGGATATTTACGTTCATGAGCAAGTAGCAACGAGGATTGGACAGAAAGGAAGTAATAAGTGCTTCAGATCAAAGACATACACAAAGAATACAGAACAGGAAACCTGGTGCAGCGGGCACTGGATGGGGTGAGTCTGGCTCTCCGGGACAATGAATTCGTGGCAATTCTTGGCCCCAGCGGCTCCGGAAAAACCACCCTTCTCAACATTATTGGCGGTCTTGACCGGTACGACAGCGGTGACCTGATCATCAACGGGATTTCCACAAAGAAATACAAGGACAGAGACTGGGATTCCTATCGAAACCATACCATTGGTTTCGTTTTTCAGAGCTATAACCTGATCCCCCATCAGACCGTGCTTGCAAATGTAGAGCTTGCCCTTACCATCTCCGGAGTTTCTAAAAGTGAGCGAAAACGCCGGGCGAAGGAGGCTTTGGAAAAGGTGGGACTTGGCGCGCAGATCCACAAAAAGCCAAGCCAGATGTCCGGCGGTCAGATGCAGCGTGTGGCAATCGCCCGGGCTCTGGTAAATGATCCAGAAATTTTGCTCGCAGACGAACCAACAGGTTATGTATAATTAGTACGGATATTAGCTAAAAATAATATCCGTGATGTTATTATCACGGTCCACCTTGATTTCGGATATGATAGATCTCCAGAGAGTCCTTTTTTCTTCACGGCTTAACGAATCGTAAATCGCTTTAAAGTCATCATCTAACACCCTGCGTACTGCTGAGAGGTTCGGCGGCATTTCCTGTATTACGTCCGGTATATTCTGTAGAGCTTCCGTGTAAATCTTATAATCTTTTTTATAATCCTCAATACTGATAAGATCATCTACATACAACTCTTTTAGCTTGGTTAATTTGCGCTTCAAGGCTGCTTTATCAGCAGAACGAGAAGCTTGCTTTTTTCGCTCTGCCGCTTTGACTTCCCAACCCACCATGCACTTATCAATTTCTTCTTGAAGGTGAGCAAAAAGCCAGTCTTCAATATAGGCCTCACGGATAGCTTTATTGTGAGAACAGAGATCCCTTTGATAATGCTGATTACACCGATAGTAGTACGCACTATAATTCCCTTTGGTGGAAAAGGTACCAACCATGATATGATTGCATTCCGCACAGGTAACAATAGACGTAAAGAGATATACACGTCCGGCTGGCGTTTTCCGGACATTGCGAGATAAAAGATCCTGAACCCTATGAAACTGCTCCTCCGAGATAATGGGCTCACAGAAGTTTTTATTATAGCGCCCCCCACGATCATATAAACCAATGTAAAGTGGTTCCATAAGCATCCGATGAAACGTAGCATCACACCAGTTTACACCATATTTTTCACGGATATAGCGGATTGTGCCGCGCTGGGAGACGACAGTTTCATAATTGTTAAAAGCATCTTGGACAATGGCAGCAGCGTCTGGATCAATCTCTAATTTTTTATCTGCGTTCACACGGTATCCATAAGGACAGGCACCGGAAACCACAGTTCCGTGCTGAATTTTGGAATCAAACACTACGTCTATACGCTCGCCGCAGATATCAGCTTCATTTTGGGCGATAGACAATTTTACATTGATATAAAGTCGTCCGTTTGCGGTGCTGGTGTCGTATTCTTCGTCCGTGGTCTTCCAGTCGCAGTGATGGGCTTGTAAGATTTCCATGATTTTATAGTAGTCGGCTACGGATCGGAACCATCTGTCCAGTCGGCAGAAGAGAAGCAGATCTACTTCGTCACGCTTTACGGAAGCTATCATCTTCTGAAATTCAGTTCGCTTGCGCATTTCCTTACGCGCAGTTTTGGCTGCGTCAATGTATGTACCTACAATGATCCAGCCCCGCTCTCTGGCATATTCTTCCAGGCGTTCTTGCTGGGCTTCCAGAGAAAGTCCTTTCATTTTTTGTTCTTCACCAGATACACGGATGTATAGGGCTACGCGAAGAGGGCTGTTAGAAGATTCGATTTTTTTCATAAGTTAAAAATCCTTTCTTGAATAGTCCCACTTTATGCGCTATAATGAAATAGCAAATAGTTCAAGTGGTGTTGGCCGTTTGCAGTCCGTCCCGGGAAACCGGGGCGGACATTTATTTTTTAGCGTTTTTCTGCATTTATGTAATAATACTTTGCAATCGAAGTTTCTAATGAAGATAAATAATAATCATAATTTCCAGAGTATATTAATATACGTTCACTCTTGCCATTTAAAGAATTGAAATTTAATTTTTTTATAGCAGGCAAGATTTGATTGTTCCAAACACCTATTGCCTTATTTTCGGCATTCTGAACATCAAACGGATATTCCAAAGCCGATAACGCCATAATGCAACGTATACTCATTTTATTACTTTCCTCATCCGACAAAAGAGAATTATCTAATTCAATTGTTGCCTGACAAATAGAAAAATCATCTTTATCTATGGTCAGCGTAGCGGGCGTTGTTTGAATTTGTATCATATCTCCATCACTAGCCGGTAAAACAAAATTATTGGCAGGAATCTCATAAGAATTATTATTATCCTTCTGATAAGCAACGTAGCGCTGCGCAAATAACTCACAGAAATCAACTAAACAGCAAGTATCTGTTGATTCAACTGTGTCCGATGGAGACTTTTCTTCATTTTTTGAAATAGAATCATTTTCTTTTTCAAGCAAACTATCATAATCTTGCAAATAACTTGTAATATTTTGATATTCCAGGTCGGTAATTTTTTCATCCTTAAACACTAATCTAAGATTTTTTTTAAAATTTTGGGTAATTAGTTTAACTTCTTCTAAATCATCGTCGTAAGCGGATCCTAAAACTTCAATTATATCGTGATAGGCATTATCCTTTGGTGCTTTTTCGGGCCCGCCAAACAAATTTTCCCAATATGTCATACTAGCGGCAGTATCGGAAGATATATAATCAGAAACTGTTTGACTAATCTTATCAATCAGAACTTCATAATCAGAAATACTAGATTGATCTGTTGAATTATTTTGCAATTTAAAAACAAGATCAGTGCGATAAGAATTATATTTTTTTCTATATTGTTCTACTTCATTTCTAAATTGTTTATATTCGTCAGCTGCATTTTGACTATTGGTTATGTTACTAAATAACCCATCTGCAGATACAGGTAAAGAAGGCAATAGTATACCACCTGCAAGAAGTAAGACGATAAATTGTCTTTTCATAACTACCCCCCCCATAGAAAAGATGATAACCAATCAAAAGGATTTCACATTGACATAATTTTGAAATTTGCGTACATCCTAAGAATTACAGGAGGAGTGCGCATGGAAGTGTATACGTGGCAGGCTAGGATTAATAAAGGTATGACTTTGAAGCAGCTGGAGACAGCGACTGGGATTGGGAAGACTACGCTCAATAATATTGAGAATGGTCTGGTATCGCCTACGCTGGTGCAGCTGGAAGCCATTGCCCGCGCACTTGATGTTACGATGATTGAGTTATTTGATTCAGAGTATAAAGGATAGTATAGCAGAATCAGATAGGCTGCAATCATCAGGTTGTGCGATTTCCCGATATCGGGAAATCGGTGCCGATTATCTTCCTGTATTTTCCAGCTGGTAGTATAATTAAGTCAGAAGGAAGGTGATCGGATGGATACACGCCAAAAAATTGACGCATTGCTTCAGAAAATCACTTCGGAGAGCCAGTTAAGGCGCATTTACAGATTTATTAAATACATATATGTACATGCTCCGAAGTGAGGGAGATAAGGGAATCCGGAAGGGTTCCCTTATTCCTTCTTGCTCATAAACTCTTTTTTGATCTGATCTTTAATGGCAGTCCTTGCAGATTCCGGCAGGGAAAGATAAAGATTAATTAATTTTCTGTCAAACTCATCTAAATTGTACTGCATACACAGTTCATCCAGGACGGTCTGCGGTAAATTATCAAACATTTCCCCTTCACCATTTACCAGGTAATCATAGTTTACATTGTACTCTCGGCAAATAGCAGCAGTCATTTGCTCTGTAAGAGCGTTGCGATTTGTTTCTATGGCTGAAATAGTTCCTTTTTTAACACCTAATTTTTCACCAAATTTTTCAAGCGTTAAATTCAATTCTTTTCGCACTTCTCGAACTCTTTCGCCCTGAGTCATTGTGGTTCACCTCCTTACATTTCTAATAAGAGAATAACACCGAAGTAATCCAAAGTCAATAAAAATGTCTATTAAATAGACAAATGACCATTGACAAAGTGTACGGAATAGATTATACTGTCTATACGATAGACGAAAGGAGGAAAACAAAATGCCAGTAACCAACGAAAAAGACTTAAACCGTCAGATTCAGGATGCAAAGGAAATGATCCTGTTACTGCTGGATATGGACGACGGCGAAAAGCGAGAGTTAAAGGGTATTATGACAGGTTATCAGCTGGCTAAGCAGATACCTGCATAAGAGGCCCCGGCTACCTGTCGGGGCATGAAATAAGGAGGAAAAGCAAATATGGCAAACTTTGATGAAGACATTCGAAGAATTACAAATGAAGTTCTTCAGGATGGAACAGTCGATCAGATTATCCGGGAAAAAGTAACTGATGGAATAAAAGGGGCAATTTCCGATTCCTTTGGTTACGGAAAACTGAGAAACGCGATTAAAGAACGAGTGGAACAGGTACTGGTGCCTTTTATCGAAAAGTACGATATGAGCGACTATATTGTGAAGCTGGACACGGTTCTTACCGAGATTGTCAATCAGACAGCCCTGGTTGATAACAAAAGGCTCTTACAGAATTTCCAATATCTGATGACAGAGCCGCAGGAAGAAGAGGTTAAGCTCTCAGATCTGTTTCGAGAATATGAAAAGTATGTTGCTAAGCATATGGAAACAGACGGAAGAAAGATAAGTTACGATGATGGATTTCCCGAATATGAGCCTATGGAAGTATATTTCGAAGTTAAACAGGTACCAGATCGTGATTGGAGCTCTTTTATCTATGCACAAATTACTTTCGGAGTAGAGGAAGAAGACCAGCAGGAGGAGTTAAATAGGACAATCAATATTTCCCGGTATAAGAAGGAGAGAAAAGAAGGATTCAAGCTTCGAATTGATACGGATCCAGACTTAGATTCTCTTAGAGGAATGAGCGACTTTGATCTTCTTTTATTGAGAATGCAAAGAGCGGATGTCCGACTGATTATTGATGAACAGCATAATGAAAGCTGCGTATATTCCGAAAATAAGCCAGAAGCAACATTTGAGTAATAGGGAGGGCAGTCTATATGAAATTATTGAAAGCAGTACACCCAAGAGAAACGCTGTGCAAGGAAATGCACAAGCAGATGAATCTTGCCGGAGCACCTACCCGCCTTGCCAGTCCAGAACTGTATATGATCCTGGATGTGGACGAGCTTCAGAAACAAGTCAACAGACTGGAAAACCGCGTAAGCAGAATGGACAGGGCAGCAGCAAGAGCCAGATGGAGAAGAAAGCCATGAATAAAATGAGAGAGTATGAACGTGGCAGGGAAGATGGCCTTGACCTGGCACTTAGGATTGTAAAGGATGGCGGTCTGGAAGCACTGGAAAAAGAAATCAAATTTCGTGGTGTGTCGGGCGTACATACATCCCTTGCATCTAAAGATCTTGATAAGGCTTCCCAGAAGATTAAGGAAATGACGCTGGACACCGTTACCGTCCTTGCAATTGCGGTACTCCGTGACAAATTCGACTTCGGGAAAATCCGCTGTCAGAGGTTCATGGATGGTATGGAAATGGGAGCAGAGTATCTTATGAAAGATCTTGCGACCTGGTCGGATTACAGGAACTCCATTGAGGAAGAACTGGGAATTACATTAAAAATCAGAGTGAATGAATAGGGAGGTGATTATATGACAAGAGCACAGAACATGATTGTTAATTATATCAATCAGCAGTTTGTTCCCGGATCAGTAACAATTATTCCGGTTGGTGAGAGCCATGTGAAGATTACGGACAAGAACAAAGAGAGCCTTACCTTCACAGTCAATATTTTCGGGGACATTATAGATGCAGATACAAACAAGACCATTGCCGAAGCAAAGGCTGCTCATACATTAAGCGTTCCTTTTCAGGAACCAAAGAAATGGGCTAATAAGATTGGAAACTATAACTGGCATTAAGGAGGCAGAATATGAAGGAGATACCCGGATGCAGAGTAGAGGGTGAATTTAATCCCCAGAAATTTTTCGATACTCTGGCACTGATTCTTTCTGCCAGAGAGGGATGCAAAATTACGGCAAAGGTGACCTTAAAAGATGATAAAGAAGAGAAAAAGGCAGTATAAAAGGGCTTATCCGACCGCAACTCGGAAAAAGCCCAGTAACATAAAATATATTTTTACGCTCTTTTATTATACAAGAGCAGAAACAAAAAATCAAGTAAGGAGGCCAACACCACAATGAAAATCAAGTCATATCACATTGCTTCCCCGGAACAATTGAATGAATTAGGTGTTTTCGTAAAAGACACAGAGCGGTTAAAGCAGATCCGCTCTGTGTGGAGTATCGCGCTGCGCAAAAAAGGAAAAACCCCTTGGGATCACGCCATATTTGCCGAGTTTTATTCTTACGGAAGCACCAGAAAGGCAGTTATTGTCAGAACATCCACTAATAACGATGAAATCCTTGTGGCAGATCTGAAATATAACGCTGCCCTGAAATGGTGCAAGGAGCATTTGAAATTAGAACGAGAGGAAGAGGACGCATGACAGAATTAGCCAACACCCAGAAAAAAGAGATCGCCGTTCTGGATAACCTTGCAATGCAGGCGAAAACCTACATACAGAATGCCAGAATGAATCTGCTGCAGCTTGGACGTGTTCTCGCAGAGGCGAAGCCTCTTGTCCCGCATGGAGAGTGGGAAAACTGGGTAAAAACAAACACCAGTATGAGTAAGCGGGCAGCAGAGCAGTATATGCAGGCTTACGCAGAGTTTGGTCTGAATCCGCAGATTGCGGAGCTTGGAACCACAAAGACATTGAAATTACTTCCTCTCACAGAGGACGAACGCGAAAAGCTGCTCTCTGAGAACGATGTAAGCTCTATGTCTACCCGGCAGCTTGACGAAGCAATCCGGAAACAGAAGCAGGAGGCCTTAAAAGAAGCCCGCCAGGAAGTACAGGGGGAGCTTGAAAAGGAGCGCACTGCAAGGATCGCTGCGGAACAAAGGGCGAAAGCCGCGGAAAGCAGGCCGCCAGAAGTAACAAAAGAGCTGTCGGACAAGCTGCGCAGTCATAAGGAACAAATGGAACGTCTCACCCGGGAGAACTCTATCTTAAAGCAGGAAATCCGGGAAAGAGACGAAGAACTGGAAGAGCAGCAGGCAGACTACAACCGGGCACAGGAAGAACTTCTGAATATCAAAAGCCAGGTTGCCAAGGGGGATGCGGAGCGTGTTCCTACAGACCAGCTGACTGTGGATGCCTTTGCATCTGCAGTAAGGGCATTTATTGGAGCGTGCGCAAGAATGCCCCATATGTCAGCCACTTTTTCTGCAATGTCGCAGATAGATAAAAATGAATATGACGAGCTTTTACGCACAGTGGAAGCCTGGGCGAAAGACAGCCGGAAGGCACTGGACAGCGTGCTCGTTGATTCGGAGGTATTGTGATGGATAGAAAGATTATAGATGATTTGGAACATGAGGCATACGAAGCGGAGCGGTTGGAACCCGCACCTCCTGTTAAAGAGCAGGCAGATAACCTTCTGGAAGAGAAGGAGAGGAACAGCGGAATCCTCGTGGATCCCAATTCGCTTGGACAGATCGTGGCGGAAATTATCAGCCCGGTAATGAAAACCATCGGGAAATTGCTGGAAAATAATACAGCAGCCCTGGAGCAGCTTTCCTCTGCTCAGTCTGTACAAAATGACCGTCTGGAAGCATTAGAGAAACAGATCCGCCTGCAAACGCTAGTAACCAGTAAGCAGGTTTATTATCTGAATGATGCTATCCGCATGAGAGCCAGGGAGCTGCTGGACAAGCGCTCTGTTTGTGATAAGAAGGCGATCACTAAGCTGGGTAACCTTATCCGCAAGTCTGTACTTGCAAGGTACGGTGTATCAAGTCTCCGGGATGTGCCAAAGCACGAATACAATGTTGCACTGAGCCAGATTGGCATGTGGAACGATATATTAAGCGTGCGGACAGTGGCAGCACAGTTCCGGAATAATGCAGAAATGGAGGCTGATACACATAATGCCCGGTAATGCAGAAAGGGCGGTACCACTATGAGCCAGGTTAATTTTATCCAAAATTTCAGGTATTTTATGGAATACGGAAAACGAAATAAACTGACAAGCTATGAACGTATTTTCTATATGGCATTGTTCCACTGCGCAAACGAGCTGGCAATGCAGGAAGAAAACCATGATTGGCCCGATGATTATTTCCCAGTAAGCAATTCCGAGATGAAAGCACTGACAGATTTTGGAGAAAGAGCGATCAGAGATACCAGAAATTCTCTGAAACAAAAAGGTCTTATTGATTTTAAAAAAGGCGACCGTAAGATCAGCGATCCGGAATATAAGATTGCGTACATGAAACGCGAGGGTTACAAAATTGTACCGTCACAGATAGTCGAAAATCGGATTGACTGCGAAAAGATACCCAATAGTGTACCCAGTAACCAGAAAAATAGTGCTATTGGGTGCGAAAACGCATTCAATAGTGTAGGCAATAGTGTAGGTAATAGTGTACCCAATAGTGTAGGCAATGACGTCGTGATTGACTGCGAAAATGCACCCAATACGCCTTTATCTTCTAGTATATATAAAAATATAAATATAAATACAAAGATAAATACAAAATCAAATCCTATCTTATCCGGAGAAGAGAACGGAACAGAAGAGAACCCACCGCCTACGGAACAGGTTTACGAGGAATTGATTAAACAAAATATTGATTATGACAGTCTTGTGATTTCCAGATCAGAGGACAAGCCATTGATTGACGAGATCGTGGAGCTGATTCTGGAAACAGTACTTTCCGGCAGGGAACGGATTCAGATTGCAGGAGATCTTCGGCCAGCCGGAATGGTGAAGCAACGACTGTTGAAACTTAACAATAGCCATATTGACTATGTGCTGCATTGCTTTTACCAGAACACGGCAGATATCCAGAACATGAAGCAATATCTGCTGGCAATGCTTTTTAACGCGCCGGTAACGATGAACGGATATTGGCAGGCGAAGGTCCAGCACGATATGGGATAGGCGCTGCCTTTTGGCAGCAGAATAAGTCAAAAAAGGCAGCAGAAGGAGAGAAAGATGGAATTAATTATCATTAGCGGAAATCTGACAGCAAATCCACAGTCAAGGATCATTGACGGAAAAGAGAAAAGCTTTTCCGTGTGCAATTTTAATGTGGCTGTCAACCGTGTGGCAAAAGGGAATAAACTGACCAGCTACTACAGAGTGTCTTGCTTTGGTAAACAGGCTGAAAATGCTATGAAATATCTTTTCAGAGGCAGCAAGGTCTTAGTTACCGGAAGACCATACACCAGCGCATATACGGATCGAAACGGAAAATCTCAGGCAAGCTTGGAGGTTGAAGCTGAACGAATTGAATACCTGAGCTCTAAGAAAGAGGATTCACAGCAGACACAGGAGCAATCTCCGCAACCATCACCAGATGAATTTATGAGTGTGCCGGAGGGGTTTGAGGAAGAGTTGCCGTTTAACTGATGGGAGGACAGAGAAGTGCGAAGAAACAAGTCAAAAGACGATATTGCAAAGCTTGTGAGAACCGAACAACGAAAAACCAGAAAAAGATATACATGCCAAATATGCTGCCAGGATATTTTACCAGGGAGCCAGCGTATGTTGTATACATACAAAAGCAGTGCGGGATATATAACATTTTCTAATCATATTCATTGTGATGCTTTGCTAAGAGCCTGGGATAAAAAAATACGAGTCAAGGACGATAATGCAGCTCCAGCAGACGCTACAGACGCAGACGAAATGAGAGAAGATATCTGGAAGCTGGTATGCAGTAATTGCGAATTTCGCCGTGAATTTGAACCGGATGGAAGTTACTGTTCTCCAGAAGATATTCCGCACTGCCCGTACTGCATCCAGAAGGTGTTGCCACCATCAATGGTCGGTGCTGCTTTAGATAGCCTTCAGGAAAACGATGAGTAGCAAGAGGGAAAAGCCATGGGAAAGAAGCCAACACCGGAAGAATTATTGCATGCTATCAGGGCTAATTGCATGGACTGCTGCGGAGGAAGCCGCCGAGAGGTGCACAATTGCAAGATAACCCAGTGTAAATTATGGCCGTACCGCAGAGAAGAATCTAAGCCAAAAGAATCAGACAACACAGATCAGCTGGAAGGTCAGGTTAGTATCTACGATTTGCCAGAATACAGAAGGAGGAAGGGGAATGCTTCAAGAGCTAAAAACAAAGGATGCATTGCAGAAATTTCTTGAAGGCAAGGAAATATTAGTCATGCACTGTGAACAAGGTTTTGAAAAAGTGGTGCCGGATGGATTTAAGGGCAAATACAAAACCGAGAATTTAGAAACGCTGCTGAATAGCTTACGATTTCTTACAGATCTACCAGAAAAAATTACAGCAGAAGCGGCAAATGAGGACACTGTATTATCAGAGCAGGTAGAAGATGAGACATCACTACCTGTGGAAGAAAGATTGATTGTTCACAAAAGAGATTTTAACAAGATCAAGGAGCTTGCTTCTAGTGAAGACGTTTCAGAGAAAAATGTAATTGACGTTTCCAAGAACAGAACCGGGTATGCGAAAACAAGCGCTTTGGATGAACACACAGAGGAAATCAAGCAACTCCTGAAAGAGGGAAAATCAAGAAATGTGATTGCCGAGAAATACAATGTAAGACCACAGACTGTAAATTACTGGATCAAAAAGCGAAAAATAATCACTTCAGACCAGCAAGCCCCCCCAACTCCCGGAAAGAAAAAGTGCCCCACCTGCATATTCAGGCAGACAGACAAGAACCTTGGAAATTGTGCTTACATTGAGATAATGGGACATACCAGAGGGTGCAGCGCAATAGAGTGCGATAAATATGTGAAAGGCAAGCCGTTGAAGAAAAGGAAGGATTCAGGGACTAAGATGGTGAATGAAGATGCTTGACATGATACAGGATGGCGTTAAGGCATATTGCTTGCCAGATGATAATTTTTGTCTTGCAGACGAAAAACACAGGAGTCCGCTAAATCTGGAAGAATGCCCCATAGGAGAGAGACATTGTACAGGAGATTGCTTTTACTATTCGGAAGATCCGGAAGAAAGGATAGAAGAGGTGAAATAAAATGAGAATAACTGCAATTGCAAGAGAGGATTTATCAAATATAGGGAATGGTTTAGTCCCAAACAAAATTACACTGGAACTCAGCGGGAAAATCGTGCCAGACAGTTACGGAGAACACATTGGACGATATGATATAGAGAACGAAGTATACGAGTCTTGTTTCAGAAAAGACAATGAAGCTGGAAATACAATGTATTTCGATACATACAAAAAGTGCGATTGCGCTAGAGAAAAGAGACATGAGGTTTATACGGAAACCGGTATCAAAGAGGTAATTGATTATTATTTGATGTACGACATTGTGGAAAGCAGCAAAAATGAACCAACTGAAATTGAAAATGGCATTGATCGCGGATATTGCATAAACGGAAATTACAAATGCAGATATGAGCTTTTATTTGCCGCTAATGGACTTACCTCAAGAGTGGTTATCGAGTATCATACAAACAATATGCCGATGTACGATCTCATAAAAGATATGGAGGATGATATCAGGGAGGCCCTAGACGATGACTCCGACGAAGACAATTTTTTCTATGGAATTATTAAAAATTCTGAGATTTACATGTTTGATGAATTTGGTTGTGGAAGAGGTGTTGAAATTAATAATGCAGATGAATTAACTGTAATGCTGGCGTCTGCGAGATTGCTTAGTTGTGAATTTGTGAAAAAGATTGATTAGATGGAAAGGCTGACGAGGTGGATAAATGAAGGGACTCCAAGATATTTTAAAAGATCCAAGAATTTGGAATTATAAACAAATACTGTACATGCACACAGGAATGATTAAGCTACCAGATTGCGGAATGTGCAGCGTTGCATGGGAATGCGCAGATGGATACGAGCATGTGTCAGTATCTCCGAAAAAGAAATTTAACATACCATCATGGAACGATATGTGTGTTTTGAAGGATGTTTTCTTTAAAGACGATGAGGAGGCATACCAGATCCACCCGAAGAAAACGGATTATGTGAATTTTGTGGAAAATTGCCTACATCTCTGGAAACCGATAGGACATGAGATTGAAGAATTAATTAGCAGAGAACGCAAGACAACAAACATGCCAGAAAAAGTAACAGAGAGATTGACTAAAAGAAATAAACGTGAACGAGCTTACTTTCCTGAATGCTTCAATGATCCCTGCAACGGACTGCAATGCGCTAAGGATGATTGTGAATTTTTAGAGAAAGTTTGCGAAAAGTTGGCAGAATGCGAGGATAAAGAAGAACCCCAAAAGGTAATTAAGATTTGCCCTGTAATTCCAAATGAAAAATATGAGTGCCCGGAGTGCGGAAGTCCTTTAACCGACAGCGATGTTTTTGCCGGCTACTGCAAATGGTGCGGACAGAAGATAACCATGGAGGGAAAATAGATGGACGACAAAACCTGTAAGACCTGCAAAGACAACGAGGACGGTTTATGCGATCGCAAAGGGATCCTGGTAGAAGATGATGATCGCTGCAGCAAATGGCAGCCAAACTGGAAAGAACACTATATGTCCAGATTCCTGAAAGTGAAGTGAGGAAAAACTATGAGAGCTAAAATATGGCCGAGACGATCAACGGAGAGAGGCGGATATGTGTGTATGCCGTTACTTTCAAATGTACCAGCCGGGAAAAGCGGCTGGCAATTAACTACATGCCCGGAGTGCAGGAAACCTTGTTGGAAAGTACCGGGAATGGCAGATTTGGAAGCTAAGCAAGGCGTAAAGGCATTATGTACATTATGCGCATTGACGAAAGGAGCCCAGGAGGGATGAAGAAGCCTATAAACAGATATGGATTAAAGGCGTATCTTACAAAAGGATATGATCTAAAGCCTGGAAAACGGATCAAATATTCAGAACCAGGGGAGAACGGAACTACATACCTGTATGAAGTTGTAAAACTATATCCTCATTGCATTTTGCTGAAAGATACTTTTGACGGAACAAGAATTTGTCCGAGTTATGAGAAGCTTATGTTGATGATGAGAGGCATGGAATGAGAATAAGACTTATTGACGTTGATGGGCATAATTTTCCAAACATCCCATTGATGAAAATATCAGCTTACTACAAGAATAGAGAAAATGATGTAGCCTGGTACGATCCACTCACTGATTGGCATACGCCACCGGATAAGGTTTTTATGAGTAAAGTTTTCACTTTCACGCCGGATTATCCACATCCTGTATGTGGAAAAGAAATTATTAAGGGAGGAACCGGATATAATTACCCATCTGGCGGTGAAAAACTACCAGAAGAGATTGAGCATATTTATCCAGACTATGAACTGTATCCACAGTTCCGAAATACCGCTTATGGATTTCTAACAAGAGGGTGTCCTAGAGGATGCAATTTCTGCATAGTCAAGGATAAAGAAGGGCAGAAAAGTGTAAAAGTCGCTAATCTAAGTGAATTTTGGAATGGACAGAAAAACATAGTTTTACTTGATCCTAACATGTTTGCCTGCAAAGCATGGAAAGAGTTGTCTATTCAACTGATAGAAAGCAAGGCATGGGTAGATTTTTCACAAGGCTGTGATATCCGAATCATGGATGCTGAAAAAACAGAGCATTTAAAGCAAATAAAAGTGAAGCAAGTACATTTTGCCTGGGATAGATACGAAGACAGAGAGGTTATTCTTCCAAAGTTTAAGGAGGTAAAAGAAATACTTGGATGGGATAAGCGGAAACTTCCGGTGTATGTGCTTGTAAATTTCAACACGACGATTGAACAAGATCTGGAAAGGATATACACACTTAGAGATTTAGGATATTGGCCGTATGTGATGATATACAACAAGCAAAACACAAAGCCGTCTGATCCAGTCAGGAGATTACAACGGTGGGTAAATATGAGGGCAGTATTTGATAGTGTACTTCGATTTGAAGATTATATATAAAGAAAAGGCGATAAGAATGAGGATAAAAGAAAGATTATTGCAGTACAAACAGGAACTTCAGAAACAGACGATGTACAAGGAAGGATTGCCTGGGAGCTCGCTAGACATTGTGAATACTCTTTTGAATGATCTGGATCACGCCGAGAAAGAAAATGGTTGGATTCCAGTAAAATATCATCAGATATCAGAAAAAGAACGTGCAGAAGAATCTATTTCAAAAGATACACATTATATACTTGACTGCAAAATGCCAGATGATGGAAAAGAAATATTGGTTACTAACGGAGAAACAACATGGCAAGATACGAGCTTTATTGATTGTGACGGATATTATCTTGATAGCAATTATGATTGGATTGAGATTACGGCATGGCAACCACTTCCAGAACCATATAAGGAAGATTAAGGAATTTGCAATAAATGGAAGGAGATGGAGTTGATTGAAATATCCAGAAGAAATGTATATTGATAGTCAGATATTCGCAGGGGATATGGATGGTTCGGAATCAAATCTGACAGAAAAAATCGTAAAAATAAGGGCTTCTCATTTATGCTGCGTATGCGAAAAACAGATACCCAAAGGCGAAAGAATGTTAAACCAAAAAGCAATAGTAGAAGGACAAGGTTGGTGCAGCTGCTATATTTGTCTACCATGTGTTGAAAATTGGTTAGAAGAATCGGGACAAGTGGAGGATGGTGAAAACGAATGAGAGAAATTCTTTTCAAGGCAAAAAGCATTCAAACAGGAGAATCCAGAATTATTACAGAAAACGCCAGAATAAGGGAGTAAAAATGGAAAAAAGTTTATTTAGCAGTAATTCAGACCAATGGGCTACACCACAATATATTTTTGATGAATTAAATAAAGAGTTTAATTTCACATTAGACCCGTGTGCAGATGAAAAAAATCATAAATGTGAGAAATTTTTTACTAAAAATGAAAATGGTCTTATACAGGATTTGGGGGGGATGCAAGTGTTTTGCAACCCGCCCTACGGAAGAGAAATATATCAATGGGTTGAAAAGAGCTATTGGGAAGGGCACAAAGAGAACACACTGGTTGTTTTGCTAGTGCCAGCTAGGACAGATACGAAATGGTTTCAAGATTTCGTATATCATAGATCGGAAATCAGATTTTTGAAAGGAAGGTTAAAATTCGGAGACAGCAAGAATAGCGCACCATTTCCGTCAATGATAGTAATTTTTAGAGGACCTAAGATGTAAGTAAAGGGAGGAATCAGATGAGTAAATCAGTATTAGTGATGAAACACCAGAATCCTGTCGTTCGTGTTATTTGCGAGGATTTACGCTTGCTTTGCAGTATTGCAAAGTGGAGTCGGAACACATTGAGGACACAAGTGTTAAGCCTGACTGGTGTCCATTGAAGCCATTGCCGGAGAAAATGAAAGTTACTGGGATTTATAACGGTGAGTATTTCAAAGCAGGAGGCAAACCGCCGAGCTATAAGATCGGCTGGAACGATTGCATTGATGAGATCACAGGAGGAAATTTTGATGATTGATTTAGTAGGAAAGAGCGTGTTTGTGAGAACACAGGAAGAATACGAGAGTCTTTTAAAAATGGCGAAATTACAAAGATTTACATGGTCTTATGGTCGTGACTTAAATCTTATTAATATTCCGATTCCCAACGTGTTGAATTTTTATAATGATAAAACAATTACTTATAAAAGCGGTATAAAACTATGGGAAGCATCAGATGTAATGGAAGATGAAAAGAAACTTAGAGAAGCAATAGCTCACGTTAAGTATTTTGCGAATAACAAAGACAGAATGTCATTAACAGATAAAGTTATTGAATCAATACTATTGCTCGCAGATACTGTAGAAACCCAGATTGAAGAGGTGAAGTAGATATGGGAGAAAGTTGCTACCGTTTAGAAGATATTGGAAGAATAGTATTTCTCACCCACGAGGAAGCTGAGAAGAATTGGAGGAGATGAATAATAATGATTGATATTTTAATAGCATTTGCATTAGGAGTTATAATTGGTATTATTGCGCGTTCCATATACTGTTCAGTAGCAATTAAAAATAAAAACAAGAAGGACTGAAAATGGAACGACGGTTTATTTACGGTAATTGCATGAGCTATCTTCCTAACTTCCCGGATAATTATTTCGATGTGGCTGTTGTAGATCCACCGTATTTCTCCGGTCCGGAGAAAAGAAAATTTTATGGAAACAAGACAAGCCAAATTGGAGTAAAAAGAGTTGAATATGAAAAGATGGACACATGGAAACCTCCATCAAAAGAGTATTTCAATCAACTATTCAGAGTTTCCAAGAATCAGATCATATGGGGTTGCAACTATTTTGATTACAATTTTCCGCCAGGAAGGATTATCTGGGATAAGTGCAACGGCAATTCAAGTTTTTCTGATTGCGAAATAGCAGCGTGCAGTTTCCACGATAGCGTAAGGCTATTCCGGTACATGTGGAATGGAATGCAGCAAGGGAAAAGTATAAACGAGGGCTGGATTCAACAAGGCAACAAGAGTATGAATGAAAAAACGCATCCATCCAGACACAGAAGCCTGTAAACCTGTATCGCTGGATATGCCAACGATACATAAAGGAGGGGGGGACAGTCCTGGACACCCATGTGGGGAGTGCAAGCTCCCTTATCGCTTACGAGGAAAATGGTTTATCTTATGTTGGATTTGAAATTGATAGAAAAATGTATGAAGCTGCAACCAAAAGACTTGAAGAATTTCGGGCACAGATTAGTATTTTTGATTTTATTGGCTATAACTGAAACGAAAAGCGCGAGCGCTCGCGCTTTTCCGGGGAGGGGACGATATCATGGAAAATAACAGCACACCAGTGCCGATTAGCGAAGAGCGGAAATCAACACAGATTTGGAACAGGGATATTAATATCCTGGCAAGCGTAATGTATGCTATGCAGGATATATTACGAATTGAGGATATGCAACAGTGGCAGAAGGACAGAATGATAAATATATCTGCCAGGCTGGAAGGAGCATCCGGAGGCAGCAGTACAGCAAAAGGTCTTGATGAAGCTTTTGCTAAATTGGCAGAACTTGACGAAGATTATGCAACTATGTGTAATACCTATGCAGACACCGTAAGAGCTGCAAATGAAATTCTTCACAGCATTAAAAGTCCAAGTATGAGATCTTTTGTAATTTTAAAATATATGCGGAATATGCCAGATATAAAAATCCGTAAAGAATTAAATATGACGCGTCGCGCCTTGGAGCAAGCAAAAGAGTGTGTTGAAAATGCAACCTGCATGGCTGCCGTAGAGTGGAAGGAGCGCTATGTTTCGCCCACAGAAAATATTTCTGGAGAAGAAAATCATAATATTTGAAAAAATGTGTTGAAATGACAAGTGAAATATTGTAATATGATATCATGTAATAAATGAGAAAGGCAAGTGATAAAAACGTCACTTGCCTATTTTTATGCCATAAAAGAGGTGGTATAGATGGCAAACGCAGGATGGAGGCTAGAAATTGATGCTTCTGATCTGGCAGAAGAAATAGAACGCATTCGACAGGTAGCAACACCGGAACAATTTGAAAGAGTAATGTACAGAATTTTTTCCAGAACAGGTGGTCATGTGCGCCAGATCCTGAGAAAAGACCTTCCAAAGCAATATCATGTTAGACCGAAAGATATTTCTAACGATATTCAAGGAACTAAAGTTACTGCAGGAGGCGTCGGAGGAGTTGGCTGCATTATCCCGATTCGAGGCGTGAGAAAGACCATCGGTAAGACATACAGAGCCAGCGGTGGAGCACATGGATGGAATAGCACAAAAAGAAAATACCGCGTGAAAGCGCGAATTGTAAAATCTGGACAGAGTGTTCTTCCACCGAATGTAAGCAGTTACGGCGGAATGCCACCATTTAGAAATTTTGACGCGCCGAAGCTAAATGGTATTGCTTTTACCAGAAGGGGAAAAGCAAGGCTTCCAATTGCCCCGGTAAAAGGTATTGCAATTCCACAGATGCCACTTAACCGAAGCGAACCGGATGTACAGAAAGATATCATGGATTATATGGAAAAACGTACCGAGCATGAATTTATGCAGTTAATGAGGAGTGGCCGCTAATGGGCATTAGCATGACAAAAAAAGAGCTTGCCACCATAGCAGGCTACACCTATAGGCGATTATACGATATTGACAGGGACTTGCCAGAAGGCAAGAAATTATTTGTTGCAGGAGAGGGAGGTAAATACGACCTCTCTATTTTTGTACAAAAATGGGTAGAATATAACGTTGCAACGGAATCGAGTGTCGCATACGATCTTGAAGAAGTAAAAGCCAAGCACGAAGTTGTAAAAACTCAGAAGACAGAGCTGGAAGTTGCCAGAATGCGCGGACAGTTAATTGATGTACAGGACGTGCGGCGCTTATGGGGGGATATTGCAAACACAGTAACGCAAAACATGCTTCATCTTCCCAGTAAACTTGCCCCTATGCTTCAGATGCTGGATAATGTAGAAGTGATATCCAGTATCATTGACGAAGAAATCCGAAAAACATTAACAGGTATCTCCGACACGCCTTTACCAGATTATGCGGCAGATGGCAATACGGAAGAAAGCGAGGGGGAGGACGAAGAGGAGGTGTAACAGTTGAGTGCTTTAGGAGAACTCGCCCGGTACACTTTTCATATGTTCCATCCACCGGAGGCTCAGACGGTATCAGAATGGGCGGACAAAAACCGCATTTTGGTATCGGAGAGCAGCGCTGAGCCTGGCGCCTGGCGTACAGACCGCGCGCCCTATCAGCGCGAAATTATGGACAGTTTCACACAACCCGGAATTTGGCAGATCGTGATAATGGCATCCGCCCAGGTAGGAAAGTCCGAAATCGAGCTTAATATGATGGGCTGCGCCATTGATAACGATCCAGGTCCTATGTTGTATATACAGCCTACCGACAAGGTTGCGGAGGACTATTCAAAGCGTCGTATCGCACCAATGATCCAGGCCTGTCCCACATTAAAAGAAAAGGTATTTAAGGCACGTAGCCGCGATACCGCAAATACAATTACCATGAAAACCTTTCCAGGCGGCAGCCTTGCAATTATCGGAGCTAACAGCCCGGCCGATCTTGCGAGTAAGCCGGTGCGATACATTTTCATGGATGAGACAGATAGATTTCCGGCCAGCGCAGGAACTGAGGGCGATCCGCAGGAGTTGGCAGAAAGAAGAACAGAGACATTTCGACATAACCGTAAAATCGTGAAAACATCCACACCAACCATAAAGGGGCGAAGCAAGATTGAAAAAGATTACATGAATGGTACACAGGAAGAGTGGCACACCGAATGCCCTCATTGCCATACCTTTAATTTTATTCGTTTTTCTGATATTCATTTTGAAAAAGAGGATTTCAAAGACGCGGAAGGAAACGACGATTACCATGTCTTGAAAGTTACGTGGCAATGTCCGACCTGCAAGCGCGAGATTCCGGAACACCTTGCAAAGAGACTTCCAGCGAAATGGGTTTCCAAAAATCCGTCTGCACTTAACAATGGGATTCGTTCATTCCGCCTAAATGCTTTTATGTCTCCTTGGTCTGACTGGAAGGATATTGTATACAAATTCCTAAAATCAAAGAATGATCCGGAGATGCTAAAGACCTTCTACAATACCATTCTTGGTGAGTGCTGGGAAGTACACACCAACAAAGGATTGGACGAAAAACTTTATAATCGCCGCGAACATTACAATGCCGAGGTACCGACTGGAGTATTGCTTCTCACAATGGGAATTGATACACAGGACAACCGACTGGAATACGAGGTTGTAGGCTGGGACCGTAACGGCCAGAGCTGGGGGATTAATCGAGGAATCATCCCAGGAAGGGCGGATTCACAGGGAGTATGGGAGGAAGTAGATTTACTTCTTGACCATGAGTGGAAAATGAAAAACGGCATGAAGATGAAAGCTCTTGCAACTTTTATGGATTCAGGTGGACACTTTACCATGGATGTCTACAAAGAATGCGCTAAACGGCAGACGAAACGTATTTGGGCTGTCAAAGGCGAGGGCGGCGAGGGCAAGGAATATTGCCGCCAGATGAAAAAAGCAAAACAGTCAGAGGGAATTAAATTTATCATTGGCGTTGACGATGGAAAAAGCGCAATCATGTATGAGGCCGGGCTTGAAAATCCGGGACCAAATTATATGCACTTTCCCATTGATTATCGTGCCGGATATGACAAGGAGTATTTTAAGGGACTTATATCCGAGCAAATGGTAATACATCGCCAGCGCGGGAGAACTGTTATAACATGGGAAAAGATATACGAGCGCAATGAGCCGCTTGACTGTCGGAATTATGCCCGTGCGGCATACCGTTACTTCAACTGGCACTTTGATAAATTGGAAAAAATAATCAATGGAGTAGAAGAACCACAGATTATAACAAAGAAAGAAGAAAAGAAGCGGAAACAACGGCACATTGTGAGCCGTGGCATTCAGGTATAAGGAGGCGGAAATGGCAAGAAACGCATACACATTAACCGAGGCACAAGAAATGCTTAAACTGTGCAAGGTAGCAACGAAAGAATTGCTAAATGGACAAGCAAAAAGCTATCGCGTCGGTACGCGGGAATTTACGGCGCTTGATATACAGGACTTATTGGATCTTACCAAGTATTTCTCAAATCTGGTAGAATCGCTGTCAGGCAATACAAGAAGTGGAAATGTAGGGCGCTTTGTGCCGCGTGATATGTAAGGAGCTTTGAAATGAGCAAAAAAAAGAAACAGAAGAAAGAACCAAAACAGAAGAATAATGCAGTGGAACTGGTACCACAGCATAGCACACCAGGATCCAGACAATCAGTTTCAGCCCCCCGAATGAGTTACGGCAGTCACGGAGCCAGCCAGACTCTTAACAGCATGGTAGGATGGATTATTGATCCAGGAAATGCGGAAGATAATATTGACTTATATTCTTCCACACTTCGTAAGCGCGCCAGGGATTTATATGCTGGCGGCGGACTGGCAAGAAGCGGACCGGAAACTCTGACTACTTCGGTAGTTGGCTGGGGGATCCTTCCAAAACCCAAAATTGACGGCGATTTTCTCGGAATGACAGACGAAGCAAGGGAGGAAGCTGAAAAGGCAATTGCCAGAGAGTTTCGGCTCTGGGCTGGGAACACAATGTGTGATGCTACCAGAAGACAGAATTTTTATGGCATACAGCAGCTCGCATTTCTCTCAATGCTCATGTCAGGCGACGTGTTCGCGCTTTTCGGCATGAAAGAAAACAAGAGAACCCCATACCAGACTACGATCCGGCTCTTGGAAGCTGACCGCATCTGTAATCCGGATTCTTCCGGAGACAGTGAAGGAACTGCAACGGACAGTGGAGGCAGGATTGTTGACGGTGTGGAAACCGATCAGGAAGGTACTGTAATACGGTATCATGTGGCAAGCCGAAGCCCGATTGCAGAGAATGACTCCAGCGAGCTGATATGGACAGCAATAGACGCTTTCGGTTCCGATACCGGATATCCAAATATCCTGCATGTAATGACATATGAGAGACCGGAGCAGTGCCGCGGTATTCCGTTTGTGGCGGCGGAAATCGAGCAGTTAAAGCAGTTCACCAGATATATGAACGCTGAATTAGCGGCAAATGTGGTATCTGCAATGCTAACCTGCTTCATCACAAGCGATCAGGACGATGGAGCTTTCGGACTGGAAGATGCAGTAAACGAAGATGATAAGGTTACAGATGATAATATTTCATTGGAACTTGCACCAGGAGCTGTCTACAATCTTCCGCCAGGAAAGAAAATTGAAACAGTAAACCCTCTGCGGAGCAATTCACAGTTCGAAACATTTGTAAATACCTGTATTACTGTTATAGCTTCCTCAATGGGAATCCCTAAAGAGGTTTTAACGAAAAAGTACGAAAGTAACTACACCGCTGCGAGAGCAGCACTTCTTGATTTCTGGCGCACCGTAAAGGTGTACAGAACCAGATTTAATGACGATTTCAACCAACCCATATATGAGCAGTGGCTTTCTGAAGCCGTAGCGACCGGACGTATTGATGCGCCCGGTTTTTTTGATGATCCGGCAGTCCGCCAGGCCTGGTGCGGCTGTGTATGGATGGGGGCAAGTATGGGGCACGTGGATCCTAAGAAAGAGGTTGCCGCTGCGGAATCAAGAATTGCAAACAATATCACCACCCAGGAGCAGGAAGCAGCCGAGTATAACGGCAATGACTGGGCTGCAAATATACGTCAGCGAAAGAAAGAGGTTGCAGCAGCACAAGAGCTTGCAAACTTACTGGAACAGCCTGAGCCTGGTGATACAAAGAACAATGAAAAAACAAAGAAAAAGAGTAAGGGGGAATAGATGTGAGTGAAAATGCAGTTTATCTCATGGTACCAAAGGACATTTTTAAAATTGGTTATAGTGTAAAAATGTCCGCTGAGAGCGACGATACTGCGGAAGTGATGCTGTATGGAGAAATTGTTGGAGATGTGCCTAGCTATTGGAATTATTTTTATCCAGAAGACAAAAACGCTTCTATCTTCAAAAAGGCAATTGAGGATGTGAAAAAAGACGGAGCAACCAAATTGTTACTCCGCATTAACTCACCAGGAGGCGTATGCACCGAAGCAGTGGCCATGAGATCTATTTTAGCAAATGCCGGATTCGATGAAATTAACATTAGAATCGAGGGACTATGCGCCAGTGCAGCTACCATGATCGCAAGTATTCCAGGTGCACATGTAGCGATTGCCGAAGGAAGTGAATATATGATTCACAATCCCTGGTGCATGGCATATGGAAATGCAAACGAAATGGAGCATACCATTGAACGTCTGCGAAACATCGAGCAGAATACACGAAATTTCTACATGACAAAAACCGGACAACCAGAAGAAAAGATTAAAGGCTGGATGGATGAAGAAAAATGGTTTACGGCTGAACAGGCTGTTGAATATGGTTTTGCGGATGAAGTTTTAAAGGCTGAAAAATCTACCGAAACTCCGATTGCAGCATGTGTCAGTGATCGCGAAATGGCAGCCATGAAGAGCCTTTACAAGACCGTTCCAGGAAATATCCAGGTCGAGAAAAAAGTGCCTGAAAATGGAATTGAGAAGCTTACAGAACCAACTAATAATGTCAGTAACAGTACTCCTTCCGGAGGGCTGCCTGAAAATAAAATCACAAACAAGGAGGAAAATCCTATGGAACCCAAAGACATGACGCTTGAACAGCTGAAGGAAGGAAATCCGGATTTATTTGCGCAGATTCGGCAGAGTGCAATTGACTCTGAGCGTGCAAGACTGGATGATATTGACGCACTGACTGTGCCGGGCTATGAAGAGATGGCAGCACAGGCGAAGGCAGACGGAACATCCGCTATGGAGTTTCAGAAACAGCTGGTAGCAGCCATGAAGGAAAAAGGTAATACCTTTATCCAGAATCGGCAGAAAGAGACAGCCCCAGCACAGAACGTAGGCGGCGGAACACCTGCCAGCAGCGCTGCTGAAGAGGAAAAAGAAATTCAGGATAATGCCAAGGAAATTGCTGAGTTCGCAAAAATGTACAGCGGAGACAGCAATTCTAAAATGTTTTAAGGAGGGAAAGGCAAAATGAGTGAGCTTTATAGCACAATCGGATCTAAGACATACGACCAGCTCCTTGCAGACCCACAGGGGGCTGAAATTATTTCCATCCCATGTAAGCCGGGAAATGGAATTATCGCCAGCGGCACTGTAATGTATCGCGAGAGCACAGGCTTATATTCTCCAGCGGCAACAGCAAATGTGGTTGACACCAATATGCTTGTTGTGCTGAAAGAGGGCGTTGACACTGGCAGCACACCTGAAAGCGGTGAGACAGCAGTGGCAGAAGACGCGGCAGCCTACCGCAAGGGACGCTTTGTTAGTGGCCGCGTCACTCTTGCAGCCGGAGCAGCCTTAACCGCAGCGCACAAGGTTGTTCTCCGCAAGCAGGATATTGTGTTTGACGTGAAAGAAACTACAACTACCTTCGATAATTCGATTACCGGAGAGTAATACAAGGAGGAGAAAGAAAATGGCAGATATTTATTCTACAAGAGCACAGCTTGCAGCAATTGACCTCATGCCGAGAGAGTACAGTGTCTTATATGACTTTTTTGCACGCGAAATGGGAGCGGTTGAGGATGATAAGGCAATTTATGATTATCGGAAAGGAAGCAGACCTATGGCCCCGACTGTACGACCAGGAACAGGCGGCGTATTAATGGGACGCGATGGATACGAGACACGAGAAATCGGTTTCTGTCAGGTCGCGCCAGAAAGAATCATTGAAGACCAGAACCTGAAAGGTCGCATGTTTGGCGAGAAAATCTTTGGTGCAATGACTCCACAGGAGCGCGAGAAAAAAATGCTCGCTCGCGATCTTGTTGACATGAGAAAATCAAGTCAGCGCCGATATGAATGGATGGTCAGACAGGTTCTACTGACTGGAAAACTTTCTGTGTTTAATTACACTAATGAGGGTAGAAGCTTAAAGACAAACATGGTTGCAGATTACGACTTTACCAATTTTTACACTCCGGACACAAAATGGAATCAGGCCGGCGCCAAGATCAACTATGACATGCAGAAAATCTTTGATCTTGTATATGATGGTCTCGGATACGTAGATACAATCATGATGGCTCCAGATGTAGCTAATGCAATGTTTGAAGACGAAACCTATATCAAAACTTTTGATGGACGAAATATTAATATGGGTGAGTTAAATGCTAAATACAAAGGCTCCGGACTTCGCTTTATTGGATGGAACAGCGACGGAGCAGAGATGTACAGTGCTTCCGGAAATTTTGTAGATGATGATGGAACTGTTAAACCAATTATTCCAGCAGGAAAACTGATCGCGGGAAGTTCCGATGCATTAAAGGTTTATTTTGGACCAGTAACCCAGGTAGAAGAAACCGGATCAAATGCAGCACACAAAACCTATATCAAAAAACAGGTTCCGTTAAAATATGGCAGCATTGATGGCAACGCTATCAAGAACCGTCTTACAAGCTGCCCGACAGTAATTCCGGAAAATGTGTCCGGATGGGCCGTAGCTACAGTTCTCTAAGGAGGTGTACGGAGTGTATATCGCAAATCACTATGTCAGAATTGGACAGGTTCTTCTGAAAAAAGGAGATCTCATTCCGTCTGATCTTCCGGAAGATAAAATTAAATGGCTGCTGGAAGCTGGTGCAATCCAGAAAGCAACAGTACCTTTGAAATTTTATGGACACGGTGAACTTCCTGTTGTACCGGCTTCAGAAGCAGCGGAAGCAATTCCGCTTACAGAAGCGGAAACCGAGGAGGATGAAGATCCCATTGACTCCACAGACGAGGAAGAAGACATTGACATGGAGGAAGAAATTCCGGAAGTAGATGTCATGTCCGGAATCGTATCCGAAGAAGCAGAAGCTCCACAGGAAAAAGCAGCACCAAAAGCAACCAAAAAATCAAATACCAAGAAGCAGACCGGAGGTAAGAAATGAAAGTAAAACTTCTTAAATGCGGTGAAGTGAAAGAATTTAACGACAGCTATGCTGCACGCCTTATCGAGCAGGGAAAAGCAGTTCTTCCACCAGAGGAGCCGAAAGAAAAAACGGCTGATCCAGCGAAGAAATCAGCCCAGACTAAGAAGGAAACGGACAGTAAGACAACCCAGAAAGGGTGATACAAATGTCTTTGAAAGACCGCATTAACAACGATATTTCCAGATGTTACATGCGTCAGGATCATTTCGCAGAAACCCATTACTGGAACGGCTGCGAAATAATCTGTGTTACGGATGAAGAAGAGGCACTGAAGCGTAAAAACAATAATGTAAATGATATCAGCTGGGATAACAACACCAGGAGTATATTATTACATACGCCTCTCGCGACTTTTCCGGGCAGCGAAGAGCCGGAACCGAACACCCATGTTGTGTTTGACAATCGGTCTATGAAAATCCTGGAAGTTGCAAACAATATGGGAATGCTTGATATCAGACTCACGGCTATGGATCCGAGGGAGTATTAATGAGGACTGCTGAAAGACTTACCGGCTTGAAAAAGTGGGTAGAAAAAAACTTATGTGAAGACCGGGAGATGAAAGCTCCTGGTCCAAAAATGGATATTGGAAAGATTGTACGACAAAAGCCTGCCTGTTTTCTGGCGTGGGCTCCGGGAAGGTTAGATCAGACTGGACAAGTGACGGAAGATCTGTTAAGCACATGTCCCGGAATTGTGATTATGCCAGATCAGGCATACGCAAAAAACATGGAAGAAAAGCGGTTTGATCGTTACAGTAATATCCATAGGCCACCCCAGATGGGACAGCAATTATCTGTGTGCATGCTTTTTTCTGTCTACGAGCCAGGCGTTCGTTTGCCTGGCTTCGTAGACAGTGCAGGAGATAAAGGAAAAGGTCTTGACATGTCTTTGATAAAAGAGGGGACAGAGCAAGGCCTTTTTACATTGACGGACTGGATGGATGATTGTACACAGGGATTGCTAAGAGACAGGCTTATTCCACGAACAGATTTGTCTTTAGATGAAACCACAGTAACCTACGGACTATATAAAGACCAAAATTACGTGGTTGATCGCAGACCGATCTATTACGGCTATGTCAACGCAACCTTCAATTGCTACGCAGATGAAGGTGTAAACCAAGAAATGAAAGATCTTTTGTTATAAGGAGGACAAGATAAAATGGCTGAATACAAACATGGCACATATGGCAATGTTAACGCCACCGGTACAAAGGTTTCCGGAAAAAGTAAAATTGCCCTGGTGTATATTGGAACCGCGCCGGTACACACTGTTGAAAACGGTGCAAAAAATGTAAATGTGCCAATGCTCATTAATGATATTTCGGAAGCTAAGAAATACCTTGGCTATTCCGATGATTGGGCTTCATACACTCTCTGCGAGGCAATTCACCATCACTTCGAAACCAAGGGAGTGGGTCCACTGGTATTTATCAATGTGCTGGATCCCACAGCACACAAATCCGACGAGAGCGGAAATATCTCTTTAACACCTGCAAACGGAAGAATCAGGATCCCATCCGCAGGAAACATTATTTTGGACAGCGTAACTGTAAAAACAAAAGAAAGCAGCGCTACCACAAAAGTAAAAGGAAAAGATTACGCTATTTCCTACAATGCAGAAAAAGAAACAATTATAATCGCAGAGCTTACAAGTGGCGCACTTGGAACAGCAGAGCTCGCGATTACATACGACAGCGTAGATCCAAGCAAGGTTACAAAAGAAGATGTAATTGGGTCTACCGATGACTTGGGAAAAAACACAGGTATTTATGCTGTAAAAAATGTATATCCACTTACAAAATATATTCCGGCCTTTTTACTTTGCCCTGGATTTTCTTCTATTCCGGAAGTTCATACAGCCCTGTACCAGAATAGCCAGAAAATCAATGGACATTGGGGCGCGTTTATAAGAGCGGATCTTCCCCTTACCGATAAAGGAACAGCCCTCACCTTTGATACCGTCAAGACTTTCAAAAACGCTAACGGATATGACCACGCTAACGAGGTTGTATATTTCCCGATGGCACAGGGAACAGACGTACGGATTTATCATATTTCTGTATTAGCAGCCGCAAATTTCCAGGAGCTTTTACTTGAAGCAGAGGGAATCCCTTACAGAACTGCAAGTAACACAGAATGCGCGATTATCGAAAGATTGTATCTTGGAGAGAATGATAAAGATCGTGTATTTGATGACGACATTATCAACAAAAAACTGAACCAGTACGGCATTGCTTCTGCCGCATACGTTGGCGGACGCTGGGCTATCTGGGGGGCGCATACCGCAGATTACAGTTTCCCTGAAAATGCAGATTCTGTAAACGTGGCAGAAACTAACCGCATGATGCTGGATTGGGTATGCAACGATTACCAGGAGCGCCGTATGCCACTGGTAGACAAGCCATTAACTCCTAATGATATAAAAAATATCCGCTCACAGGAGCAGACAAAACTTGATGGGCTTACAACTTCAGGAAAACTGGCGTACGGAACCGTATCCGTAAAGAGCGATGCAGAAGCAAAAAGCGATATTTTAAACGGAGATTACTGCTTCACTTTCAATGTAACCTCAACTCCAATTTCCAAGAGCTTGGCGGCCGATGTTAATTGGACTGAAGATGGATTTGTTGCTTATTACGCAGATATTACTGCTGATTAAGGGAGGTAAAACAGATGCCGAGTAAAGTATACAACAATGTTGAGGACCATCGGCTTATTGATGGAAACTCAGTGGTCGAAGACGTCACAAAAGTTGGGCTGCCAACTATCAAGCATGATACCACTACCATTTCCGCGGCAGGAATGGCAATGGATGTAGATATGCCAAATGCAACCCATCTCTCTTCTATGGAGTACAGCATCACTCACAATAATGGTGTAAATTGTAAACTGCTCGGAACTCCAGGAAGACATGAGCAGGAGTTCCGTACCGTGAGACAGCGCTACAATGTGGCTGCCGGTGCGATTGAACACGAAAGCGTAAAGTACCGCCTGGTAGGAGTACACGTATCAACAGAAAAAGGTGATATTGAAACTGGATCCCCTTATGGAAGCACGGAAAAATACTCTTGCTTGCGCTACGAGGAAGAAATCAACGGTGAAGTTGTAACCATCATCGATGCAGCCGGTGTAATTAAATACAACGGCAAGACATACACCGATGAAGTCCAGAACATGCTTAAATAATATTTTAAATTTGAAAACATAATGATAATCAAAAGCGCGAGCGCTCGCGCTTTTGATTATTAGAAAGACGAGGATGAAGATGGAAGAAATTAAAAATATGCAGGATCAGACAGAAGAAAAAGCTAAAACAGCAGATGAAAATATAGACGATAAAGAAAAACAGAAAGCAGCCAGAGAAAAGTTACTGGCAGATCTCCGAAAAAGAAGCGAAGAGGCAAATAAAGCCATAAAGGAAGGAAGAGGAAGCTTTGACCTGGAGACTCCGATTCTTTCAAGAGGCGAAAATATTAACAAGGTAGCATATGACTTTACCAAATTGACAGGAATGGAAGTAGTAGCCGCTTTGGATAGCGATTCTAGCATTCAGCCAGGCTTTAAAATCTCAAACAAACAGGCATTCGCTATTTTTGCTCAAGCAGTTGCAAAAGAAACAGAATGGGTTGACGCAAAAGATGTAATGGAGAGAATGGGCGCAACCGATACACTGGAAGGAGTGCAGCTTGCAGTAAATTTTTACTATGCATCGATCCGGGCGGGCCGCCTTCGTATCTCGAGAAGGTAATTGAAGCCGGATTGGTTACACACACATCTATCCCAGACTTTATGAGTATGGAAATCAAGACTTTTTACAGAGCCTACAGATCTATCGCAATGGTTTTGGAAAAGATGAAAAAATAAATCAGGGAGGGCAGTCTGATGAAAATTTATTACCAGGGTACAGATATTACAGACTCTGTACAGGTGAAATCCTGCATTGCGCGGGATAACGGCGGCGGACGCAGTGACAGCCTTACCATAGAGTTTAATAACGCCGCTAGCTGGCACGGCTGGGGAGCAGCGGAGGACGACCAGATTTTTGTAACACACAATGGTTATGATAGTGGAGCCATGTATGTAAATCATGTCATTCCGGAGGATGATGTATATACAATTATTGCATCCTCTCTTCCCTGCAAGGCAAGAGAAAAAGGATACAGAAGTTTTTACAAGAAATCTATTGAGGAAATCATGCGGCAATGCGCAATGGAATCAAATATGGATTTCAGGATTTATGGAATCGACGGAAAAACGATTATTCCGTATATTGAAAGAAATAACGAAGGATGCGCCGCCTTCCTGGACAGATTGCTGACCTTGGAAGGCGCGGCTTTAAAATGCGTAAATGGAAGGTATAGCGCAATCGGGATTGCGTATGCACAGGAACGAGAAGCTTTGCAGACTGTGCAGCTTGTAGCGACACAGGAAGGCATACAGTATATAAAAAAAGGATCTGCGTACAAGGGGATAAAGGTTATAACGCCTTATGCCTCCGGAAGCGCAGTTGACAATAATGTGCCAGAAAATCATTCCTGGGGCACAATCTGCGGAGAGCTTCCAGCAAGAAACAATATCCAGGCTGCCAGATGGGCAAGAGGAAAATTGCTTGCATCAAACAGGCAGTGCGAAGAATTGACAATGCAGACAGATTTTAACGCCGGGATAACAGCACTGATCCGAATTGATATAGAAAGCAATGCAGATACAGACGGTCAATGGCTGGTTCAGGACGTAGAGCATGATTTTGTGAATTTGAAAACTACGGCTACAATGCGAAGATGCATTTGGTCGATTGATTAAGGAGAAGCATGGAAAGAGGAAGAATTGAGCGGGGGAAAATCCTTGCTGTGAATGAAAACGGATATTTAGTAGCTTCTCTCGATAGAGTAGGTATTGAGATACCGGATTTAAAACCTTTAATTGAAACAGAAACATACACCGTTAATCAGATGGTGTATTTTTTTTCATTCAATGATGGAAATGGGCGAATTATCTGTAGATTGTAATGCGCCGATTGAACACAGACACGAGGAAGGAGAAAACATAAATGGCGTCATCATCACAGCGGCTGGAAACCATTATAGCCATTAATGCGCAGGTCGGTAACGGCTTTGCAGATATTGGATCTACACTGACGCAGCTTGGAGCTATCACAGACGGACTGTCCAGCAAGCTTATAGAGTTCGGGGAAGAGTCTATATCTGTATATCGTAATTACGAGAAAAGCATGAAAGACGCAGAAGTTGCGCTATCTACAACATATGGCAGAAGCACAAAAGAGCTTGCAAGTGTTATGTCCAGCCTGGATGATACCGCTACCGAATGGGCGGCTTCTTCCATCTTTCATACAAACGATGTAGCAAATGCGATTTCAGAAGCGGCACACGCAGGCTGGGACTATGACCAGATATTAAATGGTATTCCGGCAGCTATGCAGTTGGCACAGGCTGGCGGATTAGATCTGTCCGAAGCGGTCAACTATATTGTGAAAGCTACTACGGCTGCAGGTGTAAGCTTTGATGATCTGACACATTTTACAGATTTGTGGGCTTTTGCAGCAAATAGCAGCGCAAGTACCATCGGAGAGTTTGGAGAAGCAATGCTCCGGATGGGTAACACAATGCGATTTGTAAGTGATCCAGAAGAGCTTATGACTTTGATCGCTGTTACCGCAAATGCCGGTACCGTAGGCAGTGAAGCTGGTACTATGATCCGTAATTCCATTATGCGTCTGATTGCTCCGACGGATAAGGCTACAAAGGCAATGGCAGAGCTTGGCGCTACCAGTGATGAAGCTTCCGTTTTAATGAATGACCAGGCTTTAGCGGCTGCGAATGCACGACTGGAAGCAGAAGGATTCAGCGCATATGATGCAAATGGAGAATTAAAGCCTGTTCTTGACACATACCGAGAATTGTATCTGTCTCTGGAAGATATTGCAGGCGGCTTTGATAACATTGAGAAAAATAGCGACGCGCTTCAGATTCTGTCTGCGATTTTTCCAACCAGGACTATTACAGAAGCTCTTACTCTTCTGCGCAGTGCCGCAGAAGGATATGACGGTCTGTATGATTCCATGAAAAATGGTGAGGCTGAGGGCTACGGAGCTTACGCAGCTGAAACCATGATGGACACTCTGGACGGAAAGATTGAAACCTTCTTGAGCAAAGCTGAGAGATTGAAACAGCTGGTAGGCGAAGAACTTTCCGGACAGCTTGAAAACGGACTGGAAGGTCTGGGAGATATTATTGATAATATCGCCGGAATGGACGACGCAAGCTTCAGCGCGCTGGTTTCCGGGTTGGAAGTTATTGCGGCGGCTGGTCCTGGAATGATGATTGCCGGAAGTGCTTTCAGACTGATCGGAAATCTGTTGACACCGACAGGTATTGTTGCAGGGGGAATTATTACAGTAACATCCCTTACAGCCGCAATGAAAGAGTTTGAAGAACATAACTTTGCAAGCAATTTTGGAAATATGGAAATTGATGATTCAAAGATCAATGCCTATCTTTCTGGAATCAGTGAAAGCTTCCAGTCTGCATATGCAGAAGTTGATTCTTTCCGTGAAGCTTTAGATAAAAGCGTACAGAGCTATGAGACTGCAAGCGAGAGCTTCAGTAGTAGCTTATTTACAGATATGCTTACAAACGCAACTTTAACAGATACGGATATTGCAGAGTTTGAAAATCTCGGACAACAGATGAGTGACGCGGTCGTATCTGGTATTGAGAATAGTACTGCTGCGAGCATGTCATATTGGGAAATGTTATTCGGAGGATTGGACGAGGCAAAACAAAATCCAGAATATCATAATCTTATAGAACTTTTAGGATCTTCATACGATGAGTCTTTGGCGCAGGCCGAGAGCATTGGACAGGGAATGCGCGACGCCATGACAAGCGCATTTGCAGATGGAAAGATTAGCGAGGAAGAATACCAGAATATCCTGAGTTATATGCAATCTTATAATGAGGCAATGGCACAGGCAGAGCTAGAGGCACAGAATCAACAAGATTATATAGACCAGCAAAAACTTTTACATAAGGCGCAGACTGCAAGTCTGGATGAGATTAAGAATGTTGCAAAAGAAATTGAGGAAAGCCGCGATACGGCATTAGACAACGCAGAGGACACCTATCTTACTGAAAGGTATGCTGCAGAGTATAAATATAATCAGGCAATTCAAAATGGCACCTTAATTGATGGACGACAAGTAACGGAGTCTATGAGAGATTCTGCACTTGCAGAAATCGACTCAAAGTACCAGCAGCACGTCTTAGAATACGGCGAAAAATATGATGATATGCTGTATAAATTGTGGGACACACAGATACAACAAAGCGATTATGCAGATGCGTATAGTCAGTTGCAGGGATTGGCAAATAAAGTCCTAAATGGTGAAGTTGCAGCTGATTCAGCGGTATCACTTTTTAAAGACCTATACGGCAGCAATATGTATGCGGGCGATTCTGGCGCAGCAATAAGTACAACCAGGTCACAATTAAGTGAATTGCTTGCGAGACAAATTGCCGGATACGGCGGGTATGATGGCCTGGAAGCAAGAATTTCTGATTATGAAGCAAAAGGCGACACTGCGAATGCGGAGAGATTAAAACAGTTATATGCAATGCAGCAGATTAATGATAATTTTGCGAAAACGAGTGTTGAAGATTACAACGGAATCATGTCGGCAATTCTTGGAGAAGACACAGTTGTTTCCTCAGCTAAAGGACAAGGTGAAAATGTATCATACCAAGCTCAGAAAGAGGATTTCGAAAATACTATTGCACCGTCAATTCCAGCTTATTCTATTACTACGGCTGAAGAAACCGTAAAAGCATTTGGAGAAGGCCCCGAATCAATTAAAGCGTTTTTCAATTCAATTGAAGATTTCACTAAGGGTACAATATCAGATTCAGAACTTAGGACTTCAAGTTTCCAAACATCGGAAACTGCAATGTATGAGTTGAACAATTTAGTATCAAATCTTTCACAACTGTATGATTTTGAGCAAGTAAGGCAAGATACTGGAAATGGTTCCGCTTTGGCATCTGAGGATAGTGTATATAAGGATTATTTTGCCGCCTATTCTCTTTTATACGGAGATGCAAGCCAGAATCAGGAACAATATAGGATACGAGCAACGGTAGAAGCTGATACATCTGATCTTCAGAATTTAGATCCAATCACCATCCGAGCACATGTTGAAAGCGAAGATAGCATGACAGCTCTTCAAGAGCAAGGAGTCCAAGTTGACGTTGATGGAAATACCCAGCAGCTTGAAGCAACTATTGACGGTGCAGATGGCAAGACTTTAATGGAGTATGTAGACGGTGATGCAGAACTACTGAAAATGTCCATCACAGATCAGGACGGACAGACACTTGTAGAGAATGTAACAGGTGATGCAAGACATTTGGCATCTGTGATTAACAGCTATAACGGAAAAACCATTACCGTAAACATTCAAGGACGGAAAATGTTTGCTTCCGGTGGCCGAGCAACCAGCGCTTCTATTTTCGGAGAAGCAGGACCTGAGTGGGCGATTCCGGAGGAGCACAGCGAAAGAACAGCACAGCTTTTAAATGCCGCCCGGGAGGCTTCTGGTTTTACCTGGCCAGAGCTGCTTGGACAATATGGCGGTCTGAGAAGCGGAAACAGCGAACCGACAACCCTTGTATACAGCCCAACCATTTATGCGGAAAATGCTGCAGGAGTAGAGCAGGCTCTGCAAGCAGATAAAGAACGGCTCAACAAATGGTTTAAGAGCAAGAAAATAAGAGACGAAGTGGAGGAGTATGCATGACATTAAGTGACACATTATATCAGTGTACTGCAGGGGAAACCTTTGACAGTGTTGCTCTGGAAGTATATGGAGATGAAGCATATGCCTACGAATTAATGAGCGCGAATCCTGAATACACTACAATTCCTATTTTTGAGGGAGGAGAGCTTCTTGACCTGCCGGTGATAGAGATTCCAGACGACGAAGAAGAGGAACAGGAAGAGTTTGTACCTACAACTCCACCGTGGAAGGAGTGATATCATATGGCAAAAACAAGAAAAAAAAGCACAAAGGGCAAGAAAGTTATAGCGAAATCCACAAAAAAGAGAAGAAACAGAAAAGAAAAGGCGGCTACTGTTCAAATGGGGCGCTGGAACGGCCATAAATTTATTGTTTCCCCTACTCTTATACGGAGCTTCAACGATTTGCAAATTGAGAGCTCATGCGAACTGAAAGACAAAAAGGACAGCAAGCAAGGATATGTTTCCCGAAAAGGCGGTAACGCTACAAAAGTTACCCTGACAGTTACATTGAGTGCCTTTACAGGATGCGATGTGCGAAAGGAAGCAATGGCATTTGTAAAAGAAGCCCGCGCAGGTAAAAGAGATTATTTTTACATAGGCGGGAAAAAACTTGTCAGCTGTCGTCTTATGCTTACATCAGCAACAGTAAAAAACATAGAAATATCGCACAGCAAAAAGTGGGTAAATGCGAAAGTTACTCTGACCATGCAGCAGTGCGGGAAAAATGATAGTACGGATTCTTCTTCCAGTTCCGAAAGTAGTTCAGGATCTGGAACCGGAACTGCTTCCGGATCCGGGAAAGAGTCTGTAAAATCTAGCTCGCCAACTACAACATCGTGGCCGAAGAAGATAGTAACAAGTGCTGTTTCTAATGCAGCAAAGAAAGTTTCATCCCCTTCGGGAAAAGCAGTTTCGAAGGTTTCCGCAGCAAATCTGAAAATTGCTAAAGTAAGAAAGGCGAATAAAATACAGACAAGAACTATAAAAGGAGTGGGCGGCGGAAGATACTGCCTAGCTACAAAATAAAATATATGGAGGCATAAAAAATGGCTCAATATCAGATTGATAATGTTGCAGCTCCTATTAATTTCCAGGAAAGCGACATTGTATTACGCACATTACAAAATGCCAAGAATCTGTTGATGTGTCAGATGGGAGAGGTACCGTATGATCGTTATCGCGGATTTGATAGTTCTTTATTTGACTTGCCTTTTGAGGAATTTAAAGAAGAGCTTCTTCCAGAGCTTGATAGAGTGATGATGCTGGAACCGGATGTGGAAGTAATTGATGCTGAGGCTACTAAGCTACCTGATGGAAGCACATACATCAAAGTAACTATTGACATCCAGATGGATAATATCGGTTTAGAAGAGTAGGAGGCACATATGGATAGTTCAGAACTGCATTTTATAGAATGCGATCCCGAAAAGCTTTGGGATAAAATGATTGAAAATTATGTGAATGAGGGCGGAGATATTCTTTATCCAGGAGATGAAAAAGAAATGCTATTGAGAAGTGTACAAGCAGACATTGTACAAGTGTCGGCATCAGTGGATAACGCTCTATTAATGATGACACTTCGAAAGGCCACTGGAATATTTTTGGATGTTTACGGCGAAAGAAATAACTGCAATCGTATTGAGGCAAGTACTGCAACGGCTACCGTACAGATCATAACAAATGCTACAGGGAAAAGTCAAACTTTACCTGCTGGCACAGCAATGACGCATGATGGAGAAATATATTATCTTCTTACAGACGATATTACACTTACTGGATATGAACAAACCATAACCGCAAATATTATTGCTGATAGAGAAGGCCTTGCAGGAAACGCGCTACCAAACGGCGCGGAAATGGTTCTTGCTATTACAAATAGTGCAATTAACAGCATTGTTACCACATCGGCTGCAACTGGAGGAAATGAAGAGGAAGAAGACGAAGCTTATCGCGAACGAATACGTAAGCATGGACTTACTTCAGTTACTACCGGACCATATCAACAGTATGAATCAATTGCAGAGGGGGTAAGTAGCGCAATTATTGATGCAAAAGCGCTCAATCTTGGAGGTGGAAATGTGGGAGTGTATTTAATCCTTTCAGATGAAAGCTCACAGAATAACATATTGCAAAACGTATTAGATACACTTTCTTCAAAAAACGTACGTCCTCTTAATGATCATGTAACAGTTCACATGGCAACTAAAGTAAATTATACTATTAATGTTCAATACACTAGTGATAATAGTAGTTCTACGACCGAAGCCATTACGCAAGCAGTACATGATTACAAGGATTGGCAGGATCACACAATTGGAAGAGCCTTTAATCCTGATAGGCTTATGGCTTCTATATATCAGGCTGGAGCTACTCGCGTAACATGGCTAGATGGAAGCAGGTTTAAAGACAGTTCTAATATTACATATACAGAAATCAAAGAAAGCGAACATTGCAATGGGGTTATTACTTTAACTGCCTCCGTGTCATAGGGGGTGCGATATGTTTAAATTTGAAATCGAAAAATGGCTGCCCCAATTTGTCTTAAACGATAAAAACGGATATGCCCTTGCAAAAGCTATTGAAGTTGGATTGCAGATGTTAAATGATGCGATCGCAGACGGATTAAAACTAATTGATGATTATGACTCAATGCCAGAATGGCGACTTGATGAGTTGGCATGGGAAACCAATTGTTTGTACGACTACAATGCTCCGATAGAAACGAAGAGGGAATGGATAAAAAATTCCGCATTTTTATATGGATTGTATGGTACTCCAATGGCAATACTTCAATATCTTGGTGGTTATTTTGAAAAAGTTAATGTACAAGAAAATTGGGAATACTGTGGAGAACCATATCATTTCTGTGTGATAGTAGAAGGAAATCTGACTCCAGAAAATGAAGCCTGGGCTCGAAAAGCTATCGACACATCTAAAAATGTAAGATCTGTGCTAGATTCTTTAAAAATTGGATATACCTGTTGTATTGGATTACAGGAAGAAAAAGATGTACCATTTTACAGTATTTCTTATCCAATGACAGGCGAAAATTTATGTGGAACAATTCCTGAACCGAGCACTGTTAATAGAAGTCTTGCAGTATCACAAGGTATTCTGACACTAAGCGGCAAAGTGCTTTATATAAGTATGGAAAAACAGGAGGAATGATGTAATGGATACACCAAAAATTATAAATGTTAATAATCTTCCGGAAACAGAAAAGGTACTATCTAATAAGAAAATGATTTTTGTTGATCCTGAAAACAATTCCGGCGGAACGATCCCATTTGAAAAAATGCGTAAGCAAATAGCCGATAATGCTACCGATCCAGTGGCACGAGCTCAAATTGCCAACCTTGCGAAGCTCCCAGCAGGAAGCACAACAGGCGATGCAGAGCTATTAGACATCCGTGTCGGAGCTGATGGAAAGACCTACGAGACTGCTGGTGATGCAATGAGGGAGCAGATCAAGAACACGAAGCAGGCAGCAGAGGATGCAACTGCTTCGCTAAAGGATGCTATAGGGGATTTAAAAAACAAACTACTTTCAGTATCTACTAATCATTTTGACGGCACTTTGGTTACAGGAAGAGTTAATGGAAGTAACGGTATATTTGATTCAACGCAGACCGGATGTGTCACTACTGAATATATAGATTGCTCTAATTCAAGAGGTGATAATATCTATGTACAGTATAATGCCGAAACTTTGGGAGCATCAAGAATTGCTTTTTATGATAAGAATAAAGTGTTTGTGGATTGTGGGAATAGATATTCAATTACTTCTGTCGTAACAGTTCCTAAAGATGCTTATTTTGTCAGAGTATCTTGGACAACTGCAAATCAACAAGCTCCTTATTTTGTCGGTTTTAGTACAGAAACTAAATCACACCTTGACTATGAAGAATATTATGAAAAGATAAACATTGATGTTCCGTCAAAACTTTCAGATTTAAAAGATGATATTGGTATGCAAACTGCAAAAGAAGATATTGAAAAACTGAAAAACAAAAAAGCTGTTATTGATGAAGGATATATTGTACCAAAAATGACATCTTTTTTCGATACATCAACAATAAATCTATTTGATGGTGTAGTCGAAAATAATGTCAGAGTAAATGGAAGCAATGGTTCTTTAGAACAGATTGATGGATGTATTACAACTGGTATTGTAGAAGTTTACAAAGAAAGAGGAAAATATCTTTTTGTTCAATATAATCAGAACAAATTAGGGGCATCAAGAATAGCTTTCTATGATGAAGAAAAAAATTTTGTTGATTGTGGAAATCCTAACGCTGTAAACTCTGCGATTGTCATACCGAATAATGCCTATTATGTTAGAATATCGTGGTATACTGTCAATCAGAAAGAACCATATTTTATCGGTGTTTCAGATGTTAATATTCCAATTATGGAATATAGTGAATATAAATCACCTAAAATTCCGAATAAGTATTTAGGGGATGTTCCAACTAATATCTCAGATTTGAAAGATGATATTGGTATGCGCTCATTAAATAATGAAAGAAGTAAAATACCTGTTTATTTGCCTACTGACATTTATGTTGCTGTTGGTAGAACTATCGAAATCTATAATAAACAGGTTTGCATATTGGCCGACAAATATCATTTCCAGTGGTCATGTACAAATGGAACAAACTATGTTGGTTCTGCTCTGAAACGTAAATTCAGTATAGTAGGTGCAGAATCGCTAGTCGGTGATTATACGCTATCCCTAAGAATATACGACGATTATTTGAATCTGATTGCTGAGAAGCACAGCACACTTCACATTGTAGCTGACTCAATGGCAATACATTCTATTTGCAATATTGGTGATAGTTTATCTTATAAGCATTGCTTTTATGCAGAACTGACAAGGTTATCGAATAACAAATTGAACTTTGTTGGTGTTATTCCGTACACATGGACTTTCGCAGACGGTGAATATTACGAAGGAAATCAAAGCGAAAAATATCCTGCGGGTGTTGTATACACAGGTGGTTGTGAGGGCAGACCCGGTGCAGGCTTTATGACATATTTGGACTATATGACAGGTAGTACATATTCTTATGATGGTGTAACAGGTGTTCCAATGCTTAACCCCAATACACAAGAATTTGATTGGAATTACTATGTAACATCAACAAGATATGACCCTGATATAGTTCAAATTTTCCTTGGAGCAAATGGCGGAGATTTAGAACAAATTTCATCTGCAAATGGCATAAAACGGCTTGTAGATAAAATTCGTGAAAGCAAGCCAAATATTAAAATTATGATCGTTAATACTCCGTATAGAGCAGATCAAAACGGAATTGGGTATCAGAAAAATGTTCTCGGATATGCAACGACAGGCGGGATGTATAAGATTTATGCTGATTATGGTGTTTATAATCTCATGACAAGACTTTCTGAATTGTTTAAAGACTATAAGAATTTATGGATTATCCCTCTTGCGCTGTGTTTTGATTCAGAGAATAACTTCGGTGGATTAGAAGTTAATGTAAATCCAAGAAGCAAGGTTACAGAAATAATCCCTGCGGATAGCATTCACCCAAATCCACAGAGTAACTATTTGCAATACGCAGATGTGATGTATTCATGGTACTGTGGCGTTCTCAGCTAAATGAGATTGAATTTTGCAGAAAGAAAGGAGAAAATATGACGAAAAAAATATCATGGCTGAAAATTGCTTGGAATCTTAGCCTATTGTATAAAAAATTACCAGAGCAAGAGAAAGCAGATTTTATGAAAATTCTAGATGATAAAGATGATGTTGGGATGGAATTCTTTTTAAAACGCCATTGGAAACAGATATTCAGAAGAAATAAACAATAAAATAACAGGGGATTTTTGCGACGTCACTGCGCCTATTGTAGGCTGCAACTGGAGGCTTTGGGATCTGTATTTGTTCCAGGTCAACCACAACATGTACTTTCACCTGCAAAGAGGACACTATCGCACAAGATGAAATTGATAGATGTATTGATTTAATCTGAGAGGGCGAATGCTTTAGATGGCTAAATACCGTCTTTAGTTAATTAGTTGCTGGCAAAACAAAAATAATTTATGTTTAAAAATTTAAGATTTAAGTAAAGAAAGGAAAAAAATAAATGATTAGCATACTTGGAAGCACAGTAGATCCGAATACATTTTTGCTTGTATTTGTTATTCTGCTTGTTATGGCATATTTTGTGTATAAGGAATGGCCAGAATTCAATGAACGCATGTCTAAGCAAGCGCGGAAAGAACAGAAGATGGTTGATGCAGAAAAAATTGATTCCGACTGGAAAGAAGGAGTCGAAAGATCTATTGGCGAAATCAAGAAACGTCAGCAGAGGGACTACGACCGCTTGAACGATCTTGCCGACGAGGCTAAGAAGCAGAGAGAAGCCATTAATGATTCATTAAAAGAGAGACGGTTGCTTATGCGCGGTGTTATGGCCTGTCTTGATGGGCTTGAACAGCAAGGCTGTAATCATACTGTACCCTCAACAAAGAATGAAATAAATGAATATCTGAATGAGCAGGCACATTCCAATGGAAGGTAGCCTCTTTTTATTATAAGCCTCTAATTGACAAAACAAGTCATAGTAAATCTGTTGCATAGTTAAAAATGAACATTAAAGTGACAAAGATATGAAAAATATTCTTTTAAATTTTAAAATGAGAGGTGAACAAATGAATAGATCTAGAGCAGAGCCATAACTGAGTTTTATTTAAAAATAATATAGTAAAGAAGGAGAAGTATGGGTAGCACTATATTTGTATTTGATAAGAACTATCTTGAAAAAAAACGTGCTGAAATTCAATCAGAAATAGCTTATGCACGTTATGAAGTTGCAGGAATGTGGTTTGAGTCAAAGATTGAAGCGGCAACAGTACTTACTGATGGACGAATTGAAGTAACCTTTTTAATTGATTACACAAAAAGTAATTCATATACCGTAACTACTGTGGAACTATATGACTATAACGGTCTACGAATTGGAAGTAAGTCTGTAAATATTACAAGAAAAAATAACTCAGATGGAATTTTATACTCTTGCCGTTTTTCTTTGTTTCAAATAAAAGAAAGTGTTAATAATACTGGTGCATATGATGCACTTTAAGGAGGCGACAGAAAATGTCTTATAATGAAAGGGTTAATTGGAAAGATCATATTGTTGAACGTCAACAAACCTTTTCAGAGGTAATAAATAGTGATGGAACTAAAACTTTTACCCCGGCACCACAGAAAGTGATACAACAGGGGACACCAATGTCTGCAAAGAAATTTAATCAAATGGACGAAGGTCTACAGCATATTGCAAATGCTTTAGATTTAATAATTACACTTTATAGTGCAGAGGTGAGAGATTTAAAAAAAAGAATTGCAGCTCTGGAAAATATTAACAAGAAAAACATCAACACCGCTGATAATATTAAAGGAGAAAGTGAATATGAATAATAGTCCTCTTGAATTTCTCGCAAAAAAATATGGAAATATAGTAAAATATGATAAAAACGGTAATGTTATCGGTATATTTGTCCGTTTTAAAAAATGCAAATCTTCTGATCTTGTGGAAGGGCTTCCAGAGCACACACATCCAGCATTTATTATAAATGGTGTTGAGCAAGATTCTATTTTGTTAGGAAAATATAAGGTTGGTGAAACTGGTTTGGATAGTGGACCACTTCTCAGTATGCCGAATATTATGCCAGCTAATTCTATGGGTGCAGATCAAATGCGTTCAAGAATTCGTGCTGCCGGTTTTGGAATTTCTGGAATGACTTGTGCCGATTATGGGTTTGTTAAACTTTTAGCTCAAAAAGAAGGATGGATCCCGAAGGGAAATACTTCCTGGGGGCAAAGTCATAAAGATGCTACTGCGTGGAAAGTTGGAGATTCAATGCAAGTTGGCACAGAAAGAGCCTACGAAGGATACTTATACAGATGCTTAATTGCACATACGGCAGTGGCAGAATTAAAACCGGATATTTCATTTGATTACTGGGAAAAAATTGAATTTATTGGGGGCGTCTCATACGATAATAATAAAAATGATATTAGACAGACAGGATTCCGTACTTTAAATGGAAGCGGCCCCAGCGAATGGTATCTTGGAAGTAATCTAGGAAATATGACGGATATTATAGGGTCAAGCTTGGAGTGGCAGTATGGTTATCGCATTTATGACGGTGAACTTCAGATTTTGGAAAATAACAATGCAGCTGATTTGAATACTGATTTGTCTGCTGGTTCTGCAGCGTGGAAAGCAATTTTGCCAAATAAGGGCAATGATGGGTATGCATTGGTTACACCAGGAACGGTTGGAACACTTCATTGGAATTGGACAGGAAGTGCAATTCAGTTGGATACGCAGTGCGATACACTTGATGATACGTACAGAGAAACGGAGTTTAAGAAGCTGACTGCTAATCCAAGCAGACTTCCGTTTGTTCCATCCATTATCAAAGAGCTTGGATTATATCCAACTAGTTCCAAAGACGAGACAGAGGGAAATTGTTTCATACATTTTATGAAAGGTGAATTATTATCAAGTCGCGGTGGACATTATAATTTGACCAATCGTTCTGGACTTGGGTGCATCTATGCTTATTACAAGCGAGATCAAGAACTTGCCTATTATGGTGGTCGTTCTCGTTGTCTTTGAAGAAAATTTTTTAAAATAAAATTTTCTGAGAGAGTGAAGAAAAATGAAAGAATTAAAAAATAATATTGTCCGATTTATTCATAAAATCGGAACACTGAACCTGGTGCTGCTTTTAGTCGGCGCCTTTTTTATTTGGTTCAATTGGCAGATGATATCTGTATATCGTTCATGCGGAAGCATGCCAGAAACTTATGCTTGCGCCGTAGTGGCAGCCACTATTGGGGAATGCGGTATCTGCGGATGGATCCGTACCACAAAAGATAAGAGGCAGGATCGCAAGTGGCAAAAGCAAGATGAACAGGAATTGAAAAATAACAATGAAAATGATCTGGCCGCGTTGCCGGACGAAAGGGAGGAAAACATATGAGTTTAGAGAGCTTTTTATTTTTGTTATTAGTAATATCAGTCCTTACCATGGGAATTACAGAAGCAATTAAAACATTCAAAAAAGAATCAGAGGAACCATACAGTGCAAATCTTATAGCGGGAATTGTAGCAGTAGTGTTATCTATCGCGATTGCAGCAGCCTACATCATTATGATGGAAGCAACGCTTACTGCCAAGTTGGCGGTGTACCTTATTGCGCTTATGCTCTTCTCGTGGTTAGGCGCAATGCTGGGATTTGATAAAGTAACGCAGATGATCTTACAGATCGTTAATGCAGCTCCAGGAAAAGGAAAATAAGGAGGTATGAACAATGGCAGTAGTTAAATTATCAAACTGTGGACATGATGAAAATGGAAGATACGCAGGCGGAAAGGCCGGAGATCAGACCGGGACAGAGTATCAGATCATCAACTGGTATAACAGACCTTGGCTCTGCGTTCTTCGTTTTGAAGACCAGGAAGTAGCGACATTAATTGTAGAACTGGTAACACAGGCAGCGAATAATAATATGATTGGCTACGATCAGGGAACTGCAGGAAATAGCAATGATCGCTATACCTTCTGGGAACAGCTGGCCGCAAATGGCTACGATCCGTCAAAAATTAAGAAGCCATGCGAAACAGACTGCAGTCAGAGCACAGCAAGTATTGTAAAATCGGTAGGTTATCGGCTGAACAGACCAAAGTTGAAAGCAGTTAGCATCTATCTGACTACATACAAAATGCGAGAAGCGTTCAAAAATGCTGGCGCGAAAGTACTTACAGATAAAAAATATCTGACAAGTGGTGATTATTTGCAGGCAGGAGACATCCTGCTAAATGATAACCATCATGTAGCTATTGCAATAACAAGCGGAGAAAAGGCAGGAGATTCCTCCACTAACAAAGGATATCTGTCAAAAGGAGATACCGGCACAGACGTAAAAACCATGCAGGAAATGTTAATCAAGGTTGGTTATTCCTGCGGCTCTTATGGTGCAGATGGTGATTTTGGATCCGGCACAGACACAGCTCTGCGCAAATTCCAAAAAGAAAATGGATTAACTGTAGATGGCAAATATGGAACTAATTCAAAAAACAAGCTTACAGATATGTACGCCAAGAAAACAAATTCTTTCAAAAAGGATATTGACGAGCTTGTGCAGGAAATTCTTGCTGGAAAATGGGGGGATGATCCTCAACGTACACAGCGCCTGAAGGCGGCAGGGTATGATCCAGCAACAGTACAGGCGAAGGTTAATGCGGCTTACAAATCTAAAAACGCAAAAACTATTGACGAGCTTGTGCAGGAAATCCTTGCCGGAAAATGGGGGGATGATCCTCAACGTACACAGCGCCTAAAGACGGCAGGATATGATTCAGCAGCAGTACAGGCGAAAGTCAATGAATGGTACAAAAACAATAAGTGATGAAATAAAGGGGTGAAAGTATGCAGGTGGTACAGCCTATCAGGGATTTAGATACATTGCAAAAATGTTATGAAATCGCAAGGGAGCACGATAAACACCGAAAGACCGGAGAGGTAAGTTGGGAATTAATTCTTGTCGTTGGCTTCAACACCAGTTTACGCGTGAGCGATTTTAGACGCTTCAAGGTATCAGATCTGCGTGGAAAGGATTATGCACAGATTCAAGCGAAAAAGACCGGAAAGGAAGCCAGGATTTTAATTAATCCGGCGGCAAGAAAGGAAATCAATAGACTGCTGACAGGAAGAAAAGCAGATGAATATATTCTCCAGAGCCGAAAAAAGGATCCTGTAACGCATAAATACCAGCCTATTACCCGACAGCGCTGCTATCAGATTATCAATACTATAGCACGCCAGGCCGGAGTAGAAGAGCGCATAGGTTGTCACACCTTGCGAAAAACGTTCGGTTACCATTATTACAAAATGACAGGTGACGTAGTGAGTCTTCAGAGGATATTATGTCACAGCTTCCAGCGGGAGACGTTGGTATATATCGGTGTGATCCAGGAGAACATTGACGAGAGCCTCCGTAAATTTAATATGCTGGCAGGAAAAAGGATGGCGGGAGGCTAAAAAAGATACTTTCAAAATGATCTGGCCGCGTTGCGGCGGAGGCGTAATATATGAGTAATGTTATACAGAGGGACTTAAATAAATTACTATCAAAAGCATATACATACGAAAACCGCGCAGGACACGGCTGCGAACATTTAGAAACAACTTATGTTGGAAGTGTGGAACGCGGTAAACGGATCTATGATGTGTATATTGATTCGCGCGGAAACAGCTGGTTTCTGATTCGATTTAAAACCGATCATGGAATTGTGAGCGAATACGAAAAAGTATTCGGTCACCCGGAACCAACAGCAAAAAGAATGCGAAGAAAAACCGAATAGATATTGAATGAGGCAAAAGAGGGCGAACATGTAAAAATACTTGCATGTTCGCCCTCTTCCTTTTTTGAACAATTTTAACTATATACCTGCGAGCGTTAGATACATAGTTAAAATGAGTTAAAATGAGTTAAAACGAGTTATTAATGAGTTAGAAATTTTTTTGAATTAGTCAATAAAACCGCGTATTTTACATATTAAGGCATGGTAAAATAGAGCCTAGAAAAACATGCAACTTTTTACCGATTTATATAGGAAAGAAAAATCTTAAAACGTATTTAACACAACATCCTATTATGTAAAATAGAAGAGGGGTAAAAGAAGAGGTAGCCACCAGGGGAAACGGCTACCTTTTCCAACTCAAAAAACAATTAAAAATACTCCTTGAGAGGGCAAGCGCCCAATTTAGGACAACCGGTACAATCATCCGGATAATCGTCACATTCAGGGAAACCGTGACAAGACGGCGGAAACTTACAAGTCCCCAGTGCGTATTCATCATCCCATTGGTAAAACGGACAGCCACAGTCTTCACATGGGGATTGCCATCCGTTCAATGCTGTTGGCTCTATAAACCTATCAGGCGGCATGAAATCATCAGGAAAATCTATTATTATTGTTTTTTTCAACACTATACCTCCATGTACCTTATTTTATTTTTTTCTATGCTGATTCCGGGCAATATCCTCACGGATCAACTGCTTTATGTAACCTTGTTTGTTTGGGACTTGATCCAGTCTCGCCAAAACATCCGCATCTGTTTTTAAATTAAATTTACATTGAAGACGCTTAGTATTGTTTTTATCATATTGCGCGTGAGACTCGGCCTGCCTTTTTTTACCTTCTTCAGTTCTCATTTTACTTTCACACCTCGCATTTGTTGATACAAATATCATACAGGGTGAGCACCAATAAATCAATATCCAATTAAAATATAATGCAATATCATAAACGTTGGCGGAAGCACAATCATAGCTCCCAGACTGATGTTATATTTTAATTCATTACGGCGGATCTGGCGCCATTCGCTATAGGTTAATTTCTTTTCTACTTTCATGTTTATATAATCCTTTCTGCTAAAATAGTTGCAGAAAGTATGGATAAATATTATAATTATAAATGCAGATGGTCACTTTATCCATACAATCTGCCAGACCTATACAGGCCCTAATCTGTATAGGTCTTTTTACCCCCATCATTTCACCATATGCGATATAAAGCTTTAATAAATACCAGCATCCATTGCAACACCAAACCATTGATATTCCTTTCCGCCACATTTTATTGTAGTTATATACGTGCTTTTAGTGACTCTATTGTCAAGCTTGGCCAATTCTCTGACAATATAATTAGGCTCATTCTCATCAACAATAATTGTTCTCTGCCTTATTTTTCCATATTCTTTGAATTTAATAGTTGCTTTCATTATGTCTACCTCCTAGCCATTAAAATGATTTCACGGCGTTACTGACCGAAATGATCTGGCGGCGTTGCTACCGCTCCCATTTTGATTTTTCGATATTCATAGTTGCAATAATTCCGGGATGCGCCTTTACATATTCTTTATATTCCTTTATTGCAAGGTGCCTTTCGGTACCATTAAATAACTTATATTCGTTATCAACATCTTTCCCAGAATCAATATAATGTGTATACCAGGTGATGCGATAGCGCACTTTTTTCTCATAATAACGTCGTTCACGTTCGAGCCTTACGCCAGGCGCTGTTGCAGCGGTGGCAAGCTGGTTATATTGCTTACATAGCTCTTGACGGTATAATTTCAAAATTGCTATGTAAGTCTCAAATTGTGTTATGTATGACGCTGCACATCCATCATAATATGCTATATCTTCGGCTTTATCTAACATGTCCGGCCGACGTACATGCAAGTAAATTGTTTTGTTTGCCTCTTCCGCAAGTCCTCCGTATCTCGTGAAAAAGTCCTGGTATGCCTGTTGTATATCCATTATAAAAAATCCTCCTTTTTTCATGTGCCTACGCAAAGCAAAATCGTGCAAAAAGTTCTTGCAGCAGCAGAGGTAAAAACCTCCGCATTTTTCAACCTTCTTCAAGCTCTCTGCCCAATTTGGAATATTCCTCACACTCCTTTACATACGGGCAAGTGGTACAATCATTTTCATACGTTCTGCAGTTTGCTTCTAAAATCTTTTCCAGTTCCTCAAATCTTTCTTTCATGGTCTATACCTCCTGAGTGCTTAAAATGATTAGGCGGCGTCGCCGTATGCTTTAGTCAATTCCTTTGCTAGCTCCTGAGCTGCGCGATAGGCTTTAAAGGTCAGCTTTTTGTTCCAGCTATTCATTTTTGAGGAATAATAAAAACCGGCATTTTCTACAACTTTAATTGCTTTTTTAGAAGGATCCACGGAAAAGATAACCCTTGTTCTATTTGCTACACCATCAAAGTATATTTTCCAGCCATTGCCCTGGAGAGACTGGCCTACAAATGTCTTTTCCGGTACCGGTCCACGTGCCGCTTTTGGATTTCGGCTTTCCTCTGCACCATTTTTTTCTTCAGGAACTGTAGCAGATTCTTCTTTAGCTGGGACAGTTGACAAAATATTTTCTGGGCGTTTACAGCCGTATCGAATAGCGGCGGAAAGTACCGCGTTATAGTCTGGATGATCCGGTGCAAATGTGACGCGCTGTTTTTCCAAGCGGCCATTTTCTTTTTCGCCGATCACAACAAACATCAGCACGCTTCCAGTGCCGGTAATGGAATACTCCACTACGTTTTTCTTTTCTTCCTGCATGTCTTTTTCCTCCTGTTTTTCCTGGCATTTTTCCGGCTGTATATAACCGGCTTTAATCATCAATTTTTTACAATGGTTCTCGGCTTCAGAAATCCGCTCTTGATTTTCCGAGGCGTTCAATAGCTCAATAACCGCCGGCGTGATTTCCAGCGGAACCTGGCTCTTTTTGTCCGCCATGGCACATTTCAAACCGGTACCGTGCAACATAATAATATAGCGGCGGTTTTCGTCTTTTCTTACATCAAAAGTAAAACCGGATTTTTCAAAAGTCCAACCGTCAAATTCTTTCACACAGTTCACGCCATTTTCGCGGATAAGGCTGTAAACCTTTGCTGACTTTAAAATGATTTTTGCGGCGTCGTCTGTGATTTCCGGTGTACCGTAGTCTTTTGAAAGTGCCGCTGCATGGGAAATATATTTCTTGAGTGCGGCGTTAATTTTTGCAATTTTTTCTTTCCCGCATGAACTGCAGGAATTTTCTTTTTCACGGGCTTTTTTCAGATCTTCAACCTGGCAGGCCATGAAAGAAAATAATTTGTCGGCGTTGCCTGCTGGATCACTTGAAAGATTCACAAAAGATAAGAGCCTTTTAAAATCACCAGTACTGCATGGGAGCAACTGCTCCAGATCAACCGCAAATTTACCGCGGCCGTTTTTGTATTCAATCTCAAATTTCGTCATGGTGTCAACCTCCTTGCTTTTTACGGTTTTCCGCGACGGTCCGACACGGACCGTTTCGGCCGGTAACCACCCGGCCATCATCAGGCGGATTATGCAGGAAGTGCTTCCGGATCTGCACCGGCGCCCTTGTATTTTTTTGAACCGTACATGTTACGGATTTCATCGAGCGTCATACTCTTTTTGGAGCGTTTATGATATGGATCACGATGGAAGTACCACGCGGCCTTATTACGTGACCATTTGAAACCTAAAGCCTTCAGATCATCTTTGACAGCTTTTGTTTCGCCAGAAACCCAGATCCATGAGCCGCAGAGCTCAACTTCTATACCCGGAAAATGTAAAAGCTTGTTTATTAAATCCATAAACTCACCGGCTGTCTCAGTTGTTTCTTTTTCGTACTCCTCACCGTCTTTATTGACGTGTACATTTTTGAGTTTTTCGAATGCTGTCTGAAATTCTGCCTGCATTTCCTGGAAATCTTTAGTGGTGTCTTTGGCCGGATTGTTATCCGGATGAAGCTTAGCGGCCATTTTCTTATAAGCCTTTTTAAGTTCTTCAGCAGTTTTGCAATTCTCAAAATATTTTGTCATGGTGTTGACCTCCTCGAATCATTTTACTTGTGATGGGTGAGTACCCTTGCGATGGCTGTATCATAGCTCCAGCCGAAACCATTTGTCAACACCTTTTTTGCAATTTTTTTCCGGTAGCCAGGGTTCCCCCTAAAGGGGGAAAATTTTTGAAAAAAGTTTGCGAAATGATTTCTGCGGTTGCTTTTTGCTGGTACACAGCGCAGCCAACCCATGCAAAAAAGAGCCAAGGGAAAGGTTAAAAGCTTTTGAGCTATTGCGTTTTAAGAAAATCCGGGATAAAGCCGGAAATCTGATTTGCTTAGGCAATATTGGTTAAAAGCCTGGTATATACGGCAAATAGACAAGCAAAAATATAATATAATCCTAGCGGGCAAAATGATATTAAAAACGTTTAATCGGCAATCAGCAGCCAATACACAGACAAAAGCACGACACTGATCCAGGAACTGCTACAACTTGCCCGCGATCAGTAGCCAACCACGGCCAGAAGCACGGCACTGATCCAGGAGCTGTTACGATTCACCCGCGATCAGTAGCCAACCACGGCCAGAAGCACGGCACTAATCCAGGAGCTGTTACGACTCACCCGCGATCAGCAGCCAGCCGAGGCCAATTAATCACGCATACATATGCGCAGCATCGCCGCGCGCGACTACATGCACACACAACGCAGCCATGCACGCGACTACGCACACGCGCCACGCGCCGCGCGCCTCCAGGACGCAACCCCTTTAGGGGTTGCTTTTATCGCGCGACCGCACACATGCGTATATGCACGCATATGACCGCGCATGCGTATACGCGCGTAGGTACTGTGCGCGCGTCACGCTCTACAACGGGCGCTGTGACCCCACCATTCCGCTAGTTTTTTGTGAAATTTTATGGATTTCATTCACGCGTAGACGGGTACAGGCGGCCTCGCGCGCACGCGCGCGATACTGTTAGAAGAAACTCTTTCAAAGTGACTGATTTCAGAATATTTTCTGATTCTTTTTGAAATGAAATTTAATTGCAAAGTGATTTCATGTCAGATATAATTAATACAGGTAAGAAATAGAGTAACCAAAACATATTCAGAGGTGATCGAAGAAATGAGTAATTTGACAGAGCTCAAAGAACTGGCATGCGAAATTAATGCCTCGGAACTATCCCGTCAAATAGCAAATGCGTCATCCACATGGGCTTTCCCACATAATATAAAAGGTGGGGAAGAGATTACATGCTTGATTTGCAAGAGAAAAACAATAATTAGTCCTAACGAAATTTCAGAAAGAGGAATGATATGCAGGGAGTGCACAAGAGAGCAAGAAATTCGCCAATGTCTGCCTGCTTGCTTTAACTCACATGTATTTTGACATTAAACAAGACATGAAATAAAATCAGAAAAGCCCAGAAATGCAATATTTCCGGGCTTTTTTATATTCTGTACTAATTAAACAGCACCTACAGGGGCACTGGATTCAGACACCAGTGTCCAGGTTATGGATCTTCTGAAAGAGGTTGCAAAGGAGCGGCTGGTGGTAATGGTCACTCATAACCCGGAGCTGGCACAGCTTTATGCTACCAGGATCGTGACCGTGAAGGATGGAAGAATCCTTTCAGATACCGATCCATTTGAAATCGACAGTGAAAAAATGGCGCCTCCGGTCCATAAGAATATGGGAAAATCCTCCATGTCCTTTTTTACCGCTCTTTCCCTTAGTTTTCAGAATTTAAAGACTAAGAAAGCCAGAACGCTTCTGACCTCTTTTGCAGGTTCTATCGGTATTATCGGAATTGCTCTGATTCTTTCTATCTCAAATGGAGTGGATAAATATATTACAGATATGGAAGAGGAGACGCTTTCGGAATATCCGCTGCAGATTCAGAGCACAGGAATGGACCTTACTTCCATGATGGTAGGAGCTGCCGCTGCACAAGGTGAAAAGAAGGATGGAGAAGTAGGGGTAGCCCAGATGGTGACCAATATGTTTTCCAAAATGAACTCGAACGATCTGGAGTCTCTGAAAACCTATCTGGACAGCGACGAAAGCGGTGTTTCCCAGTATGCTAATTCAGTGGAATACACCTATTCGGTTTCCCCGCAGATTTTTCGGGAAGACGGGAACAATATCCGTCAGGTAAATCCGGACAAATCTTTTTCAGCTATGGGGCTTGGATCCGGCTCTTCCAACAGTATTATGTCCGCTACCATGAGCACGGATGTTTTTTATGAAATGCCGGAAAACGAAAATCTCTATAAAGAGCAGTACGAGGTAAAGGCTGGAAGATGGCCAAAAAACTATAAAGAATGTGTGCTGGTGCTTACTTCAGGCGGTGATATCAGTGATTTTCTTCAGTATACGCTGGGACTTCGGGACAGTAAGGAATTGGATGAAATGGTGCAGGCATTTATGGCAGAAGAGGCTGTAAAGATGCCGGAAGATATTGGTACTTATGAGTATGACGAGATTTTGGGAACGAAGTTTAAGCTGGTGAGCAGTACGGATTATTATGAATATGATAAGGAATATAAGGTATGGAAGGATAAATCGGATAATAGTTCTTATATGAAAAAGCTGGTAAAAAACGGAGAAGACCTTACCATTGTGGGAATTGTCCAGCCAGCAGAGGGTGCGACGGCTTCCATGCTGACTGCTGGAATCTGTTATCCCCCGGAGCTGACCAGACATGTGATCCAGAAGGCAGCTTCCAGTGAAATTGTAAAACAGCAGCTTGCAGATGAGAAGACCAATGTATTTACAGGGGAAGAGTTTGGAAAAGAGGATAATGAGGACAGCAGGTTCGACATGGAATCTTTGTTTTCCATTAATGCAGATGCCCTGCAGGAAGCTTTTAAGGTGGACCTTAGCGGTTATAATATGGATCTTTCCAGTCTTTCGGGATTTTCTTCGGGCATGAATGTGGATATGCCTGATCTGTCAGGGATGGCAGGGAATATCAATCTGGATGAAAGCGCTGTGCCTGATCTGTCCGGGCTGATCAAAATGGATGATCTGAATCTGGATCTTTCTGATGTGGTCGATCCGGAGGAGATTCTGAAAAGTCTTCCGGAAGATCAGGTGCCGGATATGAGCCAGGCTTTGCAATCTGTGAAATTTGATTTTACAGAGGAAAAAATCAGTGCGCTGTTAAAGGATGTTCTGGCAGGATATCAGGAGAGCATTAAGGACAAACCAGAGTCAGACCCGGATAAAATGCAGGCTGCTTTGCAGCAATATCTGACTTCTAAAGAAATGAATGAACGTTTATGCAAGGATTTGCAGGAGCTGGTAAAAAATAATGTGAAAGTGGATATATCTTCGGAAAAAGTGATTGCTGTGGCGGCGAAGCTGGTAAACCAGTATCAGGAGTACGCCAAGGCAAATAATATTACACAGACTGATGCAGCGAGCATTCTTGCTTTTTTAAGCCAGAGCGAGATCCAGCAGCAGATCAGGGAGGAAGCGGAGGCTATTATTAAAAATAGTGTGACAGTGACGATTACCACAAAGCAGATACAGGATCTGCTTTTACAGGATGTGGTAGAGGCTTATCCGGAATATGCCAAAAAGAACAGCCTGCCGGATCCGGCAAATCTGGCGGATTATTTCCTGGAATATATGCAGACAGAGGATGCGAAGAGCCGGCTTATGAATGGTTTTATGACCATGGTGGATACAAGCGAAGTGCAGAAGCAGTTTTCACAGGCAATGGAAACCTATATGAAGACCATGATGACTTCTTTTACAGATGCGCTGACAAAGGGAATTGAAGCCAGGTTTACAGATGTGATGGGACAGGTGGAAAAACAGCTGACCAGGGGCATTCAGACTGCCATGGAGCAGATGATGGGAAATATCAGTTCCAGCATGCAGGGAGCCATGGAGTCTGTAATGGCAAGTGTGTCCTCAAGTATTGCATCAGCTATGAGTCAGGCTATGGGAAGCCTTGGAAGCATGGGGGATATGAGCAGTATGGAAGATGCATTGTCCATTGATCCGGATGCTTTTGCAAAGGCCATTCAGATGAATATGAACGAAGATGAGCTTTCCGAGCTGATGATGTCACTGATGACTTATGAAAATGCTTCTTATGATGGAAATCTGAAAAAGCTTGGTTATGCAGATCTGAATGTTCCAGGTGGAATTAATATTTATCCAAAGGATTTTGAGTGTAAATCAGAGCTTGTGAACATTCTGGATCAGTATAATGCAGATATGGAGGCTTCTGGGGAGGATGAGAAGGTGATCACTTACACCGATCTGGTGGGCACTCTGATGTCGTCGGTTACGGATATTGTGAACATTATCAGCTATGTGCTGGTGGCTTTTGTGGCTATTTCTCTTGTGGTTTCTTCCATTATGATCGGCGTTATTACCTATATCAGCGTTCTGGAGAGGAAAAAGGAGATCGGTATTTTAAGGGCTATTGGTGCTTCCAGGCATAATGTATCACAGGTGTTTAATGCGGAAACGTTTATCATCGGATTTTGCGCGGGAGCTATGGGAATTGGAATTACCTTGCTGCTTCTTATTCCGGCAAACCGTATTATCCGGTCGCTGGCTGACGGCGTGAATGTGAAAGCAGCGCTTCCGCCGGTGGCTGCGGTGGTTCTGATCGGGCTGAGCGTGGTTCTGACCCTGCTTGGCGGTCTGATCCCGTCCAGAAAAGCGGCTAAAAGCGATCCGGTAACAGCACTTCGGACAGATTAAATATATGATGAAGATTGCGGGAGTGCAAAGCACGTAGCAATCTGGTATCATAGTCGGGGGCTTTTGCCCCCAACATCTTATGATGCAGATATCAGACGGAAATATGACTAGTATCTGCATTTTTTTTGGTTTTGTGGACATTACTATAAGTAGATAATGCTTAAATAAGCTGGAAAATTCATACGAAGATCCAAACTCAGTCAAAATAATTCATATTTGTGCAATTTTGATAAAATCAATCAGTCAATCTTGTGAAAAAGATTGATTGACTTTGACAATGTATGAAAGTATAATAAGCTCAACAAATCAAAAACAAGCAAAAATGAGCAGGAGGCAGACATGATTTACACTGTAACTTTTAATCCGTCACTGGATTATATTGTATCGGTAGAGGACTTCCAGCTTGGCCTTACCAATCGAACCAGTTCAGAGCTGCTCCTTCCGGGAGGCAAGGGGATTAACGTATCTACAGTTCTTATGAATATGGGAATTGAGAGTACGGCTCTTGGATTTACCGCAGGCTTTACAGGAGAAGAGATTGTCAGAAGGCTTGAAGATATGGGTGTGAAGAATGGTTTCATCCAGGTCGGGGAAGGCTTTTCCAGAATTAATCTGAAGCTGAAGAGCATAGATGGTACGGAGATCAATGGTCAGGGACCGAAGATTGGTGCAGATAAGGTAGACATGCTGATGAAGCAGCTGGGAGAATTAGGAGCAGGGGATGTGCTTTTCCTTTCCGGAAGCATTCCATCTTCCATGCCTGATGATGCATATCAGAAGATTATGGCTATGCTGGATGGCAGAGGAGTGCGGATTGCAGTGGATGCCACCAGAGATCTTCTGATGAAGGTTCTTCCATATCATCCATTTCTGATCAAGCCGAATAACCATGAGCTGGGTGAGATTTTCGGAGTGGAGCTGAAGGACCGCCAGTCCGTGATTCCATACGGCAGGAAGCTTCAGGAGATGGGCGCCGTGAATGTACTCATTTCCATGGCTGGCGAGGGCGCAGTGCTTATCGCTGAGAATGGAGATGTTTATGAGGAGCCTGCACCGAAGGGCAGGCTGATCAATGGCGTTGGAGCTGGAGATTCCATGGTGGCTGGATTTATGGCCGGATATATGGAGAAGCAGGATTATGAATATGCATTTCACATGGGAATCGCAGCAGGAAGTGCCAGTGCATTTTCTGAGAATCTTGCTACCAGAGAAGAGATTGAAGCTGTATATCAGCAGATTGTAGGATAGAACCAGGAGGAAGGAAATGAGAATCACAGATTTACTGGATGTAAGAAGCATTTCGCTAAATGCTGCACCCGCTGATAAGTCTCAGACTCTGGACGCAGCGGTAGCTCTTATGAGGGCGAGCGGTAAGATTAATGATGAGGAAGCATACCGCAGGCAGGTTTATGCCAGAGAAGAAGAGAGTACTACAGGAATTGGTGAAGGAATTGCCATTCCCCACGGTAAATGTGACGCTGTAGATAAACCGGGACTTGCCGCTATGGTAATTCCGAATGGTGTTGATTTCGATTCTCTGGATGGTGAGCCGGTTACCCTGCTGTTTCTGATCGCTGCTCCGAACACAGAGGATAATGTGCATCTGGATGTACTGAGCAAGCTTTCCATGATGCTGATGGATGAGGATTTTACAAAGAGCCTTCGAGCTGCGAAGACACCGGAGGAATTTCTGTCGATTATTGATCAGGCAGATGAGGAGAAGAAGAGTGTGGATGAGCGTCTGGCAGATATGGGAGAAGCTGAGGCAGACCAGTTTAAGATTCTGGCAGTTACCTCCTGTCCTACAGGAATTGCCCACACTTATATGGCAGCAGAGGGAATTGAGAAGGCTGCCAAGGCGAAGAACTGCTTTGTGAAAATTGAGACAAGGGGTTCCGGTGGTGCCAAGAATGTGCTTACAGACCAGGAAATTCAGGAAGCGGACTGCATCATTGTTGCAGCAGATGCACAGGTTCCTATGGATCGTTTTGATGGTAAGAAAGTAATTCAGCGTCAGGTTTCGGATGGAATCAATAAGGCTGACGAGCTGATCCTGCTTGCCATGTCTGGCGATGTGCCGGTATACCATAGCGGAAATGTATCCGCAGCAGCCCAGAGCCAGAATAAATCCGGCGGTGGGGCTGGTCATAAGATTTACACCCAGCTGATGAACGGTGTTTCTCATATGCTGCCATTTGTAGTTGGCGGTGGTATTTTGATCGCAATTGCATTCCTGATCGATGGTCTTATGGTAGATATGAATGCCCTGGATGTGGCAGAACGTGCTAATTTCGGAAGTATTACTCCGGCAGCTGCCATGTTTAAACAGATCGGTGATGTGGCATTTGGCTTTATGCTCCCGGTTCTGGCTGGTTTTATTGCAATGGCTATCGGTGACAGACCAGCACTTGCACTTGGCTTTGTTGGCGGTATGATGGCACATAGTGGAACATCAGGTTTCCTTGGTGCTCTGGCAGCTGGTTTTGCAGCTGGTTATATTATTCTTGGACTTCGCAAGGTTTGTGAGAAGCTTCCTGAGGCTCTTGAGAAGATCGCACCGGTTCTTATTTATCCGGTTGTGGGAATTCTGGTTATGGGACTTCTGATGCTGTTTGTAGTAGAACCGATCATGGGCGGTATCAATACAGCTTTGAATAACGGACTTACCTCCATGGGAAGTTCCAGTAAGATTGTCCTTGGTCTGATCCTTGGAGGAATGATGGCAATCGACATGGGCGGCCCATTTAATAAAGCAGCTTATGTATTTGGAACTGCAGCAATTGCAGCAGGTAATTATGACATTATGGCAGCCGTAATGGTTGGTGGTATGGTTCCGCCATGCGCTATCGCACTTGCGACTCTTCTTTTTAAAGACAGATTTACTAAGGAGGAGAGAGAATCCGGTCCGACTAACTTTATTATGGGACTGGCATTTATTACAGAGGGAGCTATTCCTTTTGCAGCATCTGACCCGATCCATGTGCTTCCAGCATGTATCGTTGGCTCCGGACTTGCAGGAGCAATGTCCATGGCCTTTGGATGTACTCTGATGGCTCCTCACGGTGGAATCTTCGTAGTTCCGGTTATGGGAAATGCAGTGCAGTATATGATCGCACTGGTTGTGGGAACAGTAGTTTCCGCAGTGATTCTGGGAATTTTAAAGAAGAAAAAAGCCTGAGTGATTGACAGGATAAATAAAATCAGATATAAAGAAAATAAATAATCAGAAAATCAACAGAAACGAAAGATAAAAAGGAAAAAATGGAGGAATTTATCATGAGAGAATTTAAGTATGTTGTAACAGATCCGGAAGGAATCCACGCACGTCCGGCAGGAGAGCTTGTAAAGACTGTGAAGGCTTTTTCTTCCGATATCAAGATTGCCAAGGGTGGTAAGGCCATGAACTGTAAGGCAATTTTCGGAGTTATGGGACTTGCAGTAAAGAAAGGTGATGAGGTTACTCTTACATTTGAAGGTGCAGATGAAGATGCTGCATATGAAGCAGTAAGCAAATTCATGCAGGAGACTCTGTAAGACAGGAAGGGGACATACCTGCGGGTATGTCCCTGTTTCTATGTTGGAAACGCGTCAAGTCCCGCATTTGCGGGAACGCTTTGGTGAGAATTACAGAAGAAGTCTGGTGGGAATGTTATGCTTCCTGTCAGCAGATCGGATAATCAGGAGAGAAAAAATGCAGGTATATAACGGAAAATGTGTTTTCGGCGGTATCGCCATTGGTAAGATCAGTGTATATCAGAAAAAAGAGCAGCAGGTGAAGCGGGTGAAGATAGAAGATCCGGATCAGGAGATGGCTCGCTATGAGAAAGCCAAAGCAGAGGGAATCCGGCAGCTACAGGGGCTTTACGATAAGGCTCTTCGGGAAGTGGGAGAAGCCAATGCTGCCATTTTTGAAGTTCATCAGATGATGATGGAAGACGATGGATATAATGAATCAGTGGAGAATATTATTCGCAGTCAGGGAGTAAATGCAGAGTATGCAGTGGCAACTACGGGAGACAACTATGCACAGATGTTTTCTGCCATGGATGATGATTATATGAGAGAACGTGCGGCTGATGTACGTGATATTTCCGAGCGTCTTCTTACTATTTTAAATGGAGAAGATACAGGTTCTGTAGATACAGATGAACCGAAGATTATTGTAGCAGAGGATCTGGCGCCATCAGAGACAGTACAGCTGGATAAGGATAAGGTACTTTCCTTTGTTACAGTTAAGGGCTCTTTGAATTCCCATACGGCCATTCTTGCAAGAACCATGGCTATTCCTGCACTTGTAAATACTTCCATGGTACTTGATGGTTCTATGGATGGTAAGATCGGAATTGTGGATGGAGCAAGCGGTACATTCTATGTAGATCCTGATGAGGCTACTCTGGAAGAGATGAAGAAGCGTCAGGAAGAAGACATTGCCAGAAAGCAGCTTCTTCTGACCCTTAAGGGAAAAGAGAATGTTACACTTGACGGACAGAAGGTAATGCTGTACGCTAATATTGGCAACATCAAGGACCTGGCAACGGTGATTCAGAATGATGCAGGGGGAATCGGACTTTTCAGAAGTGAGTTTATTTATCTGGAGAAAGAGGACTTTCCTACAGAGGAGGAGCAGTTTCAGATTTACAGACAGGTTGCACAGACTATGGCAGGTAAAAGAGTGATTATTCGTACTCTGGATATCGGTGCAGATAAGCAGTGCGATTATTTCCATATGGAGCATGAGGAAAACCCGGCACTTGGCTGTAGAGCCATCCGTATCTGTCTGACCAGACCTGAAATATTTAAGACACAGCTTCGGGCATTATTCCGTGCAAGTGCATTTGGCAAAATTGCCATTATGTATCCAATGATCACCAGTGTATCAGAAGTGCGTAAGATTAAGGAAATCGTAGAGGAAGTAAAGGCAGAGCTGACCAGTCAGGGTGTGGAATTTGGTAATCCGGAACAGGGAATTATGATCGAGACGCCGGCAGCGGCTATTATCAGTGATGATCTTGCGAAGGAGGTAGACTTCTTCAGTATCGGAACCAATGATCTCAGCCAGTACACTATGGCGATTGATCGTCAGAATCCTCAGCTTGACCTGTTCTTTGATCCCCATCATCCGGCAGTACTGCGAATGATTTCTATGGTTGTGGAGAATGCACATAAAGCAGGAATCTGGGCTGGTATCTGCGGGGAGCTTGGTGCTGACCAGTCACTTACAAAAGAGTTTCTTGCAATGGGCGTGGATGAACTTTCTGTTTCACCGGGAAGTATTCTGCCATTGCGTAAGATTATTCTGGAAACGAACGTTACAGATTATAAGGCAGGTAAATAATGTTAACACAGCAACGACATGAGATTATTTTGAAGCTTCTGAGAGAGAAGGGAAGTATCACTGTTACAGAAGTGAAGGATCTTCTGGATACATCAGAATCAACTGTTCGAAGAGATATTACAGCTCTGGATAAAGAGGGCAAGCTGGAGAAGGTTTTCGGCGGTGCCGTGGAATTGAAGGAGCGGGTAACCACATATGAGTACTCGGTGGCTGAGAAGATGGGCTTGAAGCTGGAGGAGAAGGACAGAATTGCCAGATATGCAGCAGGCCTTGTTAAGGATGAGGATTTTGTATACATTGATGCAGGAACTTCCACCGGAGGTATGCTGAAATTTCTTCAGGTGACAAGGGCAGTATTTGTTACCAATGCGGTGGCTCATGCTCAAATGCTGGCTGAGAGAGGCTTTAAGGTTCTCCTTGTAGGCGGAGAACTGAAGGGTTCCACAGAGGCGGTTATTGGAAATCAGGCGATGAACACTCTTCGGGGCTATCACTTTACCAAAGGCTTTTTTGGAACTAACGGAATTACCAAAAAGAGTGGCTGCACTACACCGGATGCCAACGAGGCGGCAGTTAAGGCAGCAGCTATGGAGCAGTGTAGGGAGTGCTATGTTCTCTGTGACAGCTCTAAGTTTGATACCATCAGTTCTGTTACATTTGCGGAGTTTTACCGGTCCACTATCATAACAGATAAGATTCTGGTTGGATATGAAGATTGCGCGAATATTATTGAAGTACAGAAAGAGTAGAAAATTCTGCTGGTTAGAGGGCGGAAATTGAGTGGACTTTTTGTATGTGAGGTAAGAGTTATGATAAAACTGATCGCGTCAGATTTGGATGGGACACTTCTGAAAGAAGGAACCATGGATATTAACCCGGAGATTTATGGGATTATCCGGAAATTGAAGGCTAAAGGGATTGTATTTGCAGCAGTCAGTGGCAGAGAATATGACAGTATTGAAAGAGTGTTTGCTCCTGTAAAGGATGATATTTATTTCATTGCTGGAAATGGTGGAATCATTTCCTATCAGGGAGAAATTATTGAAAAAATGGCAATCCCGTCAGATGTGCTGAAAGAGGTTGTAGAGTATGTACGTGCACAGGAGGGAGCTTCGTTTATGACAGCAGGCAGTGCTCAGGCATATGTGGAGCGTGCAGATCAGGCTTTTGTGAAAAAGCTCCGGGAAGGGTATAAGCTTCATGTAAATGAGGTGGATGATGTGCTGAATGCCCCGGAGACCATGACAAAAGTTGCCATGTATAATGAGAAAGTGGATGCAGCTGTTGGTGCAGAGGAAGCGAAGAGGCGGTTTGGAGACAAGATCCAGATTATGGCTTCCGGAGATTACTGGGTAGATTTCGTGGATGTACATTCAGGGAAAGGTAATGCATTGCAGAAGCTTATGGATCGACTGGGAATCACAAAGAGAGAAGAGGTTGTGGCCTTTGGAGATAATTGTAACGACGTAAGCATGCTTCTGGAAGCTGGTAAGAGTTATGCAGTTACCACTGCCAGGGAGGAAGCAAAACAGGCGGCCCGTTATGTTCTGGAGAAACCGGGACCGGATAGTGTCCTGAATGTGTTGAAGATGATTCTTGAGATGTAAGATTAAAGTAAAGAAGGAATCCGGGCTGTATTTGGTGCAGTCTGGATTTTTGCATAAGTAAGGTCAGGAGGAGTCAAAAATGAAATACGATTTTACCAGTATTTTAAACCGCAGGGGAATGGATGCGATTGCGGTAGATGCACCCTTTGAGAAAGCGTGCTTTAATCATGATTATTTTACAGGGGTTACATTAAAAGAGGGAATGGACTGGATCCCTATGTGGGTGGCAGATATGAATTTTCCCACTGTTCCCACAGTGCAGGAGGCTGTTATTAAAAGAATGCAGCATCCTGCATTTGGATACTTTTCTCCTCGAAAAGAATATTTTCAGGAGATCATCAGGTGGCAGGAGACAAGAAATGGAGTCACAGGCCTTACAAAAGAGTGCATTGGATATGAGAATGGTGTGCTTGGCGGTGTTGTAAGCGCATTGAATGTGCTTTGCTCTAAAGGAGACAGCGTACTTTTGCATTCTCCTACTTATATTGGATTTACCGGTGCACTTACCAATAATGGCTATCACATTGTGCATAGCCAGCTGAAAAAAGATGAGAACAAGGTGTGGCGCATGGATTTTGAGGATATGGAAAAGAAAATCGTTGAAAACCATATTCATGCCTGTATTATGTGCAGTCCGCATAATCCCACTGGACGTGTCTGGGAAATGTGGGAGCTGGAGAAAGCCATGGAGCTTTTCAAAAAGCATGACGTGTACGTGATTTCCGATGAAATCTGGTCGGACCTGATTCTGGGGGAGAATAAACATATTCCTACCCAGATGATTTCGGAGGATGCCAGAAACAGGACCATTGCCATGTATGCACCGTCGAAAACCTTTAATCTGGCCGGATTGATCGGAAGCTATCATATTGTTTATAATTCCTGGCTTCGTGACCGTTTGGATAAGGAGTCCAGCCTCAGCCATTATAATGAGATGAATATGCTTTCCATGTATGCCCTGATGGGTGCTTACAGACCGGAAGGATATGAGTGGGTGGACGAGCTTCGTCAGGTTCTGACGGAAAATGTGAATTTTGCCTGTGATTTTATTGAGGAGCATTTCCAGGGCGTGGAGTTGTCAAGGCCTCAGGGAACTTATATGCTGTTTCTGGATTGTGAAAAGTGGTGCAAGGAACGTGGAAAAACCATAGATGAGCTACAGAAGGCTGGTCTTGAAGTGGGCGTTATGTGGCAGGATGGCAGACCCTTCCATGGGGAGTATGGAATCCGCATGAATCTGGCATTGCCACTGTCGCGGGTAAAGGAAGCCTTTGAAAGACTTGAAAAATATGTATTCCACTGAGATACTGAAAAATAATTAATGGGATTAGAGAAAGGAGAATTTCAAAATGAATCTGACACCATATTTTAAAAGCATCATTGATCAGGATACCGCGGTCGTAGTCATCTGTAATCTGAAACATGAGATTCTTTATATGAATCCCAAGGCTGTGGAGAATTATCATAAATGGGGTGGTGAGGCTCTGGTAGGAAAGTGTCTTATGAACTGTCACAATCCAAAGTCTAAGGAAATGATCGAGAAGGTGATCGCATGGTTTCAGGAAGATAGAGGACATAACCAGATCCACACCTTTTATAATGAAAAGCAGGCGAAGGATGTGTATATGGTAGCACTTCGTGATGAGGATGGAACTTTGATCGGATATTATGAGAAGCATGAATTCCGCACCCGGGATGAAGAGCCGTATTATAATTTCTAAATTCCATAACTGTAGGAATTAACCTACAAAATAGTAAAAAGCATATGAGTTTATCCGTAAACAGATAAGCCTCATATGCTTTTTATATGCCTGCTTTTATAAAAAAGCTTCCATACAGCTGCAGGGCGTTTGTGATCAGCTGAACACTGCAAACAGTGCCCCGAACAAACCTGCGCTTGCAGCACCCATGATCACGCCTGCAAGGAGAACTCCAAGCATTACGGCAAGGATACTGGACTTGAAATCCATGTCAAGAAGGCTGGCAGCTAATGTTCCGGTCCAGGCACCAGTGCCGGGAAGAGGAATTCCTACGAAGAGCAGAAGCGCTACGAATAAACCGCGGCCGGCTTTCGCCTGAAGAGCCTTTCCGCCCTTTTCCCCCTTCTCAAGACAGAAAGTGAAGAAGCGTCCGATCACAGGTTTATCCTTTCCCCATTCCAGAACCTTACGTGCGAAGAAGTAGATAAAAGGTACCGGAATCATATTTCCGATAATGGCGATAATGTATGCCTGAACCAACGGGATTCCAAAGCCTACAGCATAAGGAATTGCACCACGCAGCTCAATCAGCGGCACCATGGAAATCAGAAAAACGATCAGATAATTTTTCATGTTTAAATCTCCTCTAATTCGATACAATAACATATATAAAATCAATCTGGTTTATTATACATGAAAACAGTCGTATTGAACAGAGGAAAAATAAAGAATTTCAGGGAAAACTATTGACAGATTTAAGATAAATGTTATAATAAACTCAAACATATGAATAATTGTTCATATGATAAAGAGAACATTTTAAAGGAGACCATTACCATGAAGAAAACCTACAAAATCGATGTTGATTGTGCAAACTGTGCGAACAAAATGGAAGATGCTGCAAAGAACACTGCAGGTGTTAAAGATGCAACTGTAAACTTCATGACTCTGAAAATGATTGTTGAGTTTGAAGATGGACAGGAGCCGAAGGCGGTTATGCAGGAAGTTCTGAAGAACTGTAAGAAGGTAGAAGACGACTGCGAGATCTTTTTATAAGAAACAATGGGGAAAAGCAGTTGCTGGGCACCGGGTAAACTGTAAGACAATGACCGGACAGGATGTACTCTGTCCGGTCATTCAAACAAATTAAGTGAATGTGTCGCTTGCCGGCGACAGCACCATAATGGAGGCCATGCCCTCAGGGCATGTGAAAGAATATGAACAAGAAGCAGAAAAAAGTATTGATCAGAATTATTATTGCCTTTGTCCTTTTGGTTTTGCTGCGCTTTCTTCCGGTAGAGGGCTATCTTCGAATGGCACTTTACATGATCCCCTATCTGGTGATCGGTTATGATATTCTGAAAAAAGCGTTTAAGGGAATTATGAACCGTCAGGTATTTGATGAAAACTTTTTGATGGCAGTTGCCACAATTGGTGCCATTGCTCTCGGTGATTATCAGGAAGGTACTGCTGTTATGCTGTTTTACCAGATCGGAGAACTTTTCCAGAGCTATGCCGTTGGAAAGAGCAGAAGAAATATCAGTGAACTGATGGATATCCGTCCGGATTATGCAAATATTGAGCAGGATGGCAAGCTGGAGAAGGTTGACCCGGACGAGGTTGAGATTGGAACTATCATTGTGGTTCAGCCAGGAGAGAAGATTCCAATTGACGGAATGATTGAAGAAGGAAATTCCACATTAAATACAAGCGCACTGACAGGGGAAAGCCTTCCACGAGATGCAAAAGTGGGAGATGAGGTCATCAGTGGCTGTATCAACATGACAGGTGTATTGAAAATCCGCACCACCAAGGAATTCGGTGAATCTACTGTTTCCAAGATCCTGGACCTTGTTGAGAACTCCAGCTCCAAGAAATCCAGATCTGAAAACTTTATTTCAAAATTTGCGAAATATTATACCCCGGCAGTCTGCTACAGTGCTCTGGCACTTGCAATTATTCCTCCTCTTTGCAGAATGCTGTTTATGGGACTTTCTCCGGAATGGGGAGACTGGATCTACCGTGCCCTGACATTCCTTGTCATCAGCTGTCCCTGTGCACTGGTGATCAGTATTCCACTTAGTTTCTTTGCCGGAATTGGTGGTGCAAGCAATCAGGGCGTTCTGGTAAAAGGTTCTAATTATCTGGAGACGCTTTCCCAGACAAAGATTGTTGTTTTTGATAAAACAGGTACTATGACAAAGGGTGTATTCGAGGTCAGTGGAATCCACCACAGTGAGATGGAGGATGCAAAGCTTCTGGAATATGCAGCATATGCAGAGTGTTCTTCCTCACACCCCATCAGCAAGAGCCTTCAGAAAGCATATGGCAGGCCAATTGACCGCAGCCGTGTCACAGACATTGAGGAAATCGGTGGAAACGGTGTTATTGCAAAGGTGGACGGCGTGTCTGTAGCTGCTGGCAACGCGAAGCTGATGAACCGTCTGGGGATTGCGTACAAAGAGTGCCATCATGTAGGAACGGTTGTCCATATGGCGGTGGATGGAAAATATGCCGGTCATATCCTGATTTCTGACATTATCAAGCCTCACGCAAAAGAGGCTATTGAGAATCTGAAAAAAGCAGGCATTACAAGAACGGTTATGCTCACTGGTGACGGAAAAAAAGTGGCAGAGTCTGTAGCTGCTGACCTTGGAATCGGAGAGGTTTACAGCGAGCTTCTTCCGGCGGATAAGGTTTCCAGGGTGGAAGAGCTTCTGGCAAACAAGTCTGAAAAAGAGAAGCTTGCCTTCGCTGGAGACGGAATTAACGATGCACCGGTTCTTTCAAGAGCGGATATTGGTATTGCAATGGGCGCTCTTGGTTCTGATGCTGCAATCGAGGCGGCTGACGTTGTACTGATGGATGACGACCCATTGAAGATTGGAAAAGCCATTCGCATTGCCAAGAAGTGTATGCGGATTGTATATGAAAATATTTATTTTGCAATCGGTGTGAAGCTGATCTGTCTGGTACTTGGTGCCCTTGGCATTGCAAATATGTGGATAGCCATTTTTGCAGACGTAGGAGTTATGGTGCTGGCAGTGCTCAATGCGATCCGGACTTTGTTTGTAAAAAATCTTTGATGATGATATCGAGGTATTCAGAATGAAAAAAGACATAGAGAAAGAAGTGGAAATCTGTGATTGCTGTGAGGTCCATGAAAATCTTCTGCAAATTGTAAACGAGACCCTCCCGGAGGAAAATGAGCTGTACGACCTTGCGGAGCTGTTTAAGGTATTCGGAGATTCTACCAGAATCAGGATCCTGTTTGTACTTTTTGAAGCGGAGGTATGCGTGTGTGACCTTGCAAAGGCTCTGAACATGACCCAGTCAGCTATTTCCCACCAGCTTCGTATCCTGAAACAGAATAAGCTGGTAAAAAGCCGCAGGGATGGAAAATCTATATTTTATTCTCTGGCAGATGAGCATGTTCGGACTATTATTGACCAGGGACGTGAGCATATAGAGGAAGACTGAGCAGTCTGAGAGCACAGTAATAAAAAAGACGATATGTATTAGTGGACAGAAAAAATTTTCTGCTGCTGTACATATCGTCTTTTTATTTACTTATGCAAACTGGTAGATACAGAATGCAGCATAAATTATCAGAAGTATGATTCCCTGTACCCTGGAAAGCTTTTCCCGCTTTATTGCAGGAAAAGTAAGAAATGCCATGACAAAAAGCATAAGAGGGATATCCACAACTAGTGAAGAATTCATTCCGGCAATGGTCTTGCTCACTGGAATGTCAAACGGTGATAAAGCAGCGGAAACACCGCTTACCAGCACCAGATTGAAAAGGTTTGCGCCGATAACATTGCCAAGGGAAAGGGCTCCGTGGCCTTTTGTAAGGGAAGTAATGGCAGTTACCAGTTCCGGAAGAGAGGTGCCAAGAGCAACGAAGGTAAGGGCGATTACGGATTCCGGAACACCCAGCTCACGGGCAATTATAGTGCCATTGTCTACCAGCAGATTTGCGCCGAACGCAATGAGAACAGCTCCAACTACCAGCAGGATGATATCCTTTAACATAGAAGAGTCCTTCTTCTCTGAACTGTCAGATGTGGCAGAAACAACAGCAGGAGCCGGATTGTGGGTGATCTGGTAAACAGAGATTCCGATATAAGCGCCAAACATAGCCAGAAGAATAAGTCCTGTGAAACGGGAAAAATGTCCGGAAATATAAGCTGTTGCAGAGTAGAAGGCAGCTGCAAGGAAGAAAAAGAAAACTGGCAGCTTCAGAGTCTTTTTGTCTGTAGCAGATGGACGGATGGCAATGGTAAGGGCTGCAATCAGACAAACGTTGCAGATGATTGAACCGATGGCGTTGCCATAGGCAATTTCCCCGTGTCCACCGACTGCGGATGTGGCAGAAACCATAACTTCCGGAAGAGTAGTACCAATTGAGACTACAGTTGCACCAATCAGAAGCTCAGGCACGTGAAAACGATGTGCAATGCCGGTTGCGCCGTCCACAAACCAGTCGCCGCCTTTGATTAGCAGGATCAAACCAATGATGAAATAAATAACTGGTAAAACCATAAATGTCCTCCTTTTTTGCAAAGAAAAATTTTTTCTGGTGAAATTATAACATGTTACTGATGAAAATCTCCAGGCCAATTGCAATAAGAATTATGCCGCCCAGAATATCTGCTTTATTGGAAAGCCTTGTTCCGAATCGTTTTCCAAGTGAAAGACCTGTCATGCAGATAAAGAAGGTAACGGCAGCGATGATGACGGAACAGACAAGCGCCATAAGCCAGTCATATTCTGCAATTGTAAAGCCGACGGACAGTGCATCAATGGAAGTGGCAACACCCTGGATAAAAAGTGCCTTAAGTCCAACGCCGGGGATCTCTTCATTCTCTTCAGTCCCGCAGATACCGTTTTTCAGCATGGAGCCGCCGATAAAGCCAAGGAGAATCAGTGCAATCCAGGGGATGAACTTCTCAAAAGTTCTGAAATATTCCACAACAGTGTGGACACAAAGCCATCCGGTCATTGGCATGATGGCCTGAAAGGCGGCAAAGGTACCGGCAATTCCGCACATTTTTTTCATTCGCATCTTAGGCTCATGAAGACCATTGGCAAGGGACACTGAAAAAGCATCCATGGCAAGTCCGACGCCAAGAAGAGCGCTGTTGAGAAAGAAGATAAAACTGTAATTCATTTTTTCATTCCTCCATATGATTTTTGGGCTTCCGAAACATGAAAAAAGACCCATTATATAACCACAGGCTATATATGGATCGTAGACATTCTTATAAAAGGACAGACTCCATGTATAGCACTCGTTATACATGAGTCTCGCAATTTAATGCAAGCCAGACCAAAAAATAATCTTAAAAATCCACAGGTCGGTATGTTGACTTGCCACGCGCAGAGTAAAGTGTTCTTAAATACTCCTTGGCACGCTTGCTACTCCCTCACAGGGAAACCTTATTTCGTAACTCTAGCAGATGAGAAGAGGTTTGTCAATAAATTTTCTCAATAATATTGACATTGTCACAAAATTAGCATAAACTAACCATTGCAAAAACAAATGATAAAAAATATCAATAACGAAGAGAAAAGAGGATTGATATACATGACCTTAAAAGATCTTCCAATAGGGAAAACCGCCACAGTCACAGTTGTTGGCGGAGAGGGTGCTCTGCGGCAGCATTTTCTGGATATGGGAATTATTCCCATGGCTGATGTGACCATGGTAAAATATGCGCCGATGGGTGATCCTGTGGAGGTACGGATCCACAGTTACGAGCTGACCCTGCGCCTTGCAGATGCAGCGAAAATTGAAATTGATAATATAAGAGATGCAAAAGAAAAAAAACACAGTGAAAGAGCGAAAGCAATTCCACATCCCGGACTTGGAGAGGGCGGTAAATATCATGAAAAAGCAGATGAACATCCCCTTCCGGATAGTGAGCTTCTTACCTTTGCGCTGGCAGGAAACCAGAATTGCGGTAAAACCACCCTGTTTAATCAGTTAACCGGCTCCAGTCAACATGTAGGCAACTTCCCGGGAGTTACTGTAGACCGCAAGGATGGTATTATCCGCGGGAAAAAGAATACTCTGGTGACAGACTTGCCGGGAATTTATTCCATGTCCCCCTATACCAGCGAGGAAATCGTAACCAGAAGCTTTATTCTGGAACAGCATCCAAAAGGGATTATCAATATTGTGGATGCAACCAATATTGAGAGAAATCTTTATCTTACCATGCAGCTGATGGAATTGGATGTTCCTATGGTTCTGGCATTGAATATGATGGACGAGGTAAGACAGAATGGCGGCTCTGTACGCGTGAACCAGATGGAGGAGGCACTTGGAATTCCCGTAGTACCTATTTCAGCAGCGAAAAACGAGGGAATCGATGAACTGGTAGCCCATGCGATCCATGTGGCAAAATATCAGGAAAAACCAAAACGTCTGGATTTCTGTGATGCAAACGATGATGGCGGCGCCGTTCACAGGTGTCTTCATGGAATTATGCATCTTATCGAAGATCATGCACAGCAGGCAGATATTCCGGTTCGTTTCGCAGCCAGTAAGCTTGCAGAAGGAGATAATCTGATTCTGGAGAAACTGGGACTGGATCAGAACGAAAAGGAAACTCTGGAGCATATTGTGAAGCAGATGGAGACAGAGCGTGGACTTGACCGGTCAGCGGCAATTGCCCATATGCGCTTTGATTTCATTGAAAAAGTCTGCGATGAGACGGTAATCAAGCCTCATGAGAGTAAGGAGCATTTGAGAAGCCAGCAAATGGATAAGCTGCTTACCGGAAAATATACAGCAATTCCATGTTTTGCAGGAATTATGGCTCTGGTTTTCTGGCTGACCTTTGGAGTGATCGGAAAAGGTCTTTCAGACCTTCTTGACATGGGAATAACCTGGCTGACTGCAGTGGTGGATCAGGCAATGACTGCATGGAACGTAAATAACGTGCTTCATTCTCTTGTAATTGACGGTATTTTCAATGGAATTGGAAGTGTGCTCAGCTTTTTGCCGATTATCGTCACCCTGTTTTTCTTCCTGTCACTTCTGGAAGACAGCGGATATATGGCCAGAGTTGCTTTTGTAATGGATAAGCTCCTTCGAAAGATCGGACTTTCCGGACGAAGCATTGTCCCAATGCTTGTAGGGTTTGGATGTACAGTTCCCGGCGTTATGGCAAGCAGAACCCTGCCGTCAGAGCGTGACCGTAAGATGACCATCCTTCTTACTCCTTTTATGAGCTGTTCGGCAAAGCTTCCGATTTATGCTTTCTTTACAGCTGCTTTTTTCCCGAAATACGGCGCACTGGTAATGATAGCGCTTTATTTTGGCGGAATTATTATGGGAATCCTGATGGCACTTATTTTTGGAAAAACCATGTTTAAGGGAGAAGCAGTTCCCTTTGTAATGGAGCTTCCTAATTATCGTCTTCCAGGTGCAAAAAACGTTGGCCAGCTTCTCTGGGAAAAGGCAAAGGATTTTCTTCAGAGAGCCTTTACTGTTATTTTTGTGGCAACCATTGTGATCTGGTTTTTACAGACCTTTGATCTGCATCTGAATATTGTGACTGATTCCAAAGACAGTATTCTTGCAGTACTCGCCGGATTTATTGCACCGGTATTTAAGCCTCTTGGCTTTGGGGACTGGAGATTCTCCACAGCCCTCGTAACAGGCTTCATGGCAAAGGAGAGCGTGGTTTCCACATTGTCCATATTGTTTGGAAGCACGGCGGCATTGGTGGAGGTGCTTTCTCCGTTGGCAGCAGTGTGTCTTCTTACCTTCTGTCTTTTATATACCCCTTGCGTAGCGGCAATCGCCTCTGTAAAGCGTGAGCTGGGCGGTAAATGGGCAGCAGGAGTGGTGATCGGACAATGTGTGATCGCCTGGATTGCGGCATTTTTGGTAAAAATTGTCGGCGTTTTAATCGGATTTTGAGAAAAATGACTATTTTTCATTTTTGATAAAAATAATATTGACTATTGGTCATTTTGGGTTATACTATAGTACGAAAGAAATGAATTAAGGAGATGACATCAATGGTCAAAGTAGGAAAATGGATAGCCAAGCATAAAATTCTGGTGCTGCTCATCGGACTTTTGCTGGTAATCCCGTCTGTGATCGGAATTGCTAAGACGAGAGTAAATTATGATCTGTTAAGTTACCTGCCGGATACCCTTGAGACAGTGAAAGGTCAGGATATTCTGGTTGATGAGTTTGGAATGGGCGCCTTTTCCATGGTAATCGTAGAGAACATGGATATGAAGGATGTCCAGAAGCTGGAAGAGAAGTTCAGCGAAGTAGAGCATGTAAAGGATGTGCTCTGGTATGATGATGTGGCAGACATCACCCTTCCTGTGGAGATGATCCCTGAGAAATACAGAAAGGTATTTATAAACGGTGATGCCACCATGATGCTGGTGCTGTTTGACAATACCACTTCTTCCGATACGTCTATGGAGGCTATTACAGAGCTTCGTAAGGTTGCAAATGAGCAGTGTTTCCTTAGCGGTATGACAGGTGTTGTTACGGATATTAAGAACATTGCCATGCAGGAGCTGCCAATCTACGTTGTAATTGCAGCGGTGCTCAGCCTGATCGTTTTGGAGCTGACAAGCGGATCCTTCGTTGTGCCGTTTCTGTTCCTGCTCAGTATCGGACTGGCAATCCTTTATAATCTGGGAAGCAATATTATTTTAGGTGAGACTTCCTATATTACTCAGGCACTTACCGCAGTTCTTCAGCTTGGTGTTACAATGGATTATTCCATTTTCCTTCTGAACAGCTACGAGGAGAATAAAAAGCGTTTCCCTGGTGAAAAGGATCGTGCCATGGGTCATGCCATTGCCAATACATTCAAATCTGTAGCAGGAAGCTCTGTTACCACAGTTGCCGGTTTCGTCGCACTTTGTGTTATGACCTTTGCTCTTGGACGTGACCTTGGTATTGTAATGGCGAAGGGTGTTATCATTGGTGTTATCTGTTGTGTAACTGTTCTTCCCGCACTGGTTCTGTTTTTTGACAAACCAATCGAGAAGACACAGCATAAGCTGCTTTTTGCCAGACTGGATAAACCGTCTGCATTTATTACCAAGCATTACAAGCTTTGGACTTTGATTTTCCTGGTGCTTCTGTTCCCGGCTGTTTATGGAAATAACCATACACAGATTTACTACAATATTGCAGAATCCCTTCCGTCCACTCTGGATTGCAACATTGCCAATGATGAGCTGGAGAAAACCTTTGCAGTAGGCAATATCCATATGATCATGATGGATAATGATATGGATTCCAAGCAGAAACAGCAGATGTTAAATGATATCGATAAGGTTGACGGTGTGAAGTGGAGTCTGGGTATGAATTCTCTGGTTGGTGCAACTGTTCCGGAGTCCATGGTTCCGAATGATCTGAAGAAGATTTTCAAAGGGGATCAGTATGAGCTTGCATTTGTATGCTCTGAGTATGGTTCTGCTACAGATGAGGTGAATGCCCAGCTTGCCCAAATTGATGAAATAGTAAAGAAATACGATAATACAGCGATGGTAATCGGTGAGGCACCGCTTATGAAAGACCTTCAGGATACTACAGATGCCGATCTGGTTCGTGTAAATGTGATTTCTATCGGTGCGATTTTCCTGATCATCCTGATCATTTTCAAATCAATTTCCTTGCCGATCATTCTGGTTGCGGTTATTGAGTTTGCGATTTTTGTAAATATGGCTATTCCGTACTACCAGGGAATCAGTCTTCCGTTCGTTGCAAGTATTGTTATCGGTGCCATCCAGTTAGGTGCTACCGTTGACTACGCGATCCTGATGACCACCCGTTATCAGAGAGAGAGACAGCACGGCAAAGATAAGAAGGAAGCTATCAGCATTGCACATAAGACCAGCATGCCATCCATCATCAGCAGTGGTCTTAGCTTCTTCGCTGCAACCTTCGGTGTTTCCTGCTATTCACAGGTTGAGATGATCGGTTCTATCTGTACACTGCTTGCCCGTGGTGCAATCATCAGTATGGTAGTTGTACTGTTTATCTTACCGGCCATGTTTATGATCTTTGATAAGCTGATCTGTGTTACATCTATTGGCTTTCTTGGGGATAAAAAGGCAGCCAAGGCGAAATAAAACATAACAGAAATCCTGCTTCGTATATGAGGCAGGATTTTTTGCGTAATAAGAGTTTGTCTGCTTTGTTCTTGAATAAAAAGTGAGAAAACGTTATAATTGTGGTGCTGTTTCTTACAGCACATGAAAGGAACGTGCCCGTAATCGCTTGAGTGGAAGAAGTTCCGAAAGCTACGGCTGCGTCAGGATTGATTTTTGAAACGGAGTGAGATTATAAATGACGCTAGAAGAAATTCTTGCCCAGGTGCAAATGGGAGGGCTTTCCCCAGAAACCGCAGGGAAGCTGATTCGCCAGGATGGTTATAAAGAAATGGATTATGCCAAGCTGGATACGGGAAGAAAAGCCCGCACCGGTTTTGCAGAGGTGATTTACTGCAGCAATAAGGCAGATGCCCATTTGCTGAAAATATTTGAACGTTTATATATGGAAGAGGGCGAGGTACTTGGAACAAGGGCTTCCCAGACCCAGTATGAGCTGGTGAAGGAGAAGTTTCCACAGGTTCAGTATGACCCCATCTCCAGAATTCTGAAGATTGAGAAGCCGGATAAAGTTCATGAGGGAAAAGTGGCTGTGTGCACTGCCGGGACAGCAGATATTCCGGTGGCAGAGGAAGCGGCCCAGACAGCAGAATATTTCGGTACCCATGTGGAACGGATCTATGATGTAGGTGTAAGCGGAATGCACAGATTGTTTTCCAGACTTGAGACCATACAGGAAGCCAACTGTGTAGTTGCAGTTGCCGGAATGGAGGGCGCACTTGCAAGCGTTATGGGCGGTCTTGTAAGCAGACCGGTTATCGCAGTGCCTACCTCTGTGGGGTATGGCGCCAGCTTTCATGGCCTGTCAGCACTTTTGACCATGATCAATTCCTGTGCAAACGGCATTGCCACGGTGAATATAGATAATGGATATGGAGCCGGATATCTGGCAACACAGATGAACCGGTTGGCACTTGGAAAGTAAAGAAAGATAAACGAGGAGTAATTATGGGAAAATCATTATATCTGGAGTGTTATTCCGGAATCAGCGGTGATATGACAGTTGCGGCGCTGCTGGATCTGGGTGCGGATCAGAAGGTGCTGGAGGAGGTACTTGCAAGCCTTCCGGTACAGGGATTTGAGATAAAAATAAGCAGAGTGAAAAAATCAGGGATCGATGCATGTGATTTCCATGTGGTCCTGGATAAAGAAATAGACGGACATGATCATGACATGGAATATTTGCATGGACATGAGGCAGTGCATGGACATGAGGCAGTGCATGGACATGAGAATGAGCCAGGGCAGAGCCATGAACACGAGAATAGCCACGAAGATCAGCAGGAATCTGCCGGGGAACATAGCTTCGTCCGGGAACACAGCCATGCACACCACCACCGGGGAATGAAGGAAATCCGTCAGATCATTCATGAAGCCAGGATGACGGACAGCGCCAGGGAAACCGCTCTTGCCATTTTTGAGGTTCTCGCGGAGGCAGAAGCAAAAGCCCACAATGTTCCGGTGGAAGAGGTGCACTTTCATGAAGTTGGAGCAGTGGATTCCATTGTGGACATCCTGTCTGTGGCAGTCTGCCTGGATAATCTTGGGATTACAGAGGTAATTGTGCCTGTATTATATGAAGGAACCGGCACCATACGCTGCCAGCATGGTATTTTGCCAGTTCCTGTTCCCGCTGTAACAAATATTGTACAGCAGTATGGGCTGAAGCTTAAGCTCACACAGATACAGGGGGAACTGGTAACACCTACCGGTGCGGCAATTGTGGCAGCCCTCAGAACCTCAGACAAACTGCCGGAGAATTTTGTGATTGAGAAAACCGGCATCGGAGCCGGAAAAAGAACTTACCAATGCCCGGGGGTTCTCCGCGCAATGCTGATTGGCACAGAATCAGAAGACTCCGATTTTGCAGATCATATTTACAAACTGGAGTCCAATATTGATGATTGCAGTGGCGAGATTCTGGGATTTGTAATGGAAAAGCTGTTCGAGGCAGGTGCAAGAGATGTCCACTACACTCCTGTATATATGAAGAAAAACCGCCCGGCCTGGCTGCTCACAGTACTCTGCAAAGAAGAAGACATTCCGGGAATGGAAGCCTTGATCTTTGCAGAAACTACCAGTATCGGTATTCGCAGAGTCAGAATGGAACGGACCATTCTTCCGAGAAGAAAGATCAAAGTGATGATTCCATTTGGAGAAGTGGAAGTGAAAATCTGCGGTCCGGAAGGAAACCAGAAATGCTATCCGGAATATGAAAGTCTGGCGAAAATCTGCCGGAAGACCGGAATTTCCTACGCAGAAGCCTATCAGATGGCAGTGGAAGCAAGCAAAAATCTGGAGTGAGATAGCAAAAAATTGGAATGAGAAAGCAATATTGCAACCAGTAAAATTGTGTGTTACAATACAGGTTGATTTTTTGGAAAAAATCAAATCTTTCAAAATACAATGGAGTGAATATGAAGAAATATTTTGATAATCTCAGACAGTACCAGTTTCTTCTGAGTGAGCTGGTAAAAAAAGGAATCAAGCTGAAATATCGTCGTTCCTACCTTGGTATTTTGTGGTCCATGTTAGAACCACTGCTTTCCATGGTGGTCCTGACGATCGTCTTCGGAACCCTGTATGGAAATACAGATAAGACGTTTCCTGTGTACATTCTTTCAGGCCGTCTATTATACACCTTCTATTCCAATGCGACCAAAGCTGCGCTGAAGTCCATCCGTTCCAATTCGGCGATGATCAAAAAGGTGTATGTGCCAAAATATTTGTACCCGCTTTCAGGAGTTATTTATAACTATATTATTTTCCTGATCTCCCTTCTGGTACTTGGGATTGTAAGTGTTATCCTTGGTGTGAAGCCAACTATTTATCTGCTTCAGGCACCGGTTGCACTGATTATTATTCTGATCTTATCCTATGGATGTGGAATGTTCCTTGCAACCATCGGTGTATTTTTCAGGGATATTGAATACCTTTGGACAGTTGTTCTGATGCTGATCATGTACACCTGTGCAATTTTCTATTACCCAAGCAAGCTGTTAAAGAGTGGATGGGCATGGATCCTGAAGTTTAATCCTCTGTACTGCACCATCCAGATTTTCCGTTCAGCAATCTTCGGTGAGCCGATGTATGCACCTTATGTAATTTACGCAGCTGCATTCAGTGTAGGAATTACCATTTTGGGACTTGTATGCTTTAAGAAAAAACAGGACAGTTTCATCCTGTATATTTAAGGAGAGAATATGGGTAAGCCAGCAATTGAAGTTGATAATGTAAGTATGAAATTCAGCCTCAGCCGTGAGAAGGTTGACAGCTTAAAAGACTATATTTTTAAAACCATTAAAAGAGAAATCAAGTACAATGAGTTCTGGGCACTGAAAAATGTCAGCTTTACCGTGGAAAAAGGAGACCGGGTGGGAATCCTGGGGCTGAACGGAGCAGGAAAAAGTACCCTTTTGAAAGTTATTTCCGGCGTATTCAAGCCAACGGAAGGCCATGTGGATAAACACGGCAAGATCGTTCCTCTTCTGGAATTGGGAGCAGGCTTTGATCCTCAGTACACCGGGAAGGAGAACATTTATCTCTACGGTGCAATGCTTGGATACACCAAGAAGTTTATTGACAGTAAATACGATGAGATCGTAGAATTTTCAGAGCTTCAGAAATTTATGGATGTGCCTGTAAAGAACTATTCCTCAGGTATGAAATCCAGACTGGGTTTTGCGATTGCGACTGTAGTAGAGCCGAAGATTCTGATCCTGGACGAGGTTCTTTCTGTTGGAGATGCCAAGTTCCGTAAGAAAAGTGAAAAGAAGATCATGAGCATGTTTGACTCCGGAGTTACCGTACTCTTTGTATCCCATTCTCTGGAGCAGGTACAGCGTCTTTGCAATAAAGCGATGATCCTGGAAAAGGGACAGCTGATCGCATATGGTGATATTGATCCTATTTCCGAGCAATACAGTGAAATGATAGGTGGCTGATTTTGTGAAAATACTGCAGGTAGGACTGGGAAATAATCCAGGGGGCATGGAAGCCTTTGTGATGAATTATTTCCGTGAACTGTCCAGGCAGGGGATTTCCTTTGACTTTGTATCCATGTATGGAACCATTGCATATGAACAGGAGATCCTGAAGCTTGGGGGAAGAGTGTTCTATGTTCCCAATGTGAAAAAAGATTATTATGGCTATGTGAAAGCTTTTCGCAGGCTTCTGAAAGAAGAACAGTATGATATTGTTCATGTGAATATGCTTTCAGCAGCCAATATTGTACCTCTTCGTCTGGCGAAGCAGGCTGGTGTGGGGAAGGTGATCGCCCATTCCCATAATGCTTCGGCTCCAGGACTTATCCGGAAGCTGATGGATAAATGGAACCGTCCGGGCCTGAATCGTTATGCCGACAGGAAGCTGGCATGTTCCGAGAAAGCAGGAAGATGGCTGTTTGGAAATGCCGCCTTTGATAAAGGGGAAGTAACTGTGGTATCCAATGCCATTGATACCGGGAAATATGGCTTTTCTTCAGAAAACAGAGCGGCAGTACGCAGAATGCTTGGTGTGGGAGATGGTATCCTGGTCGGTCATGTGGGTCGTTTCCAGGTACAGAAGAATCATGAGGCAATTGTCCGGATTTTTTATGAAATTCAAAAAATCATGCCAACAGCCAGACTGTGTCTCATTGGAGACGGCGACCTGAAGGAAAAGATCTGTCAGGAGTTCCGGGAGATGGGAATCCCTGAGAAGGTGGTTTTTGCCGGTGTTTGTCCGGATGTGGAGCGCTATTTAAGCGCGTTTGATGTATTTCTGCTTCCCTCTTTATTTGAGGGGCTTCCGTTTACCTTATTAGAGGCACAGGCAAACGGACTTCCCTGTGTGATCTCAGACCAGATCACAGAAGAAGCTGTTTTACTAAAAGAAAAAATAATCTCTCTTTCCCTGGAAAAAAGCGACCGGGAATGGGCTAAGGCAGTTATTTCCTGTGCGAAAAAGGGCAGAGAAGAAAAAGAAAAGTCAGCAGAGCTTCTGGCAGAGGCACATTTCGATATCCACCAGGAGGCCGGGAGATTGATGGAATTGTATGAAAAGTAGGAGTTTAACATGGAAAACAAAATTGATTTTGTAATTTTGTGGGTGGATGGCTCAGATGAGGCATGGCTCAGTGAAAGAAGAAAATACAGTCCGGATAAGGAAACCGGAAGCGCCAGCCGATACCGGGACTGGGACAATCTGCAGTACTGGTTCCGGGGAGTGGAGAAATTCGCCCCCTGGGTAAACCATATCTATTTTGTCACCTGTGGCCATATTCCCAAATGGCTCAATCTCAGCAACCCAAAGCTCACAGTGATGCGCCACGAAGAGTTTATGGATCCGGAGTATCTTCCTACATTCAGCAGTCATCCTATTGAATTAAATCTTCACAGAATTAAGAATCTTTCAGAACAATTTGTCTATTTTAATGATGATACCTTCCTTATCCGTCCTGTTCAGCCGGAGGATTTTTTCAAAAACGGACTGCCAAGGGATTGCTGTATTGAAACTGCCATTGCACAGGACAATATAGACGATCCTTTTGCCCATATATTGCTGAATAATACAGCACTGATCAATATGCATTTCCAGAAAAAAGAGGTCATACACCGTACCTGGAAAAAGTGGTTCAGCCCCGCATATGGCAAGCTGCTGCTGCGAAACATTCTGATGCGTCCTTATCAGGAATTTTCGGGATTCAAGTATACCCATATGCCAAGTCCCTTTTTGAAAAGCTCCTACCAGAAAGTGTGGGATGCAGAAGGACAGCGGCTGGACAGAGTCTGCCGTAATCGTTTTCGTTCCATCTACGACGTAAACCAGTATGTGATCAAGCACTGGCAGTGCATGGAAGGAAATTATGAACCGCAGTCACCGAAAATCGGACAGTTCTGCGTTATGGGGCGGGACGATGAAATGCTGTACGAAATCATGAAAAAGCAGTCCAGAAAAATGGTCTGCATCAATGATGATGACAGACTGAAGAATTTTGAGGAAGCGCGGGACAGAGTGCTCCTGGCTTTTGACCGGATCCTTCCGGAAAAATCCGGCTACGAGGTATAAAGATGTCCAGAGAAGCAGGAAAGAAAATTTTAAAAGAACAGGGAATTTCCGGGTTTGTGCTCCATTATGGTGCAAGAGTTCTTACAAAGGTGGAAAAGCAGGTGATCGGAAGAGGTACCGCGTACTTTTGTAAGGTAAAAAAGAACCGTCTTGTATTCAAAAACAGAGAAAATCTGGATTTTACAGATAATCCAAGAGCATTCTTTGATTATCTTCTGAAAATGGGTTATAATGACAGATATGAGATGATCTGGCTGGTATCAGATCCAGGGAAATTCAGGCATCTGAACTATAAGAATGTGAAATTCGTAACAGCAGAGAACCGTTACGGCTGGAACAGCTGCCGTGCATATTATTATGCGGCCACCGCACGGTATTTTTTCTTTTCCCATAATACACAGGATCTGCTGGATTATGGCTGTCAGGGAAGACAGATCATCAATCTGTGGCACGGCTGCGGCTACAAGGGACCGGAGCAGGGGATGAAAACAGAAGGCGGACAGAAGGCCAGGTCCGATTTTGATTATGGTCTGGTTCCGGGACCGCTTTTTGTACAGACGAAATCCGTGGCATGGAATTGTGGGAAAGAGAAAATCTGGCCCATCGGTTATCCAAGATACGACTGGATGCTCCATCCGTCTCTTGGAAAATACGAAATGCTAAAAAAGATATTTGGCTGGGAAGGCCCACAGAGTAAGGCTGTGATCTGGATGCCGACTTTTCGAAAAAGCAATCTGAAGGGCTGCAGGGAAAGCGAGATCCAGATGGAATACCAGCTTCCGGGACTTACAGGAGAGGATGACCTTAAGAAGCTTGACATGCACCTTAAGAAGCTTGACATGCTTCTGATCATCAAGAAGCATCCCCTTCAGACAGAGTGGTCCCAGAATGAGAATGAGCTTACCAATATTCGCTACGTGACAGAGGAAATGCTTGAAAATGCAGGAATCCAGCTGGCTGAGCTGATGGGAATCTGCGACGGGCTGATTTCAGACTATTCTTCGGCAGCGGTGGACTTTATGCTTCTTCACAGACCTATGGCCTATGTTCTGGAGGACTTTATGGCTTATAAGGAGAAAAGGGGCTTTGTATTTGAAGATCCTCTTGTCTATATGCCAGGTGAGAAAGTATATGATTATCAGGGAATCGAGGCATTTCTGGAGCATGTGGCAGCAGGAGAGGATCTCTATAAGGAAGAACGTGAGAAGCTGATGCCGGTGATGCACAATCCTGCAAAGAACTACTGCAGACGGCTGCAGGAGTGGCTGAAGCTGTAAAAGGGAGATTTTTATGGGAAAATTAATCGGATATACACAGGGAACTTATGACATGTTTCACATTGGCCATCTGAATCTGATCAAAAATGCCAAGAGAAGATGTGATTATCTTATTGTAGGTGTGAATACAGATGAGCTTGTGGAAAGCTATAAGCACAAAAAGCCTATTATCCCGCTGGAAGAGAGGGCAGAGATTGTCCGCGCCATCAAGTATGTGGACGAGGTGATCATCACAGATACACTGGATAAAAAGGTGATCTGGGACAAAATCCGTTTTGATGAGATCTATATTGGAGATGACTGGAAGGGAAACGAGCGCTGGGAGCGTACCGGCAGACAGATGGCAGAGCTTGGCGCAAAGCTTGTATACCTGCCCTATACAAGAGATACCTCATCTACAATGCTGAGAGAGAAGCTGACTGAATATTAAAAATACAGGTAACCAGGAAGGGCTTGTTACTATGGGAAAAGTACAGACATTATTTAAGATGTTTTCAAAGATCGGGGAAGACAAAAGCATGTATGACCGATACCTGACTTTGAGAGCTTTTGGAACATATGTGATCTATGACAAATGGAAGATCAGAAGGATGAAGAAATTTCCGCCGGCGATCGTGGAGAACCGTATTCTTTTTGAGACAAATGACGACTTTACGGATAACGGACGCGCTCTTTTTGACTATATGGTAGCCAACGGCTATAACCGGAAATATGAGCTTGTATGGCTGGTGCATGATCCTTCCAAATATAAGAAATACGAGACCGAAAATGTGAAATTCGTGGAAGGCTTCAAGAAGCACAGCACCATCCGCCATGCGGTAGCCTATCGCTATGCACTGACCTCCCGCTATATTTTTTACACACAGGCTTTTAACTGGATCGGAATGGCAAGAAAGGGACAGACCTTTATTGATCTGTGGCATGGCTGTGGATACAAGGCCAATAAGAACAACCGCAAGGTGTTTTTTGATTACTGCCTGGTGCCGGGAGATGTGTTCATTAAGACCAAGATGGAATTCTTTGGCTGCAGCTCCAAGAAGCTTCTGGCAATCGGTTATCCAAGATATGACCAGATGCTTGCAGGAAGTGATGCTGCAAGAGCCTATAAAGAGAAGCTTCTTAAGGAATCACACAGCGAGAAGCTGATTCTGTGGATGCCGACCTATCGTCATGCCAGCAGCGAGAGATTAAATGAGGAAACTCTGAACAATGAGTTTAATATCCCGATTCTTGATACCAGGGAGAGTCTGCTTGCTTTCAACAATTTCTGCCGGGAGAATCACATTCTGGTAGTGATCAAGAAGCACTATCTGCAGATTCCCTATGATTTTGGCGAAAATGTACTGACCAATATTGTCTATCTGGAGAATCAGGATCTGGAGGACAATGGTCTGCAGCTTTATGAATTTATTAACTGCTCCGATGCCCTGGTATCCGATTATTCTTCTGTGGCAATTGATTATCTGCTGCTTGATAAGCCCCTTGGATTCACTCTGGATGATTACGAAGCCTATACCGAGTCCAGAGGCTGGGTATTCGACGATCCCCTTGCGTATATGCCGGGTGAGCATATTTACAATGTGCAGCAGTTTGAACAGTTTGTTCTGGATATAAAAAACGGAAAAGATGATTACAGCGAAAAGCGCGCACAGGTACGGGCGAAAACCCACAATGTGACAGACTGCTATTGTAAGCGTGTGCTGGATTATTTTGACATTAACCCGTGATAGAAAGAAGGAGGAACCCCCGTGCGGGGTGTGTAAGATATGAAAATATGTATCTGGATGACGAAAATCTTTGATCTTGGCGGAACCAAGCGAGTGGTTTCTCTTCTGGCAAATGAACTGGTGAAAGAGCATGATGTGACCATCATGACTTATGAGGACCGTTTTGCAGAAGACCGCACCATGTATCACTTGGATGAAGATATTGATGTGGATTTCATTGACAATACCCAGTTTGTAAACAGACACTGGAATCCTGCTTTTGCCAAACGATATCTGGTGAAAAAGCTGAATGATAAACTGGGGATCTTTAATAAAAAGTGCTTTAATGATCTGCTTGCAGAGTCCATTTTCCCAAAGAAAACAAGGGATAAATGGGTGGAATATTTGAATTCCAAGGACTATGACGTGATCATTACCACAGCATCCTTAAGCCTGCGCCTTGGCATGATCGCACCACGTTTAAAAGCCGCCACCATTGGCTGGCAGCACAACTGCTACGATGGATATCTCCACGTGAAGCCGGTGGTGTTCTGGCAGCAGGAATGCCTGCTTCAGGAATACCTTCCAAATCTGGACCGTTACATTGTCCTCAGCAAATACGATCAGAGGGATTATATGGAGAAGCTTGGCATTGACACAGAGGTGAAGATCAATCCCAGAAGCTTTGTAAGTGAGAAAAAGTGCAATGTGAAGTCCAAAAGATTTCTTATGGCAACCCGTTTTGTATATGCCAAAGGGCTGGATCTTATGATGGAATCCTTTGAGGAATTCTGCAAAGAGGATTCTGAATGGGAGCTTGATATTCTGGGAGACGGAAAATTATTCTCACAGATCAAAGCGGATGCCGGAAACCGTCATCTGGAGGATCGTGTCCATTTTGTGGGGTACACCAATGAGCCGGAGAAGTATTATCTGAATTCTTCTGTTTTCCTTCTTCCTTCCAGATGGGAAGGCTGGCCCATGGTGATCATGGAGGCCTTTGAGTTTGGGCTTCCGGTAATTGCCTACCACATGGGAGCCATGGATCTGATCATTGATGATGGAAAAACAGGATTTCTTCCGGAAGCATTTGATCCCCATAAATTTGCACAGGCAATGCTGAAAATTGCCCATGACGAAGAGCTTCGGGAACAGATGTCTGCAAATGCGATCAGGAAATCCGACGATTTCTCCATTGATAAGGCGGTGAAGGAATGGGACGATCTTTTTGAACGTGTGACAGCGAAGAAAAGGGGGCTGTGATAAATGAAAATCACTGTGAATGACCTGAAAAAGCTGGCGAAGAAAGTGATCCGCAGAGATACCTATTCCCAGGCAGTGCAAGATGCAAAAGAAGAAGCCCGCTACAATCTGACAGAAGAGCTTCGGGAGAAATATGCGGATTTTTATGAGAACAGCCCGCTGAAAGAAAAATGTATATTGTATGAGGCGTTTGGGGGCAGGGGAATGACCTGCAGCCCTCACGCTGTTTTTAAATATCTGCTGGCCCAGCCGGAGTTTCAGGAATATCTCCACGTCTGGGCTATTGATGACTTTTCAGATAATGCCTCCTGGATGGAGCTTTATAAAGAAAACAATAATGTAAAATTCATTAAATTCCAGTCTCTGGAATATCGTGAATATCTGGCAACTGCCAAATATCTGGTGAATAACGTAAGCTTTCCCGGGTATTTCACCAAAAGAGAAGGGCAGGTGTTTATTGATACCTGGCATGGGATTCCGCTGAAGACCATCGGATTCGACATTCCGGCAGGAAAAATAAGCGCAGGAAATACAGTGAAGAATTTTCTGGCAGCAGACTATCTGATCTCTCCGGATGCATTTATGACAGAGATTTATAAGAATGCCTTCAAAATGGATGGGATTTATCAGGGGAAAATCCTGGAAATCGGACAGCCACGTAACGACAGCTATTTTCACACAGAGCGGGAGGCTGTTTTTCAGAAATTAAAGCTGGCAGGGATCCAGGCAGATCCTTCCAAAAAGCTGATCCTTTATGCCCCAACCTGGAAGGGCAGCAAGTATTCCAGCCCGGACACAAGTCTGGATGCCTACGAAAAGATGATACGCACCATTGAGGATCATGTGGATACTTCTGTCTATCAGGTGTTCGTTAAGCCTCACCAGATCGTATATTACCACATTAAAAACACTCAGGGAGTGACCGGACAATACATTCCTGCCACTGTGGATACCAACGAGCTGCTTTGTGCCACGGACATTCTGATTTCCGATTATTCCAGTATTTATTTTGACTATCTGGTATCGGGCAAGCCGATTCTGTTCTTTATTCAGGATCTTGCCAATTATCTGAGCTACAGAGGCCTTTATTTTGGCATTGAAAAGCTGCCGGGACCGATTGCAGAAGATTATGACCAGCTGGGCGGCTATTTAGGAAACCTGGAAAAAGCCATGGAGCCGTACCGGGAGATTTACGAAAGGGAAGCGAAATGGGCATGTCCGAAGGATGACGGTGATGTGTGCCGCCGCCTTGCAGATATTGTTTTTCATGGGAAAACAGGGGAGGACTGTATCAGCTGTGAGGGCAATGGACGTTCCAGGATCCTGATGTATGCAGGGGATTTTTCTGACAATGAAACCACCAGGGCATTTCTTGGAATGGCAGAGTATCTGGATTTTCAGAAATATGATATTACCCTTCTGATCGATGGAAACGGGGATGAGGGCTCGGAAGGACTGATCCGTTCTCTGCCTTCGGAAATCCGCGTACTTTACAGAGGACAGCCTTTTAACGGAAGCCCTGAGGAAATCGCCAGCCATAATTTCCTTATGAAGGGGAAAAGCACCAGAATTCCCCATGAATTTTATAAGAGAGAGGCAAGAAGGCTGTTCGGGGAGGCGGTTTTTGACTGCGCCATTGATTTTACCGGCAGGAAAAGCCTGTTTTCCATGATCGTCCGTGAGATGAAAAATACAGGCTATGGCACTTTTTCACTGGAATTCCTGCATTTGAGCAGGATTAAGAGGGAGCTGGAAGAACAGCCGGTGATCGTTTCCCAGAAGGAAAGCTATTATATGGCAGACCTGGAGGATGGAAATTCTTCTGTACTTACTGTTGACGCTATTTTGGCCCCGGATATGGATAAAATAAATTATTTCTGCATGTTTGGGAAAACGGCAGCGGAGCTTCTTGGCACCTTTTCCCGGCTGAAGGAGAAGAATACCTGTCTTTATATTATGGGAAAAGGAAAGGCATATGAAAATCTTGGAAAAACCATTTCCCAGCTTCATCTGGAGGGAAGGGTATTTTTGACAGGATGGATGGCAAGACCTTTTGCCTTTATGAAAATGTGTGAGTATTTCGTATGTCCGGAGGGCGAAGAGGAAAGTGCCGGAGCGCTGGCTGCGAAAGCTATGGGCATGAAGCTGGTAGGTGCAGACCTGAAAAATGAACTTTCATATAGCTTTAACGGAGAAGAGTGGAATCAGAAGCAGTATGAGAAACTGGAAAAGCTGATGGATGATAAGAGGAATTCACATGAATGAGATAGAGAAAATCCTGGAACAGAATCTGGAGGAATATGAAAGTGCCAGACGCCGCGCCAATAAGCTTGTGAATGGATACAGGCGGGAAATCAGCAAAACCTACGGGTATGCGGATGCCCTGGTGCAGCTGCCGTTAAATCCCGGTCAGATATTTTTTCTGTGGGAAAAGGGGACTCCTGGCGGAGAACTGATCCGGGAAATGTATGAATATGTAAAGAAAAACTGCGGAAGAGATTATGTTTGTATCAGCTGTGTAAGGGGAGGCTTCCCATTTGGCCAAAATGACAGAGTGGCGGAAAAATCCAGCGGATATTGGAGTGCTCTGGCATCCTCCGGCTATATTATCAGCGGTGTGGAAATGCCTGCCGCTTTTGTGAAAAGAGAGGGTCAGAGCTATTTCAACACTATGGAAAAGGCTTACGGAAAGATTCCTATGAATACAAAGAAATTTCTGTCCGAAACAGTCCGGGATATGCTGAAAACCGATTTTATCTGTGCCCCTGATGAGCAGCAGGCAAGAGAGATCTGGACGCACAAATGTCAGGTTGGAAATGTTTATGATGGAAAGGTGCTGCTTTTGCCCCATGGAATCAGAGACAGGGCAGCTGTCCTTGCGTCCTTTCTTCTGAAAGGGAAATGGGCAGAAGGGCTGGAGGTTCTTTCCTTCAGGGATGGCCAAAAGAAAAAAATCCTGATTCTGGGAAGCGGTTCTGCTTCCGGAAATACAAAAATCATTCTGGACAGAATCCTGGAACAGATGCAGCCTGAGGAATATGATGTGGCTTTGTACAGTGAGGAGCTTGGAAAGGAAGAAGCTTATAAGAAATTTGCAGAAACCGGTTTTAAGGTAACGACGCTTACAGGTATCGGCAAGATGACGGTAAGTGAAGCAGAATATCTGAATTATCTCACTGTGGAGAAAAATCCGGAGGCATATCTGGAGAATCCCATGATTCGCAAGTTTATGAATGAGCTTGCTGCAAGAGAGTGGTGCCGCCTGTTTGGAACTGCCTCCTGGGATGTGGTGATCGTTGCTGGAAGTGTTAAATATCTGCCGTATTATCTGGCTGCGAAAGCCAGAACAAAGATGAAGGTTCTGGTGGATCTTGACTTTTTGCCCTATGTTCATGAGAAATATCCGGCAAGATGGCGCAAGGCCCTTACCGTATTTAGCCGGATCTATGCACCGGCACACTGTCAGCAGCTGGGAAGCTATGGCCAGGAGAACCGTCTTCGTGTGATGCGGCTTCCGGTTTTTGCGGCAGAGAAGCCAGAGGATGATCAGGTGGAGCTGGTATCTTATAAAGAGAAAGAATATCTGGTGTGCGATAAGAAAAAAGCGTCGGATGGACACCTTTTTATGAAGCTGGTGAGAATGCCGGAAGAGGGAAGCATTCTGGTAAACGCAGATCTTCTGCCAACGGAAGAGCAGAAAAAGGTGCTGAAGCAGCTGGCAGGGGAGCACCGGATTTATGTGCTTGGAGAGCAGAGCTCTGCATATACGAGCTTTCTTTTGGAGGCTGTTGTGCTGGACGAATATGTGAGGAAACAGCTCTATCTGCTTCCGGAAGCGTGGGCTTTTTTCGGCAGTTTTGAAGGTTATGTGGGAAATCCTGCACTGGAATACGATACGATAGAGAAAATATGTAAGATCTTTGGGGTGAAGAAGGGGGAATATGGAAACTAAAAATAAAACTGAAAAATACCGGATTATTTTCCGCTTTTTGAAAGGAAATATCCGTTTCTTTGTGGGAACACTGTTGTTCTCTGTGTTTTTTACAGCATGTAACGCGCTGATCCCGCAGATTGTGAAATATACGGCAGATCATATTTTGTTGCTGGACGGGATCCCGGAACATCTGAATACACAGCAGGCACTGCTTCTGGCAGCAGTTCTGGTGGCTGTCTCAGCTGTGTTTTCAGGTGTGTTTCATTATCTGAGCAAAATGTGCCTTGCAAAAGGCTCTGAGAATTTTTTGAAAGCAATCCGCGACAGTCTGTATCATCATACCCAGTATCTGCCCTGTTCCTGGCATGTGAAGCACCAGACAGGAGAAATCATCCAGAGATGTACTTCAGATGTGGAGGTGATCCGTAATTTTGTATGCAGACAGCTTCCGGAGGTATTTCGAATCTGTTTTCTGATCGTGCTGTATCTGGGAATCATGTTTTTTATGAATGTGCAGGTTACATTGGCAGCAGCGGTCTTTATTCCTGTGATCATCGGGTATACCAGCTATTTCTATTCCAGAATCGGGAAAAGATTTCAGGATGCAGATGAGGCAGAGGGTGCACTTTCTAGCACTGTGCAGGAGAATCTGACCGGTGTCCGTGTGGTGCGGGCATTTGGAAGAGAGAAATATGAGATTGACCGTTTTGATCAGAAGAACAATGCCTATTCGGATCTGTGGGTCCATCTGGGAAAATTAATGAGCGTTTACTGGGCATCCGGAGATCTGCTTACCAATCTGCAGGTACTGACTGTCATGGTGACAGGTGTTGTGTTTGCTGTCAATGGGCAGATCACACTTGGTACATTTATGGCACTTGTGTCTTACAATGCGTCACTGACCTGGCCGGTGCGAAATCTGGGAAGGATCATTTCAGATATGAGTAAGGCGAGAGTCTCCATGGAGCGAGTGGCGTATATTCTGATGGCAGAGGAAGAAAAAGCTGCAAAAGAAGCTGCAAAAGAAGCTGCCGGAGAGACCGCTGGAGAAACTGCAGGAAGAAAGCCTGTTATGACTGGTGACATCTGCTTTCATAATGTTTCTTTTGGCTATTCACCAGAGCATCCGGTGCTGAAAAATATTAATTTCACAATTCCATCCGGAAGCACCTTTGCAATTCTCGGTACAACCGGGAGCGGAAAATCAACTCTTGTCCATTTATTGAACCGTTTATACGATCTGCCGGAAGACTGCGGAAGCATAACCATCGGAGGTACGGATATCCGTGAGATCGACCGTCAGTATCTGCGCCAGAACATTGGAATGGTACTTCAGGAGCCCTTCCTTTTTTCCAGAACCATCCGTGAAAATATTGGAATTACCAAGGAAACGCTTCTGGATCAGGAAATCTTTCATGCAGCCGGGATTGCCTGTGTGGATGAAGCCATCCGCCATTTTACAGATGGTTATGACACCATTGTGGGAGAGCGTGGCGTCACTTTGTCAGGCGGGCAGAAGCAGCGTGTGGCCATTGCCAGAATGCTGATGAAAGAAGCTCCGATCCTGGTATTCGACGACTCTCTTTCCGCAGTAGATACGGAGACAGACAATAAAATACGCAAGGAACTGAAAAAAGAGATGGAGAAGGCAACTGTGATCATGATTTCCCATCGAATCACTTCTCTTATGCAGGCAGATTGCATTATTGTGATGGACAAAGGGGAAATCCAGCAGATGGGTACTCATGAGGAGCTGATCCATCAGGAGGGACCATACAGAGATATTTACGAAATTCAGATGAATAGTGATATTCGTCTCATGGAAGAAGGTGCGGTGTGAGAATAGAAGAAAAAGAGTATACAAAATCCATTGATTTTTCCATCTGGAAAAAGATTTTCCCATTTCTTGCACCCCGGAAAAATGTACTGCTCATGGTTGTGGTAATGAATGGTCTCTGCTCACTCCTGGATATTATTATGCCTCTTTTTCAGCGTGTGGCCATTGATTCCTTTATTGAGAAAAATACGCTGACCGGACTTGGAGGTTTTATTGCATTGTATCTTGCAGTGATCCTTTTTCAGATGTGGACGGTGATCTGCTTTACTAGAGGCTGCATGATCCTTGATGTGGAAACCGGGCGCGATATGAAAAGGGCTTTGTTCGTCCATCTTCAGAAGCTGTCTTTTTCTTACTATAATGCAACTCCGGTTGGATATATCTTATCCAGGGTTATGAATGATGTGGCAAAGATCACGGAGCTGATCGCATGGGATGTGATCGATATGCTGTGGGCCATCTTTTATGTGGTGGGTGTATTTGTGGCGATGCTGTTTCTGAACTGGAAGCTGGCGCTGGTGATCATGCTGATCGTTCCTGCGATTGCAGTGCTTACCTGGTATTTCCAGAACAGGATCCTGACCTGGAACCGTCAGGTGAGAAAAATCAATTCCAGGATCACGAGCGGCTACAACGAAGGAATCATGGGCGCAAGAACTGTGAAATCCCTGGTTGTGGAGGAGAAGAATTTCCGGGAGTTTTCCGGCGTTACAGGAGAGATGCGGGAAGCTTCTGTTAAGGCTGCCAGATTAAACGCCGTATATGTTCCAATGGTTGTATTTTTCGGAGCGCTTGCTACCGCAATTGTATTGGAGCGGGGTGGAACTATGGTTCTGAACGGAAGTATGGACATTGGAACACTTGCGGTATTTACTGCATATGCAGTTGGAATTTTTGAACCAATTCAGAGACTTGCGGCAATTTTGTCAGAGTGTATTTCGGCTCAGGCAAATATTGAGCGTGTTACCTCTCTTCTGGAAGAAACACCGCAGGTAGTGGATTCTCCTGATGTTCTGGAGAAATATGGTGATTTTTTCACACCACATAAGGAAAACTGGGAACCGATCCGGGGTGATATTGAGTTTGAGAATGTTTCCTTCCATTATCCAGATGGAAAAGAAGAAGTGCTCAGTAATTTTAATCTGAAGATTCCTGCTGGCACCAATGTGGCAATCGTAGGAGAGACTGGTGCCGGAAAAAGTACTCTGGTGAATCTGGCCTGCCGTTTCTTTGAGCCTACCCGTGGAAGAATCCTCATTGACGGCAGAGATTACCGTGAGAGAAGCCAGCTGTGGCTGCACAGCAACATCGGGTATGTACTTCAGAACCCTCATCTGTTTTCCGGAACTGTGATGGAGAATATCCGTTATGGAAGACTGGAAGCCACAGACGAAGAAGTGAAGGTTGCCGCAAAGGCTGTCCATGCAGACGAGGTGGCCCAAAAGCTGGATAAGGGCTATGATAGTGATGTGGGAGAAGGTGGTGACCGCCTTTCTACCGGAGAGAAGCAGCTTCTTTCCTTTGCCCGGGCAGTGCTGGCTGATCCGGCCATCTTTGTGCTGGATGAGGCGACCTCGTCCATTGATACCAGGACAGAGCAGCTGATCCAGCAGGCCACAGACAAGCTTCTGAAAGGACGGACCTCCTTCCTGATCGCCCACCGACTGTCTACCATCCGAAATGCCGATCTGATCCTGGTGGTCAGGGATGGAAAAATCGTAGAGCAGGGAAAACACAAGGAACTTCTGGAGAAGAAAGGTTACTATTACCAGCTGGTGCGGCAGCAGTTTGCAGATGAGGAGTCCAAGAAAGTGCTGAGCTAGAGCGTGCTTCAAACATGCTCTAGTTTGCCGGCGGAAAACAGATGTCCTTCCGGGAAAATAAAAAATGTATAATTATGCTTGACATGAAAATAGTTTGGTAGTAAAATGGCTTTAGTTCGTTAAAGAAGTAAAACTTAAAAGAACTAAATTCCTTGAAGGGAAGCAGTAAGAACAGAGAAACCTGGTTTACAGAGAGCTGCGGTGGTGGAATGCAGTATCCGGTCTGTTTTGAAGATCATCCCTGAGAAGGGAAGCCGAAAGCTTCATAAGCTACAGCCTGTTTCAGGGTATCAGATGAAGAGAAATGTCAAGTAGGTTTCCACGGCCGTTCCCCGTTACCGGAATCGCGTATGTCGGTACGTTGTCTTTTCGTACTTGTTTCAAAGGAGAAACAGGGTGGTTACGGTCTAATATGGTCCGTCCCTAGTTTGGGGACGGGCCTTTTTTGTGTGAAAGTCCCGGACTGCGGCTGCACAGCGGTGCGGAACAGCTGACCTTTCACGTATAAAGATGTCTGCAACAGCAGACATTTCCATTTTACGAAAGACGAAAACCAGACAAGAAAGTCAAAGTAACTGTTCACAGGTAGTATTCCGCGAAGCGGTTACTGTGAACGAAGTGAACAGTAACCCAAGGAGGAGAGAGCATGAAAGTCTTCAAAAAAATCATGAATGGAGTAGCAGCAGTTGAAAACTGTATTCTTGTGGTGTCCACGTTGCTGATCCTGGTTCTGACTGTAGGAAATGTATTTTCCCGTAAAGTCATCCACCGTTCCTGGTCCTTTACCGAGGAACTTGTAGTTGCAGTCTTTGTACTGATCACCTTAATGGCTGCAGCACTTGCATGCAGGGAAGGAGAGCTGGTGAATCTGTCACTTGTAACAGACCGTCTTCCCGAGAAACTGAAAAAACCGTCAGTTATCCTTACCACTGTTCTGTGCATTATTTTTACTGCCATTTTATTCTGGTTTGGTATGGACAAAGTAATCACACAGCTGGAAAACGGAAAAAGGACATTTGTCCTGAACTGGCCAGAGTGGATCTTCTGGTCCTTTGTGCCAATCGGATCAGGATGTATGATCTTACATTTTATTGAATACTGTCTTGACTATTGTACAGGCAATCTGAAAAAGGAGGATAAATAAATGATAAGTGCAGTTCTTTTTATTTCATTTTTTATTTTCCTGATCCTGGGCGTTCCCATTGCAATCTGTCTTGGCCTGTCTTCCGTATGTGCCATTTTGTACTCCGGAACCTCCCTCACCATTGTTGCAACAAATATGTATGCCGGAATCAGTAAATTCCTGCTTCTGGCAATCCCGTTTTTCGTACTTTCCGGTAACATTATGGCAAAAGCCGGAATTTCGAAAAGACTTGTAAAATTTGTTGATACCTGCGTAGGCCACAGAAGAGGCGGTATCGCAATCGTGTGCGTTATCGTAGCCTGCTTCTTCGGCGCAATCTCCGGTTCCGGTCCTGCCACAGTAGCAGCTCTTGGAGCAGTCCTGGTGCCGGCTATGGTGGAAAGAGGCGGCTTTAGCGCACCATTTTCCACAGCATTGATGGCCACCTCAAGTTCCATTGCCATTGTCATTCCGCCAAGTATCGCATTCGTTGTGTATGCCTCCATTACAGGTGTCTCCATTGCAGATATGTTCATGGCTGGAATTGTACCTGGAATTCTCATGGGTGTTGCCCTTGTAATCGTTGTTATGGTAGAAGCCAGAAGAAAAGGCATTCAGCCAGCCCAGAAGAAAGCCACTGCAAAAGAGCGCTGGGATGCATTTAAGGATGCTTTCTGGGGATTCTTAATGCCGATTATCATTCTTGGCGGTATTTACGGCGGTATCTTTACCCCTACTGAGGCAGCGGCTGTATCTGTTGTATACGGTCTGTTTGTGGGTATGGTGATCTACCGTGAAGTAAAGCTGAAAGACCTGTTTGAGCTTTGCGTGGATTCAGCAAAAACAACTGGAGGAATCATGCTGATCGTAGCATGCGCTTCCTTGTTTTCCTATGTATGTACAAAATTCGGTATTGCAAATGCAGCTTCTGAATTGCTTGGAAGCATTGCACATAACCAGTTTACCTTCCTTCTGATCGTAAACGTGATCTTCCTGATCGCAGGCTGCTTTATCGATGCAAACTCTGCAATGTATATTTTCATTCCGGTTATGCTTCCGGTATGTAAAGCACTTGGATATGACGTGGTTGCCTTTGGTGTTCTGGCAACTGTAAATCTTGCAATCGGACAGGTAACACCTCCTGTTGGAGTTAACCTGTTTGTAGCCATTGGAATCAAGATCAAAAAAGGCATGGAAGTAACCCTTCAGGAGATTTCCAAAGCAGTTATGCCTATGCTTGCAGCTTGTATTGTAGTGCTTCTTGTAGTTACATACGTTCCTGTAACGTCAACAGCTCTTCCAAGGGCTCTTGCAAAGAACGGTGCTTATTCCGGTGATGCTTCTTCTGACAACAGCAGTTCTCTGACTGCCACCGCCGCAGGAGATGAGAATCAGTCCTTCAACGAGATCGCAGATTACAGTGACCTCGGCTGGGAAGAAACCACTTGGAACTTTGCATGCTCCACAACGGAGACCTCTACCTGGGCTGACGGCGGACGTAAGTTTGGCGAGCTGATGGAAAAGGCCACAGGAGGAAAAGTAAAAGTAAATATTTATGCAGCTGACCAGCTGACTAACGGAAATCAGTCCGAGGGAATCCAGGCGCTGATGAACGGAGATCCGGTACAGATTTCCATGCATTCCAACTTGATCTATTCAGCCTTTGACCCAAGATTTAACGTAGTTTCCCTGCCGTTTATTTATGATTCTGTGGAAGATGCAGATGCTAAATTTGACGGAGAAGCCGGTGAGAAATTAAAAGAAATCCTCAGCGAGTACGGACTGCACTGCATGGGTATTGCAGAAAACGGTTTCCGTGAGCTGACAAACAGTGTCCGCGAAGTAAAATCCGTAGACGATATGAAGAACCTGAAAATCCGTGTTGCCGGTTCCAATCTTCTTATGGAATGCTATAAGAGATGGGGCGCAGATGCAACCAATCTGAACTGGTCTGAGACCTACACAGCCCTTCAGCAGAATACCGTTGAGGGACAGGAGAACCCGCTTCCTGCAATTGATGCAGCCAGCGTACAGGAGGTTCAGCCATATTGCTCCATGTGGGATGCTATCTATGACTGTCTGTTCTTCTGTATCAACCAGGAAATCTATGATGGACTGACTCCTGAACAGCAGGCTGTTGTAGATGAGGCAGGACAGAAAGCTGTAGAATACGAGCGTTACATCAATCGTTCCGGTGATGAGAAAATTATGAACCGCTGGGAAGAGAAAAACGGTGTGACCTTTACCGCAAAAGAGGATATGGACATTGACTCCTTCAAGGAGGCTGTAGACGGCATTGATGAATGGTTCATTGAGGAACTGAAGAACCAGGGCTATGATGATGCAGAAGAGCTGGTAGAGACATTTACCGGAATCGGTGATTACAGCGACCTTGGCTGGGAAGAAACCACCTGGAACTTTGCATGCTCCACAACAGAGACCTCAACCTGGGCTGAAGGCGGACGTAAGTTTGGCGAGCTGATGGAGAAGGCTACAGGAGGAAAAGTAAAGGTAAATATTTATGCAGCAGACCAGCTGACCAACGGAAACCAGTCCGAGGGTATCCAGGCGCTGATGAATGGAGATCCGGTGCAGATTTCCATGCATTCCAACCTGATCTATTCAGCCTTTGACCCAAGATTTAACGTAGTCTCCCTGCCGTTTGTTTATGATTCTGTGGAAGATGCAGATGCCAAATTCGACGGTGCTGCAGGAGATAAGATGAAAGAAATCCTCAGTGAATACGGACTGCACTGCATGGGTATTGCAGAAAACGGTTTCCGTGAGCTGACAAACAGTGTCCGCGAAGTAAAATCCGTGGATGATATGAAGAACCTGAAAATCCGTGTTGCCGGTTCCAATCTTCTTATGGAATGTTATAAGAGATGGGGAGCAGACGCAACCAATCTGAACTGGTCTGAGACTTACACAGCCCTTCAGCAGAACACCGTTGAGGGACAGGAGAATCCACTGCCTGCAGTTGATGCTGCCAGCGTACAGGAGGTTCAGCCATACTGTTCCATGTGGGATGCCATCTACGATTGTCTGTTCTTCTGTATCAACCAGGATATTTATGACGGACTTACACCGGAGCAGCAGGAGGTTGTAGACAAAGCCGGAAGAATGGCAGTGGAATACGAGCGTTATATTAACCGTTCCGGTGATGCCGAGATTATGAACCGCTGGGAAGAGAAAAACGGTGTGACCTTTACCGCAAAGGAAGATATGGACATTGATTCCTTCAAAAAAGCTGTGGAGGGAGTAGATGAGTGGTTTGTAAAAGAACTGAAGAACCAGGGCTATGACGATGGTCAGGAGCTGGTAGACGCCTTCAAGTAAACTGCGAGAATGTGCATCATCCCCCGGTGCATATGACTATAAATCGAATAGTGCCCCAATAGACGCCTCCCGGAATGTGGATACGAAACACATTCCGGGAGGTGTTTTTTTCGGTCAATTACGGATGGCGGGGTAAATGCGGACAGGAGTATCTTACAGCAGCCCGGTAATCCTGAGAGAGCACCACACCAGAAGTAAGGCCATGATTCCATTCATCAGTTTATAATGGCTGCTGTAGAATCTTTTCAGTATATTTCCTGCAAAAGCCCAGATCAGATTTCCAAGAGCACCGAGAAACATCAGGTATACTGCGAAGCAAAACAGCACAGGAATCCTTGTTTCATAGGGCAGGACATAGGCAGAAAACATAGTCAGGCCATAGATGATGATCTTTACATTTATCAGCTGCAGGAAGAATCCCATGATCCAGGTTGGCTTTTTGTCCTGGACATTGCCGGAAGGCGGAAGCCTTTTCCAGGTTTTCCAGGCAAGATAAAGGATATAAGCTGCGCCAAGATATTTCATAACCGGCTGGACTCCCGGAATGATTTTTCCAAGAGTACTGCAGAACAGTCCGGAAAGACACATCAAAGTAAGAGAACCGCTCCAGATTCCGGTCATAAAGCGGATATTACCGGAAATGCCGTATTTGCTGGCTGTGGACAGCAAAAGAATATTATTTGGTCCAGGCGACCAGACGGTGAGGATGGCAGACAGGGTCATTTCTATGAAGACGGATAAAGGCATGGGACTTCCTCCTTAGGTAGAATTAAATATCTGATTTAGGGAAAATATACTAATAATGATAACACAAAAATATGGAGATGTATAGAAGATGCTGCAGGATAGCTGAATTGCAATCTGAATTTGGTTAAATGTTTGTTAAATTCATGCAAAACGGGAAAGAATATGTTATAATGCAGAAAATAAGATGGATATGAAAAAATAGAACCTGCTTTTGACAGAAAATATCATTTTAAGTTTGAAAATAATAGTACGTGAGGAGGACGTGTTTATGCTGAAAACCTGGATCCCGGAAGAGATTCCGGAAAAAGAGGAATTGAAGAAACGGATTAAAGAAGCCGGAGAGAAGCTGTACCAGCAGCAGATGAAGCTGAAAGAACACAAGCTGCCTGTGCTGGTGCTTTTTGAAGGATGGGGTGCATCCGGCAAAGGAACTACTATCGGCAGGGTGATTAAATACATTGATCCCCGTTTCTTTAAAGTAGCAACTATGTCAAAGCCTACAGAAGACGAACTTCGCAGACCATTTCTGTACCGCTATTTCAATCAGATCCCGGAAGCCGGTAAATTTACCTTTCTGGATTCCGGCTGGATGGAGCAGACCTGCAAAGACTGCCTGAATGGCCTGGAAGAAGAGGATTATGCCAAAAGGATCGACAGCATCAAGCATTTCGAGCGGCAGCTCACAGACAATGGCTATCTGGTGCTGAAGTTTTTCATGCAGATTGACAAAAAAGAGCAGACCAGACGTATTGAGAAGCTTCATAAAGAGCAGGACACCAAATGGCGTGTGGACGAGTTTGACAAATGGCAGAATGAACATTACAAGCATTGCCAGAAGGTTTTTGACCGCTATCTGACAGACACCAATACGTCTATTGCACCATGGTATATTATTGATGCGAAGGATCGGAACTTTGCAGAGCTTCAAGTTCTGGAGACAATGGTAAACAATATTGAGGTAGCCCTGCAGAATAGTGCTCACAGCGCGCCGCTTCTCCCAAATGTTTTTCCCCTTGAGAAAATGCCGAAGCTTTCTGAAATCGAACTGTCAGACAAGGTGATCGAAGACGAAGAATACAAGAAAGAGCTGAAACATCTTCAGAAGAAGCTGGGCGAGCTGCATAACCGTCTGTATCGCAAGCGTGTGCCGGTGATCATCACTTACGAAGGCTGGGATGCAGCCGGAAAAGGCGGCAATATCAAGCGAATCACAGAGGCACTTGATCCCCGTGGATTTGAAGTTCATCCAATTGCCAGTCCGGAGCCTCACGAAAAAGCCCGTCATTACCTCTGGCGCTTCTGGACAAGATTGCCGAAAGACGGTCACATTGCCATCTTTGACCGCACCTGGTACGGCCGTGTAATGGTAGAGCGGCTGGAGGGCTTTTGCAGCGAAAACGACTGGAAACGTGCCTACAACGAGATCAATGAATTTGAGAAGGAACTGTCCGACTGGGGCGCTGTGATCATCAAATTCTGGGTTCAGATTGACAAAGATACACAGCTGGCCCGGTTTACAGACCGCCAGAACAATCCGGAAAAACAGTGGAAGATCACAGATGAGGACTGGCGCAACCGCGAGAAATGGGACGCTTATGAGGGTGCAGTTGACGAAATGCTGGCTAAGACAAGCACTACTTATGCACCATGGCATATTCTGGAATCTGTGGATAAAAAGTATGCCAGAATCAAGGCACTTAAGATTGTGATAAAAGAGCTGGAGAAAGCACTGGAATAACACAGATAAGACACTGTATGTAAGTGGAAATATGTGAAATATGTAAATGGGACTTCTTTGTGTGATATCGGGGAAGTCCCTTTTTAACCGAATCAAGCAAGCAGCGAAATTGATTGCGAATATCCGCTTGACTGGGGTCATGCACGCAGATAATTCCGCATGGTTCTTAACGCATTTTTTTCCAGACGGCTGACCTGAGCCTGGGAAATCCCAATCTCCTGGGCAACCTCCATTTGTGTTTTGCCCTCATAAAAACGAAGATCTATGATGTGCCGCTCACGCTTATTCAGACGGTTGATCGCTTCCCGAAGCGACAGATTTTCCACCCAGGTTTCCTCTTTATTCTTTTTATCACTGATCTGATCCATCACATAAAGAGTGTCCCCGCCCTCTGTATAGACCGGTTCAAAAAGACTTACCGGATTCTGGATGGCATCCATGGCATATGCGATCATCTCTTTTTCAATGCCGATTTCGTCGGCGATTTCCGCAATAGTGGGCTCTTTCAGATTTGTCTTCATATACGCTTCTTTTGCATAAATAGCTCGGTAAGCGATGTCACGCAGGGAGCGGCTTACCCGTATGCTGTTGTTGTCGCGGAGATAACGCCGGATTTCCCCCATGATCATAGGCACTGCGTAAGTAGAAAATTTCACATTTAAAGAAGTGTCAAAATTGTCAATCGCCTTTATAAGTCCGATACAGCCAATCTGAAAAAGGTCATCCATATTTTCACTGCTGCTGGAAAAGCGTTTGATCACGCTGAGAACCAGCCGCAGATTTCCTTTGATGTAAAGCTCCCGTGCTTCTTCGTCTCCCTTTTGTATCCTGCGAAAAAGCTCTTCTTTTTCTTCTGCTTTCAGCACCGGAAGCTTCGATGTATTGACTCCGCAAATTTCAACTTTGTTAAGTGCCATTTTATGAATCCTCCTTTTATGCATAAGTAAACAAATTCTGGTGTAGTAACAATGATTCTCATGCCGGAGGATAAATATTCTTTTTTCAGAAAAATATAAAAAATAATAGCCCTTGACAATCGGGAAACTAATTTTTTCTGCAGCAATGCTTTTCGTCGATCTCTACCAGAATAATGTCTTCTCCAATTTGCCTGATGCAGTTCCAGGGGATTATATATTCGCTGCCCGGGGCCCAGAAACAGAAGCAGAAGCTGTTCGGCCCGGGTACAACAAGAGCAGTGATACATCCTGTTTCACAGTTGAACTCCACATCTACAGGACAGCCAAGTGTACGACAGGTACAGACATTGATTACTTCTTTTTGCTTTAATTCGCAGATGCGCATGAAAAATACCTTTTTTTTATGAGATTATGCAAAAATTCTGAAAATATTCATGGAGTTTGTTGACATATTTTCTATGATTAAAGTATAATTAGAGTTAAGTATTTCAGTCCGTTTTATGTTACTGAGAAAGAAAAATCATATACAAAGGAATGAGAAAGGGGAAATATATGAGATGTCCATACTGTAATCAGGATAATACAAGAGTGGTAGATTCGAGACCGGTGGAGGAGACCAATTCCATAAGACGCAGAAGGATGTGTGACTCCTGTGGAAAGAGATTTACTACCTATGAGAACGTAGAAACAATTCCGCTGATCGTGATCAAGAAAAACCTGAACCGTGAGCAGTATGACCGTAACAAGCTGATCAATGGTGTCCGCCGTGCCTGTTATAAACGTCCCATTTCCAGTGACAAGCTGGAGGCTATGATCGATGCCATAGAAGGTGATATTTTCAGTGCAGAGGATAAAGAAATCTCCAGCACAAAGATCGGAGAAATTGTGATGAGCCATCTGAAAGGCCTGGATTCAGTGGCGTATGTGAGATTTGCTTCCGTATACAGAGAATTTAAAGATGTAAGCACATTTATGGATGAACTGAAAAAATTCATGAACTAAGAAAAATTCCTCGCCGAAGAGCGAGGAATTTTTCGCTACGCAAACGGAGCTTTATAATGAAATAAAAAAGACAGGCCACATGGACCTGTCTTTTTTAAACTTCAAATGATGGAGAACTAGCAGATACCCTGAGCCTTCATAGCATCTACAACCTTCTCAAATCCAGCGATGTTAGCACCGGCAACATAGTTGTCCTCCATGCCATAACGCTTAGCTGCGTCATCAGCCTTGTGGAAGATATCTACCATGATTCCGTGAAGCTTCTCATCAACTTCCTCAGCTGTCCAGGAAAGTCTCATGGAGTTCTGGCTCATCTCGAGAGCAGAAGTAGCAACACCACCAGCGTTAGCTGCTTTACCAGGCATGAACAGAACACCGTTCTCCTGGAGATAAGTTGTAGCATCAAGAGTAGTAGGCATGTTAGCACCCTCAACGACATATTTGCAGCCGTTTGCAACAAGTGCCTTAACACCGTCAAGTGCAAGCTCGTTCTGAGTAGCACATGGAAGATATACATCACATTTGATGTTCCAGATTCCGGTACCCTCTGTATAGGAAGCACCCTCAACACGGTCTGCGTACTCTTTGATACGTCCACGTTTTACTTCTTTGATGTCTTTTACGATGTCAAGCTTGATTCCTTCCGGATCATAGATGTATCCGTTGGAGTCGCACATAGCAACAACCTTGCCGCCAAGCTGCTGAGCTTTCTCAACTGCGTAGATTGCAACGTTTCCGGATCCTGTTACGATGAATGTCTTTCCATCGATAGAATCGTTATGTGCTTTCATGATCTCGTCAAGCATATAAACAACACCATATCCGGTAGCCTGTGTACGGATTAAAGATCCGCCGTAGGTAAGTCCTTTACCTGTGAGAACACCCTCGTATAATCCGCGGATTCTCTTATACTGTCCGAATAAGTAACCGATCTCACGTCCGCCTACACCGATATCACCAGCCGGAACATCAGTGTCAGCACCGATATATTTGGAAAGCTCTGTCATAAAGCTCTGGCAGAATGCCATAACCTCTCTGTCAGATTTGCCTTTCGGGTCAAAGTTGGAACCACCTTTACCACCACCGATTGGAAGTCCGGTAAGGGAGTTCTTAAATGTCTGCTCAAATCCAAGGAATTTTAAGATACCCTGGTTTACTGATGGATGGAAACGAAGACCACCCTTATAAGGTCCGATAGCGCTGTTAAACTGTACACGATATCCTTTGTTTACCTGAACAACGCCCTTGTCATCTACCCACGGAACGCGGAAGGAAATGATTCTTTCCGGCTCAACAAGACGCTCCAGAAGGGACATGCTGCGGTATTCTTCTTCATTTTTGTCGATTACGACCTTCAGGGAATCCAGAACTTCCTTTACTGCCTGGTGAAATTCAGGCTCACCTGGATTCTGTGCTACGACTCTTTCGTATACTTCTTCTGTGTAAGACATTGTAATTCCTCCTCATCCAGATAGATGTAAATTTTTTTAACGACGCTATTATACACTAAAGTGCTAAAAATGAAAAGAGTTTTTTTCATATTTCCAAAAATTTCATTAAGGCTTGCGAAAATGAGTCAAATATGAGATGATATGTAACAGGAAATGCAAACAGCAGACATTGCAGATATACATAGTAAGGTGAGGAGTGACATTATATGAAAACATTTGAGAAATCCAGCAAACTGGATAACGTACTTTACGATGTGCGTGGTCCGGTAGTGGATGAAGCTGCCAGAATGGAAGAGGATGGAATGGAGATCCTGAAGCTGAATATCGGCAATCCTTATCCATTTGGTTTTTCAGCACCTCAGGAAGTAATTCTGGATATGCTGAGCAATATTCGTACCTCTCAGGGATATTCCGATTCCAAGGGAATCTTTTCCGCAAGGAAGGCAATCATGCAGTATGCCCAGCTTCGCGGTATTCCTGGGGTTACCATGAGTGATATCTATACAGGTAATGGTGTCAGCGAGCTGATCAATCTTTCCATGCAGGCTCTTCTGGATAACGGAGATGAGATCCTGATCCCTGCACCGGACTATCCGTTATGGACAGCTACCGCTACACTGGCAGGTGGAAATGTAGTCCACTATATCTGCGATGAGCAGTCAGAGTGGTATCCGGATATTGATGATATTAAGAGCAAGATCACAGATAAGACGAAGGCGATCGTTATCATTAATCCGAATAATCCTACAGGTGCGGTTTACCCGAAGGAAATTCTGGAACAGATCGTGCAGGTCGCAAGAGAGCATGAGCTGATCATTTTCTCAGATGAGATCTATGACCGCCTGATCATGGACGGTTACAAGCATACCTCTATTGCTTCCCTTGCAGGACCGGATGTATTCTGCGTTACCTTCTCAGGACTTTCCAAGTCCCACATGATCGCCGGCTTCCGTATCGGATGGATGATCTTAAGCGGTGCCAAGAATAAGGCGAAGGGATATATTGAGGGAATCAATATGCTTTCTTCCATGCGTCTTTGCTCCAATGTACCGGCTCAGTCCATTGTGCAGACAGCCCTTGGCGGTTATCAGAGCGTGAATGAGTATATCCAGCCGGGCGGAAGAGTGTACGAGCAGAGAGACTTTATTTATAAGGCGCTTAACGATATTCCGGGAATCACTGCAGTGAAGCCGAAGGCTGCTTTCTATATCTTTCCGAAGATTGACACAGAGAAATTCAATATTTACAATGATGAGCAGTTTGCACTTGATTTCCTTCATGAGAAGCAGGTACTTCTGGTACCGGGTAAGGGCTTTAACTGGAATTCTCCGGACCACTTCCGTGTAGTATACCTGCCGAATGTGCGTCAGCTGGAGAAAGCCATGGACAAGATGAAAGATTTCCTGTCCACATATAAGCAGCGATAAGAAAATAATAAAGCAATGGCAGTCACAGATTATCCATTTACAATGCCGGAGCAGAAGCACCAGCTTCTGACTCTGACAGCATTAATAATTGAGGGAGGATCGGATTATCGGACGGATTAAAAAAGAAAGGAGTTTGTTTGAATGACAGGATTTAAGATGAAAGTAACACCGGAAATAGAGAACCTGACGGAGGTTTGCAAGGAGCATTCCAGCCTGGATCTGTCTCTTTATCAGAAGTATGATGTTAAGCGAGGGCTTCGTGATATTAATGGTAAGGGCGTTCTGGCAGGTCTGACGCAGATTTCCAATGTATGTGCCACGAAGGTGGTTGACGGCAAGGAAGTGCCCTGTGCGGGCAGTCTTTCCTACAGGGGATATGACATCAAAGAGTTGACCAGGGGATTTATTGAAGATGACAGATACGGCTTCGAAGAAACTACCTATCTTTTACTGTTTGGTAAGCTTCCGAATCATGAGGAACTGGAGAATTTCACCAAGCTTTTGGCGAACCAGCGCTCCCTTCCTACGAATTTTGTAAGGGACGTTATCATGAAGGCACCGTCCAAGGACATTATGAATGCCCTGTCCAGAAGTGTGCTTACACTTTATTGCTATGACAAGGAGCCGGACGATATTTCCCTTCCTAACGTACTGAGACAGTGCCTGAATCTGATCAGCGTATTTCCGCTTCTCTCAGTTTATGGATATCAGGCTTATAATCACTATGTATGCGGCAAGAGCCTTTATATCCACAATCCCAAGCGGGATCTTTCCACTGCGGAGAATATCCTTCGCATGCTTCGCCCGGATAAGAAGTATTCCCATCTGGAGGCGAAGATCCTGGATCTTGCCCTGATCCTTCATATGGAGCATGGCGGTGGTAACAACTCTACATTTACCACACACGTTGTTTCCTCATCAGGTACAGATACCTATTCTGCCATCGCAGCTGCTCTTGGCTCTCTGAAGGGACCGAAGCACGGCGGTGCCAATATTAAGGTTGTCAGCATGTTCCAGGATATGAAGAAGAATGTAAAGGATATCGCTGATGAAGAGGAAGTAAGAACTTATCTGAAGAAGCTTCTCCATAAGGAGGCTTTCGACAAGAGAGGTCTTATCTATGGTATGGGACATGCTATTTATTCCGTATCGGATCCTCGTGCCCAGGTACTGAAAGGCTTTGTTGAGACCCTTGCGAAAGAAAAGGGCCGCATGAAAGAATACAATCTTTATGCTATGGTAGAGAGAATGGCTCCCGAGGTAATCGCAGAGGAGCGTCATATTTATAAGGGTGTCAGCGCCAATGTGGATTTCTACAGCGGCTTTGTTTACAGCATGCTGGATCTGCCCCTTGAGCTGTACACACCGATTTTTGCAGTGGCACGTATTGTTGGTTGGAGCGCACACCGAATGGAAGAGCTCATCAACACAGATAAGATCATTCGTCCGGCTTACAAGAATGTTCTGGCTCCAGCAGTATATGTACCTCTTAAGGAGCGTGAATAAGAATGACAGAGAAGCAGCCGTCTTCCCTCGTCCTTGAGGGCGGCGGAAGCAGGGGTGTATTTACAGCAGGAGTACTGGATTTCCTTATGGAAAAGAATGTGAAATTCCCATATGTGGTAGGAGTTTCCGCCGGTTCCTGCAATGCACTTGATTATGTATCCTGGCAGCCGGGAAGAACCAGGGACTGTATGATCATAGAAGATAAGGCAAACAGCTATATTGCTACCAGAGAGGCTCTTAAGAAGCACGAGCTTTTTGACATGGATATGCTGTTTGACAAATATCCCAATGAGTTATTTCCATTTGATTTTGAACACTTTTTCCAGTCGGATGTCAGATGTGAGATGGTGGTAACCAACTGTCTGACAGGAGAGGCTGAATATCTCACAGAGAAGCAGGACAGACGGCGTCTGATGGATATTGGAAGGGCTTCCTCCAGTATTCCTGTTGTCAGTCCTATGGTGGAGATCGATGGCGTTCCCTATCTGGATGGAGGAATTGCGGATTCCATTCCGCTGGTCCACGCTATGGAGGAAGGCTATCGGAAGAATGTGGTGATCCTTACCAGAAATAAAGGCTACCGCAAGAAAAAGCCGGGAAAGAGCGTACCTCTTTATGTGGCGGCATTCCGCCATTATCCGGAGTTCCTGAATACCTTATATAACCGTTACCGTAATTATAACCGGACATTGGAGCTTCTGGAGAAATGGGAGCGGGAGGGCCATATCTTTGTGATCCGTCCGGAAATCCCTACAGTGGGACGGGCAGAGACAAGTAAGGAGAAGCTGATGGAGTTCTATCAGCACGGCTTTGACGTGATGAGCGATCGTTATGAGGAGCTGCAGGCTTATCTGAACAGGTAACGAACCCCTGCCATAGAAAATAAAAAGAATTAAAGGATGTAACAGAATGTTTGAACGCTTTTTTCCAGATGAATATCTGGATTCAGCATATGCAGTAAATTATGAGAAATTATACCAGGAGGGATACAGGGGAATTTTGTTTGACATAGACAATACCCTGGTTCCCCATGGTGCACCGGCAGATCAGGAAGCCATCCGGCTCTTTGGACGGCTTCGGGAGCTGGGATTTTCCTGCTGTCTGGTTTCGAACAACCGGAAGAAGCGCGTGGAACCTTTTGCCGCTTCAGTAGGTGCCCAGTTTATTGAAATGGCTGCCAAGCCCTCCAGGAAGGGCTATGAAAGAGCAATGGAAAGGCTTGGGACGGATACCGGAAATACCGTTTTTATCGGAGATCAGCTTTTTACCGATATTTGGGGGGCTAAGAAGGCTGGACTTCGTAATATTCTGGTGAAGCCGATCAATCCCAAGGAGGAAATCCAGATTGTCCTGAAACGCTATCTGGAAAAAATTGTATTACATTTTTATACCAAGGAGGAGAAGAATTCATGAACCATATTGTGGTTATCGGATTTATGGGTTCTGGCAAGACACGAGTGGGGAAACGTCTGTCCAGTGACCTGGGACTGACATTTGTAGATGTGGACAAGGTAATCGTGAAGAAGATGAATATGTCCGTGAAGGAGATTTTCCAGAGGTTTGGAGAGCCATATTACCGTGCTCTTGAGACTATGACAGTGAAAGCCCTGATTAAGGATCCTGAGAGAAAGGTGATTTCTCTTGGCGCAGGTCTTCCGATCCAGGAGCAGAATGAGCAGTACATCAAACAGCTTGGAACTGTGGTTTACCTGAAGGGTTCTGCGGAAACCTTCCGCAAGAGACTGGAAGGCAATAACAATCCTCTTCTGGAGGGAGATAATCAGGAAGAGAAGATCAAGAAGCTTCTGAAGCAGCGCGATCCTGTTTATCATAAATTTGCAGACATTGAGGTTGTGACAGGCGTGAAGCCTTTCGAAGAACTGATCAAGGAAATAGAGAGTCAGCTTCCGTAGTATTCCTGGGAATGGAAGCAGTATTTTGCTCTGATATAGGGCAAAATCATCAAAAAAAGACTTCATATGAAAAAAAGTAGTTGAAAAAATGGTACATATATAATAAAATATTTCTAGTCACAAGCACTATAAGGAGGAAAATTTAATTATGATTTCAGCAGGTGATTTCAGAAACGGTGTCACAGTAGAAATTGATGGCAACGTTTGTCAGATCGTAGAATTCCAGCACGTTAAGCCGGGTAAGGGAGCTGCTTTCGTTAGAACCAAATACAAAAACATTATCACAGGATCCGTGTTAGAGAAATCTTTCCGTCCTACAGAGAAATTCCCTACAGCACGTATCGAGCGTGTTGATATGCAGTATCTCTACAGCGATGGTGGATTATATTACTTCATGAACGTAGAGACATTTGACCAGGTTGGTCTTACAGAAGAGCAGGTTGGCGATTCTCTTAAATTCGTGAAAGAGAACGAGATGGTTAAGATCTGTTCTCATAACGGCAATGTATTTGCTATCGAGCCACCGTTATTCGTTGAGCTTGTAGTTACAGAGACAGAGCCAGGCTTCGCTGGAAACACAGCACAGGGTGCTACCAAGCCAGCTACAGTTGAGACTGGAGCACAGGTTATGGTTCCGCTGTTCGTTAACCAGGGCGACAAGCTGAAAATCGATACAAGAACAGGCGAGTACCTGTCACGAGTATAAGTAGCAAACGCGGACCTAGAATATCCCGTTTTTATGTGCCATCGGCGTATGCCGGTGGCATATTTTATATAAAAGGAGGAACAAAAATGGAATATACAACACTTGGAAAAACCGGACTTAAGATTTCACGTATGGGATTTGGCGGAATCCCCATCCAGAGAATTGACGCAGAAGGTACGAAGAACTTAATGAAGCAGCTGGCAGAAGAAGGCGTGAATTATATCGATACAGCCAGAGGCTATACGGTCAGCGAGGAGTATCTTGGTTATGCCCTTGAAGGGATTCGTGATAAATTTGTAATCGCCACCAAGAGTATGGCAAGAACAAAAGACGCCATGGCAGCAGACATTGAGAAGAGCCTTGGCAATCTTCGAACCAATCACATTGACCTGTATCAGGTACATAACCCAAGCATGGAGCAGCTGGACACCGTTATCGGTGAGGGCGGAGCTCTGGAGGCTCTTCTTGAGGCGAAGGCAGCCGGTAAAATCGGTCATATCGGTCTTACCGCACATTCTACAGCTGTTTTTGAGCGTGCATTGAACCTGGACTGGGTGGAGACAATCATGTTCCCATATAATATTGTAGAAAGTCAGGGAGACGAGCTGATCCGCAAATGTCAGGAGAAAAATGTGGGCTTTATTGCCATGAAGCCATTAGCAGGCGGCGCAATCGAGAATGGCACTCTTGCACTTCGTTATGTCTGTTCCAACCCGGCTGTTACTGTGGTAATCCCGGGAATGGCAGAAGTATCTGAACTGGAAGAGAACATTAAGGCGTGCTCCGACGCAGCACCTCTTACAGAGGCAGAGCTTGCTGAAATAGAAGAAATCCGGAACAAGCTTGGAACAAATTTCTGCCGCCGCTGCAATTACTGTGCGCCGTGTACCGTTGGAATCAGCATCCCAAGCGCATTCCTTTTCGCAGGATATCTGGAGCGCTATAATCTGGCAGACTGGGCGAAGGACCGTTACGGCAGCATGGCAGTGAAAGCTTCTGCGTGTGTGGGATGCGGCAAGTGCGAGACAAGATGTCCATATCATCTGCCAATCCGGGACATGCTGAAGAAGGTTGCAGAAGAATTTGGCGAATAATTTTTCAAAAAAAGAAAAAATGTATTGACTCTATAGTAACTATATAGTTTACTATAAAGAAGCCTTAAGAAAACCTTATAGCAACTACAAAGTTGCGGATAAGAAGAATACACGAAAACGAGATCTGATCAAGGAGGATTAAGATGAAAAAACTGGTGGTTATGGGATTAGCAATGGCAATGACAGCATCTATGGTAAATGGTGTATGTGCACAGCCGG
>NZ_CAKRNY010000003.1 GCF_934371575.1 uncultured Blautia sp. | reverse complement strand
AAGCATATTAAAGCAGATAAAGATGGCGTACGAATTGCGGAACTGGATGAAATGTCATACCGAAGGAAACTCTGGAGTCACAGACCACTTACTGATTTCTGGAGAGTAGGAAAAGGATATGCAAAGAAGCTGGAAGAATACGGGCTTTATACAATGGGCGATATTGCAAGATGTTCCATTGGAAAAGAAAATGAATTATATAATGAAGACCTGTTATACAGGCTGTTTGGTGTTAATGCAGAGTTGCTGATCGACCATGCCTGGGGGTATGAGCCCTGTACCATGGAAATGGTCAAGGCCTACAAACCGGAAATGAACAGTGTTTGCGCCGGACAGGTACTTCATTGTCCTTATGATTTTGAAAGAGCAAAACTGGTCGTAAAAGAGATGACGGACCAGATGGTTTTGGATTTGGTGGATAAGAAGCTTGTAACGGACCAGATTGTGTTGACAGTTGGTTATGATATTGAGAATTTGAACAATGCCGACAGGAAAAAGCAGTATCATGGAGAGGTTACTATCGACCGTTATGGAAGAAGAATTCCGAAACACGCACATGGAACGACCAATCTGAAACGGCAGACTTCCTCAACCAAGATGATAACTGATGCAGTAATAGAGTTATATGACAGGATCGTTGACAGAAACCTGCTTGTCAGAAGAATCAATATCACAGCGAACAGGCTTGTGGATGAAAGTTCTGTCAAGAAAGAAGAAGTGTATGAGCAGCTGGATCTTTTTACGGATTATGAGGCGCAAAGGAAAAAGCAGGAAGAGGAAGAGGCTGCGCTGGATCGCGAAAAACGTATGCAGGAAGCAATGCTCAGTATTAAAAAGAAATTTGGAAAAAATGCTGTGCTGAAGGGGATGAATCTTCAGGAAGGTGCAACCGCCAGGGACAGAAATGAACAAATCGGCGGACATAAGGCGTAAAGGAGTTGGAAGGGATGAAAAATAATTCTTATGACGATATCATCAATTTACCGCATCCGGTCTCTAAGAATCATCCGCAAATGTCACTCCAGGACAGGGCGGCGCAATTTGCTCCTTTTGCAGCCTTGACCGGACATGATGCGGCGATAAAAGAAACAGCAAGATTAACCGATGAAAGATTGGAACTGAGTGAGGAAATGATTGCTCAGCTGAACGAAAAAATCAATATAATCAGAAATAATATCGGTATGGAGCAGAAAGTGTCCATAACCTATTTTGTTCCCGATGAAAAAAAAGCCGGTGGCTCCTATGTTACGTGTTCTGGTGTTGTAAAAAAGGTAGATGAATACGAGCATACTATAATCATGACGGATCAAACGGTCATCCCAATCGAACAGATAAGTGATATCACATGAGGTAATGCTGTATCCAAGACCGTTTGATTGGCCGGTATGCCGGAAAAGGATGCAAACAGCTACTCATTGACAGAGTTATTTTGAAACAAGAGGAAGGATTAAATCAGTGTGTGAACTATGAAGCGAATTATTGTGATTGGTAGTCCTGGAGCGGGGAAGAGTACTTTTGCACGGCAGTTGAGAGATAGGACAGGGCTTCCTTTATACTATCTGGATATGATCTGGCACTTACCAGATAGAACAAACATTACTAAGGAAGAGTTTGATCAGAAATTGAGAGATATTTTGAATACTGATAGTTGGATCATCGATGGCAACTACGGAAGAACAATAGAAATGCGGCTCAAATTCTGCGATACGGTTTTTCTTTTGGATTATTCATTGGAAGTATGCCTTGCCGGAGCAAAGGACCGTGTCGGGAAAAAGAGGGAAGAGATACCGTGGGTAGAAGAAGAACTCGATGAGGAATTTCGGCAGTGGATTGTTGATTTTCCCAAGGAAAAGCTTCCGCAGATTTACGGATTGCTGGAACGGTATGGAGAGGGAAAGGAAATCCATATTTTACATTCCAGAGAGGATGCAAATAAGTATTTGGAGAGTATAAGGTGGCCAATGTCAGTGGGCCACCTTATTTAACACAAACACGCTCCAGTTCATCTAAATATTTCTAAAAGCAAACGACAGCTTGACTTATTAGCTGTAGCTACATATAATTACTTCATAACGTAATTTGAAACTTACGCTTCGAATGCATAAAATAAGATCTGATGAGGGGAAGAATGAGTGAAATTATGAAACTTGTGGAGGAATATGATAATGTCAAAAGATGAGTATTTAATCACAGATGCGCCTCTTAAAGCACTGACGGTTTTTGCAATGCCGATGATTCTCGGCAGTTTTTTTCAGCAAATATACAATATGGCTGACTCCATCATTGTCGGTCAGTTTGTGGGTTCCTCCGCACTTGCAGCTGTTGGTGCTTGTGCAGCGCTGACCAATGTTTTCATTTGTGTGGCACTGGGAGCCGGTGTGGGAGCCGGTGTACTCGTAAGCCGCTATTTCGGTGCCAGAGAGTATGGAAAAATGAAAACCATTGTGTCAACGTCCTTGATTAGCTTTTTAATTCTAAGCATAGTCCTTGGTGTTTTTGGCTTTTGCTTTTCCCGCTCGATGATGAGCGCACTGCAAACCCCTGCCGATATACTGGATGACGCAGTGCTGTATTTGCGTGTCTATTTTGTGGGCTTTCCGTTCCTGTTTATGTATAACATTCTTTCAACGATGTTTACTTCTATAGGAGAATCAAAAATTCCACTGGGACTCCTGATATTTTCGTCAATCTTAAATATCTTCATGGATCTTTGGATGGTGGCTGGTCTTGGCCTCGGCGTGTTCGGTGCGGCGCTTGCAACCTTGATTGCACAAGGCATTTCGGCCGTGTTTTCGCTTTTGATTTTCTTCCGTCGGATGCGGCGATATAAAAGTCACTTTGACTGGTTTGACCGTCAGGAGTTATATTCCATGTTTCAAATTGCTGTACCTTCGGTTCTTCAGCAGTCTACAGTGTCTATAGGTATGATGATCGTACAGGCAGTTGTAAATCCTTTCGGTACACAGGCGCTTGCGGGATATGCGGCGACGATGCGGGTTGAGAATGTTTTTTCCCTGATTTTTGTATCCATCGGCAATGCAGTTTCGCCATATGTTTCCCAGAATCTGGGGGCAAACAAACCTCAGCGTATCAAAAAGGGCTACCAGGCTGCATTGGTGCTGGATGTGTGCTTTGCAGTTATTGCCTTCATTGTCATTGAAACGCTGCATACGCAAATTTCCTCACTATTCCTTGGTAAAGACGGAACAGCCCTGGCCTATCAGGTATCCGGGGATTATATGAGATGGCTTGGTTATTTCTTTATCTTCATGGGAATCAAAATGGCAACCGATGGAGTCCTTCGTGGTCTTGGAATTATGCGCCCGTTCCTCATTGCCAACATGGTGAACCTGGCGATTCGCCTGTCCGTTGCTTTGATTTTTTCACCGCGCTTCGGTATTGCATTTGTCTGGCTCGCTGTACCAGCTGGATGGTTTGCGAATTTTTTAATATCCTATATGGCTCTCAGGAAATCATGGCCGACTGATAAAGTGTCACCATCTCGATAACTTAAAGCAATTTACCACATCGAGTTGGAATTGTTGACAATCATATTGGCCTAGACTATACTTGATTTATCAAGCGTGGCTCGAAAATTCTTTATTGTCAGAAAAATAAGTAGATGTTGAGCTCAAGAAGGTAAAACTTTCATAAAGAGGTGTCAGAATGGATAAAAAAACAACGTTGGAAATGATTGCGGCAATTTCAAATGCAAACGGTACATCAGGCTTCGAAGATGAAGTGGTTGCAGCAATTCGTCCTTATGCAGAAGGACTCGGAGAAATTACAGAAGATCGCATGCGCAACCTATATATCCGCCGTAAAGAAAATAACGGCAAACGTCCGGTTGTTCAGCTTGATGCACATAGTGATGAGGTTGGTTTTATGGTGCAGGCTATCTGCCCGAATGGAACTCTCCGCATCATTCAGATCGGAGGTTGGGTTAATCACAATATTCCGGCTCACAAAGTCTTGGTCCGCAACCGATTCGGAGAATATATTCCGGGTATTACTGCCAGCAAGCCTCCGCATTTCATGACAGAGCAGGAGCGTAAAGCACCTCTGGATATGAAAGATATCACGGTAGATGTTGGCGCTGTTTCTAAAGAAGAGGCGGTTGAAAAGTTCGGCATTCGTATCGGTGAACCGGTAGTGCCGGATGTGACATTTACATATTCAGAAACCACAGATCTGATGGTGGGCAAGAGCTTTGACTGTCGTCTGGGATGTGCGGCAATTCTTAAGACCATGCATACCCTGGCTGGTCAGGATTTGAATGTGGATATTGTTGGCGCTTGTGCAGCACAGGAAGAAGTTGGTGTACGTGGTGCCACTGTGACAGCACAGGTAATTAAGCCGGATATCGCAATTGTTTTTGAAGGCTGCCCGGCAGATGATACGTGTGTTGAGCAGTATATGGTTCAGACGGCTATTAAGCGTGGCCCGATGCTTCGTCACATTGATTCACGCATGATCACCAATCCGCGTTACCAGAGATATGCGCTTGATCTGGCAGAAAAGCTTGGCATCCCGGTTCAGGATGCAGTTCGCAGTGCTGGTTCAACCAATGGTGCAGTTATACATCTGACTGAAAAAGCAGTTCCGGTCATCGTTATTGGTGTTCCGGTTCGCTATGCGCACACACATTACGGAATTTCAGCTTATGCTGATTTTGATAATGCGGTTAAGTTGGCATGCGAAATTCTTAAAAGACTTGACGAAGAGCAGATTATGAGTTTTTAACTGAATCAGGCAGGATTTGATTTTGACCGGCGCTTTCTCAAGATGCCTTCTTATCTCAGAAGGGCAGCTATTAAGCATGCTATACAGGTGATGTTATGAAAATTACTTACATTAACCACAGTGGGTTTTTAGTTGAGACCAGAGACTGCTACTATATTTTTGACTATTATAAGGGTGAATTACCGCACCTTGACAAGGAAAAAGAAGTAATCGTCTTTTGCAGTCACTTCCATGAGGATCATTTTAACCCACAAATTTTTGGGATTCTTGATAATATGGGGATGACTTATCAAGCGGTCCTGGCGAATGATATACGAAAAAGGAATCATCTGTCAGATATGAAGATCACATATGTTTATCATGATCAAACTTATAATCTGGATAATGGTACCGAAGTTGATACCTTGCTGTCTAACGATAGTGGTGTCGCATTTATTGTCAAAACGAAGGAAGGCACCATTTATCATGCTGGTGATTTAAACGACTGGTACTGGGACGGTGAGCCGGAAGCTGACAACCAGAGACTTACTTCAGCATATCGTGCGGAGATCAGGAAAATTAAGGGTATGCATTTTGACGCTGCATTTGTTCCCTTAGATCCGAGGCAGGGAGATCACTATGCCGATGGAATCCTGTATTTCCTTAAAAATGTAGATTGCAATGTCATTTTTCCAATGCATTACTGGAATGATGCCAGTGTAATTAAGCGGTTTATTACGGAATATCCGCAATATAAGTCACGCATTAGAAACACAGAATGCACAAAAGGAGAAGAACTATGAGATTTAAGATGATTCACGAAAACTACAATGTATCAGACCTGGACCGATCTATTAAATTTTACAACGAGGCCCTTGATTTGCACGAAGTGAGAAGAAAGACTACTGATGATTTTATCATTGTGTATCTGAGCAATGATGTAAGTGATTTTGAGTTGGAACTTACCTGGCTTAAAGATCATCCACAGCCATATAATCTGGGTGAATGCGAATTCCACCTGGCATTCCAGGCAGAGGATTACGAGGCAGCGCACAAGAAGCACAAAGAGATGGGGTGCATCTGCTTCGAAAATGAAGCAATGGGAATCTACTTCATTGTAGATCCAGATGGCTACTGGCTCGAGATTGTGCCGTAAAGCTGGTTAAGAAAGCGAATAAAGCTGATGTATATATTGGCAATTTTAAAATCACCTTCAGGCTGTAATAAACAAAATAGCCTGAAGGTGATTGTGGTTGAGACAGTATTACAATCTCTGATTTTTATAGCCGTAATCCTTTAATGTCTTTAATACGTGATAAGATTATATTGCAGCTGCAGCTGATAACACCGGGAAGTGTATCAATGACATTGTGCAGAAAGTGTTCCATTTCATCACTTGATGAAGCAACGGCATGTACGTGCAGTTTGTCTCTTCCTGTGACACGGTAAATCTGTGTGACTGTATCATTTTTATGTAATATATCTTCCACCTGCGACAGATGGTCTGGTTTTGTTTCAATTTCAAAATAGCAAGATACAGCACCGCTGATTTTTTGAGGGTTTATTATAGTTGTATATTCTTCAATTACGCCTTTTTTCTCCAAGGCCTGAATCCGGGCTTTTACTGCTACTCTGGAAATGCCGGTTTCTTTACCGATATCAGAGTAAGAGATGCGTGCATTTTCTATAAGCAACTGGATAATCTTCTGATCCAGTTCATCTAAACCGTCCAGGTACATAAGTGCTCCTCCTGTAAAATAATATCTGCCAGATAGTAGTTGCCTTTAAATATCATATCATTTATGTTACTAAAAGTAAACGATGGCTTGACGCATTAGCTGTAGCTATATATAATCAATTCATAACGTAATTTAAAACTTACACTTCGAATGTAGACTTGTTAATTCTAAGTATAGTTCTTGGTGTTTTTTTGTTTTCTTTTTTAATTTTCTTTCATCGGACGCGGCAATATAAAAGTCACTTTAACTGTGACTTAAAGCAAAGAAAATGATGGCAGAATAATATGACGCTGTGATATAATAAAGCAAACAATTTGCTGTGTAAATTTGGAATTTTGGAAAAGTCATTTAAGCTTTTTGGGGGGAGGTAACCGTATGGATGATTTTAAAAAACTCACAAAGCAGCTTTTGAAAATATATATTAACGCTGAATCAGTAAATAATTTAGGTATCGAGAATTACTTTGATGAAAATATCAGTCTGATTGGAACCGGGAAGCATGAGCTTTACAGGAATCTGCATGAGTTTTTAGAATCATTTGAATTTGATGTAAAACGAAGAGGTAAAATCAGAATTGAAGTAAGAAATTTACACCAGGAAGAAGAGTGGCTTAATGAAGACCATGTTCTTGCACACGGGACAGTAGATTTTGTTGGTCTGTTTCATGATGAATCAACCTGTTTTGAAATGGGAACAAGATTTACGATTATCTATAAGCGGACAAATGGGAAATGGTTAGTTCAGCATCTGCATCAGTCAGCGCCGGATCAGGAACAGATGGAGGGTGAAGAGTTTCCTCTTACATTGGGAAAACAGGTGAAAAAAACCCAGCAGGCACTTCATGCATTAGGCACTGCCTATTATCATATCTCGATGTTGAATTTAAAAACAAAGAAGGTTGAACTTGTCAAAAGATCTCGAAAAATGGATATGGATTTTAAAGAAAACTGTGCAGATTGGGATCCTCAGTTCAAGGTTATCAAAGGGATTATAGCAGAACCATTTGTACAGAAGTATATGGATTTTTTTGATATACAAACCATGGCGGCACGGCTTCGTAATAAAGAATCTATGTCTTCCGAATTTAAAAAAAGAGATGGCTCCTGGTTTCTTTCCATGGTTGTTCCTCAGAGTTATGATAAAAATGGAAATGTTACATCCGTGCTGATTGCGAATCGGGATGTGACATATGAAAAATTGCGGGAATTAAGGCAAGAGGAAGAATTGCGGGAAGCTAAATTAAAAGCAGACTGTGCAAATAAAGCAAAATCATCATTCCTGTTTGATATGTCTCATGACATCAGGACTCCTATGAATGCAATCATTGGTTATGCAGAACTGGCATCCAGACATTTGAAAGAAACAGAAAAACTTGGCAGATACCTTGAAAAAATTCAGGTATGTGGAGAAGAGCTTCTGTCCTTACTCAGCAATGTTCTGGATCTTGCAAGAATTGAAAATAATAAAGTCGAAATGGAATACGCTGTTTCGGATGTACATGAAAACTTTGAAAGCTGTATCACTATGTTCCAGCAGCAGGCAGAAAGCAAAAATCAGACTCTTTCTCTGACAGAACAAATTATGTATCCGTATGTATATATGGATGCACCGCATTTATCAGAAATCTGTCTCAACCTTATAAGCAATGCTATAAAATATACAAATGCAGGAGGTACAATATCCTGTAATGTTGCGCAGATATCTTGTGAAAAAGAAGACTGGTGCAATATGATCATCACCATTACCGATAATGGAATTGGTATGTCTGAAGAATTCCAGAAGCATATTTTCGAAACTTTCGAAAGAGAACGTAACTCTACTGTCAGCCATATTGAGGGCAGCGGTATCGGAATGGGAATTACGAAAAAGCTTGTGGAGCTTATGGATGGCACGATAGAAGTGAAAAGTAAGCAGGGCGAGGGTTCTACATTTACAGTGACGATTCCTTGCAGAAAAGCGTCAAAAGAAGAATCTCTGATGAAGAAAAATAGTAATCCGAGTAATAAGAATTGCTTAAATGGTGTTCGAGTTTTATTGGTCGAAGATAATGAGATCAACACAGAAATCGCAACAGAATTATTGGCGGAAGAAGGATGTATTGTTGAGACTGCAAGTGATGGAGTTGCATGTGTTGACATGATTGAAAAGGCGGACGCTGATTATTACAAGATGATTCTTATGGATATTCAGATGCCGGTTATGAATGGATATGATGCGGCATTGGCTATCCGAAAGATGAAGGATACTAAAAAAGCCGGGATTCCAATTATTGCAATGACTGCCAATGTCTTTGCGGAAGATACACAAAAGGTTCTTTCTGTTGGAATGAATGATCATGTTGCAAAGCCTGTTGATATGAACATTCTTGTGCCAATAATGATGAAATATTTATGATATTTATAACGGACGGAAAAGATGTTTAAAGGAGGCACCAGCCATGCAGCAGGAATTCATTACAGTAACCTTCAATCGTACAAAGATCGCGATCCGATGTGCAGACATTCTCTATGTGATTATGTCAGATGATCATTGCAGGATTCATATGTTTGATGGAAAAGTTTATCGCTGCCGAATGACGCTGAAAGAATTAAAGAAACAGTTGAATGAAGAATTTATGGAAGTAAAACGCGGCTGTATGGTAGCTGTATCTGCAATCAGGGATATTGGAGACAGGATTTTGCTGTCTAATGGTGAGGCGATTTGCTATACAAAGCGTAAAAAAAAGGCTCTCAGAGAAGAACTGCAGAAAAAACAGGAGCTTCTGATTGCAAAAATCAGTAAAAAAAAGCTGCCGCTGACAGCAGAGGAATATTGCAAATATTATAAAATATGTGATGCTCTTCCCTTTGCATTTACAGATATAGAAATGGTATTCAATGAAGAAAAAAAGGCAGTGGACTGGATCTTCCGCTATGGAAATGAAGCGTTGGCTACCCTGGAAAAGCAGCCCTTAGACAAGATGATCGGAAGTTCCTTTTCCAGTCTTTTTTCCAATATGGACGCGAAATGGCTTCAGGTTTATGAACGTGCCACCTTGTATGGTGAAACACTGGAAATCATGGATTATAGTCCTGAAATAGATACGAATCTGAAAATTATATGTTTTCCTACATTTCCGGGACACTGTGGATGCATTTTGTTTAATGCAGAAAAAATGAAATCTATAAGTGAAGAAAATCATCTGGTCAGATTGGTTGAAGTTTCCATGAGAAGTAATTCTTCTAAATAAAAAAATGTCGTTTTACCGCTTATTAGGTTGATTTACCGCAATAGAAATGTTATTTTGCTATAATTGGATTGTTCCCCTGATATATTCATGCTATATTTCTATTAGATATCATTTTTGCAATTAATTAAGATTTTTAGCAGAAAATATCTGAATTTTTTGCAGGATAAGGGGGAAACGTATCATGAAAAGAAAAAAAGTAGCTGTTTTGACTACCGCCGCATTGACACTTACCATGACTGTCTGCGGTAGTTCCAGCGCGATTGCCGCATCAGAATTAACAGCTGAAAGCAAACTAGCCACCCAGTATACCATTGATGCAAATCAGGAAGTTTATGCATTGCTGGATTTCGAGGATACTGCGGAGTTTGAAAATGCTACAAAGGGTCTTATAGCTTCTCCGGATACTCTGGATATTTATGATGAGAACGGGAAACTTGTATGGAGTCAGACGGCATATGCTTTTCTGGATCAGGATGCTCCGGACACAGCGAATCCAAGTCTTTGGAGAGATACACAGCTGAATCATATTTATGGTCTTTTTGAAGTAACTGATGGAATCTATCAGGTGCGTGGCTATGATATGTCAAATGTTACTTTCATAAAAGGTGATACGGGATGGATTGTAGTAGATCCACTGATGAGCATGGAATGTGCGGCAGCGGCTTTTTCCCTGGTGGAAGAGAATCTGGGCACTTTTCCTGTAAAGGCAGTGATTTACAGCCATTCCCATGTTGATCATTTCGGTGGAGTCAGGGGAATTATTTCAGAAGAAGATGTACAATCCGGTGATGTGCAGGTAATTGCACCGGAGGGCTTTGAGAAGCATGCTGTCAGCGAGAATATTTATGCAGGTACTGCCATGGGGCGCAGAGCAAGCTATCAGTATGGAACCATGCTTGAGGCCAGTGAAACAGGAGCTCTTGCTATCGGTATTGGCATGGGGCAGTCCAGGGGCAGTACAAGCTATATTTCTCCTACACTTGAAATCACACAAACCGGTGAGAAGCATACTATTGATGGAGTGGAAATTGAATTTCAGCTTACTCCGGGTACCGAAGCACCGGCAGAGATGAACTTCTGGATTGGATCGAAAAATGCTTTGTGGATGGCTGAAAACTGTACAGGAACACTCCACAATCTGTATACACTCCGCGGAGCCCAGGTGCGTGACGGAAACGCATGGGCAGAGTACATCATGGAATCTCTGGCTCTTTATGGTGATAAGGCAGATGTGGTATTCCAGTCCCATAACTGGCCACATTGGGGAAATGACATTATTCAGGAATATATGATCAATACGGCAGCTGTATATAAGTTTATTAACGACCAGACATTGCTTTATATTAATGAAGGTTATACGGAAACAGAGATTGCCAATATGATCCAGCTTCCAGAGGAACTGGAGAAAGTCTGGTATACCCGTCAGTATTACGGTACAGTTTCTCATAATTCGAAGGCAGTATATGAGAAATACATGGGCTGGTATGATGGTAATCCTGTCCATCTTGCTGAACTTACACCATCGGATTATGCACAAAAGCTGGTAGAATATTTCGGTGACACAGATGCGGTTCTTGAAAAAGCAAAAGAAGATTTTGCAAAGGGAGAATATCAGTGGGTTGCCCAGATCACCAATACGCTGGTTTTTGCTGATCCGGAAAATATGGATGCACGTTATCTTTGTGCAGATGCATTAGAGCAATTGGGGTATCAGGCAGAATCCGGTCCATGGCGCAGTGCTTACCTTTGTGCGGCACAGGAGCTGCGAAATGGTACAAATACTGATGATGCAACGCGAGGCAATGGTAACGGTGATGTTATTTCACATATGACACCTGAAATGATTTTGGATTATCTGGGAATTCTTGTAGATACAACGAAGGTTCCGGATCTGACGTTTACAGCAAATCTTATATTGCCGGAAGGTAATTATGTACTCCGTGTGAAAAATGGTGTACTTCTTTATCAGAAAGATACACAGGATGCGGATGCTGATGTGACATGGACTACCAAACGTGCCGGACTGCTGTCTATTATTCAGAAAAACGCGGAGAATGTTGCAGCTTTGATCCAGCAGGAGGGTGATGAGACCTACCTGACACGATTGATGGATGCGGTTACGGTTACCTCAGAGTATAAATATTTTAACATTATCGAGCCATAAGATTTTGGTGCTGTCAGGCTATTCCAGCAATGTGCAGGTATTTGCAGCTGCTTATGTTTACGCATTCCCACTGGTGATTATGGATGCGATTGAGACCTCGGCAACAAACACAGAGGAAGCTATCCGCAGGTTCTTGAAGGAGGCTTCTGGTCTGTGACTGCATATGGGGATGATGATTTCCTGATCGATAATTCTATTGATAAGTAAAGTTAAGGGGCTGTCTATTGAACAGCCCCTTTCGTGCGGTATGAATTATTTTAACTGAATCAAGTATCTTTCCAGTGTTTTGATGTCTTCTTCTGGTGTGGTAATAGGTGCAATACCATAATTTTCTACCAGAAAGTTCAGAATATTAGGAGACAAAAACGCTGGAAGAGAAGGACCAAGGCGGATGTTTTTGATGCCAAGATGTAAAAGTGTTAACAGGATGCAGACGGCCTTCTGTTCGTACCAGGAGAGAACGAAGGAAAGAGGAAGCTCATTTACAGAGCAACCAAATGCGTCTGCGAGTGCCACAGCAACCTGGATCGCACCATAAGCATCATTACACTGTCCCATATCCATTAGCCGCGGCAGACCACCGATTTCTCCCAGATCGAGATCGTTGAAACGGAATTTTCCGCATGCCAGAGTGAGGACGATACTGTCAGAAGGTGTCTGTTTCACGAATTCTGTGTAATAGTTTCGACCTGGTTTTGCACCATCACAGCCGGCAACCAGGAAGAAATGGCGGATCGCACCTGATTTCACGGCTTCTACTACAGTATCCGCATGGGAAAGAATTGCCGCATGGCCGAAACCGGTTGTCACTTTCGTACCGCCGTTGATGCCGGAGAATATCTGATCTTCTTTGTAACCGCCCAGTTCCAGTGCTTTTTCAATAACCGGTGTGAAATCTTTTTTCTCATCGATATGAACAGCGCCTGGGAAAGCAACCACTTCTGTTGTAAATACTCTGTCAGCATAGCTGCTTTTCGGTGGCATCAGACAGTTGGTGGTGTAAAGAATGGGAGCCGGAAGATGATCAAATTCTTTCTGCTGGTTCTGCCATGCGGTTCCGAAATTTCCTTTCAGGTGAGAGAATTTCTTTAAGAGTGGATAGGCATGGGCGGGGAGCATTTCACCATGAGTATAGATATTGATTCCCTTTCCCTCTGTCTGTTCAAGCAAAAGCTGCAGATCTCTCAGATCATGTCCGGTCACAACAATAAAAGGTCCTTTTTCTACTGTAAGTGTAACATCAGTTGGCTCTGGAGTTCCATAGGTTTTGGTATTTGCCTTGTCAAGAAGTGCCATACACTTCAGGTTGATTTCTCCTACTTTCAGTACTGTAGGAAGCAGAGTTTCCGCACTTTCTTCATAACCAATCTTAAACAATGCTTCGCAGAAGAAATGATTCACTTCGGCATCTTCGTAATTCAGAACATTTGCATGATAGGCATAGGCTGCCATTCCGCGAATTCCGAAAAGAATAAGAGACTTCAAGGAACGGATATCTTCGTCTGCATTCCACAGCTGCTGCATATCGTATTCATCTGTTCTGCCGCATGGTGACTGGCAGCTGCTGCAGTCGGGAACCAGCCTTTCCTTTTCGGCTCTGACTTTTTGTATCATATTTCTGATTGCAGCATTATCAAAGCTTACATTTGTAACTGTGGTAAACAGCCCTTCAATTATGATTTGCCATGTTTTTTTGGAAACAGTTGCTGTATCATCTATTGCCCTTGCCAGACCGATCAATGCACCTGTCAGTTCGTCCTGTAATTTTGCTGTATCTGCTTTTTTTCCACAGACGCCGGCATTTCCCGTGCATCCGGTACATCCTACTGTCTGTTCACACTGAAAACAAAACATGTTCTTATCCATTAGTGTATTCTCCTTTTATTCCATAATTTTTCCATCAATACTTATTGTTACAACCTGCCATGGTATGAATTTTCCACTGTTTTGAAGTGCTTTTCTGGCTGCCATCTCCAGTCCACCACAGCATGGAACTTCCATTCTTACAATTGTCACGCTTTGAATATTGTTATTTTGAATAATGGCAGTCAGTTTCTCACTATAATCCACCTGATCTAATTTTGGACAGCCAATTAAAGTTACCTTATTTCGAATAAAATCCTGATGAAAGCTGGCATAAGCGTAAGCAGTACAATCGGCTGCAATCAGAAGTTTGGCGCCGTTAAAATACGGGGCATTAACAGGTGCTAGCTTAATCTGTACCGGCCAGTTCTGAAGCTTTGATACCTGGTTTTGGGCTGAAGATGTTGCTTCAGTTTCTGCTGTTTCTTTTCGCTGTATCTGCATGCTTTTAGAACCAGGGCAGCCGGCATGGGCAGTCATTGCCTGATTTTTGGCAAATATTTTTTTCTGAGCTTCTTTTACTGCTTCTTCATCGTATTCAGGTGCTTCCCTTTCTTCAAAGGAAATGGCGCCTGTGGGACATTCCGGGAGACAATCCCCCAGTCCGTCACAAAAATGTTCCCTTACTAATTCTGCTTTTCCATTAATGATATCAATGGCACCTTCGTGACAGGCATCTGCACAGGCACCACAGCCATTGCATTTTTCTTTATCAATCCGAATGATTTTTCTTATCACTGTTTTTCCTCCGTCAGCAACATTTAACTTTTGTTTCTGTCAGGATTATAGTATTATAAATACAACTTGTATGTTTGATTTCCAACAGGAGGAATGATTTTGAAAAAATATTTATCTATTTTAAGAACCAGTCCTTTTTTTAAAGGCCTGTCTGATAGCGAGATATTATCCATATTACACTGCGTAAATGCAGCAACAATTTCCAGAAAACGGGATTCTTATATTTTCAGAGCAGGAGATTCTACTGAAGTGATGGGGCTTGTAGTATCAGGCTGTGTTCTTGTTATTCAGGAAGATCTCTGGGGACATCGGAATATTCTGTCAAAATGTCATGCCGGAGATTTTTTTGGCGAGCCATATGCAGCAAGTCCGGGGGCTGTTCTGAATATTAGTGTGGTAGCAGATGAGGATTGTGAGATTATTTTTTTAAATGTCCAGAGACTTCTGGTTACTTGCCCAACTGCATGCGGGCATCATCAGAAGCTGATTCGTAACCTGGTCAGTGTCCTGGCAAATAAGATATTGATTTTGAACGATAAGATCACACATGTAGGCAAGCGAACCACCAGGGATAAATTGTTGTCTTATCTGTCAGCTGAGTCCATCAGACATTCGTCTTTATCCTTTGACATTTCTTTTGACCGGCAGCAGTTGGCAGATTATCTTTGTATTGACCGTGCAGCAATGTCTACGGAGATATCAAAGTTACAAAAAGAAGGTTTTATAAAAACCAATCGAAATCATTTTGAGTTGACTGTTGGCAATAGTGCGATTTAACCGAATCAAGCAAGTCCCCTGCTGGGGTTGCGCAAAGCAATAAGCAGTGGGTTGGGACTTGCTTGCACCACTCCTGATAAGCTGCGAAGCAGCATTCGGTGTAGAGCTGCGAAGCGAAGCGGACCTGGAATATCCGCTTGATAAACACGGATTTTCAAGCGATATAATTGTCTGGTATTATAGAAAGTATCCGCAACCAGTCCAGGAAGCTAAATGCAGATGCAATTGAGAGAAAGAAAGCATCTGCGACCTGGATGTCCAAGCAATGCAGATGCTTTTAAGAGAAATAACGAATGAATGGCCTGGAGCGTGCTTGAAAAATCATTCCCACAATCTGCACGCCCCAGGTTATCGGTGATACATTGCTTTCAACAATCGTACTTTACAAGTCTAATGCAAAACTGTACAATGATAACAATTTTAAAATTGGAGGAAATCTTGCATGAATATTACAGTTTATCTCGGAGCAAGTGAAGGGAATGATCCCTGCTTACGAAAATCGGTTGAGGAATTGGGGACATGGATTGGAAGCAGTGGAAATGCACTGGTGTATGGTGGCTCTAAATCTGGGCTGATGGGTGCGATTGCTGACAGTGTTTTGAAGGCCGGCGGAGAAGTAACGGGGGTTGAACCCCAGTTTTTTATCGAAAGTGAAATTCAGCATGATGGCCTGACCAGGCTAATTGTGACCAAGGATATGTCAGAACGCAAAAATAAAATGATTGAGCTGGGTGACGCTTTCATTGCCTTTCCAGGTGGTACGGGAACATTGGAGGAAATTACAGAGGTGATGTCTAAGGTATCTTTAAGGCACTTGAATGCACCGTGTATTCTCTATAATTTGAATGGTTACTATGATGGTTTGAAGGCGCTTCTGGCGCACATGATTGAAAAAGATCTTTCCTCAAGGGAGCGGCAGGACGGCATTTATTTTGCCGAGAATCTCGATGATATAAAGCGAATCCTGTCGCCTGTGATATAAAAGGAATCCATTGCATGATGAAGATGAGTTAAGAGAATATAGCAGAGCACAGGATTTTTCTCCTCATCTTCATCAAGTGGGATCTGCTCATTAAGCAAAATATTTCTGAACCATTTGAGCCAGTAGTTCTGCGGATCCGTCGATTCCCAGAATGCTGGAATCCAGAAGCATGCTTTTGTGCTGACAGTCATCTGGAAGGTAGCCGGCGTATCGTTTGTGGTAAGCATTTCTGGCGCGGTCCACTGCTTCAATAGAGCGTTCAGCTTCTTCAAGTGACATTTTTAAGAAGCCGGTACAGTTTTCAAGACGAGCTTTGTAAGGTGCATAAATATAGAAATTCAAATTATTGGGACGGTTTTCCAGGATGAAATCAGAACAACGTCCAACGAAAATGCAGGATTTTTTTTCAGCCAGTGACAAAATTAAATCCTTTTGCACATCGAAGATCATATCCTGCTTTGCACTGGTCTGGGTACCAAGAGGAAAACGCATGTTGAAGAAAGAGGGTTTTCCGGCGGTTTCTTCCAGATCGCTGATCATGGAAACAGGAAGATGCATTTCGGAAGATACAGCTTCTACGATATCACGATCGTAATATTCAATTCCAAGTTTTTGAGCCAGCTTCTGCGCAATGGGACGTCCGAGACTTCCGAATTGGCGCGCGATACAAATTGTGTAATTCATGCGATACCTCCTTTGGCTTTCTTCTGGGAGAATTTTTCAAGTCTGGCGAGAAGATAATTAACGCTTAATGCCAGTGCTGCTGTTAAAATAGTACCCCAGATCATTTTTACATAGTTCTGTGTACGAAGTCCCTCGAAAAGCAGGACTCCGATTCCTCCGGCGCTGACAGTCTGGGCAATGGTAGCACTGCCGATGATAACTACAGAGGCAATATGTATTCCGCTGATGATGACTGGCATCGCAAGAGGAAGCTCCACTTTGAAAAAAATCTGAACTGGCGACATGCCCATTCCTTTGGCGGCTTCCAGCAAAGAAGGATCGATGCCGTTGAAGCCGGCAAGAATGTTCCGGACAAGAATGAACTGGCTGTAAATAGTAAGGACAACGATAGGTCCTGTTTTGCCAAGGCCAAAGAATGGCATCATAATTGCGAAAAAGGCCATGCTTGGAATGGAATAACAGGCTCCGAGGAGCGCCAGAACAATTTTCGATACCTTTTTATTTTTCATCAGCAATACACAGAGGGGAATTGCGATCAAAAGGGAAAGAAGAAGGGCAGAAACGCACATCATAATATGGTCTCCCACGTAACCCAGCATTTTGTCATAATGCCGGATTGCATAATCAAAAAATTTCTTCATAATGACACCTCCTGTTTTTTCATCAGATCAGCCAGGCGGGTGCGGTCAAGCATTCCGATTAATTCACCGTTATTGCAGATGGCAATATCTTCTGCCGGATATGCCAGCAGGAACGGAAGAGCGTCGTTGATCGTGCTGCTTCCTTCCAGAGAGAGGGAACAGTCGGCTTTTTTACTTTTGTCTGCCAGAGAAGATACACAAACCACTTTTACGCGCTCCATAGGATCATCTGCGCCGACAAGGCGTGCCACGAATTCATTTGCCGGGTGCAGGACAATATTAGCAGGAGTATCAAACTGCTGAAGTTCTCCGCCATGCATAATGATTACCCGGTCACCAAGTTTGAAAGCCTCGCCAATATCATGGGTGACAAAGAGAATGGATTTTCCGGTGGATTTCTGAATCCGCAAAAGCTCATTCTGAAGGGTTTCTCTTGTAATTGCATCGATTGCTCCAAATGGTTCATCCATCAGCATGGCAGAAGGATTTGCGGCTAATGCCCGGGCAATTCCAACACGCTGCTGCTGACCACCTGAAAGCTGTCTTGGAAAACGTTTTGCATAAACAGCCGGGTCCAGTCCGACCAGAGTAAGTAATTCATTTACACGTGCTGCAATCCGGGTTTTATCCCACTTCAGGATTTTGGGAACTACGGCAATATTGTCGGCAACAGACATGTGCGGAAAAAGCCCGCTTTGCTGGACAACGTAACCGATTTTTCGCCGATATTCTACTTCCGGCTGTTCCCTTACACTCTGTCCGTGAAAAAGAATGTCTCCGTCGGTAATATCATACAGACGGTTTACCATTTTCATTAAAGTAGTTTTACCAGAACCGCTGGTTCCAAGAATGGTTATAAATTCCCCTGGTTTTATGGAAAGGCTGACATCATGTACCGCGTAAGAATCCATGCCTGGGAAGCGTTTGCAGGTGTGGATAAACTGAAAAACAGGAACATCAGGATTTGTGTTTGTATTCATATTATGAAACCTCCTATACTGTATAAAGATTGCGGCATACATGTGCCTGCAGTGTGGAAAGCAGCAGATCGGTCAGAATAGATAAAACGGCTATTGTAAGACCGCCGGCAAGAAGAATAGGTGCTTTGTTGGCGCCGATTCCGGTAAATACCAGATCTCCAAGTCCTCCGGCACCGATATATGCTGCGATGCTGGTACTGGCAACTGCTTCTACTGCTGCAGTACGTACACCTGTAAGGATCAGCGGAAGCGCCAGCGGAGTCTGGACCTGCAGAAAGGTCTGCCTGGAATCCATACCCATTCCTTTGGCTGTTTCTGTGATCATCGGATCAATGGAATCATATCCGGCTATGGTGTTTAGCATAATTGGCGGAATTGCAAGAAGAATCAGAGCAATGATCGCCGGAGCTTTGCCAATTCCGATAAGAGGAATCAGAAGCACCATCAGGGCCAGACTGGGAATTACACGGGCGGTATTTACAATGCCCGAGATGAAACGTGAGGCACTTCGGTATTTTATACAGACAATACCAAGAGGAATGGCAATCAGTGAGGAAAAAAACACAGTGCATAGACTGATCAGAATGTGAGTGCGGATTTCGACCAGATACATGGACTGGTTGGCGGCAATATAATCCATCATTTCTTTGAACATAGGGATCCATCCTTTCTATTAAAATAAAAAAGCACAACGCCAGTGAAAATCCACACGACGCTGTGCTTTTTGAAATTACTGAGAGCATATCACAAGAAAGTCAAATTATCGTCAAATTTGAAAAAATATTTACAGCCGTAAAAAGGAATGCTATTATGAACAAAAAAATGTAGAAAAAAAGGGATGTGTTAAAATGTACAAAGTTGAAATACATTTTCTGCAGGTGCCGGAAGTTCTTCTGAACGGTAATGCGGTAAATTTCCCTTATAAAAAGGCAGAAGCCCTGCTCTATTACCTGGCGGTGGAAAAGCATGTTTCCAGAGAGCAGGCGGCGGCGCTTCTATGGGAAGATGCAGATGATGAAAGTTCCAGAAAAAATTTAAGACATGCAATTTACATGCTGAAAAAGACATTTGGATTTGAACTGGTTGTATCGGAACAGCATTTTAACCTGAGCTTAAATCCGGAAATTTCCATTACTACAGACATAAACAGCTTCGTGGAGCAAGAGGATGTTTCCTTATATAAAGGGGATTTTTTAAGCGGATTTTTTGTGAAAAATTCAGAATCCTACGAAGAATGGCTGGAACACTGGAGAGAGTATTACCGGAATATCTATCTCAGCCGTCTGTATCGTGAAATTGCGGAAACTCCGGACAGGGAACTTTCAAAGCTTGAGGAAGCCTGCTCCAGATACTGGCTTATGGATCCTTATGATGAGCGTGTGAGTGGCCGTCTTATGAAGGCTTACCGGAAAAATGGCCTTTATCTGAAAGCAATTGACGTTTATCAGCGCTTATATCATTTGCTGGAAAAAGAAATGGGAATTGTTCCCGGGCAGGAAGTTACCAGACTTTACCGGGAAATCAGACTGGAATGGGTAGACACTGCCGCAGAAGAAAAAGAGACTTCCCTGATTCCGGGAAGAGAAAAGGAAGTTCAGCAGATCAGGAAGCTTGTGGAGGAAGCCTGCTCAGGGGCTGTGGAAACAGTGGTGGTTTCGGGAGAATATGGAGCCGGAAAATCGGAACTGATACAAAAGGTAACATCTTCAATAGAGGAATCAACCGTGCTGAAGATCAACGTGAGCTGCTATTTTTCAGATCGCCATATTCCACTGGCAATTTGGAATTCGGCAGTCATGCAGCTTGATGAGTATATACGGTCAAGCCGGCTTCAGATACCCAAAGCAGTTCTGCAGGCTGTTGCACAGTTTTTTCCCACATTTGGAAATGAAAATGTAGATGTGCCGCTTCCAATTGATATGGCAAGCAGCTTTAATATACGAGCTGTACAGAATGGGATTTTTCAGATTATCCAAATGCTGGCAGAGAATCATACGGTGGTGCTTAATATAAATAATATCCATTATGCAGATGTATACAGCCGGAGACTGCTTTTAATGCTGGCAGAGGGAATCCGGCAGCATATGCTGATCACAATGACAGCTCTGGACGTTGTCAGCGAAGAGCTTGGCAATTTTTTCGATGTTTTGGAGGCAAAAGGCAAATTTACCAGGATCGTTTTAAAACCTGCCCCGGTTGATGTTAAGAATCAAATGTCAGAAAAAGCGTCATTGGGAGAATGTCTGCGGGGTCTGAATACCAAATCCAGAAAACTGCTGGATATTATATCATTATTCAATGATTATGCAGTTTTGGAATTACTGGAGCATGTAAGCGGCATGGATACTTTAAACGTGGTGGAGGCTGTGGAAGAGCTGGAACTTCGCTCCCTGATCGGGGAACAGATGGTACAGAAAGAAATCCGTCTCTTTTTCAAGCAGAAAAAGCTGCAGCAGTATGTTGCATCTGAAATTACACCCACCAAGCGAAGAGTGCTGCATAACAAAATTGGTTTTGCAATGGAAGCTCATTTTTCCGGAGAAAGACGGGGGTATTATCACCAGATGGTGTACCATTTCAGTAAAGGGTCAAATGTCCCGAAAACCCTGCAATACCAGATTTGTCCGTATGAAGAAATTTCGATTTCCATGTTTGAACTGTATCCCACAATGACCAAGGATTTTGAAGAAACGCTGCCGGCAGATATGGGAACCTATTTTAAAGATCTGGCGTTACAGCTGAAGAAGGCAAGAAACCAGTTTGAGGAAGGTGGACTGTATCAGGAACTGTCGGCAAGGCTTCTGATAACCACCGGAAGATATGAAATTCTGACCGGTCAATATGGGGAAGGTGTGCGGGATGTAAAGGCTGCATTGGAACATTTGTATGTCCAGTCTCATCCGGCATATTATATTAAGGCCTGCCGGGAGATGATCTATTATGGAATCCAGCTTTATGAACCGAAGGTTATGTGGATATATCTGAACAAAAGCTTATCTCTTGCAAAGAAGCATGATCTGTGGACAGAGGAAGCAATTTTAAAAAGACTGCAGGGGCTTTACTACATAATGACGTGTCAATATGACACTGCCGAGAAAGTTCTGGGAACGGCCATCGATCTTTTTGAGAGATATGGAGAAAATGATCAGGGAACAGTTCTGAATGAAGCTGCTGTTTATAATTATATGGGAGAGCTTGCCAGGGCAAGGCAGCAGTATACAGAAGCAATTTATCATTTTCAATATGCGGTAAGTGTTTGTACTGAACATAATATTGCAGCAAGTTCAACATTTTATACAAATCTTGGCTGTGTATATTATGAGATGGGACAGCTTGAGGATGCCTGGAAAATGTTCCTGAAGGCATCAGAATTATATGATAATTCCTTTACCCTGATGGGAAGAACCACAGCAAAGGTATATTGCAGTTTACATTACTGTCAGATGGGGGACTTTGAAAAATCCAGAAAAGCAATGCAGGAGGGAATGGATGCGTGCCGTCAGTTAGGCTCTCCCAAGGAAAAGTACATATTGAGAAAGATGCAGGCAAAGCTTCTGGCAACTCATCCGGAACAATACAAAGAAATCCTCAGAGAGTCTGCAGATTTTTATCTGAGAGACAGTGTACGGATAAAAGCGGAGATGGAAGCCCATATTCAGGAAGCAATCCGTGACCAGCAGGCAGAATAGAGAGAAAAGCGTTGAAACAGGGAAGCTGTTTTGACGCTTTTTTGACTTTAAAAGATTACCTTGGTCTTATAAGGCAGGTGAAAAGAAAATGAGTGAAAAAAATTACCGTTATGTAGGAAAAGAAATGTCCAATGAACTGGCCTACGCGAAAGCAACCGGAAAGGCAAAATATGGAGCTGATCAGGATTCTGGAAAGATGCTTTATATCCGTCTGCTTACAAGTACGGTGGCGAGAGGCAGAATACTGAAGATCGAAACAGACGATGCCTGGAAGGCAGCAGGAGTAAAAGGGATTTATACCTGCTTTAACACAGATCAGAGTTACTATGACAGGGGCAGAGTGCTGACATTTGAGAAGGTTTGCTATCAGGAGCAGCTGTTTAGCCCGGAAATCCGTTTTTATGGAGAAAAAATTGCGGCAGTCTGCGCAGATTCGGAAGAGCATGCCAGAAAAGCTGTAAAATTACTGAAGGTCACATATGAAAATGAACAGCCTATGCTTACGGTTGAGGCTGCATCTGCAGAAAATACAGAATTTATCAATAAAGAGCCAAATGTATTCCGGCTTCCATGTGAAGAAAAATGGGAGACAGAAGAACATAACAATACAGAAGAGACGGGAATCATTACAAAAACCCATTGCGAGGTTGGCCGTATGACACATCTTTCCATGGAAACGCATGTATGTACGGCAGAATATGATCCCGGAAGAAAATTTATGACAATATATACTGCCTGTCAGACCGTATTTGGAATCAGAAGTACGATAGCGGATTTTCTGCATATGCCATATTCCAGAGTGAGAGTGGTGAAAACGCTTATGGGTGGTTCATTTGGCTGCAAACAGGAGACAATTCTGGAGCCCATTGCAGCTTATATTGCGAAAGACCTGGGGGCAAAAGTCAGGCTGGTATTTACCCGGGAAGAAGAGATAACGAACACTATGATGAAACACAGCTTTACTGCAGATCTTTCCAGTGTAGTTACCCCAGAGGGCAAAATCAGCAGTATTTCTGTGGACTGCACCTTAGACAGCGGAGCTTATCAGACGATTTCGCCATCTTATGCCAGAGGAATGGGGGGAAAGCTTGCAAAGGTATACAGGATTCCCCATATGAAATATCAGGCACAGACAGTCTGCACCAATACACCTGTAAATGGCAGCTTTCGCAGCTGGGGCTCATCGGAGACGGCATTTATGATGGAAAGTCATCTGGATACAGTTTGCAGGAAAATGAATATAGATCCGGTGGAATTCAGACTTCGCAACATTATGGAGAGTGGAGAAAACAATCTGATGAAAGGAGTATCCATTGGAGATGTGCATTTTCGGGAGGTTTTGACCAAAGGAAGAGATTTTTTTCAGTGGGAAAAACGAAAGGCTGCCTGCAAAGCCAGAAACAGCGAGAACGGAAGATACCGCTATGGAGTGGGAATGGCACTGGGTTCACATACAAGTTCTTTTTACCCGGATCCTTTTGATGCAGGAATCTGTGCGGCGCGGATACAGGAAGATGGAAGCGTGATTCTGAATGTCTGTGTTCATGATCATGGATGCGGAACCGTTCTGGCGCTTCGGAAAATAGCTGCGGAATGCCTGGAAGTGGATATTGACCAGATTGAACTTGGAGAAGGAGATACCGATAAAAATTTCTATGATTATGGCTGCTATGCAAGCCGTTCTGTCTATATGCAGGGGCAGGCGGTGATACTGTGCTGTGAGCGCCTGATTGACCTGCTGAAACAGCTAGCTTCTGAAAAAACGGGAATCCCGAAGGCATCGTTTTGTTATGAAAACGGCTGTTGTTATGTGGAGAAAACAAAAAATGAGAAGATTACAATTACAGAACTGGTGCGCTACAGCTTATCTGTGAAGCAGGAAGATATATTTGCACAGGCAACTGCAAAGGCGAAGGCAAATCCTGGTGTGGCCGCTGCACATTTTACAGAATTGAGGGTGGACACCTTTACCGGTGCAGTGAAGATCCTGCATTGTCTCTCTGTTCACGATATAGGACGGGCAATCAATCCGGATCTCTGCCGTGGTCAGGTGGGATCCGGAATCCAGCAGGGAATGGGAATGGCGCTTTGTGAAGAGATAAAGCTGGATCCAAGGACTGGTGAGAATCTTATTACAAATCTTAAAAATTATGATGCTGCAAATATTTGTGAAATGCCGGATTATGATGTGATATTTATTGAAGAACCGGAAGAACATGGTCCATATGGAGCGAAATCCATTGGTGAAGTAACGATAGTTCCTGTTGCACCTGCGATTCTGGCAGCTGTGAGGTTTGCACTGGATGTGGAAATAGAGCATGTCCCAATGACACCGGCGGTTATTCTGGCTGCCTGGGAAAAGAAAATGTCAGAAAAAGTACAATAAGGCGAAAACGGGAGGTAAAGTATGGTTTTGAACTTCAAAGTAAACGGGGAAGAACGGGTTATGGAAGCTTCGGGAAGTATGCGCCTGCTGGATTTTATCCGTGAAGAGCTTCAGCTGACAGGAACCAAAGAGGGCTGTGGGGAAGGTGAGTGTGGCGCCTGTACCGTAATTCTGGACGGAGAGGCGGTTCATGCATGTCTGACACTGACCGGTCAGTTACAGGGAAAGGAACTGCTCACAATCGAAGGTCTGGAAAAAAACGGAGAACTGGATGCACTTCAGAAAGCCTTTATACGAAAATCAGCTATTCAGTGTGGTTTTTGCACTTCCGGGATGATTATGTCTGCAAAAGCGTTGTTGATGAAAGTACCGAATCCGACAGATGAGCAGATCAAAAGGGCATTGGCTGGAAATATCTGCCGCTGCTCCGGTTACAGGGAAATACGGGAAGCTGTCAGGGAAGCCGCAGATGCCGGGAAAGGAGAGGAACAGGATGTTTGAAGATATGGAATATATGCAGCCGGAAACAATGGAAGCGCTTGAATCCTGTCTTGCTTCAATGACACCGAAGAGCCGCATTCTGGCTGGAGGAACAGACCTTATTGTGAAAATGAGGGAAAAAAATCTGGAGACAGACAAAATAATAAGCCTTTGTATGCTGAAGGAGCTTCAGGAGATACAAATAGAAAACGGATGGCTGAAAATTGGTTCTATGGTGACACATACCATGGCAGAAGAAAGCCCTTTGGTACAGAAGTATTTTCTTGCATTGAGAGATGCCTGTTCCCATGTTGGTTCCAGACAGATCCGAAATAAAGGAACTCTGGGAGGAAATTTGTGCAACGCCTCTCCGGCAGGAGATATGCTTCCCTGTATGTATCTATATGATGCAGAAGTGGAAATTATGGATGCAAAAGGCAGGATGAGAAGGTGTTCCATTACAGATTTTCTGGATGAAAAAGGACGCAGTACCCTGCTTGCAGGAGAACTGCTTCTGGCAATGTATCTTCCTGTCAGAGAAACGCAAAAAAGCTGTTTTATCAAGCTTGGCAGCCGGAGAGAAGTGACAATAGCCCAGATTTCTCTTTGCGCTGCATGGGAGAATGAGAATTTAAAAATCTGTATGGGAGCGGTAGATCTGCATCCTGTAGTGATAGCTGGTTTTTGTACAGCCTTTGAGCTGATGCATAATCCGGAGATAAGAAAGAACCTTGCAGAAGAACTGGAAGGAATCATCAGAAACATCAGGCTGAAAAGGGGGCGCCCGCCGAGATTGAAAATCACAGAGGCAGAACAGCTTTACAAGGAACGCGCTGTGAAAGGCGTTGTATGGGATCTTGCAGAGAGAATGAAATTTTTTGACGGTTTATAGACTACAGGTTGTTATAGTTAGGTGCATAGAAACAAGAATTCACAAAGTCGTGACTGAAACCGGGAGGTTTACAGCTGCGGCTTTTCTTGTATAACAGATAATTAGATTAATTGCTGGTGCTGTAAAGATTGGAGGCAAAAGATGGATATAGGATATGTCTATAAAATTTTTCATATTCCAATATGTGCGCAAAAGTATCTGGACAAATATTTAACCGGTTCGGAGCTGGAGATAATCGCACATATGGGAACCAATAGTTTCTTCCCGTTACAGTTGGCAGAGAATATGCATTTGGAAGTAGAACAGGCAGAAAAATTAATAAATTCAGCTTATAGCCGGGCTGTTCTGAATAAAGATGAAAAAAATCCTCTGGCGTATGGAATCGGAGATTTTTATACAAGGTTAGGGGTGTTCTGCCAGTTTGAAAATGAGAAATGGCATGAAATTCCTGAAGCTGCAAGACAGGAAATCAGTGAGTGGTATCTGGAAGAATTTATCCGACTGAATCGCCCGCTTTGGGAGAAGGGAGAGAGAAATGATAAGGTAGTACCTCTTGAAGATGCCCTTGAAGCTTTGGATGCCCAGGATGGACCTTTTTACGTCTGCCTTTGTGATTGCAGAAGTATTTTTGAAAGATGTAAGCATTCCCGTGAAACGTGCATATCCTTTTATTCCGGAATCAACTCTCCGGCAGACAGAGGACATGCCAGAAAAATAAGCAGGGAAGAGGCAAAAGAACTGGTAAAAACTCTTGATAAGGAAGGGCTGGTCCACACACTGGAAGGCAGCTATGGAATGTGTAACTGCTGTGGAGACTGTTGCTTTGAGTATCAGACAGCAAAAAAACTGAATCTGATCGGAACATTTCCGATTACGCATACCATTGCCAGATGGAAAGACGAGAACTGTATCCATTGCGGAAAGTGTGCAAAGAGATGTCCTATGGAAGCCTTTGTAAAAAAAGACCGAAAAGTGCATTTCCTTCCGGAAAGATGTATTGGGTGTGGAATCTGCAGCACCGCCTGTCCAGGACAGGCAATAGAGATTGTAAACAGAGAAAGTAAAAATAAATGAAAAGGAGACAGCTTATTATGGAAAAAGTAATGACGATCAAATTAGATGAGGAACTGCCGGAAATGCCGGAATTTGTACCTGGAATCAGACGCGCGCCGTCCAGAGGATTTCACCTTACGAAAGAGCAGACGAAAATTGCATTAAAAAATGCACTTCGTTATATTGATCCGAAATATCACGAAAAACTGATTCCGGAATTTCTGAATGAGCTGTATACATACGGAAGAATTTACGGATACCGCTTCCGCCCGTCAGGACGTATATATGGAAAACCCATTGATGAATATAAGGGAAAATGTGTAGAGGGAAAAGCATTTCAGGTTATGATCGACAACAATCTTGATTTTGAAGTGGCTTTATATCCTTATGAACTGGTTACTTATGGAGAGACCGGTTCTGTCTGCCAGAACTGGATGCAGTATCGGCTTATAAAAAAATATCTGGAAAATCTGACAGAAGACACAACACTGGTCATGGAGTCAGGACACCCTCTGGGATTGTTTAAATCACGTCCGGAAGCGCCTCGTGTAACAACCACAAATGCCATTATGATTGGAGAATTTGATAATCAGAAAGACTGGGAAATTGCAGAAGAAATGGGCGTGGCCAACTATGGACAGATGACTGCCGGAGGCTGGATGTATATTGGACCACAGGGAATTGTACATGGAACTTATAATACACTTTTAAATGCAGGACGACTGGAGCTTGGAATTCCAATGAATGGAAATCTTGCCGGAAAGCTTTTCGTAAGCTCAGGCTTAGGCGGAATGAGTGGAGCACAGCCAAAGGCTGCTGAAATTGCCGGGGCAGTTGGAATTATCGCAGAGGTTGATCTTTCCAGAATTAAAACGAGACTGGATCAGGGCTGGGTAAGAGAATATTCAGACAGCCTTCCGGAAGTATTTGCATCGGCAAAAAAATGGATGGAGAAAAAAGAAGCCTATTCCATTGCCTATCATGGAAATATTGTGGATCTTCTGGAGTATGCAATTGAAAATAAGATTCATATTGACCTCCTTTCTGACCAGACTTCCTGTCATGTACCTTATGAAGGCGGCTATTGTCCACAGGGGATCACATTTGAAGAGAGAACCCGGATGCTGGCTGATGACCGGGAAAAATTCTGCAGTCTGGTAGATAAAACACTGCGCAGACATTTTGAATGTATTGTGAAATGCCATGAGGATGGAACCTACTTCTTTGATTATGGAAACTCATTCTTAAAAGCAGTTTACGATGCCGGGGTAACAGAAGTATCCAAGACAGGCGACGTGAAGGATGGTTTTATTTTCCCATCTTACGTGGAAGATATTATGGGACCGCAGCTGTTTGACTATGGATATGGTCCGTTCAGATGGGTATGCCTTTCCGGAAAAGCAGAGGATCTGATCACAACAGATCATGCAGCTATGAGCTGCATTGATAAAGAGCGCAGATATCAGGATCTGGACAATTACAATTGGATCAGGGATGCCGAGAAGAATAAGCTTGTAGTCGGAACTCAGGCGAGAATCTTATATCAGGATGCAATTGGAAGAGTTAATATTGCGTTGAAATTTAATGAGCTTGTACGAAAAGGGGTAATTGGTCCGGTAATGATCGGGCGTGACCACCACGATGTAAGTGGTACTGATTCTCCATTCCGTGAGACTTCCAATATTAAGGATGGTTCTAATGTAATGGCAGATATGGCAGTACAGTGTTACGTGGGAAATGCAGCCAGAGGAATGAGTCTGGTGGCTCTTCACAATGGCGGCGGAGTAGGAATCGGAAAAGCAATCAATGGTGGTTTCGGTCTGGTGCTGGATGGAAGCAAACGTGTCGATGAAGTGATCAAGGATGCAATTCTCTGGGACGTTATGGGAGGCGTGGCAAGAAGAAGCTGGGCCAGAAATGAAAATGCAATGTCCGTTGTAAAGGAATATAACGAAAAATACGCAGGAGAAAGCCAGATCACAATTCCTTATCTTACAGATGAGGATTTGATAGGAAAAGCAGTGGAAGAGACTTATCAGAAATAGAAAACAAAGGAAGAGACCGGAATGGAAGATAAGATAAAGAATGTGGCAATTATTGGAGTTGGAACGCAAGGATCCATGATTGCATTTCGCAACGCCCTGTATGGAAAGATGGTCAAAGGGTACAGTAGAACAGAAAGTTCTATACAGACCTGTAAAAATAAAATAGAGAAATGGGCACAGTATTATGTGGAGCTGGGAAAAATCACACCTCAGGAGGCGGAAGCTCTGATCAGCAGGATTTGCTACTCTACAGATCTGGAGGAGTGCTGTAAGGATGCAGATCTGGTAGTGGAAAACATACCGGAAAAATTGGAGCTGAAGCAGGAAATGTTTAAAAAACTGGATCAGTATTGCCCGGAACATACATTGCTGAATTCCAATACTTCCTCTCTTCTGATGAGTGATATTGCAGCAGAAATTTCGGATGAGAGGAAAACCAGAACCTTTTCCGTGGATCATGATGATCCCATACGAAATGATTATCTGGAAATGATGTGGAATCCCTGGACTTCAGAAGAAACAAAGGAAAAGGCACTGGCCCATTATCATAAACTGGGATTTGAACCTGTGATCACAGAGAAAGAAATAAAAGGATATTCCATAAACCGGGTATGGAGGGCTGTAAAGAGAGAATGTTTGTATCTTTGGGCAAATGGCTATTGTGATCCTGCCGAATTTGACAGAGGATGGATGATCGAGTGGGGAACCAATATAGGTCCATTTCGTCTGATGGATCTGATCGGTCTGCAGACAATTTATAACATTGAAAATTCCTATTATGCAGCAAGCGGGGATGAGAGAGATAAGCCTCCGAAAAAATTAAAGGATCTCATAGATGCAGGCCATCTGGGAATGAAAACCGGAAGTGGTTTTTATGATGGCTATGATACTGAAACCGGAAATCTTTCTGTGGATAAGACTGAGAAATAGGTACGCTCTGGTACCGGAAAGGGATATAAGTGGAATTAACAGAACTGCAAAAAGAGATGCTGGACGGCAAATACGGAAAAGGTGCTTCAATGGCAATGCAGATTCAGTGCGCTGTGGGCGAGGGCTTTGAAGCAGAGCGCATGGTGCCTGTCTCAAGAGTTCATGTATCGCTGAGTGCACAGGATTCTGATATCTGGTTTGCCGAGAAAATGGCAGATGCAGGAGCTTATTGCCGTGTAAGGCCAACAGTAAATCCAGGCTATAATTGTGAATACTTTAGCAGGAAAAAAATTCTGAATGAAGAGCAATGCAGGAAAATGGCAAGAACCCAGAGTGCGTATCAACGTCTTGGAGCAATTTTAAACTACAGCTGTACGCCATATCTGTTTGAAAATATTCCGCATTTTGGTGAAAACATTGCCTTTTCTGAAACCAGCGCAACAGTTTATGTAAATTCAGTTCTGGGAGCAAGGTCCAACCGGGAAAGCGCGGCAAGTGCCCTTTGTGCCGGGATTACCGGTTTTGTCCCGGAATATGGAATGCTGCTGGAGAAAAACAGAAAAGGAAAGGTTCTGATAAAGGTGGAAGCCCAGATGGAAAATGTTTTGGACTATGGACTGCTGGGATTGGCAGCCGGGAAAGAAACAGGATATGAGATCCCTGTTTTTCAGGGGCTTGGCAGTAAAGTATCAGAATCAGCACTGATCATGCTTGGTGCACAGCTAAATGTATCGGGAACATGTGCAATGTTCCATATTCCACAAGTGACACCGGAGGCTCCGGATCTGGAAACGGCATTTGGCCAAAAAAAGGCGGAGAAGGAAATACGGATTGGGAAAAGAGAGCTGGAACAGGTAAGGGAAGAATATTCCTGCTTCCGAAAGGATAACGAAAAGGTGGAATATGTTATCCTGGGATGTCCCCATTATAATTATGAAAGAATTCTGCAGGCAGCAGAAGTATTAAACGGCAGACACTGCAGAATTCCCGTTATCATACTTACTTCGGCTGGTGTTATGGGACTTGCAGAACAAACCGGACTATTACAGGAACTGAAGAAGTCAGGGGTAGACCTGGTCAGCGATACATGTGTGGATGAGAAATGTTGTTTTGAATATTTAAAAGATAAATTGGGAGCAACTGATTCTCATAAAGCACTGTATTATATGAGTTCATTTGGAATCCGTATGATGGTGTGCTCCATGGAAGAATGTCTGCAGTTTGCTGTTGAAGAAGAGCAATAGATAAACTTCATGGATGTTAATGTCTGTCAGGAGAGGCGTGAATATGAAAATATATAAATGCAGTAAGGTGTCCCCTGGTATAGCAAGAGCAAAAGTACTTCGTTCAGAGGAACCGGTGTTATTTTACCATACGGATCCCAAAACGGGAGAGATAACAGAAAAAGAACATAGTCTTCTGGGAAAAAGTGTCTGTGGAAAAATCATGGTTTTTCCAGGAGGAAAGGGAAGCTCTGTTGTGCAGGCAGATGGGCTTTACAGACTGGAACAGAACCATACAGCACCGGCTGGATTTATTGTGGAGCATCTTGACACAGTGCTTGTGGCAACCGCGGTGATAATGGAAATTCCGATGGTGTGGAAGGTTGAGAAAGAGTTTTTTGAGGAAACAAAAGACGATGACATGATCGAAGTTGATGCTGATCATGGGGAAATACGCGTTTTAAAACAGAAAGGATGAAGGCTTTGGATGTACTGATTTTAAATGGAAAAGAACTGACTTTGCAGGATGTAGCTGATGTGGCTGTCCATGGCAGAAAGGTGGAAATTGCAGAAGAGGCTTTCGGGCGTCTGAAAAAAGGCAGAGAGATCATGCAGAGCCTGGCTGATTCCGGAAAGGCTATCTATGGATTTAACCGTGGGGTTGGCTGGAATAAAGATATCTGTGTGGCACAGGATGAAATTGAGGCTTACAATTATGAGCTGATAAGGACGCATGCACTTGGAGTACCACCATATCATACAGATGAAGAAGTAAGAGCCATGATGGTCATCCGGCTGAATAATATGCTGATCGGTACAGCCTGCGCTACAGATGAATTGGCAAAACGCTACAGAGATTTTCTGAATCATGGAATCCATCCGCTGATTCCTAAAAGAGGTTCTGTAGGAGACGCAGACATTACCACATTATCACATATGGGGCTGGCTTTTACAGGTGAAGTAGATGTCCGGTATCAGGGGAAGGTTGTCCCGGCTGCAGAAGCAATTAAAGAAGAAGGGCTTCCGGTATACCAGATGAAGTTAAAAGATGCCCATACGATCATACTTTCCAATGCGCAGGGCGAAGGGCTGACAGCTCTTTTGTCCATAAAAACCCACCAACTTGTAGATCTTGTAAATCTGATCTATTGTCTGGATTATGAAGGTCTGAATGGAAATGTGGAAGCTATGTGTGAGGAAGTAAACGACATACGTGGTTTACCGGGGCAGATTGAAAGTGCGGCTCAATGCCGGAAATTCCTGAAGGGAAGTTATTTGTATCAGCCAGATGAAAACCGGGCGCTTCAGGATTCCCTTACATTCCGCGGCGGATTTGCCATTCAGGGAACCGTTCTGGATGCTTTACATGTGGTCGAGAAGTTTCTGAATATACAGATAAACTCTCCGTCAGATAATCCTGCAATTGTACTGGAAAAAGAAAACACCTTTGTCACATGCAATTTTGAAACTGCGACGCTTGCAGCTGCAGTGGAGATGCTGACAATTGCGCTGAGTCACATGTCAAAGTCGATCAGCTACAGAATGATCAAGATGACAGATCCCCATTTTACAGGGCTGACCAGATATCTGGCCGCCTGGGATGATTCCAGCCTGGGTTATGCAACAATCCAGAATACATATACAGCTCTGGATGTGGAAAATCGTTTTCTCTGCAATCCTTCTTCCGTGGATTTTTATCCTATGGAAGGAATGATCGAAGATCATGGTGCAAATCTTCCGCTTGTAGCAGAAAAGGCATTGAAAATGGTCGATAACATCTGTTATCTGGCTGGAATGGAGGCGCTTTATGCAGCACAGGCTGTGGATTTACGTCAGATGAAATATGGAAAAATGAATCTTGGAGAATATACAGAAAAAGCCTATAAGGCCATTCGCAGTTGTATTCCCTTCCTTGGTGAAAACAGAAATATGCACGAGGAGATTAAAAAAATATATGCATTTGTGACATCCGGGGAATTGAATAAAATTATAAAAGAGAACTGAGAGGAGAAATTATTATGAGAAAAAGAAGATGGTGTGCGGCAGTATTAGCCGGTGTTATGGCAATGATGACAATAACGGGATGTGGAAGCTCTTCTGGTTCCGAAGATAAAGATCCGCTGGTTGTTTCTTCCAAGGATTTTACAGAATCCCAGGTTCTTGGAGAGGTATATGCGTTAGCCTTTGAGGATGCAGGAATTAATGTAGAGCGAAAGATGAATATCGGATCTTCTGTGATCCATGATGCGATTGTAAATGATGAGATTGATTTTTATATAGGATATACTGGAACCGGATTAATGACACGCCTTGGCATGGATACGATCCAGGATCCTCAGGAATGCTACGATACTGTAAAAAAAGCTTATGAAGATAAATGGAAAATCACATGGCTGGATCAGACAGATGTAAATGATTCAGAAGGATTGTTTATGCTGAAAACAAGAGCTGAAGAACTTGGAATCACAGATTACAGCCAGTTATGGGAGCAGGCAGATTCTCTTGTTCTGGGAGCATTTGGTGAATTTTATGAGCAGCTGTACCAGAATATAAAGGATGTTTACGGAGACGTGAAATTTAAAGATGAACTTACTATTGATTATGCGTTGAACTTTGAAGCCTGCAGAAGTGGTCAGATTGACGTATTTAACCAGTATACTACAAATGGAATGCTTTCCTCCGGTGAATTTGTGGAGTTAACAGATGACAAGGGAGTATGGCCGCCATATTATATCTGCCCTCTGATCCGCGATGACGCTCTTGAACAGTGGCCGGAGGCAGAAGAAATTTCCAATAAGATCAGTGCTCTTATTACAAAAGAGGATGTGATCAGCATGAATGCAAAATGTGATGTTGACGGAGAAGATTACGAAGATGTAGCAGCAGAGTATTACGACAGTATCAAGGATAAACTGTAAATAGAATCAGGCAGGTCCACTGGTTTAATTGCGCAGAGCAATAATCAGTGGACCTGTTTGTATCTGGCATTCTATTTCGGCAGAGTAACTGTAATTGGTGTATGCCCCAGTGCCGGGATGATTTTTTCCATAAGATCTTCGGTTGTAAATTTCAGACTTGAGGTATTGATACATGGATGACAGCCGAAATATGGTTTGTGCATGAGATCTTCATCAATCAGAAGCTGTACATTCTTTTCTGAGTCGTTCATCAGTCCGAGGACACTGACAGAGCCGGGAGTGATATCAAGATACTTTTCCATATATTCCGGTTTGGCAAAAGACAATCTCGCAGAGTGGATTTGTGCAGAGAGATCTTTTGTCTTGAATGGTTTACTGCCAGGCATTAAAAGAAGATAAAAAGCAGTTTCCTGGCGGTTGCACAGAAAAAGATTTTTGCAGATTGTGGTATTGTCACCAAGGACGCGGTCAATCTCTTCGCAGGCTTCCATAGTCATTGTTGCTTCGTGGTCAATACGCTGATATTTAATTCCAAGTTTATCTAAAAAATCATAGACACGGATTTCTTTGTCCAGACGGTTATCTGTGTTTTGAGGTCTTCCATTTTGTAATTCCATTTCGTACCGCTCCTTTGACTTGAATTTTTATGCTGAAAGTGTAAACCTTTTGCATGTGGATTGTCAACAAAGGAATGGTATTTGTTTTTACTATCTTAAAATACAATTGTGTAAGTCTCTCCGGCCTTTGTCTGGAAAGCAATCTTATTATCTGAAAGTATCTGTGTTTCTACAGCTGTTCCATCGGAGTTCTTAACTGCATAAGCTGCGATACCCTCATATTCTCCGGTGAATGTTCCACCGTTTCTTGATGTGATATCAAAACGCTTTGCTTTTCCATGAGACCATTTCATGTTAATCTCGTAATTTCCTCTTGCAACAATACCTTCCACATGTCCTGTATTCCACTGCTTCGGAAGTGCCGGCAGGAACTGTACATACCCAAGCTGGCTCTGAAGCAGCATTTCATTAATACCGGCTGTGTAACCGAAGTTGCCATCAATCTGGAAGATCGGTGATTCTTTGTAATTTGCTCCGGCGCCGTGAGAGCAGAACATATTTGTTAAAAATCCGGAATTGCCTCCACCTACATCTGACTGTACAAGCTGGAATGCTTCTTCGGCATGTCCGGTACGTGCCCACAGATTAAGCTTGTGTGCTTTAGACCAGCCGGTTGCATCCAGTCCGCGTTCATTCAGGGAAACAATTGCAGCATCCATATATTCCGGATTATCTTTGTTGATCAGAGTACATGGATATAATGCCATCAAATGAGAAAGATGACGGTGAGGTGGCTGTACACCGGAATTCTGTGCACCAAGGCTCTGTCTCCACTGGGGAATATCAATTTCCGGAAGATCTCCTGCCTGTGCTTTTCCAATATGAGTCTCTTCATACCACTCTTTTACCTGACCGTCAGCTCCTACTAAAATCGGGTCAAGCTGTGCCTGTTTCTCTTTCCATTTTGCAATCAGATCCGCATCGACACCTAATGTTTCAGCTGCCTGGATCGTATTTTCAAAATGCTGCCAGATAAACTGCTGATCGTAAGATGTACCATTTACGATCGGTCCATTCTCCGGAGAATAGGACGGCGCGGATACATAGCGCTGCTGATTTTTGCTCCAGTAAAGCGCTTTATCCCAGAAATTAGCAACTTCCTTCAGAGATGGATAAAGCTCCTTCAGATATTCGGTATCTTCTGTGTACAGGTAGTATTCATAGGAATCCAGAAGCGCCCATGCGGATCCAATTGGATTCCAGCCTGCTGCGTTATCCTGCTGTCCCATTGTTGAAAACATGTATGGTGTACTGAAGCATCCTACCAGCCATCCATTTTCTTCTCCGTTTTCGCTCTTAATGCCAAAGGAAGCGGCAGCAGAATCACGTCCCGCTTCTTTCAGAACATTCAGATAATCATTGTATGGCTTCATACATTCTCCAAGGTTACTTGCCATGGTCGGCCAGTAGTTCATCTGAACGTTTATATTAAAGTGATAATCTCCATACCATGTGAAAGCTCCTTCGCCCCAGACTCCCTGAAGGTTTGTAGGAAGAGCGCCTTCTCTGGAACCGGCGATTGTAAGGTAGCGTCCGAACTGATAGCACATTACTTCCAAAGCACGCTGTTCTGTTTCGGTTGGAATCTCGCCGCCATTGTTTTCTACCATGTTAGTGTATTTCTGAATTAATTCGTCTGTAGGAATCTGCGGGATTTTTTCATTAAATCCCAGTTCCATACGTGAAAATAATGCAGCATGATCAGCAGTATGAGCTGCTTTTAGTGCTTCATATCCTTTCCGGGCTGCAGCATGGATTCGGTTGGTAACTGCAGCGTGAGGGTCTTCCCCACGGAAATCCGGGAGTTCCATTTTATAATCAGTGCCGCATGCAAAAAGCAGGATAACCGCATCTGCGTCAGATACACGAATCGCAGGGGTTCCATTATTTTCGCTGACAGAAAGACTTCCGCCTTCATTGATAACTTTAAGCTGAGCTTCTGCTTTCAGGCCGTTTCCGCTTAATGCATCGCACATTGTGATGGTGTCGCCGTCAATAGTGTTTGTGTAGGCGCTGCCGCCAATTAAATTTTCCAGGTTTGCCTTAAAGCTGATTTTTCCATTTGCGTCAGCACTTAATCGAATTGCCATAATGTTATCCGGATAGCTGTTAAAGTATTCTCTTGTATAGTGAACACCCTCATAATCGTAATTTACAGTAGCTACTGCTGTACGCATATCCAGATCTCTCACATAATTGGATACCTTTGAAGCATCCTGGTCATTGGAAATATATAAATTAGCATAATCAGTTGGGGCTTCATATCCTGTCAGGTCACCCATAAGCTTGTTCAGTTCATCCATTGCTTCGCCCTTTGTATCGGTGCCGCTTGCCTGATAGGAATTTTCATCAAATCCAAAGACATACTGAGATTTATCCTCCAGCTTTTCACGGATCGCGTTCAGATTCTCTTTGATCTTCTGAAGATCCTCTTCTGTGTCAATTGGGTTTGTGATACCATAATTATAGTTGATATTACCTCCCGGTCCACCTTCCCAGACGGTTTTCTCATTAATATGGATCTTGTCGCTATTAACACCGCCGAATACAAGAGCGCCCATGTAGCCGTTTCCGATTGCCAGCGCCTGTGTCTGCCAGTCTTCTGCAGGCTTATCATACCAAAGCCGTAAAAGATTATCGTTTTTTGTGTTCATTTTTGCCTCCCCAGGTTACTTAAATAAACAGCTTACAGATTGACATGTGTCGTTCTGAATTTTGCTGTTTTTACATCATAACATAATATGAAGCTAAAGTCTTGGATTAAATAGCATGAAAATGTAATAATAGTTACTTGAAGTTGTTTTCATGTTTTTTTATAATTGACTTATATTTAGATACCAGATGGGAGCTACTAAAGAGGGGAAAAGAATGAGCAGTTATTTTTATGAAGCAGTAGAAGAAAATCCGATCATAGCAGCAGCGAAGAATGAAGAGGATCTGGAAATCTGTTGTTCGCTGGAGGATATTCGGATCGTGTTTATCTTGTTTGGGGATATTTGTTCCATTATGGAAATCGTAGAGAAGGTAAAAGCTGCCGGCAAGATTGCCATGGTTCATATAGATCTGATAAACGGACTTAGCAGTAAGGAAATTGCAGTGGAATTTATAAAAAAATATACGAAGGCAGACGGGATCATTTCCACAAAGGCTGCCCTGATAAAAAAAGCCCGGGAATCAGGCATGTTTACAGTTCTCAGATATTTTCTTCTGGATTCTATGGCCTATGAGAATATCAGATTGCAGCAGCATGCTGTGAAGCCTGACTTTATTGAAGTGCTTCCTGGTATGATGCCGAAAGTAATCAGGAATATCTGCAAAATGTCCAGAATCCCGATTATTGTAGGCGGTTTGATTTCGGATAAAGAATCTGTGATGGAGGCGCTTTCGGCAGGTGCAATTGCAGTTTCCGCAACCAGCCATGAAGTGTGGAAAATGTAACCGATTTGCGGATCGCTGCCCTTGCTTTTATCCTCGTATCACGTTATACTATATGTTATAGGATTAATGGGAGGATTATACATATGAAAATCGCAGCAACATATGATAATGGAAATATTTTTCAGCATTTTGGAAAAACTGAATTTTTTAAAGTATATGAGGTAGAGGATAATAAGATCATTTCCAGTGAAGTGATCGGTTCCAATGGATTAGGACATGGCGCTCTTGCAGGTCTTCTTGGCGGGCAGGGCATTGATGTGCTGATCTGCGGAGGTCTTGGCGGCGGCGCACAGACTGCACTGAAAGAGGCAGGAGTGGAAGTTTGCTCCGGAGCAAAGGGAGATGCAGACCAGGCAGTGGAAGCTTACCTGAGAGGTGAACTTGTTTCAACAGGTGCTAACTGTGATCACCATCATCATGAGGAGGGACATTCCTGTGGAGATCACGAAGAAGGTCATTCCTGCGGTGGTCATGAGGAAGGCGGCTCCTGTGGAGGCTGCGGCGGTGGATGTGGTTCCAGACCGGCAATTACCGGACCGAACGTTGGTAAGACCTGCCGTACTCATTACAGAGGAACCTTTAATGACGGAACCCAGTTTGATTCTTCATATGACCGCGGAGAGCCGCTGGAGTTCATTTGCGGAGCAGGACAGATGATCAGGGGCTTCGATGAAGCAGTTGCAAATATGGAAGTTGGTCAGGTTGTAGATGTACACCTGATGCCGGAAGAAGCCTATGGTTTGCCGAATCCGGACGCAATCTTTACTCTTGAAATTGCACAGCTTCCAGGTTCCGAGGATCTTACTGTAGGACAGCAGGTATACCTGTCCAATCAGTATGGACAGCCTTTTCCGGTTAAGGTAACTGCGAAGGATGAGAAGACGATTACCTTTGACGCGAATCATGAGATGGCAGGAAAAGAGCTGAACTTCAAGATTGAGCTTGTAGAAGTAAAATAACAAAATAAAGTAATGGCGTGAGATGAGAGAGCCTGACAGGATAACCGCACAGAAAAGTGCGGCCACTTGTCGGGCTTTTTTGTGTAATAGTTTCAAAATATATGTTAAGTGAAAAAGGAGTGAGCTGAAAATGTATGATGTAATTATTATCGGAGCAGGAGTTTCAGGTGCAGCGACAGCAAGAGAACTGTCGCGATATAAAGTAAAAGCGTGTGTGATAGAAAAAGAAGAGGATGTATGCTGCGGTACTTCCAAGGCAAACAGTGCAATTGTTCATGTCGGTTATGATGCCCCGGAAGGTTCCCTGATGGCAAAGCTGAATGTGAGAGGAAATCAGATGATGGAGCAGCTTTCCAGAGAACTGGATTTTCCATTTAAAAGAAATGGCTCTCTGGTTGTATGTTTAAGAGAAGAAGATATGCCGAAGCTTCAGGAATTGTATCATAGAGGTGTTGCAAACGGTGTTCCGAATTTAAGAATTCTGAATAGTGAGGAACTGAAAGAAATGGAACCGAATATTTCCGATCAGGCTTACGCTGCGCTTTATGCGCCCACCGGTGGGATTGTATGTCCGTTTCATATGAATATTGCAATGGCTGAGAATGCAAACGAAAATGGTGTTGATTTCAAATTTGATACGGAAGTTAAAGACATTAAACCAATGGGGAACGGCTGGGAGATTCATACAAATAATGGCATTTTCCAGACCAGATATGTAGTAAATGCCGCCGGAGTTTATGCAGACAGACTTCACAATATGGTGAGTGAGAAAAAAATCCATATCACTCCAAGAAGAGGAGATTACTGCCTGCTGGATAAGAGCGCGGGAAATCATGTAAGTAAAACAATTTTCGCACTTCCGGGCAAATATGGAAAAGGAGTTCTGGTGGCACCTACAGTTTACGGTAATCTGATCCTTGGGCCAACGGCAATTGATATTGAAGACCGGGAAGGAACCAATACCACAAGAGAGGGACTGGATCAGGTACTTGAAAAAGCAGGAATGAATGTGAAAAATCTTCCGCTTCGCCAGGTGATCACTTCTTTTGCAGGACTTCGTGCTCATGAAGATGGCAATGAGTTCCTGATTGGAGAACTGGAAGATGCAAAAGGATTTATCGACTGTGCAGGCATTGAATCCCCGGGACTTTCCAGTGCCCCCGCTATTGGCGAGATGGTGGCGCAGATTTTGAAAGAAAAAATGGATCTGGAGGAAAAAGAAAATTTTGTCCCGGTGAGAAAGGGAATTTTGGATCCGAAAACCCTCAGCAAAGAAGAATGGAATTCACTGATCAAAGAAAAACCGGAGTATGGAAATATTATCTGTCGTTGTGAAATGGTTACAGAGGGTGAGATCATTGATGCAATCAGAAGACCTCTTGGTGCAAAATCCCTGGATGGGGTGAAACGCAGAACCAGAGCCGGTATGGGACGCTGCCAGGCGGGTTTTTGTTCTCCGAGAACAATGGAAATTCTGGCAAGAGAACGAAATGTGAGCATGTTTGATGTTACGAAATCAGGTGGAGAATCTGACATTATCACAGATTATAATAAGGATTCGTTATAAAAGGGAGGCATTGAGTCATGAGAGCTTATGACATTGTTATTATCGGAGGCGGTCCGGCTGGACTTGCGGCAGCTGTTTCCGCAAAGAAAAGCGGAGTTGACAGCATTCTGATTCTGGAAAGAGACAGGGAGCTTGGTGGAATTCTGAATCAGTGCATCCATAATGGATTCGGACTTCATACATTTAAAGAAGAGCTGACCGGACCGGAATATGCAGCACGCTTTATTGAACAGGTAAAAGAACTGAATATTGAATACAAATTAAATACAATGGTTATGGATATCAGTTCGCAGAAAATTGTTACAGCAATGAACAGGGAAGAAGGTCTTTTTGAAATCCAGGCAAAAGCGGTTGTTCTGGCAATGGGATGTCGTGAGCGTTCCAGAGGCGCGCTTAACATTCCCGGATATCGCCCGGCTGGTATTTTTTCCGCAGGTACGGCGCAGAGACTGGTAAATATCGAAGGATATATGCCGGGAAAAGAGGTTGTGATCCTGGGCTCCGGAGATATCGGTCTGATCATGGCAAGACGAATGACCCTTGAAGGCGCAAAGGTTAAGGTGGTTGCGGAGCTGATGCCTTATTCCGGCGGACTGAAGAGAAACATTGTCCAGTGTCTGGATGACTATGGAATTCCGCTGAAGCTCAGCCATACAGTTGTTGATATTAAGGGAAAAGAACGTCTGGAAGGTGTTACGCTGGCGCGGGTGGATAATCATGGGAAACCCATTCCGGGAACAGAAGAAGAATACAGCTGTGATACGCTCCTTCTTTCAGTTGGTCTGATTCCGGAAAACGAAATTTCAAGGAGAATGGGTGTGGACATGAATCCTGTTACATCAGGCCCGAAGGTAAATGAAAGTCTGGAGACAAATCTGGAAGGTGTTTTTGCATGTGGAAATGTACTGCATGTGCATGATCTGGTTGATTTCGTATCCGAGGAGGCTGCAGCAGCGGGGAGAAATGCTGCCAGATATGTAAAAGCAGGAAAAGAGCAGAAATCAGAAGGAAAGATAATTCAGATAAATCCGGTTGATGGAGTCAGATATACCGTCCCGGGAACAGTTAATGTAAGTCACATGGATGAAAATCTCACTGTACGTTTTCGTGTGGGAAGTGTTTATACCAACTGTTGTATTAGTGCGTATTTCGATAATGAGAGAGTAATCCATAGGAAACGTCCGGTTGTTGCACCTGGGGAGATGGAAGAGATTAAGCTGACAAAAGAACTGCTTTTGAAATATCCGGATCTGCAGACGATCACAGTGAAAATCGAGGAGAACTAGATTATGGAAGAGAGAAAATTAACATGTATCGGCTGTCCCATGGGCTGCCCTCTTACTGTTGTAATGAATGGGAAAGATGTGGTGAGCGTTACAGGAAATACCTGCAGGCGCGGTGATGTATATGCCAGAAAAGAAGTGACGAATCCTACAAGAATTGTAACCTCTACTGTGCGTGTGTCAGGTGGAAGTATTGATATGGTATCAGTAAAAACGAAAGAAGATATTCCGAAGGATAAGATTTTTGAGTGTGTGAGAGCATTAAAAGGAATCCGGATTCCGGCACCGGTTCACATTGGAGATGTGATTTTAACAAATGTGGCGGGCACAGGCGTGGATATTATTGCAACAAAGAATGTAGAATAAATAGCAGCAAAGAGATCTGGAATATTTGTCTGATTTTTCCTGTATGTCTGCCGTGCGTAATTTATGCTCTTGCAGACATACAGGGTTAAAAGGAAAAAAAGATGAGTTATTTTCTTCTGTCTATTCCGTTCTCCTGGTAATAGCGAGTCTTATTTTTATACATCCTTTCATCTGCTGCTTTGGCAATGTCGTAGATGTTGTCCCATTTTTTCTCTGAGCTGAAAACATATCCGTATGAGATTGTCATGAAGTCCACCAGTTTACCATGCCACTGTGCTGTGCGTCTGTCAAAGTCTCCTATTATATTCGGAAATTCCTTAGTGTTCCTGGTGATGATCGCAACAAATTCATCGCCTCCGATCCTGTAGATATTTCCATAATTACCGAAGCTTTCCCTCATACAAGCTGCCGCCGCACAGATAAGTTCATCGCCTGCAGCATGTCCAAGAGAATCATTTGTACGCTTCAGGTGATTAAGATCCATGGAAACATATATCCATTCTTCATGAAGATCAAGACTGTTTATTTTATTTTCGTAAGCATGTCTGTTAAAACATCTTGTGAGCTCGTCTGTATTTGATATGTATATCAGTTTCTCTTTTTCATACTTTTCTTTCATAACCTTTGAGAGCATATAGAATATACAGCAGGAGGCTAATACAAGATATATGCCGACTATGAGTACTGCAAAAAGATTGCCCTCTAGATAAAAGGAATTATCCACAGTTACAGCAACAATATAGTTATCATTTTGACTGACGAAACATCTGCAGAGTCTTTTTCCTATCCTTACATGCAGAACATTTGTCTCACTGTTCTTCACATCAGATGCGATGCCAAGCTCTTCCAGCTTTGTGCCTGTCTGTCTGGTGTCTGTGGCACCCTTAATGACTTTTGTCCCGGCATCTGCCACAAAAATTTCAATGCCCTTATAAACAGGCATGTCACTTACCACATTGGAGATTTCGTTTTGCTTTAATTCTTCAAGCAGACGTTTTGGTTCAATGCCGATCTGGATCATCCTTGTACCGGCTTCGTTCCATGTGATGGCATACATCAGTTCCTTGCCTTCAGCAGTATTGGGAGTGACATCCTGACACATGGTAAGCTTTTTGTCCGAAAGCATAGGTTTGAAATATGCCATCTGTCCTCCGGAATCAAAGCTGTAGCCATAGTATTTGGGCAAAGTGCCACTATAGATATATCCGTTTGTATCAAACAGATGTATCTCATCTACTGATATCAGATTCGCAATTTTCTGCAGTTCTTCTACATCATATTCCACCTGTGGTTTTGCATCTATGATATATGATACAGCCTTTGCTCTTACTATATAATCGTCCTTTAGCGATTCGATGAGTCCAGTTTCATTGTCATCATTTTTATTGAGCACGGTGACAACACGATCCAGAAGTACCTTTGACATCCTGTATGTATTTTTGTCATTGACATACTTTAAAATTCCGGCTTCAAGCAATAATGCAATCACAATGGTTGCAAACGCTAAAAAAACAAGTTTTTTCTTTTTCATAAGTACATTTTATCACAGTTTTCATGTGTAAACCATATGTATTTTGCATAGTTGTTTGGCATAAGTTGTCATATATGTTATAATTAGGAGAAATAATTAACAGTTATATTAGCTGAATTCTGCAATTAAAACTGATAATGACGAAGCGGGAGGACTTGAATGGTATCTGGATTAAAAGAATATATTGCACCAGGACATACATTATATAAGGCATCGGATATGTCGCTGAAAACAGTGGTACAGCTGCATCCTATTGCAACCCTTGTTTTTACAGCAATTATGGTGCTGCTATTTATTGTACTGGCTGTTCTGGTTATAAAAATACGCAGAAAAAATGATAAATTAAATGATTCCCTGAGCAAAATATCGCGTGATAAGCATGTTCTTGACAAGCTGTGTGTGGATTATACCGCGGTATATTATATTGACTTGATCTCCGGTGAGTTTGAGACTCTGAAGATGGCAGAGAAAGCCAATGGAGAAAAACTGCTTAAGGAGAAAAGCTACAAAAATTTTGATGAGTATGCGCAGCGGTATTCACAGGAATATATTTCAGATGAGGATAAAGGGGAATTTGAGGACTGGTTTTCCTGTGCCAATCTGAGGGAACTGCTCAGCAGGGCAGAAAGAGCCTCTTTTTATTATAAGTGTATTCCGAATACTCATGGACAGAAGTTTTTTGCATCACAGGCAGTCCGGGTTTATAAAGGGAATGATAAATTTTATGTATTGCTTGGTTTCCGTTACATTGATGACATTATGAAAAAGGAAAAAGAAATCCAGTATCGGCTACAGGAGGCATTGGATGAGGCTAAGCTGCAGAATGAAATCATTTCCGCAATCAGTAAAAGCTATCATTCCATTTACAGAATTGATCTGCAGAAGGATTTCTTTGAAGAAATATCCAATGATGATGAAACTCACAGGCTGACGGGAAATAAAGGCTGTGCATCAGAAAAATTATATCAGATCTGTGATACTTTGATAACACCGGAGTACCGTCCGCTGGTACGCTCATTTATGGATATTTCTACCGTCGCAGAAAGACTGAAGAAAGAAGAATATATTTCTACAGAGTATCGAATGTGTGACGGCAATTGGCACAGTCTGAGATTTATTGTCAAGAAACGGGATCAGGCTGGAAATGTGACACATGTATTGTGTACAGTCCGCAGTATCAGTGATACGAAAAGAAGGGAACAGGATCTGCTTTTTGCAGCGGATGCGGCGCAAAGGGAAGCTGATATGAAGGCACAGTTTCTGGCAACCATGAGTCATGATATCCGCACACCGCTGAACGGCATTATTGGTCTGGTAAATATGGCAAATCAGTATGCCGAAGATCCGGAAATGCTGCACAAGATCAGGGACAAAGCTGCGGAAGTTCTAAGATATCTGGTATCTCTTGTAAATGATATACTGGATATGAACAAGCTTCAGAGCGGCGAAACGAAAGAGCAGGAAATACCTTTTGACATAGTAGATCTGATTTGGAAGATAAACCGTATATATTCTCAAAAAGCAGCTGAGAAAGGAATCAATTACACGACCGACTGGAAGAAGGACAGTATTAAGCACCCATATGTAATTGGAAATCCGGTTTATCTTGGAAGGATACTGTCAAACATAACAGATAATGCAGTGAAGTTCAGCTCTTCAGGCAGCACGATCACAGTCTGGGGAAATGAGGAAGCTCTTGATGATGAGCATGTAGTTTTTAATCTGTATTGCGAAGACCAGGGGAAGGGTATGAGCGAAGAATTTGTGAAACATGCCTTCGATATGTTTTCCCAGGAAAATGCATCAAGCCGTTCTAATTATGAGGGAACCGGTCTTGGACTTACAATTGCGAAAAAGCTTGCTGACAGAATGAACGGAAGCATTGAGCTGCAAAGTGAAGTGGGAGTTGGAACTACAGTGCATATCAGACTGCCATTTAAAACAGGGGAACCGGATACGCTTCATAGAGCGGAATCGATTGAGGATATTTCAGTTGAAGGAGTGCATGCACTGGTTGTTGAAGACAATGAGCTGAATATGGAAATTGCAGTATGTATGCTGGAAGGTAATGGTATGGAGGTGACATGTGCAGCAGACGGACTGGAAGCAGTCCGGATATTTGAGAAGTCTGCACCAGACTATTTCGGCGTTATTTATATGGATATTATGATGCCGAACATGAATGGTCTGGATGCAGCCACAGCTATCCGAAATCTGGATCGAAAAGACGCAGAGTCTGTCCCGATCATTGCCATGTCTGCAAATGCTTTTGCAGAAGACATTATCAACTGTAAACTGGCAGGAATGAATATGCATCTGTCGAAGCCCCTGGATGAAACAAAAATGATCACTGCGCTGAAGCAGTGTTTGGCAGATAACAAAATCATAAAACTGCGGGATGATTTATAGAATAAAAGGAAAGCCGTCCAGGTTTTTGTGAACATATACACAAAGCCTGGACGGCTTTCTTTGATTGACCTCTTAATTATTCTATAATAACCAGGCGCCCTTCCACGTCCCGGGAAAGATGCTGTGTCACCATCATATACTCTTCAATGATATCCCTGCAGGAGGTAGCCAGCACACGGGGGAGTGCATTTTCTTTTGCTTCCTCAAGAGAAATATTCAGAAATTCCTGTAAATTCATAAAATGATATTTGGATACGGCGATGGAGTACAGCTGTTTTTCTTCTATTGGCTTGCCATCAAGTGCCAGTTCGTGAAATTTATGCTCTTTGCGGGACCATACCATGCGCATGCCATGAGAAAACTGGTAAAATTCCGTATGTTCTCCTGTAAGCGCTTCTTCACGCAGAATAAACTGAAGCATCCGCTCCAGCTGAGCGCCTGTTACCTTCAGCATGTACACAGGTTCGTCGTAGGGAAGGCATTCCACCAGATCGTGATAGTGTACCACAGGTCCTAAGGTGTAGCCTCGTATTTCCCCGGAGCCAAATAGCATCAGATCCACTCCGAGACTGTCCTTCAGAATATCTGCGATCAGATTTCCAAGAGCGGTTTCCTGATTTCGGAAAGGATGTGTGAGACATTTGGTAAAACGGGTTACAATACGATCATATTTTTTGTCTGTCTCCTGTTTGTACTGGGTGATAAATTGTTCCATTTCTTCATCTTTCTGACAGGTCTCGTTGTTGATTGGGATAAGCTGCCAGGTAAAGGTATCAATGGCATTACGGTCTGTATCCACCATAATATCGAAACGTCCGATCTGATCGGTACCTGTGCCTGCCTGTACAATGTAGATATCATTTACAAGCACAGGCTCTTCCAGAAATGTATGTGAATGTCCGCCGATAATAACGTCCACACCCCAGGCCGGATCCAGCAGGGCAGCCAGTTTTTTATCCTCCTCGAAACCGATGTGAGTGAGGAGTACTGTGAAATCAATATCAATGGCATTATAGGCATTACATATATTGCCCACTTCCTGTGCCGCTTCTCCGATATCTACGAAGGAGCCAATCAGCTCCTCTGCTTTGGTCTGTGCCAACACATCCTCTGTGATTATACCAATGAAAAGAATTTTCATGCCGTCTATCTCGGCAATATAAAGGGGCTGAAACAAACGTTTATGATTAGAACGAATATGGAAATTTGCATTGATGATGGGAAAATTTGCGCATTTTTCCAGAAACAAAAGATGAGCCAGCCCATAATCTACTTCGTGATTCCCGATCGTGGCTACATCCGGTCCGAGAAGATTCATAATACCGATGGTTGATACACCTTTGTATTCGGAATCAATAACGGAACCGCGAAACATATCTCCGGCAATGGCATAAAGTACATTTTTTTCCTGACGGCGCACCATATTTACATAGCCGGAAAGAAGTGATACCCCTCCTACCAGCTTTTCATCAATCTGTTCAGCCAGAAAATCTCCATGCATATCATTGGAGTGAAGAATTGTTAATTCTTTCAGATTTTTCATAAGATATCAACCTCGCTTTCTATAATGCCATAGTCGGAGGCTTTTGCCCCTGACATTATTTTAGCATGCCTTGCAGAGGTTCTTCAATAGATATGGTCAAAATGTACAGGAAACTAATTTTTTGACACATTTTCATAATAAAAATGACTATCGGAACAACTGCGGAAATGGTAAATTATAGTCAAATAAAACAACCGTGATTTTTAAATGAAAGGAGAATTAAAACATGAAAAAGAAAATGGTATGCATCTTAATGGCAGGCGTTATGGCTTCACTTGTACCGGCACAGATGGTCTTCGCAGAGGGCGACGGCGGAGAGAAAACAGTTGTAAAATTCCAGACCTGGAACCCTGGAGATGAGGAATATACACATGCAATGCTGGAGAAATTCGAAGAGGAGCATCCGGACATTCAGATTGATTATACTTTTATGCCGTATACAGATCATGTAGAGAAGCTGAAAGTTGATCTTTCAGCAGGAGATGCTGCAGATGTTTATGGAGTTCAGACCGGAGCAATGTATAAAGAATTCCGTGACTTTGAAGAAGATCTCACTCCATATCTGGTAAAAGAATATGGTGATGACTGGGCTTCCAATTATAACGAATACGCAATGTCTCTCCTTAAAGGCGATGACGGCGAGTATTATGCAGTTCCTCTGGGACTTAGCTATGCAGGATATGTATGGGCAAACATGAAATACTTTGATAAATATGGCCTGGAGCTTCCAACTAATTATGATGAACTGAAAGAGGTTTGCAAGACATTCCGTGACAATGGAGAATATCCTCTGGTGATCGGAGCGAAAGATTCCTGGATCAACATTGATACCTGGATGAATATTGCGGCCGATATTAATACTGAGAAGCTGTATTCCGCAATTGAAGGCGAGACTCCATTTACAGATGAAGATCTTGTTCAGTCCTTCCAGATCTGGCAGAACTGTTTCACAGACGGTGTTTTCCAGGATGGAGCACTTGGAGTTGGAATGTACACAGATTCCACAGATATGTATCAGAAAGAGGGATCTGTTCCAATGATCCTGAATGGTTCCTGGTCACTTGGTGCTTATATGGACAGTGATGAGCAGAGCCAGGAGGTTTACAATGGCGAGGGCGCGAACCATAAAATTTTCCTGATGGACTGGAATAACGATGGCAAGATCGCTCCGGTTGAAGAAGCTGTTGACGTATCCCTTGCAATTAATAATCAGTCCAAGGTAAAAGATGCAGCATGGACATTTGTTGACTGGATGATTCATGAAGGCGCAGATACTCTTGTAAACGGACAGTTACAGTACATGCCGGCACGTAACGACATGGAGCTTAATGTAGAAGGTCTGAACGAGAATGGTACTGAAAATCTTGAATACTGTGTAGAGCAGGGTAAAAATAATGTAGGCGGATACAGAGAAATGGCTTATGCAGAGCTGAAAGAGACAATCAGCAATGAGCTTACAGAACTTGCTCTGGGAGATGTTACACCAGAAGAGGCAGCAGACACGATTGAAGCAGCTTCCCAGGCACAGGAAAGATAAATTTTATTAAGTATAATAAGGCTGCCCTCACTTTGGGCAGCCTTTTATAAAAAGGAGGAAAATTATGGCTTCAGCTAGAAGAAGGAAGGATTGCTTTACCAGCTTCCTGTTCGTACTTCCCCTTTTGACACTGTTCCTTGTGTTTTTCGCTTATCCCATAATTTATAATATTGTGATCAGTTTTTATGACTGGAACGGAATCAGTGTGGAAAAAGTTTTCGTAGGTTTCGCAAACTACAAAAAACTCTGGGCAGATTCCGTAATGCAGAAAACATTTCGAAACTTTGTCATTATTGCAATATCTACTACAGTTATTCAGTCAGCACTTGGACTTATGCTGGCATCCTTTTTTATCAGAAAAATAAAACTTTCCGGATTATATAAGATTCTTTTTTATCTACCTGCAATCTGTACCTCCACAATTGTTGGTACTGTTTTTTCGAAAATTTTCGAAACAAACCGTGGTTACCTGAATGTGATCCTGCGGGCACTTCATCTGGATTTTCTCTGTCAGCAATGGCTTGCAACACCGAAGACCGCACTTGCATGTCTTTTGTTCGTAAATATCTGGCAGTGGACCGGTTATAGTATGCTGATGTATTACACCAACATGCTGAACATTCCACAGGATCTTTATGAGTCAGCAACCATCGACGGAGCAGGAAGCTTTAAACAGTTTATCTACATAACCTTTCCGCTTCTTCGCGGTACTCATATTACCCTGATCATTCTGGATATTCTGGGTGCTCTGAAGTTTTTCGATCTTTCTTATGTATTGACAGATGGCGGTCCGGCTCATGCTACTGAGACCTTTTCCACATATATATACACGAAATCCTTTAGCACCTTTCAGCAGGGACAGGCATCTACCATTGTTGTATATATGTTCCTGATCGCCATGGTGCTGACGGTTATTCAGCTGAAGATTTATTACAAAAAAGACAAGAAGGAGATGAGCTAGCTGATGAAAAATTCATTACCATATAAAATCATCACTCAGGTTATCTGTGTGGTTCTGCTGGTCATCCTGGTCTTTCCACTGTATCTGATGCTGGAAAAATCACTGGCTGTAAGTGGCTTTGGAAACTACGCAAAGGTGTTTGAATATTTCAACTTGATTCCAAATGTTATTACCAGTATCATTGTGGTAGGAGGAACGCTTATTGTTGTCTCAATTGTAGTTTCCATGGCAGCATACGCATTTTCCAAACTGGAATTTCCACATAAGCAGGCTGTTTATTATCTGATTCTTACAGGTATGATGATCCCTACATCTGCATTAATCTTTCCGCTTTATCAGATCGTAAGGGGACTTCATCTGAACAATACCGGATGGTCATTGGTATTTCCATATGCCACAGCAAGTGCCTGCTTTAATCTTATGGTTCTGACCAACTACTACAATGCATTGCCGGATGAACTGATCGATGCAGCGAAAATCGATGGTGCAAATAAGTGGACTACATTTATACAGATCATGCTTCCAATTGCAAAACCAGGTCTTGTTTTTGTACTGATCCAGACCTTTTTATCTGCATGGAATGAACTTCAGATGGCGATCATTTTCATTAATGATACTTCGAAACAGCCGCTTTCTGTTGTGCCGCTTCGGTTTGCACAGACAACTTCCAGTTCCGGCTTTACTATTAATAACCTGTTTGCAGCGTGTATTATCTGTCTTTTGCCGATTGCGGTTTTCTATATCTTTGCATCCCGGCAGCTGATGGCAGGACTTACTGCAGGAGCTGTGAAGGGTTAAGCTAAAGGACGGCCTGTTTTATGAAAAAAAATTCTTCGCACAAAACGCTTAGTATTGTGAAACGTATCAGCATTACGAATATTGGAATCTTTATCATTGCCTGTATCTTAAGCATTGTGGCAACTTTAAAGCTGAATGTGGAGTACCATATTGACCGGGATGCACAGATGATGAAGGTCTATATTTCCAATACCCTAAGTTCGATTGATAATACTCTGAAAGATATGGGAAGGGTTTCGCTGATCGCGTTTTCCGATCAGATGGTGCAGGATATTCTGAAAGGTACTGATTATTCTTTTGATGAGAAAATGGAGAACGAAGAGTATCTTACAAAACTCTATTCTTCTATGATTTCAATCAGGGATGATGTGCGGGGAATTTATATTTTTAATAATGAGGATATGGTGTTTTACAGTGATACCTGGAATCCATTTTTGGGATTTGACTGGAATGTAGAATCTTTTTTTCAGGATGTAAAGATAAATTCTGACCTTTCTACAAATATTTCGGGATGCCATATGTATGTGGGTACGCTGCCTGAGGGATTTAAGTACACACAGACTTATACAAAGAACATTTTCCAGGAGAATAATATTTATCTGGTCCGTCCCATTCGCAGCTTTTCACCGTTCGAAGTTATCGGTTACATTGCACTGCGTACGCCTATCCTTACTTTACAGAAAATATGCAGCAATTATCTGGAAGATAATATTTCCTATATTGTTGCTGATGAAAATAATAATGTTGCATGCAGTTCTAACGAGAAAATTATTAGCAATAATCTCGAGGACATTTATCCAGAGCTTCTGGAACAGGTGAATGGTGCAAAAGGATCTTTTAGCCTGACTCTGAATCAGGAAAAGTATCTCTGTGCCTACCAGCGTTCTGATTACAGCAATATGCTTCTGATCACCCTGAAAACATATGAATCCATTTATGATGAATTAAATATTCTGGTGATAACCTGTATTATAATCACTGCGATAAGTGCACTTGTTGTATTGTTCTGTGTATATGGTTTTACCAGGAAAAATCTGAAAAGACTTACGGATTTTTCCCTTGATATCCAGAATTTCCAGCCAGGAGATCTTACCAGGCAGTATGACGTGGGGTATATGGATGAGGTTGGCGTATTAAAGGATTCCTTTAACAAAATGATCCGCCGTCTCAATGATCTGGTTATTTCGGAATATCAGGCAAAGGATCAGCTTCAAAAGGCTGAAATTTCCGAACAGAAAATGGCTATGTTGTATCTGAAACAGCAGATCAATCCTCATTTTCTTTATAACACGCTGGATATGATCCGGTTGAAGGCGGCGATCAATAAGGATACGGAAGTATCACAGATGCTGATGAAGCTGGTCAGCTTTTACCGCTTGAGCACCAAGGTGCATGATTCTATGGTGACGGTCAGAAAAGAAGTGGATATGCTGGATGCGTATATGAGTCTGATGTGTTATCGGTACCCTGAGATCAGGTATCACTCGGATATTATGCCGGAAGCAATGGATATGGAAATTCCCAATTTTATTTTGCAGCCATTGCTGGAAAACAGTCTGATGCATGGTTTGAAGGACAGACGGTATCAGGGCTCGGTTACGCTGAGAATCTGTGTAAATGAACAGGATAACAGCGAATTGGATATCTGGCTTTCTGATGATGGAATCGGAATTCCGGATGACAAAATGGAAGAATTAAATGCGTATAATGCAAAAGACAGTGAAGCTCTTTACCGGGTGCAGACTCAAAGTCAGGGAGACCGCACACATCTGGGCGTGATCAACGTGATCAGCAGACTGAAGCTTTATTATCAGGAAAATGCAGAGGTCATTTATACGCGAAATAAAACCGGAGGAACTACTGTAAAAATAAAAATTAAGACAGCGAGTGAAAGACATGAATAATTGCAGAGTACTTTTAGCGGATGATGAGGCTGCTATTCTGGAAGGCTATAAATTGCTTTTTGATTGGGAAAAATACCAGTGTGAGATTGCAGGGACGGCTATGGATGGTCAGGAGGCTGTGGAGAAAGCGCGTGAACTGAAGCCGGATATTGTGATCATGGATATCAATCTTCCCAAGCTGAACGGCCTGGAGGCAATTCGTGCTATTCAGGATACGGCTCCGGCAGATCATCCGATTTATATGATCGTGGTTACCGGATATGATGAGTTTTCCTATTGTCAGGAGGCTTTAAGACTCCGTGTCTCGGACTTTCTTCTGAAACCTATTGATTTCGATGTTTTCGGGGAAGTTATTCAGGGAATTGTCCAGAAAATAATGGAGAATCCAAACCGGCAGCCTGTATTATCTGAAACGTTGAAAAAAATAGTCGGTTATATCAATGAAAATCTCGAGAATGAGGATATGCGGCTGACTCTGCTTGCAGAAAATATGAATATGAATCCCAATTATATCAGCCAGCTGTTTAAAAAGGAGCTGGGATGTGGATATCATGCGTATTTGAACCAGGCACGTGTGGAAAAAGCTAAAATTTATCTGAGACAAACCAACGAGCCAATCACAGCTGTGGCAGAGAAAGTTGGTTTTAGTGATTATCGTATTTTTACGAAAATATTTAAGGGAATTGTAGGAGAAACGCCTTCACAGTTCCGAAAATAAACATATGGGAGGTAAAATTATGGTTTTAAAATTAAACGAGTTCCGTGACAAGCTGGCAGGATGCTGGGCTGGAAAAAATGTAGGCGGTGTTCTTGGTGCACCTTTTGAGTGTAAGAGAATGGTTCCTGATGTGGATTTCTATATCCAGGATCTTTCCATGGGACCACCTGCAAATGATGATCTGGATCTTCAGATCGTATGGCTGGCAGCAGTGGAGCGCTATGGCAGAAATGTGAACGCTTCCATTCTTGGCGATTACTGGCTTTCCTATGTGATCCCAAACTGGGTTGAATACGGAACCGGAAAAGCAAATCTGAAAGCCGGAATTGTTCCACCTATGTGTGGCGATGTTGACAATACTTATAAGAACAGTAATGGCTGCTGGATTCGTTCTGAGCTTTGGGCGTGCCTGGCACCTGGACATCCGGAAATTGCAACCAGATATGCATTTGAGGATGCAATTGTCGATCATGCAAACGAAGGAATGTATGGTGAAATTTTCACAGCTGCGCTTCAGAGTGCTGCGTTTGCAGAAAGTGACCGTGAGAAACTGATTGATATCGGACTTTCCTATATTTCGGAGGACTGCGCTGTTGCAAGAGCAATCCGTAAAACCGTAGAATGCTATCATAATGGCATTGATTATCTGGAAGCAAGAAAAATTGTGCACAATACTGCGCCGGGAACCTTTGGTATCCAGGAATACAAGCTGAGTGAGATTCCAAAGGAAAACAATGAGGGAATGGAGATTGGAGAGCCTGGCTTTGATGCACCAGAAAACGTTGCCTTTGTAGTACTTGGTCTTCTCTACGGAGAAGGTGATTTCGGAAAGAGTCTTATTATCGCCAATAACTGTGGTGAAGATACAGACTGTACCTGCGCAACTCTTGGCGCGCTTCTGGGTATTATTTATGGTGCTTCCGGACTTCCGGAGAAATGGACAAAACCACTTGATGACAAAATTGTAACCATGTGCATTGATAAAACAAGTCATGGAATCTGGGTTCCAGATACGGCGACAGAATTGGCAGAGCGTATTCTTCGTGTAGTTCCGGGCTTCCTGGGACAGGATCTCTGCGATGCTTTTGCAGAGGGTGGAATGATTATTGAGTGCCTGGAAAAAGAGGCTCTGTTCTGCAATAAGACAACAGATTATCTGCCATTGATCAATGGAAATGGAAAATCTGAGGAATTGCCGATCCGCGATCTGTGTGCTCTTTCTTCCTATGTGGCAAGATATCAGTTCCCCGCATTTAGTGTTATGGTGGATTATGAGGATTCTGTTTTCTTTACACCTGGCGAGGACAGAAAGTTTAAGGTTAAGGTTGTAAATTCCAATACCATGAGAGAGCAGCAGTGGGTAAAAATCAGGCTGTATCTTCCGGAAGGAGTTACTGCTGTGGGTGCATCTACAGCGGAGCTGCCATTGAATAACCTGTACCTTTCCTGTGCGGAAAAAGAATTTGAAATCAGTACAGAGGGCTTTAGTGACAGCCGGCTGGAGCTGATCGTGGATGTTTCCCTTACAGGAAGACATTCAAACGGACCTGTGAAGGTTGTTCTTTTTGCAGGAAAATAAGGAGAATATAGAGTATGTATATTGCAATTGACGGAGGTGGAACGAAGACCGAATATCTGCTTCTGGATAAGCATTTCCAGGTGGTGGATCACTATCTGGGAGGTTGCCTGAACCATGATTTTCTGAGAAATGGATGGGCAGATGTTTCGTTGGCTTTAAAAGCTTCCATAGATGTTTTGCTGGAACGTAATGGTCTGACTATTTCGGATATTGAGGCAGCTGCGGCTGGTATTTCCGGGCTGGATACTGCCGGGGATCAGCAGCAGGCTGATGCGTGTTTCTCTTCAGCTGGCATTTCCCGTTTTCTTGCAATTAACGATGGATATCTCCCCATTGCAGCCGAGAACCCGGCTGCGTGGGGAGTTTCTCTTAATTGCGGAACCGGAATGTGCTGTGCAGCAATTGATCCTTCGGGTAACCGGATCAAACTTGCCGGAATGGATGAATGGTCAGGGGACGCAGGAGGCGGAAACTGGATTGTGATGCAGATGTATCGCAAGATTTACGAAAACCTGATTTTAAAGGATGTTAGTACGCCGTTGGTAATGGAATATATGAAAGTGATGAAGCTTGGCGGTAAGGTCGATTTTATAAATTTGTGGTCAGCTTTGAAAGACGGGGAGAATGCAGAATGTAAGGCTCTGCATCGTAAGATCATCCGGCTTTTTTTTGAACTTCTCGAGCGTTCTAATCCAGAGGCGCAGGCGCTTGCAGATCAGATGATAAAGTGCGCGGCATACTCCATCGATGCCGCAGTTCGGGAACTTCATTTTTCCGGTGAGAAAATTCCGGTATATCTTTCCGGCTCTATTTTGACAAAGGCTGCTTCCTCGGGGTATCTGTCGATGCTGAAGGAAGCTCTTTCCTGCATCTGCCAGGGGAAACTGGAGGTGCATATGTGCACGAAAAGGCCTGTGGAGGGGGCAGTGCAGCTGCTGAAGGGGTAAGAAAAAAAGGACAATAATATTCCCAACACATTTGATTATCTCCCAAAAAGATGATAATATTGGGAGAAAGAAAAGAAGTTCAGATTGATGAATTTGAACGCAGGTCGCGAAGCGACTGCGTTCATGAGCAACTAGCAAAGCGGATTGTGAATGTCCGCTTTACGTCTTTGAGGCAAAAAAACAAAATAGGATAGTAAAAAATAGCGCAGAGTGAGAATGTTGCAGACAGGAGCAAATGATGAATATATTTCAAGATATTTTACCATATGGCGTATTTGGAAAATCGAGAGCAATTAATGCAGAAAATCCAACAGGAGAGAAAGGAAAAGGAGGAATGGCTTCCAGTAATCTTGGAAAGGGAAGAAAGGGAAGTCCATGTCTTAAAAACATAGAACCTGGAAGTACTACTGTACTTGCGGATATTTCAGGATGTGGAGTAATTAATCACATTTGGATTACTGTGGATAATAAAACAACTGATGGAGACTGCTTTGTACTGAGGGATCTTATTTTGCGCATGTTTTGGGACGATGCCAAAAGTCCGGCAGTAGAAGTACCACTGGGTGATTTTTTTTGCTGTGGATTCGGAAAAGAATGTTATATTAATTCCTACCCAATAGTAGTTGCACCATCAAGAGGATTAAATTCTTATTTTTCAATGCCATTTAGGAAAAAAGCCAGAATTGAGCTGGTTAGCCAACATAAAAATGTAATCCCTGCGTTTTTCTATCAGATTGATTACTGTCTTTATGATACATTGCCAGATACTATGTTATATTTTTTCGCAAAATGGAACAGAGAATCTGTAACTGTTAAAAAGAAAGATTATACGATTTTGGATAATGTATATGGAAAGGGAATTTATGTAGGAACCTATCTGGCATTACAGACCTTGGAAAGATATTGGTGGGGAGAAGGAGAAGTAAAATTCTATTTGGATGGAGATGAGGAATATCCTACCATCTGTGGAACTGGAATGGAAGATTACGTAGGAGGATCCTGGAGCTTTGCAAAAGAGAACCAGGAAAAAATGACAGAGCAGACGTATTCGACTCCGTTTCTGGGATATCCTTATTATTCTAATCATGATGATTTAACAGTTCATCCGTATCATAATGATGATTGTCCACCAATGCGTGGAATGTATAGATTTCATATTCCGGATCCGATTTATTTCCAGCAGAATATTAAAGTGACGGTTCAGCAGATTGGAATGTCTCATAATGGGTTATTTGAACGTCAGGATGATGTTTCAAGCGTAGCCTACTGGTACCAGGAAGACAGGGAGATGTCGAAATATTGTCCATTGCCGCCGAAGGAAGAAAGATGGCCGAGGTAGAATAATTATGGAGCAGGCTCTTGACAGAGCCCTCAAAAGATCAGAAATTAAAGAGTATAAGTTTTAAATTCAGAGGTGCATATGTGCACGAAAAGACCTGTGGAGGGGGCAGTGCAGTTGCTGAAAGGGTGTATATTATTATCTACAGTCTAAAGCCAGCGCCTTAAGGCACTGGCTTAGCATTTAAGGGCTCGTAGGGCGACTAAAAATTATTTTACCACTACATAATTGGTTCTCTCCGGATTATCAGAGGCTAATATTTCCAATAAGCGGAATGCCGGACCAGAAGGATGAGTCCGTCCTCCTTCCCAGGCCTCGACTGTTTTCTTGGATACGCCCATATATGCAGCAAAAACATTTTGCGTCATTCCTGCTTTCATTCTGATGTCCCGGATTTCTGCACTGGAATATTCCTTTACAGGTGCAATCGTATAAGTCTTAATACGTGCAGTGCCCTGACCTTTTTCATATGCAATTGCTTCTTGTAAGCCTTGCTTTAAATCATCAAATATTGTACTCATAAAAATCAACTCCAATTCTATTATTATATTATGCCCTATTTTATAGGGTGTCAACTTAAAATCTACTGAGTAATACGCTGATGATGGTACGGGTGATTTAAGCGAATGTTATTTATTCCAATATGAGGCTTTTTATCTTTGTAAATATCAGAGCTATCATCAATATCGAAAGGTACAGAAATATGATTGTGATGGAAGCTGTTTTTTGCTTTAGAGCAAAGAGTAATGGCAGAAATTGCATTTTATATATAGCATATATGAAAATATTATTGTATACTTATTGTATATAAAGTTGATGTTAATACAAGAAGGAATGGAGCTGATCAAATGAATATTATATGTTTTCATAATCCAGATGAGGAAAATGGTTATTTAAGTAATTGGTATCCATCTCAATTTAGTATAAATGGAATTCAATTTTCTTCTATGGAACAATATATGATGTATAAAAAGGCAGTTTGCTTTAAAGATGATGATATTGCGAAAAAAATATTAGGTTCCACAGATGTGGCAAGGATAAAGGCACTTGGACGGTTAGTTAGAAATTATAATGATAGTTATTGGAGCGGAATAAGACAGATCGTTGTTTATGAAGGATTATTGGCAAAATTTAAGCAGAATGAGGATTTAAAAAGAAAGCTGCTGGGGACGGGGAATAGTGTACTGGCAGAATGTGCGGTAAGAGATCAGATATGGGGAATTGGATTATCCATGAAAAATCCTGATCGATTTGAACCTGAGAACTGGAATGGACAAAATTTACTGGGATATACATTAATGATGGCGCGAGAATGCTTATAGATGCTGAATTAACAGTCTGCTCAAATTGAGACTGTTTATTCTTTTAAATGGAGAATGCCCTATGTGTCCTATGGGACCAGATATTCTGATCACGGATGCGATTCGTTATGATCATAATGCCAGATACTCTTTTATGACAATTGATGATTTTATTGACATGGGGCTTAGAATGGCTTAGATCATCAGATGAGTAAAAGTATTATATTGAATTGTTCAAGTTTACATGGAGGGGATTAAAAGTATGGAGAAGAATACTGAAAAACAGGAAAACGGAAGCTCTTCTGAAAGTGAGAACTGCGTAGAAATCAAGATGGATAAAACCAGTGAAAATCCCCTTATAACAGGCCGCATCCTTATCACAGGAGACACCCATGGAGACCAGGGCGCAATGACTTACCTTGCCAGACAACTCCGAGAATGCGACTGCCTCTTTGTTGCCGGGGACTTTGGATACATTTTCTTAAATGATACCAGTGAGAAATCGTATTTAAGAGATGTGAACCGTTTCCTGGCTAAATTGAACTGTTATTTGGTTTTTGTGGATGGTAACCATGAGAACCATCCAGCACTAAATGCCTACCCGGTCACAAGCTGGAACGGCGCAAGATGTCATAAGATCTGTTCCCACATCATTCATGTGTGTCGAGGAGAAATTTTAAAAATATTCAGAAGTGAAGAACAGTCCGAACCGATTAAGATCTGGTGCTTTGGTGGTGCATTTAGTATAGACCGTCAATACCGCAAACTAAACGAAAGCTATTGGGAGGAAGAACTTCCTACAGATGCGGATTACGCCAATTCCAATAAGAATTTGGAAGCGGAAGGTTATCAGATTGATTATGCAATCACGCACACTTGCCCTCTCTATCGGGTGAGAACCCTTGGCTGCTACCACGCAGCCAGGGAAGAAGGACCTCTTCAGAACTATTTCCAATGGGTCTGCGACAAGCTGAATGAGACCAATGAGATGTCTGCAGATGGCAGTGACGAGAAAAAGGGCAGGTTCAAACGCTGGTATTTCGGCCACTGGCACACCGACTGGAACAAAAACTGGCTTGAGCTTATGCATTTAGAAGAATTGCCCCAAAAGTGCAGGGCAATTTACCTGGATGTAGAAGACATGGAAACTGGGAAACGTATTTTCTGAAAATAATATGAAAAATGGATTGAAATAACAAATAATTATTATAAGTTCTGGTATCGATTTCTTTTTACAAATCAGAATTATTATTCCATGTTAGGTTTGGAACTTTCCTGTGAAGAAATTCGGGGAAATGGTGGGGGAATAATCCATTGATAAAAGCGCAGGATGATGTTGATATACTTGCGTTTGATAAAACAGGAAAGAAAGTGTTGTTCTGTGAATGTAAGTTTCGAAATAAACCAATGTCTATGGAAGAGTATGATGACCTGGTTATGGCTGCGGAAATGTTTAAAAATGCAGAGGAAACGTATCTTATGTTTTTCAGCAAATCTGGCTTCACAGAACCGGTAAAGGAAAGGGCAGCGCGAGAAAACGCAGTGCTACTTACAATCGAAGATTTGTACTAGAGCCTTTTTCAAACACGCTTCGGAGTCTTTTTCAGACACGCTTTAAGGAGAATAAGAATGAACAGAAAAAACTTTCTGAAAAATAAGAAAATCAATTGGGTCAAAGTGGTTATCCAGATATTGTCCTTTGCTTTAATTCCGGGCTTATTTGAAGAGGAATTCGCAGCTGTGGGAAATATTGTTTCCTGCATTTACAAGGGAAATATTTCATGGGAAAGTGTGAAGTATTCGGTATGGATACTGGTGGCAACTGTGCCGGCAACAGTACTTGTGGGAAGGTTTTTCTGCGGATTTTTCTGCAGTTTTGGGGCAGTGCAGGATTTACTATGGCTTGGATCACACAGATTGCGGGCATTATTTCCGGGAAAAAGAAATCTGAAAAAGGCTGACCAGATATTGAAATTTGCCAAATATGCAGTACTTTTGTACTTTATAATATTTATATGGAGTGGCGTAACAGCTGTGAAAACAGCCGGCCCATGGCAGGTATTTGGGCAGTATGTTTCATTTGGACACTGGCCGGGACTGAAGCCTTTGCTTTCTGTTGGAGGGGTTCTGCTTCTTTTAATCTTTATCGGCTCACTGTTTGTACAGAGATTTTTTTGCAGATATTTTTGCCCTATGGGAGCAATTTATTCGCTGATTTCCAGAGTGTCATTTCTGAAAATTGAAAAGCTGCGGGAAAGGTGCGGAAAGTGTCATTTATGTACCTCAAAATGCATCATGGGGATGGATCTTACGAAGAAAGACAGGATTGCCGGAGGAGAATGTATCAGCTGTCAGAAGTGTGTAAGCTGGTGTCCGAAAGGGAATGCGCACTTTAGAAGCAGATATGGAGTGCTGATTGGAGTGGGTGTTACCTGTGTTACCATCATGGTGTCACAGCTTCTTATAGAAGGAAATCTGGCTAGAGAGAAAACGGCAGATTCAGTGAAAAAAACGGCAGAAAATGATGCCGGAGGTGACTTTCAGAATGGTATTTATACTGGAACCGGTGAGGGCTACAGAGGCAAGGTGACGGTTACGGTAAAGGTTGCCGACGGGAAGCTAACAGAGCTTATACTGGATGATTATGCAGATGATAAGTCTTATATGGAGAGAGCGAAAAACAGGATTTTCCAGGAGATGATCAGCAGGCAGAATACAGATGTAGATGCAGTTTCCGGTGCGACTTACAGCAGTAATGGTTTGATTGAAGCTGTGAATAAAGCACTGGGAAATGAGGAAGGTGAAGGGAAGAAACCCGAACAGGAAGAATCTGAAGATAGGCAATCCTTTATAGAAGCAGGACGTTTTCAGAATCTGACAGATGGCATTTATACAGGCTCGGCAGATGCATTTCGAGGGGATGTGGAGGTTCAGGTTACAGTTGAAAAACAGAAGGTAACGGATATTTCCATTCTTTCTTACTGTGATAATGAGGAATACTTTTTCAGGGCAGCACCAGCTGTGATCGAACAGATGAAGGTTGAGCAGAGTCTGAATGTAGATGCGGTAAGTGGAGCAACCTACAGTAGTAATGGGGTTATTCATGCAGTTGCAAATGCGTTGGAGATTCCGGAGGATCAGTATGCACCAAGACCTGGCAGGAATCTGACTGCAAAGAAAAAGAATCATGGACATATTGTAAAGCATGAGATAACAAGTCAGGAAGAGTATGAGGAAAAAGTAGAGAAATATTCAAAGTGATATGACCCTCAAACAAAAGCTTCTGAACCAGATACAGGACTGAAAAATCCTGTATCTGTCAGAAGCTTTTATTATTGATTGGTATCCATATTATTTTCCGTCATAGACAGATATTTGTATGTTGGCAGAAAGTTAGTGCTTTTTGCCTGTTTATAGTATTGCATAAAAATACGTTCCATAATATTGGGAATCTGAGATTCAACCGGCTGAAACAGGATGATCAGATACTGCATGGAACTGTATCTGGTACAGATATCCACACGCCGGATGGTGTTTTGGATAGCTTGTTCCATATGAGAAAGAGTCTGTTCAATTTCCTCAATATGAGCGGGAGTGTCCGAAGTAGCTTCCAGTGTGACCATTACCAGATAGCAGTTGTTTCCGCTTCGGATAATGAGCTGCTGCATATATTCATACTGTCTGGAAAAATCCCGGTAATTCAGATCAAGAGCACCTGCATAGCTGCCGCTTTTGCGGAGCGCGTTTGCCACCTGCTGAAGATCCCTGGCAGTACCAGGCGAATCGGAAGAGGGGTGGCTGATTTGCTGATAAAAGGAAAAGTGATTTTTACCATTTTGCTTCACATTGTATAATGCCTTATCTGCTTTGGAATAACAGTTTGCAAAGGTATCGCTGGTAGTGCACATATACAAACCGGCAGACAGTGCAGCATCTTTGATCTCAGGATCGGCTTCTGCAATAGAATGGAAGTGGTGGAAAAGCCGTGCCATTAGTTTCGACACAGTTTCGGCACTTACGTCTGGCAGAAACAGAAGAAATTCATCTCCACCAAGACGGCAGGCGATACCGTTAGCTGTATAGCGGGAAAGCAGGGTTCCCAGATTCTTTAAGGCGCGGTCACCGGCCTTGTGTCCATGAACGTCATTGATTTTTTTCAGATTATCCATATCAAGGAAAATAAGACAGCCGTCATGTTCCTGCATGAATTCTGCAATAAGCCGTTCTCCAAGGCTTCTCATGGGAAGACCAGTCAGGAAATCGTAATTCTTGGAATCCTCCTGGCTCTTTATGGTGCTGACTACTTCTGAAATGAATTTGTTAATGGTATGGTCAGCCCCTGGTGAGGCTGGTATTTCCTGTGTGCGGATATTGTGGAGAACAACACGTTTTTCATCTAATAGTTTCAGGAATATATCTGTAATCTGAGGGTCAAACTGTTTGCCGCGGTTTTTCTCAAGTTCTTCTCTGATTATTTCAGGCGGCAGAGCACTTCGATAGATGCGGCGGGAATTCATGGCATCATAGCTGTCTGCAACAGTGATAATACGGGCATGGACTGGAATGTCAGTTCCTTTTAGTCCGTCCGGATAGCCGCATCCGTCATAACGTTCGTGATGGCTGCGGGAAACTTCAATAATGTATGGGATAAAGGTGATGTCCTTTAAAATTTCCGCGCCGATAATGGTATGCTGTTTGATCAGATTGAATTCTTCATCTGTAAGCCGGGAGGGCTTGTTTAAAATCTGCTCCGGAATACCAATCTTTCCGATATCGTGAAGGTAGGCAGCGTGCTTCAGCTGCTGAATCTGCTCAGGGGACCATCCAAGCTCTGCTGCGATCAGTGCCGCATATTCCGCTACCCTGCAGGAATGTCCGCAGGTGTATTCATCTTTTGCCTCAATGGTCGTGGAAAGTGTCTGCATCATCTGTAAGGACATTTCTTCTGTTTGTTTCTGCTTCTTTTCCAGCTCCAGCTGCTGGCGCGTCTTTTCCATATTTTTTATATTTCGAATGGTTCGGAGTATGCTGATAAAGAGAAGAATCAGCATGCTAATCCCAATAAAGACACCGGATATGTTTGTAATAAAATATACAGAAGCAGATTCTGCTGCAACACAGAGCATAGCAATCAACAGTCCCAGAAGCAGAAGATGATCTGCACGATCCTGACTTGCGTGGGTATACAGGCAAAGATGTATAAATATTATTAAAAAGGTTCCAATCAGGATGATCTGTCCAATAGGAAGGGTTTCAATATAATCCGCAATATCTGCTGTTGTAAGAATGGAGCAGATGGCGAAGTCCAGAAGTGCAGCACCGCCGATCCAGCAGTAAAGCCGATGGTGCAGTCCATGCTGTACACAGTCCGCATAAAGGAGAAGCGGAATGGGGCAAAGCAGGATCATCACAAAGCACAGGGAGCCAAGGGCTGAGGAATTGGGAACAAGAATCTGTCTGAGATTGGACTCGCCCAGCATCCAGACAGCACCCATAACCATACACCAGCTGAGGTATTCCATGTCAAAATGCTTGTGATATGCCATACTCAGCGTTAAACTGAACAGTATGCCGATAATTCCGGTAAACAGGACAAAAAGAGCTATGTAAGTGGCAAATCCGTATTTGTTGAGGATTGTCTGCCAGATATCCGCCTTGTCACCGCAGAACACCTGATTGACGATGCCGGAATAGTTGGAGGTATATGTAGTCAGTTCAATGCGAAGCTCCTTGCCGGCATCTGCCTGTGAAGTCGGGCAGAAAATATAGCGGCTGGCAGAATTTTTTCCAACCAGACGTGTTTCTCTGGTGGTATAACGTGTTCTCAGGGAACCGTCAACGTAGATATTCACATCCTGTAAGGAAGAACGGATCGCCACAGTGCCAGCGTCAAAATCTTCTGGAAGAATCGTGGTGATTACCATGGTTTCTCCAGCTGGAACATCGTAATCACCTGGAATGGAAATCTTCTGTGTGGTACCGTCTGATTTTTCCCAGGTGAAAGTACCGGAATAAAGAACTGAGGAAGAAAGTCTGTCAACAGATCGCTCATCGGCACCAAAAATCTGCATAAAAACAAACCATCCAAGAATGGCGAACATTAGAAAATAGAAAATGTATCTTGGTCCCTGTCGGGCAGGGTCATTTATCTTGTTCAAGGCAATTTTCCTCCTCCGTATAGGGAATTATATAGTTTATTATACTACACAGGGGTTAATTCATCAAACAAAAGCTGCGGACAAAATTAAAAATGTATTTAATCACATTTCCATCAAAATTACGTGCTACTATTAATCATGGAGAATTATAAGGAAAGGAATGCTAAGTGAAAAAAATAGAAATACTTGTAGTTGAGGACGAACCAAAACTGGCGCAGACAGTTTCTGATTTTCTCAGAATTCAGAATTATGAAGTACATGGGGCACTTACAGGGAACAAAGCGCTGGAATGTTTTCAGCAAAATAAACAGAAAATCGACCTGATCCTGCTGGATCTGATGCTGCCGGATATTTCAGGATATACGGTATTGAAAGAAATACGAAAAATATCTGAAGTTCCGGTTATTATTTTGTCTGCAAGGGCTGCAGTATCCGATCAGATGAACGGATTCGAAAAAGGGGCAGATGATTATATTACCAAGCCTTTTTCCCTGGCGCTTATGAAGCTGCACATTGAGGCTGTGCTGAAGCGGGCGGGAAAGCTGAGAACCATGGTGGAATATAAGGATTTGCAGGCTGATGTAAATGGACAGTTTCTATATTATAAAGAACAGTTTATAGAAACCACAAAGAAAGAATTTGACCTGATGGTTTATTTCATGGAACATCCGGGAATCGTGCTTCCAAGAAATACCATACTGGATGCAGTCTGGGAATATGATTACACAGGTGATGTGCGTACCATTGACACTCTGGTAAAACAGCTGCGAAAAAAGCTGGGAGACGGAGGCAGTTATATTCGCACTGTATATGGTGTTGGCTACATCTTTGGGGAGGAATACCGTGAAGAATAAGGGAACATTTCAGGATACAGGAAGAGCACTCTGGATAATGGTGCTTGGTCTGGCAGTGGCTGTAATTCTGTACAGTGTATGCAGTTATCCTTTGTACACTGCATCAAAGGAAAAGGTAATGCGGCAGTTGTATGAAGACCTTCACGATATGGATCTGGAAGCGTTAAATGAGGATGATGAAGAAACTCTGGGCGAATATCAGAAAGAAAAAATCGAAACAGTAATCGTAAATGAGGACTATGAACAGATTTACACATCCAAAGCTTCCCTTAGAACCGATCGTGCACAGAAATATATAGAAAATAAGATCAATGAATATACAGAAAAAGGAACATTGGAACAGCGCAGTCTGGAGTCGCGCCATATATTAATGTTTCGTGGGAAAATTATACAGGGAGGAAAACCTTTTTATATTTACTTGAGAAAAGATGTTCAGTCTGTACTGGAAATTATTAAGGTGACAAGGATTTATCTGGCAGTGGTTCTGATTCTGCTCACATTCCTTGGTTACGTGCTTGATAAGAAGGGAAAAGCAGCACTTCGTAATCAGTCCAGGAAGTCAGAATATCAGCTTCTTGAAAGCCAGCGTGAATTTGTGGCGAATATTTCCCATGAATTAAAGACTCCATTGGCAGTAGTATCCAGCCAGGTTGAGATGCTGGAAATCGCAGGTGATAAAATCGACCGTTCCTATTATTATTCATCTATTCACGAAGAATTGGATAAAATGTCGAAGATGGTAGGCGAGCTTCTTGATTTTTCCATGCTGGATAATCAGATGAGTGCAATGGAAATGAGCCGGGTAAATGTATCGGAAATGGCAGAATATCTGTTGCTGCGTTATGATGCGATTTTCCGTAAGAATGAGATCAAAGTAGAGCAGGAAATAGAAAAGAACTGTTTCGTATATGGGAATCGAATGTATCTGGAAAGGGCTGTGAACAATTACCTGATGAATGCTTTTCAGCACACAGAGCAGGGCAAAAGAATTCGTTTTGTGCTGAAAAAAGATAAGAAGCAGATTCGCCTGGAAGTTTATAACGATGGTGAACCGATCCGGGAAGAACAGATCGAGCACATCTGGGACAGCTTTTACACAACTTCCCAGAAAAAGAAGCCCGTTACATCGGATAACAATGTAAGAAATGTGGGGCTGGGACTGTTTGTTGTTCGAAAGATCATCACTAAGCATAATGGAACCTGCGGCGTTATAAATCAGAAAAATGGAGTTCTGTTCTGGATAGAGCTGCCGGAAATGAGAGAGCAGTGATTTACGCAGTAAATCAGCGGATTTCGAATAATATAAAAGGAAATGGAAAGAGTAAGAAGAAATGAAAAACTGGAAAAAAAGAACAAAAATCACAGTACTGGTAGTATTTTTGCTATTTCTGGCGTTATTTGCAGCACTATGCTGGAAAAAGCGGAGAGGAATCTATAATACATACATGAAGCTGACTAATCAGGAGATTCCTTACTCTGTGCGTGAAAAAAGGAAAAAGAAGTATGGTTACTATGAGCAGAAGCTGAATGTCTCCATGGATATGGATAATACTGTTTCTATTGTAGAAAATGATGAAAGTGCAGATGCAATTGAAACAGACATACCGAAAGAAGAAACAAGGGTTAAAACTTCCTATGAAATTGACCAACAGCTTCAGGCAGAACAGGAGAACGGGTATAGCTGGGAAGAGCCTATGGTAATCCAGAATCCATATCAGATAGCGCCATTGACAGCAGTTGTAGTCTTTGATACACCAGAAGAATGCGGAGTTCGCTTTACAGTAAAAGGAAAAACAGAAGCTGCGGATATCAGCGGCGAGGTAGATGCGGCAACCTCTCACAGGGTTCCTGTCATTGGACTTTATCCAGCAGAGGAAAATACAGTAGTTTTAGAGCTCCTGGATGAAAATGGACAGGTTACGGATTCACAGGAAATAAAAATTAAAACGGACTCATTGCCTGAGACACTGGCAGATGTAATTGAGCCGGTGAAAACCAGCGGGGAATCTGCATATGAACTGACTATGGTATATGGTCAGAAAACTGTTTTTCCGTTTGCATATGATTGCATGGGAGATATTCGCTGGTACATGAATACCAAGATAAAAGCCTCTGGAATTTTTATGCTGTCTGATAACAGAATGATCGTGCAGGATACGGCAGCGCAGGTTCCTTCTTCAGATAAGCCGCAGACCACAAATTTTTATGAGATGGATTATCTGGGAAGAGCGTATACACTGTATTATGTGTCTGGTGGAATCCACCATGAGGTAATTGAAAAAGAACCGGGCGGAAATTTGCTTGTTCTCAGCAGTTCGCTGGAAGGTCATATTGAGGATAAGATCCAGGAACTGGACAGAGAGACTGGTGAAGTGGTAAATGAGCTGGTTCTGGGAGATATTATAAAATGCAAATATGAGGACAGAGTTGACTGGGTTCATCTGAATACTGTATCTTATCAACCGGAAAGCGATACCATCATTATCAGTCCGCGAAATCTGGAATCGGTGATCAAGCTGAACTGGACAACCAAGGAAATTCAGTGGATTCTTTGTGATCCAAGATTCTGGGAAGGTACGGAATATGAACAATATGTGCTTCAGCCGGAAGGGGATTTCAATTATCATTTCCAGCAGCATACGGCATACCAGATATCAGCAGATCTTGATGGAAATGATGAAACGGTAGAGATTAGCATGTTCGATAATCATTCTGTAAAAGTTAGAAGTTCGAATATAACATATTATGACAGAACAAAAGAATCTTATCTTGTAGTTTATTCTGTTAACGAAAAAAATGGAACTGTACAGCAAATTAAGAAAATTCCTACTGTATGGTCTACAATCACATCTTCCACTATTTATGATGAGGACAGCAATCACCTTTTTGGTATGTGCGGTCATGTGAGGGGAACGGAAGATGGACGAAAAGGAATGACTTACGAATTTGATTATGATACAGAAGAAATACAGAATCAGTTTAGTATAAAGACTACATTTTACCGAGCTTCCGAGATGGAAATAGATTATAATGATCTTGCATCGCCTATGGAACCAGCAGAGAACTATATCAGAGGCGAATTACTGCAGCCAACCAAGACCTGGAAATGGCTGTGGACAAAGAAACCGGAACAGATACTTGATGATGAAGATGTTACCCTTCATCTGACGGGACAGGTTCTTTATGTTGGAACTTATGATCATCGCATTTCACAGATCATATTCCATGGAAAGGAAAATACTTACGTGTATGATACCACAAACATAAGACTTCACAAAGAAGACTATCTGGAGTTTTATGAACATATTCCGGTACCGCTGCAGGGGTTGGATGCAGATGAGTATGAGATCTATGTAATGTATCAGGATGAATTTTATGATACGGCACAGAAGGTTACGATTAAGTAGAAAACTGTTGAAAAGCAATAAAAAATAAGCGAGGAGTCTGAAAATGAAGAAAAAAGTATTATTATCGTTAATGGGAGCTGTTCTGGTGGCTGGTCTGATGGCTGGATGCGGCAGTTCAAATGAATCAGGAAAAGACAGTGCAAAAACAGAATCTGCAGACAAAGACGATGCAGACGAGGGCGGTGCAGACGACGCAGACGATGCAGAAGACGCAGACGATGCAGACGCAGAGACAGAATCTGCAGACAAAGATGATGAGGAAGCAGATGACGAGGATTCCGGAGAAGGGGACAAGGCTCATGTTGCAAGAACGAACAGCAATTATGGGGATACAGTATCAGCAGCCGGATGGAATATTACAGTTGAAGATGTGGAAATAAATGATTCTCTGGAAAATGTAAGTGTAGATCTTGGCTATACAGGCGTGGAAACCAGTGATTATAAGAAAGAGGCTGATTCCGGAAAAACTTTCTGCCTGATCAAACTGAAAATCGAAAAAGATGGCAGTAAGGAGAGTCTGGACTGGGCGAATCTGAAGCTGACAGACAGTGAAGGAAATGAATATACCAGAACGGATGATGAATTTATCACAGAGCTGGGAATGACACGTATGGCAGGAACCACACTGAACTTCGGCTCAAATGAAGGATGGATCGCATTTGAGATCAATGAGAATGCAGAAGGACTGGAACTGAGTTATCCATTTGAAGCAGAAGCGTATAACTGTGCACTGTAATAAAAAGCAGGAGGCTGACATGAAGAACAGGATATATCGGAACCTGGCTGCTATACTTGTAATGGCAACGATGGCAGCAGGCTCAGTCACAACGGTAACAGCAGAGACTAACACAGAAGCTGCGTCACTGGAACTTACAGACCGTTTTGCGCAGCAGAATGCAATTGACGAGGCTCTTCTTCAGGAAGCACAGAATGGCTATTCTCTGGAAGAAGCTTTGATCGTAGTAAATCCATACGGGACATCACCGTTAAGTGCAGTGGCTGTTTTTTCCACAGAAGAAGCCTGTGGCGGAACGGTTACTGTGAAAGGAAAATCAGCAGAGAATGATGTGACCGGCACATTTGATGCAGAAAAAGATCATATTGTTCCGATTTACGGACTGTATAACAATGACACCACAGAAGTTGTGATCACACTGGATGATGGAACTTCAGCCTCCTTTGAGGTAACTACTGAGGATATCAATGTAGATTACGGAACGATCACAGCCGAGATGAAAAGTGAAGCAAGCTATGATTATACAAATCTGACCTTTGTATGTTGTACCATGGGTTCCCTTTATGCAGTAGATGCGGCAGGAGATATTCGCTTCTATACCAAGATGGGCGGTACGCTTGGCATTCATCAGCTGGAAAACGGACATCTTCTTATGCCGGCCTCCTACATTTTGAAACCAAGCTACTATAAAGAAGGAATGATAGAAGTTGATCTGATGGGGAAAATTTACAGCGAGTATATGATCCCCGGCGGACAGCATCATGATTTTGTGGAAATGCCAAACGGCAATTTACTGGTAGCTTCAGACAGTCCTGATCTTAGCACTGTGGAAGATTATGTGGTGGAAATTGACCGCAAAACCGGTGATGTGGTATGGGAACTGGATATGAAAGATCTTGTGGGAATGGAGGATGGACAGTCTGCTTCCATGGATACAGACGGAAGTGAGGAGGCTGACTGGTTCCATAATAATGGTCTTGCCTACGATGCTGAAAATGACCTGGTTCTTCTTTCTGCAAGACACAAGGATGCTGTTGTTGCAGTGAAGATGGAAGATAAATCTCTGGCATGGATTCTGGGAGATCCTGACGGATGGGGAGAAGAATATCAGTCTTATTTCTTTGAACCGGAAGGGGAGGATTTCGAGTGGTTTTATGCCCAGCATAATGTTTCCATTCTGGATAACGGAGATATTGCCCTTTTTGATAATGGCACGGCAAAGGTAAAACGTGCAGACGGTGACAATCGGGTAAGTGGAGATGATGTATACTCAAGAGCTGTTGTTTACCATATTGACACTGAGAATATGACTGCTTCACAGGTAACAGAGTATGGAAAAGAGCGGGGAGCAGACTGGTATGCAGACTGGATCTCCGGTGTGGTTTCCCTGGATGGGACCAAGGATCACCTGTGGATCACAGCCGGCTCCCATTTACACAGCGACGAGGAAGACAGAAGTGACTATTATCCGAAGGATATGTTCGTACCCGGACTTACCAAGACTACACATATTGATCAGGTGGATAATGGAGAATTAAGCTTTGAGCTTACGATCTCCGGTGATACTTACAATGCGCTTACCTATCGTTCCTTCCGCATGCCCCTTTACACAGAGGGCAAATATGATGTAAGCGCTGTTCCGGAGGTGTACGGCTCCCTCGGAGAGACAAGCTATGAGGAAAGCGAAGCAGATGTAAGCAAGGCGAAAGCCCTGGCAGATGGCTGGGATTTTGTTCTGGACGGAAGTAAGATCAGTGTGAACGGAAGCTATCAGACGGAGGCTGCCGCAGATCAGCTGGTGCCGGGAAAAATGATCCTGGTAAGCGGTGATTCCAAGCGGGCTTATAATCTGACTCAGACAGCAGCTGCCGGTGACAATGGAACAAATGTTACTGTAAAGGGCTGGACCTCTGTAGATGGTCTGGAAGGTCAGGAATGGGATATTTATCTGGAACTGGACGGCGTTCTTTATAATAGTGGATATAGATATTAATTGAAAAACACCCTCAAAAAGCGGCAGCAGATTCTGTAAAGGCAGAATCTGCTGCCGCTTTGTTATTATTGATCCGGTTAAATCAGGGCTGTGTGAAGCTTTTCCGATAGGCTGCAGGGCTATAGCTCAGAGTTTTTTTGAAAACAGAGCAGAAATAGTTGCTGGAAGAAAAGCCAAGCTGATAGGCAATGTCCGTGATGGAGCTGTCTGTGGTTTTCAGAAGCATCTGCGCGCGATCCATTTTCTGGAGCGTAATGTATTCTGCCGGTGTGATGCCAAGCTCTTCTTTAAATTTGGTCTTGAATCTGGAAAGAGAGTAGTTGGACACCTGAGCAAGCTCCTGAAGGGTGATGGGATTTTCAATATTTTGTTCAATATATTTCAGTGCTTCTCCCAGATTGTTGTTCAGCTGTTCACTGGTCAGCTCCTGTTCAGGAACCGCAGTGAGATAATACAGGCTGGCAAGAACACATGTAAGATACTGGACCCCGGCAATGGTATCCTCCTCATTACCATAAGAAATCAGATTAAATGCAGTCCGCAGCATGGAAATCTGGGAGCTGCCTACATGGTATAAATGCTTATCCATATTCAGAAGGCGGTGACAGAGGATATTACTGTAATGCTGATTCAGACCGAGAAAATTATCGTGCTCTTTCAGATCCAGCTGCATGGCAAAAAATTCACAGCGGTTCTGGGCAATACGTCCGGTTGTGTGAAGTTCATAAGGCATTGTGATGAAAAGATTATTTCCTGTGGCACAGTAGCTGGTGCGGACTCCACCCTTCATAATGTAAGTCTTGCGCTGACCTTTTACCATAAAATGAAGTTCCAGAATGTCGGAGTGATAATGAAGGGGAACCGGAATACCCGGTGCCATGGGTGTGAAGTGGGAGAGATTTTTCAGTCCCGGAATTTTATGTTTGTCTGCAGTCAGTATTTTTTTGTGTTCGTTCCATACGTAGTCGTCAAATATTTCCTGTTCCATTCAAGCCGCCTCTTATTGCAAATTTCAAGTCTATATGGTGATGAATTATAAAATAGTACTAAATATTTTGCTGAAAGCAATTTTAATTTATTTAGATTATACTATAAACACAGTTGAAAAGCAATTGCGCAGTTGCGAAGCATGAATGACAGCAAGAGGGAGAAGAGAATGAAAAAAACAATTGCAGGCGGCGTATGGCCGGTTATGATCACACCATTCACAGAGGATAATAAGATTGATTATGATGCAGTTCTCAGAATTATTGAGTGGTATGACAGGAATGGCGTTGATGGAATCTTTTCAGTATGCCAGTCCAGTGAAATGTTTGAGCTGAGTCCACAGGAACGAGTGGAGCTTGCAAAATTTATCATTGATAACACACCGAAGCATATGGGAGTGATTGCATCCGGACACTGTGCTGAAAAAGTGGAGGATCAGATCCGTGAGGCACAGACAGTAATTGATGCAGGTGTGGATGCATATGTATTTATTTCCAATCAGTTTGCAAAAGAGAATGAAAGCGAAGATGTAGCTAAAAAGAACATTGAGTATCTTCTGGACCATATTGATGGAGATATGTTCGGTGTTTATGAGTGTCCGGCACCATATAAGAGACTTTTGTCCCCGGAACTTCTGAAATGGTGTGCTGAGACTGAGAAATTTGCATTTTTGAAGGATACCTGCTGCGACCTGGATCAGCTGGAAGCAAAATGCAAGGCCGTTGAGGGAACTGGATTAAAGATTTTCAATGCAAACGCAGCTACACTTTTGAGAAGTATGGAAATGGGATGTGCAGGATATTCAGGGGTTATGGCAAACTTCCATCCGGATCTTTATGTATGGCTTTGCAAGAATTATAAGGAGCAGCCGGAAAGAGCGCAGGAGATGATGAATTTCCTTGGTGCAGCGTCCATGGTTGAGTGCCAGGTATATCCGGTGAACAGTAAGTATCATATGAATCTGGTTGGTGTACCGATGACACTTCAGTCCAGAAAGCAGGATTATAAACTGCTTACAGGCAGCAAGAAACTGGAAATTGAAGAATTCTGTGCGATTACAGATACATTCCGCAAGAACTTTTTTGCAAAATAAAAAAAAATTACATTAGAGGGTATTTCATAATAAAATAGTAAAAGCATGTATAATGTAAAAACAGGAGGAAGAAAAAATGAAGAAAAGATTAATGGCAGCAGTATTATCAACAGTTATGGCAGCAACTATGCTGGTAACAGGAAGTATCAGCGTGCAGGCAGCAGATGCCGCAGCAGCAAATGATCCTGCAGTAGAGCTGATTTTTACATCTGTATCTGTAAGCGGTGACTCCCATACAGAGGCTATGTATGCATTCGCTGATAAAGTAGAAGAATTATCCGGTGGTTCCGTTACATGTAAATGTTACGACAATGGTTCCCTGTTTTCTTCTGAAAACGAGTTTGATGCACTTCTTAACGGAGATGCTGACCTGGCTTATATTTCCTTCCCGACAATTGCAACACAGATTCCATCTTACAGTATGTTTGCTTCCGGATATCTGTTCAGCTCCTATGAGCATATGACAAGCGTTCTTAATGGCGAAATCGGAACTGAGAAGATTCGTCCGGAAATCGAAGAAAAGCTTAATATTAAACCTCTTTCCAGCTTCTATCTTGGAAGCCGTGTAATCAACACAAGAGAGAAAGAAGTTAACTGCTATGATGACATGAGTGGATTACTTCTCCGTATGCCGAACTCTGAGGCATGGCTGTTCCTTGGTGAGGCACTTGGTGCAAACCCGACACCACTTTCCTTCAGTGAGCTGTACACTGCACTTCAGACTGGCGCTGTAGATGCACAGGACAATCCGCTTCCAAGTATTGAGAGTGCAAAATTCTATGAAGTAACAAAATATATTGCAATCACAAATCACGTAGTTGATTCTATTATGCCATGTATCAACGGTGACACCTGGAACGAGATGACAGAGGCTCAGCAGGAAGCTGTTACAGAGGCTATGGAATATGCAAGAGACGTAAATGATACAGCAAGAATTGACAGAGAAGCAGAGCTGATCAAATTCTTCGAGGAGCAGGGACTTACCGTTACATATCCTGACATCAACGAGTTCAAAGAAAAAGTTCAGGCTAAGTACATGGAAAACGAAGAAATGATCAAAGACTGGGATATGGATCTTTACAATGAAATCCAGGCTATGGCTGGTACAACAGCAGAAGAGTAAATGAAAAGTCCCAGGCTGCAGGCGGCCTGGGATTTTTGGACAAAAGGGAGAGAAAACTGTGGATAATTTAAAGAAGATCGGGAAAAAGATCGTTGATTTCCTGGGCGTAACAATTCCCAATATTACGTTCCTGGTAATTTTCCTTACATTTATGGTAACAATCGTCTCCAGATATTTTTTCAAAACTCCTGTAACCTGGAGCTATGAGGTATCTGTACTGGGATATATGTGGACCATGTTCTTCGGCGTTGGAAAAGCAATGGAAGCTGATGAACACGTTGTATTCGGTCTGGTTTATGATTCCGTAAAACCGCGTACCCAGTTTATTTTTAAAGTAATTTATAACGTATTTCTGCTGATACTGCTGGTAGTATGCTTCGTGCCGTGTTTCCATTCCATGATCGGAAAGAAGATGGTGACAGGTGTGCTGAAGCTTCCATATACAGTAGTATTTGCACCTTTTATGTACATGCTTGCAGAGATTATTGTAAGAACCTGCATCAACATCAGAAATGCTTTTAAAGAATACAAGGAAGGAGGAAAAGAATCATGAGTATGCCGATTATCATGCTGTTTGTGGTTATGGCTATTTGCTTCATAATCCGTATGCCTGTTTCTTTTTCCATGCTTGCAGCTTCTATTACATATTTCCTGCTTGCAGCCCCGGATAAGCTGGGCCAGGTGTTTACTGTTATCACCGGTAACATGTTTGCAAACTACACCATGCTTGCAGCTCCGCTGTTTATTTTCATGGCAAATGTGCTGAACGAGGGTGAGGTAACAGACAAGCTGTTCTCCTTCTGTAATGGTCTTCTTGGAAGATTAAAAGGTGGTACAGCACAAGTTAACGTATTTATTTCCCTTATTTTCTCCGGTATGACCGGTTCTGCTATTGCAGATGCTTCCGGTATTGGTCTGATGGAGATCGACCAGATGAAAAAAGAGGGTTACGACGCAGAGTTCAGCTGTGCCATCACAGCCGCTTCTGCAACTGTAGGACCGATTTTCCCGCCAAGTATTCCAATGGTTATTTATGCCATGTTGTCTGGTGCTTCCATTGGTAAGCTGTTCATGGGTGGTATGGTTCCTGGCGTTTTACTTGCCATTCTTCTTATGATCTACGTTGCGTTTATTTCTCATAAGAGAAATTATCCGGCTGGTGTTGTCATGAGCAAGAGAGAGTTTCTGAAAGCTACACTGCAGGCTCTTCCGGCACTTTTTACAGTTGTTATTCTTCTTGGTGGAATTTATTCCGGTATCTGTACTCCTACAGAGGCTGGTGCTGTTGCTTCTGCATATGCACTGATCATCTCTGCACTGATTTACAAAACACTGGGATGGAAAAAGCTTTGGGGTATCATTAAGAAATCCGCTGCCAACACAGCTACACTGGCTCTCCTTTGTGGAACTTCCATGCTGTTCTCTTACATCATCTCTCTGGAGCAGGTTCCGAGAGTTGTTGCAAGCCTGGTTATGGGAATCACAGATAACAAGTACATTTTCCTGCTTATCGTAAACATCGTATTCCTGCTTCTTGGCTGTGTACTTGATGTAAGTACGATCCAGCTGGTATTCGTACCAATGGTTCTTCCGTTGGTACAGGCTATGGGTATTGACCTTGTTCATTTCGGCGTTGTAATCTGCCTGAACATGATGATCGGTCTTTCCACACCGCCATTTGGTATGCTGCTGTTTATTGTTTCGGGACTTGGAAAAACGAAGATCAAGGGTGTCATACGGGAGATTTTGCCGATGGTACTTATTATGATCGGGCTGTTGTTCCTGGTTACTTATGTACCGGATATTATTATGTTTATACCTAACAACTTCATGTAAAATATGAACTTGGGTAGTTGGAAAAGGGACTGTTTTGCAGTCCCTTTTCGTGCGTTTTGGAGAGCTGCAAAAGTGGCAGAAACTGTGTCTTAGACTATAAGAGGAGGACTGAAAAATGGGCACATTGGATAAGGTAAAGAGTATGATTAAGAATCCGCCAAAGGAGTACCGGAGTGCTCCTTTCTGGGGATGGAATGACAAACTGCAAAAGGAAAATCTGGGAGAGCAGATTGAAGGATTTAAGAAAGCCGGAATGGGTGGATTTTTTATTCATTCCCGGGAAGGTCTGGAGACGGAATATCTTTCCACAGAATGGATGGAGGATGTGAAATTCTGTGTGGATAAAGCACGGGAAAATGACCTGGAGCTGTGGATATATGATGAGGATAAGTGGCCGTCGGGGGCAGCAGGTGGTATGGTCAGCCGGGAAAATCCGGCAGAGTTTACAGCAAGGGCTCTGACGATGGAGTGTGGAAAAGCCGGGGAGCTGGCGGTACCGACGAAGCTAAGTACCGGGGAAGAAAGGATAGTTACAGGGAACTCGGATTCGTTAATGTGTGGCGAGAATCGAAGCGTGGACGAAAATTCCATGTCTGGTAGGAATGCCGGTGAAGGTTCGGAAATGGAAGAAACTATGGGAACGGAATTTCTTCAGGGCATCTATGTGATCCAGACCGAGGCGGATGGCAGATTTATTAAAAGGATGAAAGAATATCCTGCTTATGAAGAGGCTGTCGGGGCTTGCGGTGAGGAAGAGGAGATACTGATCCTGCGACAGGAGATTTCCGGGAAAAGTGAGTGGTATAACGGGTTAATGCCGCCGGATAATCTGAATCCAGAGAGTGTAAAGACATTTTTGAAATTGACACACGAGCATTATGAAGAGGTTTTTGGCGGCTCATTTCCAAAAGAGGTGAAGGGCTTTTTCACAGATGAGCCTAATTGCTGCGATTTCTTCAGTGTGTTCCATGAGGGCAGACCATGGATTCCGTGGAGCATTGGATTTACGGAGTATTTTATTGAAAAAAGAGGGTACGATCCACAGGAAAAGCTGCCTTATCTGTTTTTCGATGGAGAAGGGGCGGCGAAAATCCGTCATGATTACTGGAAAACAGTGGCACAGCGTTTTGAAGAAAGCTATATGAAGCAGGTTTATGAGTGGTGTGATGCGAGAGGTCTTCGTACCACAGGACATATTCTGTACGAAAACGATCTGGGCTATCAAACCCGCGTGTGCGGAGCAGCGATGCCTCAGCTCCGCTATCTGCATAACCCTGGAATTGATCTTCTTGGCGCGCAGACAGATGAGTATTTGACGGTAAAGCAGTGTGCAAGTGTGGCACATCAGTATGACCGTTCTATGACCATCAGTGAGGCTTATGGCTGCACTGGCTGGGAACTGGATTTTTCTACCCAGAAATGGCTGGGAGACTGGCAGTTTGCGCTGGGAATTACCAGACGTTGTCAGCATCTTGCCCTGTATTCTATTACAGGATGCAGAAAGCGTGATTATCCGCCGGTGTTCAACTATCAGAACACCTGGTGGGAAGATAATGATAAGATGGAGAATTATTTTGGACGTCTGGCCCTGTGCCTTTCCCAGGGAGAGCCGGTGCGGAAGGTGCTGATGATCCACCCCATTTCCAGCATCTGGACAGAGTGCCGCAGTGACCGGGCAGAAGATTTCAACCATCTGGAAATGAATATGGGGTGGCTGGATGAGCATATTACTTCTTTGAATCGGAAAGGTGAGTATTATAACAGGATCGCAAAAGCGCTGACTGCGGGGCATGTGGATTTTGATTTCGGGGATGAAATCCTTCTGGAGCAGGACGGAAAAGTGGAAAATGGGCTGTTTGTGGCTGGAAAGTGCAGATATCAGGTGGTTGTGGTTCCTGGGGTGAGCAATTTGTTTGCAAACACTGTGAAGCTGCTGAAGGAATTTCTTGCAGCCGGTGGAACGGTAATCTGGCTGAAGCCTTATCCGGTGATGATTGAAGGGGAGAAGATCTGCGGGAAATATGGCGATATCCGGGATATTTTGGGAGAGGAAGCCTTTGTTCATACCGTTGAGCATGAATGGGAGCTGACAGAAGCTGTGGCGGAATGTACCGGAAAAGATTTCACTGTGCGAAACGCCAGCGGAGCAGAGGATGGGGAGATTCTTTCCATGCTCAGGGAGACTGAGGATGGCAACATTCTTTTTTTGACAAACCATGATAGAAATAACGAACATCAAGTTTACATAAAACTAAACTGCGGAGATGCGGTGGAGGAGCTTGATCCTCTGACCGGGGAAGTATGTGAGGTGGAGACTGTTGCTGATGGAGATGGTGTTTGCTTCACCAGGACATTTGCGACGGGGACGAGCAGGATTTATTTTGTGAAGAAAGGGGCTTCTGGGGAAAAGGTAAGTGGATGTGGAATGACAGCTGCTACTTTTCCATACCGTCATCCGCATTATACAGACCCGGTGCTGGCAACCTTCGGTCCGGATGCAAAGTTCAGAAGAACCATGGAGAATGTGCTGACCATAGATAGATGTACTTATGAGCTGGGAGAGAACGTAGGCACTATGGAGAAACAGACTGGTTCCGGTGAGAATATGATAAGTGCACAGGATATTGACGCAATTGTAGAGCAGGTATCAGAATTCAGACATGGCAGCGGACTGTCAGAAGTAGGAAGCGTCTATGAGTCCGTGAAAATGGAAATTTGGCAGGCGCAGCGGGAAATTCGTGAAAAGCTTGCCATGCAGCAGGTTTATTACAACGGCGCGCCCCAGCGATATACCTGGGTAGACCAGCCACACCCGGCGGATGGAACACCTTTTGCTATGCATTTTAGATTTAATGTATTGGAGGAGATTTCGGGCGAGTGCAGCTTCGTAATTGAGAAACCTTATGGTCTGGAAGTTTACTTTGATGGTGAGAAGTGTGAGGAAACCGATGAATGGTTTATTGACAAAGACATGCGCTGCTTTGACCTTCCCTCTTTAAGTAAGGGTGAGCACCAGATTACAATAAAAGGCAGCTACGACCAGAAACGGGAATTGGAAGACGTATTTGTGACTGGCAATTTTGCCGTGGACATGTGTGGCAACATTTTCCAGGAAAAAGAAATCCTGCATACTGGCGATTGGAGCATGCAAGGTTATGTAAACTATCCGGGAGGAATGATTTATCAGTACAAGGTGCCGAGGCTGATCTCCCATAAGCAGGTTTTACTCCATCTTGGCGAATGGAGCGGTACGCTTCTGAAAGTGCGAGTAAACGGCAAAGAAGCAGGTTTCCATTTCGAGAAGAAGAACTGCATCACCGATGTAACCGGTCTATTCGAAAACGAGGAAAACACCTTGGAAATCGAAATCTCCGGCAGTCCCCGTAATATGTTCGGTCCTTTCCACCAGTCCTATACCGGTTGCAGCCGAATCAGCTGGGCTGATTTTCGCACCGAGGGAATGTTCCATACAGATGGGAAGGTGCTGAAGCCTTACGGTATGATGGGGCAGAGTTATATTTGTGAGTATGAAGAGCAGTAAAAAACTGAGAAAGATTAACAGGGAGGATTTATCATGATTGCAGATTATGCAGACAAACTGAATTCCTACGAGGAGTTCAAAGACTATGCTGACATGGTGCAGCAGTTCATTAAAAGACAGAAAGAGGAGAATCTTCCAGAAGGCAGATACGATCTGGAAAATGGCATTTTTGCTTTGGTGCAGAAATATACCACCAAGCCATTGGAAGGCGCACAGATGGAATCCCATAAGAAATACTGTGACCTTCAGTATATTGTAGAAGGCACTGAAAAAATCTATTGGGCTTCTCTTCGCAAGCTTACTGTGGAAGATGACCGTACCCCGGAAGCTGACATTCTTTTCTACAAAAGCGGTCCAAAGCAGGGGTACACTCTTCTGGAGGCTGGCATGTTCGGCTTCTACGCTCCTGAAGATGGGCATATGCCTTGCATCGCCGTAACCGATCCGCAGCCAGCAACGAAAATTGTGTTTAAGATTCCTGTAAAAGGCTGAAATACTGAGGATTCAGATTGACAAGCTCTTAATAAAGCGTATACTATAGCGTGTTAAGACACATAGTAGGAGGAAAGAGCTATGAAAAACAACAATAGTATCAAAACCGTAGTTGCCATTGGTATCGGTGCCGCACTGTTCTTTGTGCTGGGACGTTTTGTGGCAATCCCAAGCCCGGTTCCGAACACAAACATCAGTCTTCAGTATGCAGTGCTTGGACTTCTTGCAGCAATGTATGGTCCGGTTGCAGGCTGTCTGATCGGTTTTATCGGACATACTCTGATTGACCTGTCCTGGGGTGGAAGCCCATGGTGGAGCTGGGTTATTGCATCTGCAGTTGTAGGTATTGTAGTAGGTATGTTTACGAAGAAGCTTCAGGTTCAGGAAGGCGATTTTGGCAAAGGAAAGGTTGTTATCTTCACAATCGCCAATGTGATCGCACATGCACTTAGCTGGATCCTGGTTGCTCCGGCACTTGATATTCTGATCTACGCTGAGCCTGTGAATAAGGTATTTGCCCAGGGTGCATTCGCAGCAATATCCAATGCAATTACAGGTATTGTAGTTGGTGGACTTCTGATTCTGGCATATACCAAGACAATTGCCAAGAAAGGTTCTCTTGATCAGGAATAATTCCGAAAAGAAATAGGAAAAAAGCCTTGTTGAGGTTTATATTTATAATCAGTCTGAATTATGAATATGAGCCTGTAGCGGGGCTTTTCCTGTTTCCGGTGAAATCTTATTGTAGATTCAGGGAATTCGTGTTATCCTGTTGAAATGGTATGAGAGACAAAGTTACAAATCTGATTTTAGAGGTATTATATGACTGAGAAAAAATCTCCTATAATTTCTTTTAAGAATTTTTCTTTTCAGTACCGGGCACAGAAAAAGCCTACGCTGAAAGAAATTAATCTGGATATTTACCCGGGCGAACGAGTTTTGATCGCAGGACCTTCAGGCTGTGGAAAAAGCACTCTGGCCGGCTGCATTAATGGTCTGAATCCTTTTTCCAATCCGGGAGAATTTACCGGAGAACTGGTCGTGGATGGTGTTGATGCGCCAAGGAGCAGTATTTTTCAGCTTTCTGCACATGTGGGAACTGTGCTGCAGGATCCGGATGGTCAGTTTATCGGGCTGACAGTTGGTGAGGATATTGCCTTTGCATTAGAGAACAGCTGCATGCCGCAGGATGAAATGCATGAGATCACCCGTCACGCGGCAGAGCTGGTCGGAATCCAGGATCATCTGGATTTTGCACCCCACGAACTTTCCGGCGGACAGAAGCAGCGCGTCAGCCTGGCTGGTGTAATGGTAGATCAGGTGAAAATCCTGTTATTTGACGAGCCACTGGCCAATCTGGATCCGGCTACAGGTAAGCAGACTATTGAGCTGATCGACGAGATTCAGGAAAAAACAGATACTACGGTGGTGATCATTGAGCATCGTCTGGAGGATGTTTTGTGGCGTGATGTGGACCGTATTGTTCTTATGGGCGATGGAAAAATTCTGGCAGATCTTCACCCGGATGAGCTTTTGTCCACCAGACTTCTGGAAGAAAACGGAATCCGGGAGCCCCTTTATCTTACTGCGCTGCGTTATGCAGGCGTGGAGCTGGTTTCGGCGAAGAAACCGGCACATGTTGATTCTATTGTGCTAGATGAGGCGGACCGGAAGAAAATGACAGACTGGTTCTGGTCCCGCCCCGCAGCAGAGGCTGAGAAAGAACATGAGCCGCTGCTTGAAGTTAGAAATCTTACCTTTGGTTATGAGAGAGGCAAGCAGACCTTACGGGATGTTTCTCTTACAATCCACAAGGGTGAAATGGTCAGCATTGTGGGGAAAAACGGTGCCGGAAAATCCACTTTTTCCAAACTGGTCTGCGGCTTCGAGACACCGGATCAGGGTGAAATCCTTTTCCAGGGAAGGGATCTTCTGCAGGAAAATATCCGCCACAGAGCCAAATATATTGGCTATGTGATGCAGAATCCCAACCAGATGATTTCCAAGACTATGATTTTCGATGAGGTGGCATTGAGCCTTCGCAATATGGGAAAAAGCGAGGAAGAGATCCGGGAAAAAGTGGAGGAAACCTTGAAGGTCTGCGGACTTTTCCCATTTCGGAACTGGCCGGTTTCTGCGCTTAGCTTCGGGCAGAAGAAGCGTGTTACGATAGCAAGTGTGCTTGTGCAGGATCCGGAGCTGATCATTCTGGACGAGCCGACGGCCGGACAGGATTTTCGTCATTATACAGAAATCATGGAATTTCTTCGGGGGTTGAATGAAAAAGGGGTAACGGTTGTGATGATCACCCATGACATGCACCTGATGCTGGAGTATACACCGCGGGCACTGGTCTTTGCTGATGGCAGACTGATCGCGGATAGAAGTGCAGCTGCAGTGCTTTGTGATCCGGCACTGATACACCAGGCAGCGTTGAAGGAGACCAGCCTTTTTACCCTGGCGAACCAGCTGGGAATCAGTCCTGCTGAAGAGTTTGTACAGCGTTTCATTGAGGAGGACAGGGAGGTGAGAAGTCATGGCCGCTAAGACGGTATTGAATTATCTGCCAAGGGAAAGTGTGATCCACAAACTGACCGGAACTACCAAGCTGGCTTTTTTCCTGCTTTTTACCTTTGCAAGTATGCTCACTTATAATACCTGGGTGCTGTTAGGGCTGTTTGCAGTGAGTCTGGCAGCGTTTAAGCTGAGTAAGATCAAATTCCGCGAAGTGCGGTTTATGATGATTTTCATGCTGGTATTCCTGCTGCTGAACAATCTGTTTATTTTCCTGTTTGATCCAAATCAGGGAACCACATTGTACGGAACCAGACATGTGCTGTGTCACCTGTTCTGGAGGTATGACCTGACTGCAGAGCAGCTGTTTTACATGCTGAATATTTCGCTGAAATATTTTGTTGCGCTGCCGGTTGCGATTTTATTTATTTCTGCAACGAATCCAAGTGAGTTTGCTGCAAGTCTGAATAGTATTGGAATTTCTTACAAAGTGGGTTATTCTGTGGCAATTGCCCTTCGTTACATTCCAGACATTCAGCGTGATTACCACAGCATCAGTCAGGCCCAGCAGGCCAGAGGCGTGGAGCTTGGAAAAAATGAGCACTTTTTTGCCCGGCTGAAGAATTCGGTGAATATTCTTCTGCCGCTGATCCTCACCAGCCTGAATCGGATCGATACCATTTCCAATGCAATGGAGCTGCGTGGGTTCGGAAAAGATAAAAAGAGAACCTGGTACATGAAGAGACCTTTTGAGAAAAGGGACTTCGTGGCAATTGGAGTTGGGGTGCTGCTGCTTGTGATCAGCCTGACCGTGACCATACGGTGGGGGAGATTTTATAATCCGTTTGTTTGAGAAAAGGGAATATGATAAGAGAGATAGATGGCTGTGCGAGCGTTCGCATGGCCATTTTTTATGGCAAAATATGGGGCTTGTGTGTCGTAAAATGTCGAACGATTTTTGTTGAAAAGGTGCATATTTTATCTAATAATAATATAGAAACTTATCACCGTAGAAAGAACATTATGGTGTATCGGCTTGTTACTGTTTACAAATTATATTTTAGAGAATGGACTGAACTTGTAAAAAAATCATACAGGAAATGAATTGACAGCTCTGGAATATAATGATACAGTTATATTAACCAAATGGTTAACTTGAAAAGGCATTATATTATTGAAAATAACATATGCTAATAGTAAAGTAGAGAAATATTTTACCGATTATAGAAAATTGCAAAAGAAGCTGCCTACTGAGTGGGTTAGAACCATAAAGAAACATATGGACAGACTTGAAGCTGCAGAACATTTTGGAGATTTTTTAGCGTTAGGGCTGGGGAAACCGGAACCTTTAACTGGTTATCCCAACATAAGGTATTCGCTACATGTGGCAGCAAATGTCCGGCTTATTTTGGAGCCAAACGCTACACAGGATACAGTTATGATCTGTACAGAAATAGAAGTGGAGGGAGTGAGTGATTACCATGGCAGTAAAGAAAATTGGTATATCCCGTGAATTGATAATACATCCCGGGGAAACAATTGCAGATGTTTTAGAAGATCGTGGAATTACACAGGCCGAATTAGCAGCCAGAACTGGGGTTTCAACTGCATATGTGAGCAATGTTATCGCAGGAAAAAAAGATATTTCTGCAAATTTTGCTTTTAATTTAGAATATGCGTTGGGAGTTCCAAAATCCTTTTGGCTTAATTTGCAGGCTAATTACGATGCCGAATTGTTGGAGTTTAATAAAGAACAAAGCATTACAGAAGAAGAACGGAGTGCGAGAGAATCTTTAAAAGATATTGTGAAATATCTTCGCCAAAAAGGAAGACTTCCCATAGGTGAAAAAAAGGATGAATCAATATTATCTTTGCGAAAAGAATTACAGATTAGTAATCTTGCATGTTTAAAAGATATTGTGCCAAACGGGGCATTTAGAATGGCAAATAATGCAGTTGATTCATATGTGTTAGGTGCTTGGATCATAATGTGTCAGAATACAGCAGACAGCCAGAGAATTTATCCTCAATTCGATGTTTTACAAATTGATCAGCTGATAAATGAGATTAAAAGCATCATGCGAAATCTAAACGCAAATATCCAAAAAGAATTAAAGGAAACAATGGCTTGTTATGGCATTGATTTTTCGGTTGTAAAAAATTTTCGGGGAGCTCCGGTTCAAGGGTATATAAATCAAAAGAGAGATAAAACATATCAGATGGTGCTTACGATAAGAGGTGCATATGCAGATATATTCTGGTTTTCCTTATTCCATGAATTAGGTCATATTGTGAATGGAGATATCGGAAAGACGAATAAATTTGTGGATGATGGGTCTGATGAAGAGAAGGAAGCTGCTGCTGATTTATTTGCGAGAGATAAAATTATAGATAAAGATAAATACACAGAATTTGTTAATGGGCATGACTATAGTATTGAAGCGATTAAGAAATTTGCTGAATCACAAAAAGTAATGCCCTATATGGTGATTGGACGTTTGCAGAAAGAAAAGTATTTGGATTATAAATGCTTCAGCAGATATAAATTGAGGTATAAGTGGGCGGAGTAAGAAATATAAACGTATATAACACATTCACAAAGGAGAAAACCATCATGAATTTATCAAATATTTTCGAATCCACCGATTTTGTCCACGCTAGTGGCACGAAGGAGGAACTGCAGGTTGCAGAGTTTCTGAAAGCACAGTGTGAGGAACTGGGCGTACCAGCTCATCTGGAGGCTTTTCGGGTTGCTATGGGAGAGATTGAATCTGCGCATTTGTTTGCAGATGGGAAGGAAATCACCTGTAAGGCGTTTAACTGCTGTGGCAGCGGCAGCGTAGAAGGAGAGCTTTACTATATGCCGGGAACTGATCCTGTTTCCATAGCAGGTGCAAAAGATAAGATTGTACTGATGGACACTCAGGGAGTTGGATTTTTTGCTTACCAAGACCTGATGAAAGCAGGAGCAAAGGGAATTCTTTTCCAGTACGGAAATATGTATTATCCAAATACAGATATTGACCAGCGCGATCTGCGCGAGGCCGTTGTAGGGGAAGAACGGAAAGTTTTTTGCGCCATGATCCATTCCAGCCAGGCTGTGGAGCTGGTGAAAAATAAGGTGAAGAACATTCGTCTGGAGATTTTCCAGAAAGAGTACGACGGGGAGTCCCACAATGTAATTGCAGAGCTTCCGGGCAAACGGGACGAGTTCATTGTGCTTAGTGCCCATTACGATTCCACTTCTTTATCTCACGGCGCTTATGACAATATGAGTGGCTGTGCAGGCTTGCTTGGAATTATGGAACAGCTGAAGGGAAAAGAACTGAACTATAGTCTTCGTTTCGTATTCTGTGGAAGTGAGGAGAGAGGGCTTCTGGGCTCTAAGGCATATGTGAAGGAGCATAAAGAGGAACTGGACAAAATAGTTCTGAACATTAATCTGGATATGATTGGAACTTACATGGGTAAATTTATCTCCTGTGTTTCCGCAGAGGATAAGCTGGCACATTATATTTCTTACATGGCAGCAGAAATCGGTTTTCCAATTGAGGCAAAGACCGGAGTATATTCCAGTGATTCTACACCTTTTGCAGACAGCGGGATTCCGTCTCTCTCTTTTGCCAGGATTGCCAGCTCCAATGTGGCACCAATCCATTGCCGTTACGATGTGAAGGATGTTATGTCCATGGAGCAGCTTCAGTGGGATATTGATTTTCTGGTGAAGTTTACAGAACGTTTTGCAAATGCAGCAGTGTGTCCGGTTGCAAGGGAGATTCCGGAGAAAATAAAGAAAGAACTGGATGAGTATCTTGCAAGAAAAAGAAAAGAGCAGTAGGATGAATACAAGTGAAACCAGATGGGATAAACTTCTGAAAATCAGGACCACCGGCCGGGATGATTCCCGGTCGGATCAGTACCGTTATCCTTACGAGCCGACGCCCTATTCCGTGTTGGAGCGCCTGGCGAACAGCGGATATATCCGCAAGAAGAATGTACTTCTGGATTACGGCTGCGGCAAAGGCAGAGTGGAGCTTTTTATGGCGTATCAGACACGCTGTCATGCTATTGGAATTGAATATGATGACAGGATTTTTGCAACCGCCTGTGAGAATAAAAACAGTGGGATTTCCGGTGAGCGCACCACATTTTTGCTGGAAAACGCGGAGCATTATCAGGTTCCTACGGAAGTGGACCGCGTCTTTTTCTTCAACCCGTTTTCCATTGAGATCCTCAGGAAAGTGATCGCTGCGGTGAACGCCTCCTGCTATGAGAAGCCCCGGGAAATGCTGCTGTTTTTCTATTATCCTCAGGACGAATATATTTCCTATCTTATGACAGTGGATGAATTAATGTTCGTAGATGAAATCGATTGCCGTGATCTGTTCGATGGGGAAAATCCGCGGGAGAGGATTGTGATTTTTAAGGTCAATATTTAGAACGGGAAAAGTAGCAGATGTGCTGTAAAAAATATTAATGAAGAACTGGGGAACAGCAGGGTTTCCCAAGGCAACAAAGGAGGCGTCCTATGAGTTACATAACCACATACACGAGAAAACATTTTGATCCGGTGCATCCGGAAGCAGAGAAAATTGATATTCTGGACATTGCGCATGCGCTGCCGCTGATCTGTCGGGGAAATGGGCATGTAAGTTCTTTCTGGTCTGTTGGGGAGCATTGTATTTGCTGCGCAAAGGAGGCGCTGGGGCGAGGCTATTCCAGGCGTCAGGCATTGGCATGCCTTTTGCATGATGCAAGTGAATGTTATATGTCAGATGTGCCGCGTCCGCTGAAGCAGGAGATGCCACGGTACAGGGAAGTAGAAGATCAGCTTTTGCAGGTGATTTATGAGAAGTTTTTGGGAAGCGGTCTGACAGACGAAGAAGGCCGGCGATTGAAAGAAATTGATGATGACCTTCTTTGGTATGATTTAGAGGTTCTTCTGGAAGACAAACAGTCGGGGGAGGCTCCGAAACTGCATTTTGAACTGGATTATACAGTGCGGCCGTTTGCAGAGGTGGAACAGGAATATCTGGAACTATTTAAAGAATTATATAATGAGCAGACAAGTTGATTAAACACGCTCAAAGAAAATATAGTGACATGGCAGAATGCAGAAAAAGGAGAAAATTATATTATGGGAAAAATCATTGATTTATCATCTGTACTTGAGAAAGAGGAAAAATTAGAGCAGGTGGCAGATTACATGGAAGAGCTGAAGAACCAGTTTTCCGAGCTGATCCAGGAGTATGAAGATGATGGAGTGGATGACAGAAAACTTGATACACTGACTGAGGCTCTGGATGCATTGGAGGATGCATATGAGATTGTATGTGAGATTGTGGAGGATGAAAAATAAATCCTGAAAACCTATTGACATAGTGGGTTAATAGTGGTATTATCCATTTAACAAATAAATAACCAAGTAAATCAATAAGAAATAAGGACAATTGATTTTGCAGAAGTAAACAGGCGGAGTCGCAGTTCTGGTTGAACCCCAGTAATATAGCGACATCACCGTCAATAAATTTGAAGCGGTCAGAAGCGCCGGGAAAGGAATGGATATGGCATACTATAAGGGAACACTTGGATTAATTGGAAATACCCCACTTGTAGAGGTTACAAATATTGAGAAGGAGCTTGGACTGGAAGCTACCGTTCTTGTGAAGCTGGAATACTTTAACCCGGCAGGAAGCGTTAAGGACAGAATCGCCAAAGCTATGATTGAGGACGCAGAGCAGAAAGGAATCCTAAAGGAAGGTTCCGTAATCATCGAGCCAACTTCTGGAAATACCGGAATCGGTCTTGCATCTATCGCAGCTTCTAAGGGATACAGAATCATCCTTACCATGCCAGAGACTATGAGTGTTGAGCGCAGAAACATTCTGAAAGCATACGGCGCAGAACTGGTTCTTACCGATGGAACCAAGGGAATGAAGGGCGCTATTGCCAAGGCAAGTGAGCTTGCAGCAGAGATCCCGAACAGCTTTATCCCGGGACAGTTTGTGAACCCGGCGAACCCGGCAGTACACAAGGCTACTACAGGTCCGGAGATCTGGAAGGACACCGAAGGCAAGGTTGATATTTTCATCGCAGGTGTTGGTACAGGCGGAACTCTTACCGGAACAGGTGAGTATCTGAAAGAGCAGAACCCGGATGTGAAGATTGTAGCACTTGAGCCATCTACCTCTCCGGTATTATCTGAGGGAAAAGCAGGCCCGCACAAGATCCAGGGAATCGGCGCTGGTTTTGTTCCGGATGTTCTGAATACCAAGGTTTATGATGAGATTTATAAAGCAGAGGCTGATGAGGCATTTGCTACAGCGAAGCTTCTTGCACACAAAGAAGGAATCCTGGTTGGAATCTCTTCCGGTGCTGCATTAAGCGCTGCAATTGAGTATGCGAAGAAGCCTGAGAACAAGGGTAAAGTGATCGTAGCCCTTCTTCCGGATACTGGTGACAGATATTATTCTACACCACTGTTTACCGAGTAATAGAGGTTATGGCTAGTACATCATACTGCAAATAACTGTACCACATAACTTGCCTGAATTTCCATCTGCGACATCAGAAAAACTTGACGTAGCCCGCTACGCCTGCGTTTTTCTTCTTTGCAGAATGAAAATTCATTCTGCGTTATTAGTCCAGTTAATTTTTGTATGCTGTACTAGCTGTAAATAATGAAGTGGCGTGATGCCAGTGAGGGACTGTCGTGTCTGATATGCGAAAGATGCATGTTGGAAGTGGCAGTCCTTTTTTGATTTCAGATTTACTTTCTGGTGTAACGTTATTTACTATATGAGTATCAAAACAAATAAAGAACCTATTGACACTACAAGGAGGATGCTTATATAATAAATTTGGGGTGATAATACATGAAGGATTATTCGAAATATCCAGATGGAAATAGATTTTATTCTGGTGCAGAAAGAAAAAAATCCATTCTTATAAATGAAAAACCATATCTTGTTAAGTTTCAAAAAAATTCCAGAGAGGGTTTGCGTTTTAATCATGTATCAGAATATCTTGGAAGTCATATTTTTAGTTTGCTTGGAATCGAAACACAGGAAACATTTCTGGGAATATATAAAGGCGAGAACGTTGTAGTAATACAGGATTTCCTTGGGGAAGATGAAATATTTGTACCATTTAATGGCGTGGGAGACAGTTCATTGGAACAAGACAAAGAAAAGTACCAGTATTCTTATGAAGATATTATTGGGATATTGCAGGCTAATGTAAAGCTTACAGATGTTCATCAGACTATTGACCTGTTTTGGGATATGTTTATTGTAGATGCTTTTATTGCCAATTTTGATCGTCATGGAAGTAACTGGGGATTTATTAAAAAAGACAATATGTACAGACTTTCACCTGTTTTTGACAATGGCTCCAGTCTGTTTCCCCAGTTAAACTCAGATGAAAAAATAGATGCTGTTCTGGGAAGTCAGGAAGAAATAGATAAGCGCATTTATAAATTTCCAACATCGCAGGTAAAATATATGGGAAAGAAAAGCTCCTATTATGAAATTATATCAAGTCTGGCATTCGAAGAGTGTAATAAAGCACTGGCCAGGATAGTAGAAAGAATTGATTTAGAGAAAGTTAACAAATTGATTGACACAGTAGAAAACATCAGCGAAAAGCGCAGGTTTTTTTATAAAACAATCCTTGAACAGAGGTATGAAAAAATATTGCTTAATGCATATAATAAATTCGTTTACCATTGAAAAGCAGGAGGTGAGAACATGCAGGCAGTGCGATCAGACTGGAAGCCAAGAAACAGAATTACTACACCGCTTACGGGAACTCCTTCCTATGTAAATTCAGGAATAATTAAAGCAGTTATGAAGAGCGGCGAAAAAATCAGTGTGGCTCAGATTGATTATCAGGAGTTTGATGAAGAGAATTTTCAGTATGTGATAATTCCGTATTGGGACATTATTGACGGACTTCCGGCAAGTGTGTTTCAGGGCCTTCCGGGAATTGATATGGAGCTTCGGCTGGACCATTATTACCGAGTGAATTATATACCAGTTTTTATTACGGAAAGAACGCCCTCTGAGAACCGGGAGGATTTATGGGAAATCCTTGAATCGGTCGGTCTGGACTATTATGATCGTTTTGAATGGCTGCTCAGAACCACTATGAGAGCTGCAAATGATAATTTAATTGTCGAAAGAAGACGGGAATCACAAGTTGTAGAAGAGTTTAGACCGGGAATATTATCTGGTCTGCAGTATGGAGATAAAATTATTGTTGACTCATTGGAAAAAATCGCGGATACTACAGCTGGATTTGAAGATAGTATTTTTACAGCAGTAACAAATGGTGTGGATATTGTCAGTCAGAATAGTGATGTATTAGTTGGTATGATGGTACGTTCTGCAATGGTTTCTGTGGCAGTAACTCAGAGAATTCTTGAAAGACGTGAATATGCATCAAAGAGAAGAGCGGGCATTGAACAGGCGAAAAAAAATGGAAAGTATACTGGCAGAAAGCCAATAGAAGTAGATGAGAAAGTACTTTATCAAGCGAATAAGGAGCTTAAGGCGGGACTTATTAGTGTAGAAGAGGCTATGCGAAGGACGAAGATTGGCTCCAGATCTACATTTTACAGAAAAGTGCGTGCATTGGAAAGGCATACTTAAACCTGACTGCAACTAATCCTATTGACATACTAGGGTACTTTGTAGTAACATAAATCAACATCGGCCGAGTTCTTTGCACGAAGGATATTTTTTGTCTGAAAGGGAAAGATGGAGCTGGGGAGAGACTAAATTTACCGCCGTAGGAGGATAATCATATGAGTGAAATCACTGCAACCAAAGAACAGCAGAATAAATATGAAACCCTGAAAGAATACTTACGCAGCCTTGGCAGCGTGGCTGTAGCTTTTTCTAGCGGTGTGGATTCCACATTTCTGTTGAAAACTGCCCACGATGTACTGGGCGATAAATGTATTGCGATTACAGCTATGTCCTGTTCTTTTCCCAAGAGAGAACTGGAAGAGGCGAAAGCCTTCTGTGAAAAGGAGGGAATCCGCCACATTACAGTAGAATCCGAGGAACTGGAAATTGAGGGCTTCTGTCAGAATCCAACCAACCGTTGCTATATCTGTAAGAAAGAATTATTTGAGAAAATCTGGGACATTGCCAGAAAAGAAGGCCTGAATGCAGTGGCAGAAGGCTCCAACATGGACGACAACGGCGATTACAGACCAGGTCTGCAGGCGGTTGCAGAGCTTGGGGTAAAGAGCCCGTTGCGTCACAGCGAATTATATAAAGAAGACATCCGCGCCCTGTCCAAAGACCTTGGCCTTCCCACCTGGGAGAAACAGTCCTTCGCCTGTCTTTCTTCCCGTTTTGTATATGGCGAGACCATCACTAAGGAGAAACTTGGCATGGTAGATAAAGCAGAGCAGCTTCTTCTGGACCTTGGTTTCCATCAGCTGCGTGTCCGTATCCACGGCACTCTGGCGCGAATTGAAGTACTGCCAGATGAACTCCAGAAAGTCCTGGAGAACCGCAACCAGATTGTAAAGACATTTAAAGAATATGGCTTCACATACGTAACCATGGATCTTCAGGGATACCGCATGGGAAGTATGAACGAGACACTGAAGAAGTAAAATTGTCCAACGGTGGTGTGGCATACTCGGAGAAAGACACCACCGTTGGCATAAATGCCAATATACAAAGCTGATATTATAGTCATTTACAAACATTTCTTATTTTCTCTCGGGTTATTACCCATTTTCACAATTCCTAATTTGATGTAAAATCCCTTTCTTCTGTTCATTCGCGCCACAAATCCTGTCATCCATGCCATTCCCTTTTATTCCTAATTTAACTCCGTTAAGATAAGTTCAGAATAAAAAAGGGAGGCAAAAGAAAAGGAATGAACAAAAAAAGAAGTCACATTTTTCGTGGACTTGCCAGCATTTTCCTCGCATTTACAGTGCTGTTCGGAACTGTGATGTCGGTGGCACTGAGCTGGGAAAACAGGGTCAACGAGCTTCTGGGAGTTTCAGATGATACTTTCGCAAGAAGTCAGAATCCGGATGACTATTATTACAAATCTGATTATGACGATCCGGCAGATCTGATCAAGGCGGAAATTGCTCTGAATACCAGAATGGAAGCCGAAGGTGCGGTGGCATTAAAAGGCACACCCGCGGTAGACGGAACCGGAGTTACTTTATTTGGAATGAGAAGCCAGGCTATGCAGTACGGCGGTTCCATGGGATCTCTTGTAGAAACCAAACAGGCAGTGCGTCTGGCTGATGCACTGGAAGAATACGGATTTTCCGTAAATCCGGACATGGTTTCCTTTTATGAAGACATGGAGAAAACCTATGCTCCAACAAAGGCTGCCGGTGGTAACTGTGTGGATATCAATAATGGTTCCACAGTAAATGAAGTTCCGGTAAAAGAATACTTCGCAGTTTCCCCAGACTCTATGGAAGGCTACAAAGATGCCGCAGTAGTTGTTCTGGGAAGAGATGCCGGAGAGGGCGCATGCTTCTATCCTGGAGAAGATGGAATCGCAGATCCAGATGAGTTTTCCAACAGCCCTACAGGAAATATTCTGAGCCTGTCAAATGCAGAGAGAGCACTAATCAATTACGTGGAAAATCAGGGCTTTAAAAAAGTGATCGTTCTTCTGAACTCTGCATGTGCAATGGAGATTGAAGAGCTGAAGCAGGATGATACAGTAGACAGTATCCTCTGGATCGGAAATCCGGGTTGCTACGGAACATACGGAATCGCACAGCTTCTGAAAGGAGACGTGCTTCCATCCGGACATCTGACAGATACATATGCAGTTAATTCCGCACTTGCACCTGCAATGAGAGATTACGGCGCATATGTATTTACAAATGCAGACGATATCGACACATCTTCCAATAATGCCCTGCGAAGCAGATGGTATCTGGCAGAGGAAGAGGGCATTTATATTGGTTACAAATATTACGAATCCCGTTACTTCGATACTGTTCTTGATCAGGGAAATGCATCTCAGGCTTTGACCGGTGAGACTGTAGATGGCGGAAAAGTATGGGATTATGACAATGAAGTATCTTACAGCTTTGGATACGGCGTGGAAGGTTCCACTTTCTCCGAAGAGATTACAGATGCGAAAATCGACTGGAGTGGGGAAACTCAGTCAGAGGTTACTGTGAAAGTAACAAATACAGGCGACAATGCAGCGAAGCATGCAGTTCAGCTTTATGTTTCCCTTCCATACACTGATTATGACAAAGAAAATGGTGTGGAAAAATCTGCAATTCAGCTGGTCGGATATGGAAAAACAGGAGAGGCACAGGAAAATTCCTTCGAGGATGTAGTTCTTCTTGAGCCAGGGGAAAGCGAAGATGTGACTGTCACATTTACCGCAACTGACTTGTATTCCTATGATATGACTTATGAACATGATGATGTAACAGGTGCATATATTCTGGAAGCTGGAGATTATTATTTTGCAACTGGAAATGGCGCCCATGATGCAGTCCAGGGAGTTCTGAAGGAACAGTATCCGGACAAAATGAAAGATACAGAGCCGACAGGTGATGTTTATAAAGAAACTATTGATTCTGAGATAACTTTAACAGAATCCAACGAAACTACGGTTCAGAACCAGCTTACAGACGGTGACCTGAACTCCTATAACTGTGGCACAGAGATCACTTATTTGAGCCGTAATGACTGGGCACATACTTTCCCGGTTGGAATCGGAGAAATCACAGCAACAGAAGAGATGATTACTCTTCTTCGCAATGAAATCTATGACAAAGAAGCAGAAAATGCTGCATATGAAGGCGAGACTGAATTTACATACGGTGCAGACAACGGCGTGCAGGCAATTGCACTTAGAGGGCTGGACTATGATGATCCACTGTATGACAAAGTTCTTGATGAAGTAAGTCTTCAGGATATGCTGAATACGTATTGTGCACTTATGAATTCAAATGAAGATATTGTTATGCCGAAAGAAAACTGCGCAGACAGTCCGTTGGGGCTTCTTGGAACCATTGGAAAATACACTGCAGGAACTATTTATGAGGTGGCAGAGGATGATCCGTCCTATGGACACTCTACAGCTATATATACCAGTGAAAATGTAGTGGCAGCAACTTTCAGCCATGAGCTTGCCAGTGAGCAGGGAAGGCTGGTTGGAAATACTGGTTTATGGGATGGCTATACTGCATGGTATGCACCAGGCCTGAACATCCATAGAAACCAGTATAATGCACGTAACTTGGAATATTATTCCGAGGATTCCATTCTCACCGGAACAATGGGGGCTGATGTATACACAGCAGCAATATCCTATGGGCTGGTTCCAACTGCAAAGCATTTTGCATTCAACGATCAGGAGACAAACCGTGACGGTGTGGCAATGTTCCTTGGGGAACAGGCTGCAAGAGAAAATGAACTCCGTGGTTTCCAGATTGCATTCCGTGATGGAAATGCCAATAGCTTAATGACAGCTTTTAACCGCCTTGGCTGTACACATGTGGGGGCAAGCAAAGGTCTGATGAATGGCATTCTCCGTGGCGAGTGGGGATTTAAAGGATATGTAATTACAGACTCTGTAAAATCTGCACAGTATTTCCTTCCATCTGAGTGCCTGGTGGCAGGAAATGACAGGATGCTTGGCGGCTCCAACAATGTTTCCGTATGGGGTTACACAGAGGATGAAGTGGCTGATGATATGGTGATCCAGTCTGGCGTAAGAGAATCTTATCATAGATATCTGTACACTTATGTAAATAGCAGCGTCATGAATGGAATTTCAGAAAAAACAGATGCAACCGGAGCTATTGCATGGTGGATTCTGGCTCTGCAGCTGGCAATGGGAATCTGCTTTGTATTATTTGTAGTATTCCTGGTACTGTTTATTTTGAAATACAGAAAGGAGCGTAAAAACAATGAATCAGAGAAAATTCAGTAAGCTGGAATTTGCAATGGAAGCTCTGGCACTGCTCCTGAATGTAGTAGGATGCGTACTTTTCGGAGTCAGCTACACCACCGGATATTACACCTTCGGGGAAATGAATTCCCTGATGATCCTTGCATTTTTCCTGGTAGGAATCGGAATGGAGCTGTTCTCTCTGGTTGCCATGGCAAAATGGGGAGACAAAATGTGGACACGTTTTCTTACCTTCGCAGTGACTGCATTACTGGCAGCAGGTGCAATTTTGTTGATCGGAGACAGAGTAGAAGGAATTGGAAACTGCGTTGTCACAGATTATGATTCCGGACATGGTGGGGAAGAGGCGATTTATTATTCCCTTGCAGCTTCAGGAGCAATGCTTCTTGGAATGATTTTCAATGTTGTGGGGAGCTTTTGCAAAGCTCCCCAGGCTGAAACAGAGCAATAAAAGTTAAAATCAGGGCAGAAGCCCGGAAAATAAATCAAAAAATGGAGGAATTCAAAATGAAAAAATCAATAGCAGCAGTTTTAACAGCAGGAATTATGGCAGTTGGTGTGATCAGCAGCGGACTTACCGTTTTCGCAGAGGATGCAGAGGAGAAAACCTACACCGTAACTTACAATCTGAATGACGGAAACACAGAGGATATGCCAGGCTTCCAGTTCTTAAGTGCAGATATGAAGGGTCTTACCTCTTATGACAGCCGTATGTATGTTGAGGTTGATCTCACTCTGGATGGAAAAGACGGATACAAGCTTGTTTCTGACTGTTATGTAGTAGAAAACGGAAAAAAGGCAGAAGTAGGCGATGATACTGGAATTGGTGTTACCATGACAACAACTGCTGAAGGTAAATACACAGACAATGGAAACGATACTGTAACAATCGAAACACCAGAGCATGTACACCATGATATGTACACAGATACATATTCTGTTCAGATGAAAGAGGCAGCTGGCATGAATGTTGTCGGTGAGACTGAGGATGGTTCTTATGACAGTGATGATCTGCCGGAAATGACATCCATGGTTCCGGAAACCGTATTTACTTTAAATGATAAAGGTGAAATTGTAACTTACAATTATCTTCATCCAGAAGATTACGAGACAGAGGAAACTGAAGATGGAGCAGCCGAGACTTCTGATGCAGCTGCAGCAGGAAATGAACTGATCGCAATCCCAAGTGATGACGAAGGAACAACCTTCACTCTGTTTGACAACGGAACTTATGAATTCTATTTCGCAAGCTATGATGTAAAAGATAACGGAACTTACACTTACGATGCTGATTCCCAGACACTTACCATCACAGATGCAAACGGAAAAGAGACAACCTCCACAGTTGACGGTGCAAATGTAAAATTCCACTATGAATACAGCGAAAGCGATCAGCTTACAGGTGATTACACAGTAGAAGCTGCTGCACTTGTAGACGCATTAAAATAAGGCTGTAATCTGGCTGTTTACCGGGTGTAAAGTGAATGATAACGCTATTCCCAGACAGGCTTCCGGTTATCTGGAAGCCTGTTTGACCACACAAATCAAGTATGTTATATTTACATTAAAAGCTCCAATCAGTAACTGAAATGTATCTTTACTGAATGGGTGAGAGGTGTGGGGAAAATGAAAGTAGCGATTGTTGATGATGAGCTGGAAATGCGTCAGATCATGACAGACTATGTGAAAAGATTTGGGGAAGAAGCCGGGATTGATCTGGAGACGGTGACCTTCGAATCTGGCGAACAGTTTTTGAAAGACTATAAGATGATTTATGACATCATCATTTTTGATATTGATATGCCTGGAATCAATGGAATCGATACTGCCAGGAAACTGAGGGAGACAGATTCCAATGTAACTATTATTTTTGTAACCAATATTGCTCAGTATGCCATCAATGGTTATGAGGTAGATGCGGTTGATTATATTCTGAAGCCGGTAAGCTACTACGATTTTTCCATGAAGTTTCACAGAACTGTGGCGAAGGCTGCACAGAAAAAGGAACACATCATAAAGGTAGAAACTGCGGAAGGAACCAGAAAGCTGAGACTTCCGGCACTGGTTTATGTGGAAGTCCTTTCTCATTATCTGTATTTTCATACTACGAAAAGGGATTACAGATCCAGGGGAAATATTTCGGATGTGGAGAAAGAACTGGAGAAATACAATTTTGTTCGGATTCATCGTTCCTACATAGTAAATCTCAGGTATGTGAATAAGGTGCTCAGCAAGGAGGTAACAGTGGGTGACAAAGTTCTTCCTGTCAGTAGAAACTACAAGGAAAAATTAAAAGAGGAATATCTGAAATATATAAGGGGAGAGGATTAAAAATGCTGGAAAACATATCCTTTATGGATATCTTTGATGTATGCCGTGTGCTTTTTGGGGCAATCAGCGCAGAGATCGTTTTTATGGAGCGTGCGGCGGAACATCGGGAGCATTTTCTGCGGCGTGTACTGGTTGGCGGACTGGGGCTTTTTTGCTTCATTTTGCTTTGCATTCCTATGTACTGGTCTCGCGGAATTTTTGATTTAGGTATTACTTCGCTTATTACAGTGGTTTGGTGGATGTTGACCGGCGTTGTATCTATGTGCTTCATCTACAATTGTTATCAGGTGACCGTGTGTAATTTGATGTTTCAGTGCATTCTTGGCATTGCATTAGAGAATCTGGTGACGATGATCTTTCAGTATCTGGTCTGTAAAATCTGGTTTCCGTCCTTACAAACAGAACATACGGTATTGTATGTTTTTATAGCAATATTGTTCTATGCCGCTTTTGATTTAATGGCATATTTACTTCTTGTGCGCAAAAGTGTGCGTGGGCAGCTTGTGATGGAAGATTGGAGAGCTTTTTTCATTTTTTTCATGATTTATATTTTTGTTTCCGGAATGGGAGACGTGTCCAATTTGATTTTTCATTGGAGTCGGTCTGGCGGTAAGATGTACAGTGGTATAGCGGTGTTTACCAGGTCAGCAGTTCCCTATTATTGCGTTGCGGTAAATGTAATTGTCAATCTTGTTATTATATTGCTGCAGAATATGACTTACCGCATTTTGTCCTTACAGAAAGAAAAAGAGATGATCCAGGTTCTCCAAAAAGAAAAAGAGCAGCAATATCTTTTCAGCAAAGAGAATGTAGATTTGATCAACCAGAAATGTCACGATCTGAAAAGACAGATCCGGGCATTGCAGATGGTGCATGGGGAAGAGCGGGAGCGGCTTTTTAAGGAAACAGAGGAAGCAGTTCAGTTTTATGATGCTCATATCAAAACCGGCAATGATGTGCTGGATACCATTCTTACGGAAAAAAGCTTTGTCTGTACCAGAAAGGGCATCCGCTTTTCCTGTAATATCCATGCGGAAAAAATAGACATGATTGATGTGATTGATTTTTACACCATGATCAGCAACGGATTGGATAACGCCATTGAGTGTGTGTCAAAATACGAAGATGACGAAAAGAAAGTGATCAATGTAGCAGTTTTGGAACGTGGCAGCATGCTTCACATTTTCATAGACAACTACTTCGATGGGGAACTGGAATTCCGGAATGGGTTCCCAGCGACCAGCAAGGATGACAAAGGTTATCACGGTTATGGCGTGAAAAGCATGCAGATGATCGCGAAGAAATATGGCGGAGACATTCGGATCAGTGTGCAGAATCACACATTTTCCCTGCAAATTATGCTGCCGGTGGAGTGATAGGAGGAAGTTTATTTGGAAAAAATAAAAGGTGTAAATTTAGGCAACTGGCTTGTGCTAGAAAAATGGATGCTGCCGGAACTGTTTGCAGGAACCGGGGCAGAGGATGAGGTCTGGCTGAACCGCAAAATGAATCCGGCAGAATTAAAAGAAAGAATGAAAAAGCATAGAGATACTTTTATTACAGAAAAGGATTTCGCTTTTATCAAAGAACAGGGAATCGGGCTGCTTCGCATTCCGGTTCCGTATTTTATATTCGGGGATAGAGAACCCTTTAACGGATGTATTGAGTATCTGGACAAGGCCTTTGATTGGGCAGAGAAGTATGGTCTGCAGATTCTTATTGATCTTCATACCGTTCCGGGAAGCCAGAACGGATATGACAACGGTGGCATTACTGGTGTCTGCAAGTGGTGCAAAAATCCCCAGGAGGTGGAGTTTGCCCTTAATGTATTGGAGCGGCTGGCAGAGCGTTATAAAAACCGCGCAGGGCTGTACGGGATTGAGGTGCTGAACGAGCCCATCAGTTTCCTGGTTTATGCAACTGCGCCGTCCACTGGAAAAGCGGTGGATAAAGAAGAGGCGAAAGGCTCCGGTTATGTGCCTCTTCCATTTCTGGAAAATTTTTATCGAGATGCATATAAACGGCTCCGCAAAATCCTTCCAGAGGATAAGACCATTGTGTTCCACGATGGCTTTCGCCTGAGACACTGGGGCAGATTCTTCCGAAAAGAGAATATGAAAAATGTGGTGCTGGACACGCATATTTATATCTTTGCAATGGAGAGCTTCGTGCCGATCCACAAGCCATGGGTTTATCAGATTTATATTAAAAGCCAGCAGCGCCTGATCCGGCGGATTCAGAAGGCTGTGCCTGTGGTGGTTGGCGAATGGTGTATCTGCAACAAATATGCGGAGAAAACAGAATCTGGTATGAGTGCAGAGGCTGCTGCGAAGAGACGCAGGGAGCGTTATCTGGAAATTGCAGCTTTGCAGCTTCAGGCATGGTCTGAGGCGAAAGGCTGGATCTACTGGAGTTATCAGTTTAAACCAAATCGAAAGGAGCCTCTTGATGAAAAGTGGAAAGAAAGCTGGGATTTTTCAAGATGTGTGGAAAATGGCTGGATTGAATTCAAGAACAGATAAAAAGAAGGTGACTTTACAGGAAATGATCTTTGGTTATTTCCTGGGACCGCTTCTGGTGCTGGCTATGACCAGTGTGGTGGCGTCCTATTATCTTACTTTTTACCGTACTTATGATGATATTGTAAACCAGAGAGTTTTTCTTACAATGCTGCCTCTGATTTCTGTTATTCCCATGGCACTGTCAAATATTATAATTGGAATTCTGGTTGGAAAGACCAGAACAAAGCAGGGAAAAGCGAGACCATATATCCTGATGGCAGCTCCGCTTTTGCTGGTGTCCGGAATTCTGGTATTTTGTATTCCTTATTTAAGCCTGGGGGTGCGGATGGTATGGATGGCAGTGACATATAATCTGTTTGCGGCTATTGCCAATCCGATTTATGGAACTTCCCATTATCTTATGGTATCCCTTTCCACCCGTGACCTGGATCAGAGAGGAAAACTATCCGTAGTATCCAATATCCCTGCGGTGGCTGGAAACGGATTGATCAGCAGTATCGTAATGCCGTTGATTCTGGGCTGGATCAATTCGGCTGGAAGTAACGATGTGCTGCAGAACCGCTGGCAGATGGTAATGACCGTGTTTGCAGTGCTGGCGTTTGTGGGATGTATTCTGGAGTATTTCTTTACAAGGGAGAGAATTACGGAAGAGGATATGGAGCCGGAAGGTGAGGAGACATATAATTCTTCCACCCAAAACGTTAAAACTGACAAAGCTCGAAATGATAAACAAGAATGTCCAGGATATGAAGAAAAGAACTATGAGGTTAAGGAAAAATATACTGGACAGGGCTGTGGGGAGAAGTATGAAGGAGGAAATGCATGGACTGATGGCACTGAGAATGTAAGCCCTCGGACTACAAATGCAAAAACTACAGTCCCCTCCACCCTTGAACAGTTAAAAGCCGCCGCCTCCGATTCCTACTGGTGGATCATCATAATCTTCTACCTGCTCTACCAGGCTGGTGTCATGTTCAAAGGTGGCTACGTCTTCAACATTTTCTGCCATGAATTTTTTCAGGAAGTGCACATCTTCGGAATGACATTAACCGCTGATATGGCACAGTCCGTTCTTGCACTAATTAGTGGAATCCCACTGGCAGCAGGCATGCTGTTTATCTGGCCGCTGGCAAACCGCTTCGGCAAGAAGAACATGATCCTTGTGGGCGGTGTAATCTCCATCACCGGAAGCATTGTATGCCTTCTTGCCCCGGACAACTTCGTAATCATGCTAGTCGGTCAGAGTTTAAAAGGTTTATCCAGCGTCCCGGGTGCTTACATCATGATGGCACTTTTCGCCGATGTCCTGGATCACTTGGAAGCCAAACTAGGCTACCGTGTAGATGGTATTTCCATGTCCGTCTACAACACCGTACTCACCGTAGTAAATGGTCTTGCCGTAGCAGTCTTTAATTTCTTCTACGACAATCCCGCCCTTGCGGGAAAAGCCGTCACCGCCTTTTTCTTCCTGGGCTTCGAGATCATAGCACACGGAATTCTTATCATAGTGGTCTCCTTCCTAAATGTTGAGAAAAACATCAAGGCAGAACAGGAACTGATTGCAAAAAGAAAAGGACAGCTGTAAAATAATGAAAGGGCAGAGATGAAATATTCTCTGCCCGTATTTGCGTCAGAATAAAGATATATGTTGAAACATTTCTTATTTTCGTTAAAAACCGCACGTAAACATTTCTTGTTTTCGTTAAAAATTGCGTGCAAACATTTCCTGTTTTCGTTAAAAACCAGCATAAAACATTTCTCAAATTCGTTAAAAACCAGTTATAAAATTCGCATTTGCGTGTTACAATGATAGTATGAATACGGAGGTGCAGTTCTTATGATTTTTAAAAGAAAAGTATATGATAAGCTTTTGAAATGGAAAGAATTATCAGGCGGTACATCAGCAGTGCTTCTGGAAGGGGCCAGACGTATTGGGAAAAGTACCATTGTGGAAGAATTTGCAAAAAATGAGTATGATGACTATATGATCCTTGACTTTGCCAGAGAAAATAAAGATGTAAAAAATAATTTTATAGATAATATGGATAATCTGGACACTTTTTTTCGAAACCTGTTTTTGTTGAAAGGGCGTTCTCTTCAAGGGGAAAAATGTGTGATCATTTTTGACGAAGTTCAGCTTTTTCCTCAGGCCAGACAGGCTATTAAATATCTGGTGGCAGATGGTCGATATAATTATATTGAAACCGGTTCCCTGATATCTATTCGAAAAAATGTGAAGGACATTTTGATTCCATCGGAAGAGTACCGGATAAAAATGTATCCTATGGATTTTGAGGAATACCTATGGGCATTAGGTGATTACGTAACAATTTCTGCAATAAAAGAAGCTTTTGATAGGAGAAAACCACTAGGAGATGCGTTACACCGGAAAATTATGAAAGATTTCCGAACATATATGGCAGTAGGGGGGATGCCGCAGGCTGTTGATGCTCTGGTAAGCGGAAAAACTTATGCCCAGATTGATTTTATTAAACGCAATATTTTGAGACTTTATGAAGAAGATCTTGCCAAATATGACAACGAAAACAGGGAAAAGGCTTCTGTTATTTATCGGACAATACCAGAGCAGTTGGAGAATAAGAACTCCCATTTCAAATTATCTCTGGTAAGCAAAAGTGCCAGATACCAAAATTATGTAGATGCAGTAAGTTTTATCTCTGAATCAATGATTGGAAATGAATGTGTAAATGTAACAAAGCCGGAAGTTGCATTGGAATTATTTGCAGACAGAAGCAATTTCAAATTATACATGGGCGATACAGGATTACTGGTTACGCAAATAATGGAGAATCAGGAAGAGTCGGATGAAAATCTGTATAAATCGCTTATCCTTGGAAATCTTGGAATTAATCAGGGCATGATTTTGGAAAATATGGTGGCGCAAATGCTTCGGGCAGCCGGACATAATCTGTATTTTCATGAATATCTCTATACACCGGAGAATTCTAAGAATGAAAAGAAATACGAAATAGATTTTATGACTGTAAAAAAGAAGAAAATATGTCCTATCGAAGTAAAGTCTTCCAGTTATACTTCTCATAAATCATTTGATTATCTGAAAGAAAAATACCAGATGAGAATGGAAGACAGGTATATTATTTATACGAAGGATCTGAAATATCAGGATGGGATTATGTATATTCCAATTTATATGACAATGCTTATATGAACTATTTTTTATCTATTTTGTGGAATTTTATTGATTCTTTTTTTACAATCTGATTATCCTGACACTATGCAATCAGGTAATTGTTTTCTTTCATCTTTGATAGTATACTCAAACGATAGTCTGATAAATTGCAAGGCATAGTGATTTGCGAATGTCCGCTTTACAAGACTGAAAAATGGAGGAAAACGATATGAAATTGAAAAAGCTGTTAGCAATTGGGCTGGCAACAGTAATGTTGGCTGGGACTCCGGGAGAAAAATTCGTATTCGAAGTACAGGCCGAAGGAATTGCTGCGGAAATGTCATCAGATGACGGCATGACAGAGCAGCAGATGGAAGAAGAAAGCTTTTTTGCAGAAGAGTCGGACATACCTGATGAGAATCAGGGATTCTCAGATAATGCTGAAGATTTTGTGGAACCGCAGCCGGAGAGTGGTGAAACGGATGATGTTATTTCTGCCTTCTCAGATGGCTTGAGAATCGCACCTGCTGCTCAAAGACCAACATGGGTTTTGGGAAATGGGTATGTGGGAAAAGTAGCATGGTATGTGTATGCAGATGGAACACTAGAGATCAAGGGTAGTGGAGAAATGCGGGATTTTGCAAATCAAAAAGAAGCTCCCTGGTATTCCTATAATTCTAAAATAAATAAAATAGTTATATCAGAAAATGTAACTTCTATTGGAAATTATGCCTTTGCCTTCAGTAAGGCCAAAACAATTGAAATAAATAGCAGGATAACCAGAATTGGTGATTATGCTTTTTATGATGTAATAAACGCAAAAATTGAAATTCCTGATAGTGTAAAAATTATTGGAAACAGGGCGTTTCATTTATGTAAGACGCAGGCAGTTTTAAATCTTAAAAGTGTAGAAAGTATTGGGTGTGAAGCGTTTACCGATAATTCAACAATTATAAAAATTATACTTTCGGGAGGAGACATAAAACTCGAACCTTACGCTCTTTTTCGTATAAATAATCTCAGTGATCTGACGATTTCAGGAAAGAACATAGATATAGGCGAAAAAGCTTTTATGTCTTGCGGTGAACTTTTTTCAGTAAAAATTAAAGGTGAAAATACTACCTTGAACAAAAGTGTCTTTTTGAGAGATGATTCTTTAGAGAATTTGGTTATAGAGGGTGGAACGCTTAGTGGTTTGGAATGTATGGCATTCAGTTTCAATAGAGTGCTGAAAGGGGTTACGGTTCCCCGAAATATTGTAAACTCCGACAGCAAAGCATTTGCGCTTGTAAGATGTATCAGATATCCTGGCACAAAAGAGGAATGGGACCGTTTTGGATTTAAACTTGAATATTCTGAAACTGTTTATTACAATTATGATCCATTACATAAACATGATTATGAGCTGGTTACTGTCAGTGAAGCAAACTGTACAAGTGACGGACAAACGGATAAGGTTTGTAAATATTGTGGTGACCGTAGAAGTATGAAAATACCGGCAAAAGGGCATACTATAGTCAAAAAAGAGGCTGTGGAGGCAACCTGTGAGGAAGCGGGAATCACTGAAGGCAGCTATTGTTCTGTTTGCAACGCAGTAATGAAAAGACAGGAAAAAATTCCTGCATTAGGACATTCCTGGGACTCCGGAACAATAATTTCAGAGGCTACATGCCAAAGTGACGGAAAAATGGGATATGTTTGTACCAGATGTGGACAAACCAAAGAAGAAAAAATTCCTGCATTAGGACATTTGTGGAATCAGAAAAAGATTATAAAAAAATGTACATGTACAGAGAACGGCGAAGAAGAATATACCTGTCAGAGATGTGCTCAGAAAAAATATGAAGTAATTTATTCATATGGACATGTATATGTAGATGACAGGGGCTATGCCCCCACCTGTGAGAATACAGGATTAACAGATGGAAGTCACTGTGGGGTGTGTGGTAAAGTACTGGAGGCGCAGAAAGAAATTTCAGCAACCGGCCACAAGCCAGTAACGGACAAAAAAGTAGAAGCTACCTGCGAGAATACAGGATTAACAGGGGGAAGCCACTGCGAAGTGTGTGGTAAAGTACTGGAAGCACAGAAAGAGATTCCGGCAACCGGCCATAAGCCAGTAACAGACAAAAAAGTAGAAGCCACCTGTGAGAATACAGGATTAACAGAGGGAAGCCACTGCGAAGTGTGTGGAAAAGTACTGGAAGCGCAGAAAGAAATTCCAGCAACCGGCCATAAGCCAGTAACAGACAAGAAAGTAGAAGCCACCTGTGAGAAGACCGGATTAACCCAGGGAAGTCACTGTGGAGTCTGCGGAAAAGTACTGGAAGCACAGAAAGAGATTCCGGCAACCGGTCACAAGTCAGTAACAGACAAAAAAGTGGAGGCAACCTGTGAGAAGACCGGATTAACCCAGGGAAGCCACTGTGAAGTGTGCGGAAAAGTACTGGAAGCGCAGAAAGAGATTCCGGCAACCGGCCACAAGCCAGTAACAGACAAAAAAGTGGAGGCTACCTGTGAGAAGACCGGATTAACTCAGGGAAGCCACTGCGAAGTGTGTGGAAAAGTACTGGAAGCGCAGAGAGAAATTCCAGCAATCGGCCACAAGCCAGTAACGGACAAAAAAGTGGAAGCCACCTGTGAGAAGACCGGATTAACCCAGGGAAGCTACTGCGAAGTGTGCGGAAAAGTACTGGAAGCGCAGAAAGAGATTTCAGCAACCGGTCACAAGCCAGTAACAGACAAAAAAGTGGAAGCTACCTGTGAGAAGACCGGATTAACCCAGGGAAGCCACTGCGAAGTGTGTGGAAAAGTACTGGAAGCGCAGAAAGAAATTCCAGCAACCGGCCACAAGTCAGTAACAGACAAGAAAGTGGAAGCCACCTGTGAGAAGCCAGGCTTAACCCAGGGAAGCCACTGCGAAGTGTGCGGAAAAGTACTGGAAGCGCAGAAAGAGATTTCGGCAACCGGTCACAAGTCAGTAACAGACAAGAAAGTGGAAGCCACCTGTGAGAAGCCAGGCTTAACCCAGGGAAGCCACTGCGAAGTGTGCGGAAAAGTACTGGAAGCGCAGAAAGAGATTTCGGCAACCGGTCACAAGTCAGTAACAGACAAGAAAGTGGAAGCCACCTGTGAAAATACAGGGTTAACAGAAGGAAGCCACTGTGGAATCTGCAATAAAGTGCTGAAAAAACAGGAAACCACACCTGCAAAGGGACACACCTGGGGTGAATGGAAGGTCGTTCGGGCAGCTACCGCATCAAGCGAGGGAGAAGAACAGCGCAGCTGCACAGCATGCGGTAAAGCAGAAAAAAGAAGTATTGCAAAACTTCCTCAGATTGCGGCTCCTGTAATTCCATCCAGTCTTACAATTGCAAAAGGAAAGTCTGCTGCACTGAAACCTGCTTCCTGGAAGAAAGTAAAATATAAGAGCTCTAATAAGAAGGTTGCAACCGTTGATAAGAAGGGCAAAGTAAAAGCAGTAGCCACAGGAACTGCAAAGATTACAGTAATGTCAGGCAAAAAGAAAGCTGTCTGCACGATCATTGTGCCGGGAACCACAGCTGTTAAAGGCGTTAAAGGTTCGGTTTCGCTTAAGAAGGGAAAGAAATACACCCTGAAACCAATTCTGAGCTATCTCGGACAGCCGGACAACATTACATACAAATCTTCCAACAAGAAAATTGCTACAGTATCCGGAAATGGTGTTATTAAAGCGAAGAAAAAAGGTACTGCAACAATCGCGATCAGGTCTGGAAAAATAACAAAAAAATGCAAAGTAAAAGTTAAATAAAAGAAATTGAAAGTCGTCGTGCCAGGCAACTGGTGCGGCGGCTTTTTGACCTTTTGATACCAGATTGCTACGTGCTTTGCACTCCAGCAATCTTCATCACCATAAAATACATATTGATTCTTGTTCACACATTTTCTATAATAACTGTGTATGCCATAATACAGGGCTTTTATAAAGCCCTAAAAAGGGGAGAAAGAGTCTATGAAAAGAAAATATGCGGCAATGGTTCTGGCTGGAATAATGGCCATAACACTTGCCGGTGGAACTGGCTGTGGAAAATCAGCCGGGGATGAGAAAAAGACCAAACTGGATCCCAAAAATCCGGTATCACTGACAATCTGGCACTATTATAACGGTGCCCAGCAGGCAATGTTTGACAAACTTGTAAAAGAATTTAACAGCTCTGTTGGAAAAGAGGAAGGCATTTATGTGGAAAGCTGTACCCAGGGCTCTGTATCCGATCTGGAACAGGCAATACAGAGTTCTTTAAATGAAGAGGTAGGTGCAGACAAGCTGCCGGACATGTTTTCTTCCTATTCGGATACTGCCTGTGCAGTGCAGGAAAAAGGGATGCTTGCAGATTTATCAAAATATTTTACAGAGGAAGAACTTTCCAAATATGTGGACTCCTATATTCAGGAAGGCTATTTCAATGAGGATGGCGCCCTGTACCTTTTCCCGGTTGCCAAATCTACAGAAATTACAATGATCAATAAAACAGACTGGGAGCCCTTTGCAGAGGCTGTTGGTGTAACGACAGAGGATCTGGAAACCACAGAAGGAATTACCCGGACTGCTGAGAAATACTATGAGTGGACCGATGCCCAGACTCCGGATGTGCCGGACGATGGTAAGGCATTTTATGGCAGGGATTCCATATCCAACTATTTTATAATTGGAATGAAGCAGATGGGAAAGGATATTTTTGAAGTAAAGGATGGAAAAGTAACCTTCCATACAGACAAAGAGCTGATCCGCCGTCTGTGGGATAACTATTATGTACCATATGTGAAGGGTTATTTTGCTTCTTTTGGAAAATTCCGCTCTGATGATGTGAAAACAGGAGACATACTTGCGTATACCGGCTCTACTTCATCAGCAGTATACTTCCCGAATACTGTGGAAAAAGAGGATGAAAGCTATAACATTGATTATATCGTATGTAATCCGCCGGTTATGGAAGGCGGCGAAAATATAAAGGTTCAGCAGGGAGCAGGAATGGCAGTGACCAGCTCTGATGAGACTCATGAATATGCTGCCAGTGTTTTCCTGAAATGGTTCACAGGAAAAGAGCAGAATCTTCGTTTTGTATGCGAGTCCTCCTATATGCCGGTTTTAAAAGAGGCAAATAGCATAGAAGCGCTGGATCTTACGATCAAAGAAAATAATATTGAAGTTAATTCTAAGGTTTATGACTGTTTTTCCGAGGTAATGAAAGATTTCGATAAAACCAGTTTTTATAAGCCAAAGAACTTCCAGAACAGCTATGATGTCCGCAAGGTTCTGGACTATTCCCTGGCAGACAGGGCAGAAGCAGACAGGGCATCTGCAGAAGCAGCTGTGAAAGCAGGGATTTCCAGAGAAGAGGCACTTTCCAGGTACCTGACAGACGAAAACTTTGAAAGCTGGTATAAAGAGTTCTGCGACGAACTGACTGCTGCATCTCAGGCAAAAAACTAAGCAATATAAGCTGTTAAAGGGAGGTGATGCGGCGTATGAAAAGGAAACGGTCTCTTTTATATATTTTTCTGATTCCGGTTCTGATCATTATATTCCTGCAGGGGGCAGTGCCATTTCTGACTCTTATTTCCAGCGGAATCCGCTCTGGTATGGAGAACTCCATTATAGGTCTGGACAGCCACTCCATTGAGAATCGAAAGGTGGTTCTGGAGAATGATATGCTTGAGCGCTGGAGCAGTATAAACAGGGAAAGCAGTGATCTGGAAGAGGAACTGACAAAGGTTCTGAAGCGGCACAATATGGGAGTTTCAGAATTTACAGGGTCAGATGAAGTGCAGAAAGAGTTTCTGGAAAAGGTTTTCAAAAAGATGATCAATGTATTACAGTACAGCTCTACTACCGGAGTTTTTCTTGTATTGGGAAATGATAATGATGTGACAGGATCCGGACAATACAACGGTTTCTGGATCCGTGATTCTGATCCCCGGATGAAAACCGTTTCCAATACAGACCTTTTGATGGAACGGGGAAGCAAAGATCTTTCTCGGAGTATGTCTATTTCTCTTGATACTTCATGGAGCACACGCTTTCATTTTCTTGGAAACGGAAAAAGAAGTTCAGATGACTTTTTTTATCAGCCGTATATGGCGGCACAGAAATATGCTGGCCAAAATGTAAAAATGGAGAAGCTTGGATACTGGTCACGGGATTACATTCTGGAAGATCATTATATGGATAATCACAGAATGATATCTTATTCGGTTCCACTTCTGTACAGAGGCACTGTTTACGGTGTTCTTGGAGTGGAAATCGAACTGAGTTATCTGACCTCCTATTTTCCGGCAACAGACCTGTCCGCAGATGGAAATGCAGGCATGGTACTGGCCGTGGATAATGGGGATGGAAGCTACGAAGGAATTACCGGCGATGGTGCGTTGTATGATCTGGTGTCCGAAAACGGCAATACATTTTATCTGGAGGATTCAAAGCAGGAAAATCTGCAAAAGGTGAAAAATACAGTTGCAGGAACACAGCAGGTTTACGGAATTGTGAACAGTCTGAATCTATACAGCAGAAATGTCCCGTATGAGGATACCAATTGGGTTTTGTGCGGATTTGTGACTCAGGAGTCTGTGTATGGGCTTGTATCCAGAGTTTACCGGAATATACTGAGTGCGATTGTTAGCAGTGTTTTGTTTGCTGTTGTACTGGTCTATCTGCTGATCCAGCATGTGACAGAGCCGGTTTACAGGCTGGTAGAGAGCGTCCGGGCTGGTGAAGATGGAATTCACAGCTTTAAGGAGTCCGGACTGCAGGAAATTGATGAGCTTCATCAGGTTGTGGAGACACTGACAGACAGTCAGCGGGCGGCAAAGCAGCAGCTTCTGGAGGAAAAAGAGCGTTACCGGGTTGCTGTGGAGAGCTCACAGGATGTATTTTTTTCCTATAAATCTAAGGAACACGTTCTGGAAATTGTAAACAGCAAAATGATGGACGGAATCTGGGATTGTAATACATATCCGGAATTATTGGGTAGTATGTTTGTTTTCCCGGCAGATACTTCCGCTCTTGTAAGGACAGTGGAGAATGCCAGAGACAGCTTTACAACGGATGTCCGTATTAAGCAGAGAAACGGGGAATATCAGTGGAACAATCTTTCTGCCACCATTACGCGGGACGAGCAGGGAAATGCTGTGAGAGTAGTAGGCTATATTCACAATATCCATCAGCACAAGCTGCTGGAACTGGCGCAGAAAAGAATGCAGGTTTACGATCCCATCACCTCTTTTTACAGGATGGAGAGCGGAATGGAGGCTGTGGAACCCCTGTATCAGGAAGAGCAGGATGGCGTGCTTGTGCTTCTGGAAATTCAGAAATTCTCCAAAATAGATGAACAATATGGCCTTGTTTTCGGGGATATTATTCTGGAGCAGCTTTCACAGCTGATGGCAGAACGGTTTCAAAAAGAAGGGCTGAATAATGGAATCTATATCAGAGCCGGCGCAGATCAGCTTCTGGTCTGGCTGCCGGGCCGCGTTTCCAATCTGCTGGAGGAAAGCATTCAGGGGCTTTCCGAAGAATTCGCCAGATTCACAGATGAGAAATATCTTACTCTTTCCCTGAAATGTGCAAGTGCTGTGACAGACAGGGAAAATGTGCCGGAAGCTGCGCTGGAACATGCGAAGGTAGCGCTTACAGCTGCAAGACATGGAAACAAAACATACGTGAGCTACGATAGTCTTACACCTGAGGAAAAGAATGCCACATCAGAGATATCCTTCTATGCAGTGGCGTCTGTAGAGCGTCTGAAAGAAATGAACCTTCCATCAATTGCGCTGAATCTGTTTGACAGAGAAGGAAAGGCATCGGTTATTCTGGATATTCTGGCTTTGGAACTGAAAGAAAAGTATCATCTGACTAATATTCTGGTCACTGATTTTAGCAGGGAATATCTTACAAATGATCAGATATACTGCTGGAAAAAAGAAGACAGGAAAGATGGCTGGAACGGCATGGTACAATGCTCGGAGAGGGAATATCAGCATTTTATCAGAAGTCAGGAGCTGCAGAAGCTGACTGTTCCAAGTGTGGATATGGCTAAAGCGCCTTTGCTTCAGCCGTTTGTGCAGCCAGATACAGATGTTGTGTTCCACATGACAGACAGCGGTCAGTATTCCGGAAGCATTGTGTTCAGAGGGGCTGACAGGACTGTCCTGGAGAGTCGGGAAGAGGTAAAGTGCCTGGAAGAAATCTGTACCATTATCCAGAACCGTGTTAACCTGGAGAGACATGATCTTCTGGCACAGGCGAAATCAGAGTTTCTGGCACGTATGTCCCATGAAATCCGTACTCCCATGAATGGTATTATCGGTATGACAGAAATTGCACTGAAGGACGGACAGACAGAGGAAAAACGAATGGATTGTCTGAAAAAGATCGAGAAATCCTCCGTATACCTGCTTGGTCTTATTAATGATATCCTGGATATGTCCAAAATTGAAAGCGGCAAAATGAAGCTGGTGGAGGAGAAGACCAACCTTATGGAGATGGCACAGGGGCTGCAGCCGATGCTGGAGGCAAACCTGAAAGAGAAAGAAATCTCCTATGAGGCAGATATCCAGCTGAAAAATAACTGGTTTATGGCAGATTCCCTGCGGTTGAACCAGGTTCTTGTCAATCTTTTGAGCAATGCAGTAAAATACTCCAATCCTGGAGGTCGCATTTGGCTGACAATCCGGGAAACAGAAGAGGTGAATGGCTTTTCCAGTCTGTATTTCCAGGTGAAGGATGATGGAATCGGAATCGAACAGGAGAAACAGCAGCTGATTTTCCATCAGTTTGAGCAGGCTGACAATTCCAGAAATGCAAGGAAACAGGGCTCCGGACTTGGTCTTGCCATTTCCAGCCGTATTGTGCAGATGATGGACGCTGATATCGGGCTGGTAAGTGAGCCGGGTAAAGGCAGTTGTTTTTACTTTACCATCTTGCTGCGTCCGGTAACTGGTGAACAGACCCGGGAAACGGAGAAACCGGAACAGATTTCTTTTGAGGGGAAACGGATCCTGGTGGTAGAGGATAACCAGCTGAATATGGAGATCATCTGTACAATTCTGGAAGGTTACGGAATTCTGACAGAACAGGCAGTGAACGGAAAAGAAGCCGTTCATCAGATGGAAAAAACAGCTCCAGGGTATTATGATATGATCCTTATGGACATTATGATGCCGGAAATGGATGGTCTGGAAGCTGCCAGAGCAATTCGGACGATGAATCGTGAGGATTGCAAAACAATCCCGATTTATGCAATGAGTGCCAATGCCTTTGATGAAGATGTGAAGCGGTCACTGGCAAGCGGTATGAACGGACATCTTTCCAAGCCTGTGGATACACAGGTGCTGGAAAAGACACTGAAGAAAGTGCTTGGATAAAGGCTCTATCTATTTGTTATTAAGACTGTGCGCAGGATCTCATATGCATCTTGTGCAATATAATGACAGTTTATGCCAACCCCGTCTTTTACAGACGGGGTTGTGTTATATTTATGGCAATACAGAAGGGAGCAATTACAAGCATGAAATATCAGAACATTATAGATAACATGACCTTGAAGGAAAAAGCCGCGTTCCTCAGTGGAAAAAGCGAGTGGCAGACAAGAGATTTCCCGCGTCTTGATATTCCTGCGATTTTCTGTTCTGACGGACCAAATGGTGTGCGTAAACAGGCAGGAGCAGGAGACCATCTGGGAATCAACCCGGCAGTGCCGGCAACCTGTTTCCCCACAGCGGCAGCCATGGCAAACAGCTGGGATGAAGAACTGGAGCAGAAGGTAGGCGTAGCTCTTGGAGAGGAATCCATGGAAGAGGATGTAAACGTTCTTCTTGGACCGGGACTTAATATTAAGAGAAATCCGCTTTGCGGTCGTAACTTCGAGTATTTTTCCGAGGATCCCTATCTTTCCGGAAAAATGGCAGCAGCCTTCATCCGCGGTGTACAGAGCACTGGTGCAGCAGCCTGTGCAAAGCATTTCGCAGTAAACAGCCAGGAACTTCGCCGTATGGCCATGAACGCGGTAGTAGATGAAAGAACTCTCCGCGAGATCTACCTTACTGGCTTCGAAATCGCCATCAAAGAGGGCGGCGCGAAAACCGTTATGAGCAGCTACAACGAGGTAAACGGTGTCTACGCCAACGAAAACGAGCATCTGCTGAAAGACATCCTTCGCGATGAGTGGGGCTTCGAGGGCTCCGTGATCACAGACTGGGGTGCTTCTAACGACCATTCCCTGGGCGTAAAAAACGGCTCCACCCTGGAAATGCCAACCCCGGGACTTGACGCAGCAAGAGAGCTTCTTGCCAGTGTAGAAAGCGGCAAGATCAGCGAGAAAGACATCGATGACCGTGTAGACGAGCTTCTTGACCTGGTACTTACTACTTCCGAAAATGCGAAACATTACAAGAAAGTGGCTGACAAGAAGGCTCTTCATGAAGAGCACCACAAGCTGGCACGCCTTGCCTGCGAGAACAGTGCAGTCCTTCTGAAAAACGAAGGCGGAATCCTTCCAGTTGGGGAAAAAGTCCAGGCAGCCGTGATCGGAGACTTTGCTTTTGAGCCAAGATACCAGGGTGCAGGTTCCTCCATGGTAAATTCCACAAAAGTAGATTCCATCAAGGACATGCTGGAAACCAGCGGAATTTCCATAACAGGAATCGTCCGCGGCTATCAGCGTGACGGCAAAGAAGACGAAGCCATGAAAAAAGAGGCGGTAGATCTTGCCCGCCGTTCTGATGTGGTTCTGTTTTTCTTCGGACTGAACGAGAAAAGCGAGACAGAAGGTCTTGACCGTAAGCACCTCCGCATTCCCCAGAACCAGATCAACCTGATCCAGGAGCTGGCAAAAGCCAATGCAAACATGGTTGGTATCATCAGCGCAGGTTCTGTTATCGAAATGCCATGGCATCATCATTTCAAAGCCCTGCTTCACACCGCTCTTATGGGACAGGCTGGTGCAGGCGCTGTTCTTGACATTCTTTCCGGTAAAGTGAACCCATCCGGAAAGCTTGCAGAAACATACATTAAGAAATACGAGGATACCCCTTCTTATAATTACTATCCGTCCCAGGAGCGCAACTCCGAGTACAGAGAGGGAATTTACGTAGGATACCGTTATTTTGACACTGCTGGCGTGCCGGTAAACTATCCATTTGGATACGGTCTTTCCTACACTACATTTGAATACAGTAATCTCCAGGTGAAGCCAGACGGCGTAACCTTTACCATCCATAACACTGGAAAATACGACGGTGCAGAGATTGCCCAGCTTTATGTGGGACTTCCAGGAGCAAAAGTTTTCCGTCCGGTTAAAGAGCTGAAAGGTTTTTCCAAGGTATTCTTAAAGGCGGGCGAGGAGAAAACAGTTACCATTAAGTTCAATGACAAGACATTCCGTTATTGGAATATGAAGACAAATAAATGGGAAGTAGAGGGCGGTGTTTATAGCATTATGATCGGCGCAAGCTGCGCAGATATCCGTCTTCAGGACACCATTGCTATCATTGGAACTACTGAGGTAATGCCATATTACACCAACCGCGTTGCTTCTTATGTGAAGGGAAAGATCCAGAAGGTTGGAAACGAGGAGTACGAGACCATCCTTGGACATTCCATTCCAGACGGAAGCTGGAGCGGCGAGCTTGGCATGAACGACGCTCTTTGCCAGATGTATTACGCGAAGAGCGGAATCGCCCGTTTCATCTGCAAGAAGCTGGGTGAAAAGCTGAAAAAAAGCGAGGCAGCAGGCGTTCCAGATCTGAACACATTGTTCCAGTACAATATGCCATTCCGCGCCATTGCCAAGATGACCGGCGGCATGGTTTCCATGGAAATGGTAGAAGGGCTTCTGAAGGTTGTAAACGGCCATTTCAGTGGTCTTGGAAAAGTGATCAGCGGATTTTTCAGAAACCGGAAGCTGAACAAGCAGTATGAAAAAGATCTGGAAGAGCAGAAATAGGAGGAGCATCATTATGGGAAAAATAAAACAGCTAATCGCTGACCACCCGAATATCTGGGAGTTCATCAAATTTAATGTATTATCCAACTGCGCAACCATCACAAACTTCATTATTATGTGGCTGTGCACCGGCTTTATTTTCAAAAGCTTTGCAAATACACCATTCAAATTCCTGGTGTTCAACTACGCAGACAACATCGAGTCCAACCTTGGTTTATGTGGATTCTTAAGTTTCCTGGTTGCAACTGCAGCTGCCCAGACCGTAAATTTCTTTGTACAGAAGAATCTGGTTTTTAAATCAAATGCTGCATTTGAAAAGGCTGTGCCGAAATATATTGTACTTGCAGTTGTGCTGGTTCTTGTATCCGCAGCACTTCCGGCTTACAGCCAGAGCTTTTTCGTAAATATCGGCATTTCCGAAGCACTTGCACCTACACTTGCAAATGTGGTGAATATTCTGGTTCAGGTAGTACTCAGCTATCCGACCATGAAATTCTGGATCATGCCGAACAAATAAAAAAGGTTGCTATTCTTGCCCGATATAGTGACAGATAAGAATCCCTGGTGGAGAGAAAATCTTTCTGCCAGGGATCTTTTTATAAAAATATTTGAAACCAATTTGCTGGTGAAAACATTGTATAATCTTGTGAGCCATGTTAAGATTGGATAGTGTACTTTGCAAAGAATCCAGTATTTGCGCGACTTTGCGGAATTTAACAATTTAAACACATTTTTCCCACAAAGAGAACACAAATTATCCCTATACTGTGAACTATCAAATGAAAAGAACATAAAGGAGTTTCTAAAGGAGGCTTTTATCATGAAGAATAGAAATGAAGAGTTAAAAAGAAAAATGAAAAAGGCAGCAAGCATTAGTCTTTGCGCAGTACTGGCAGGTGGTCTTGCAGCAGGAACATATACAGGAGTTAACTATCTGACAGGCTATGAGCAGAGCGTACAGGCGGCAAGTGAAGACAAGGTTGAACTTCTGAAATCCGAGAAGAAATCCGATGATTCCAAGGATGACAGCAAAGATGAGAGCACAGCAAAGGGAAGCCTTGATGTATCTGATATCGTTGAAGAGACAATGCCAAGCATCGTTTCCATCACAACCAAATCTGTAGAAGAGGTTCAGAGCTACTATGGAATGTTTGGCCAGTATGGTGCTTATGCTCCAGAGCAGAGAGAAGTACAGGGAAGCGGTTCCGGTATTATCATTGGCAAGAATGATTCAGAGCTTCTGATCGCAACCAACTATCACGTAGTTGAAGGAGCAGAGACTTTATCTGTTGGCTTCTGTGACAGTACTGCATGTGAAGCTAAGGTAAAAGGTTACGACAGTGAGAAAGATCTTGCAGTTGTAGCAGTTTCCCTGGATGATATTGACAGTGACACAATGGATGCAATTACAGTTGCAACAATTGGTAATTCCGATGATTTGAAGGTTGGTGCCCAGGTGGTTGCAATTGGTAATGCACTTGGTTATGGTCAGTCCGTAACAACCGGTATTGTAAGTGCCAAGAACCGTCAGCTGAATTCTGATGATACAGTTGGTGATTATGACAGCGACAGCAATTCTGCTACAAATCTGATCCAGACAGATGCAGCAATCAACCCAGGCAACAGTGGTGGTGCTCTTCTGAACATGAACGGAGAGGTTGTTGGTATCAATTCTGCAAAGCTTGCTTCCACAGAGGTTGAGGGTATTGGTTATGCAATCGCAATTTCCGATGTAACAGATACTCTGGAAAGCCTGATGAATGAGGAGACCAGAGACAAAGTTGATAACCATGGTGTTCTGGGAATCACAGTTCAGAGTGTTGACAGTGAAGTAAGTGAAGCATACGGTGTTCCGGAAGGTGTTCTTGTAAGAGACGTAACAGAGGGCGGTGCAGCTGATGAGGCTGGTATTGAAGCGAAATCCATCATCACTAAATTTGCCGGCAAGACGGTTACAACCAAGGAACAGCTGGTTGATTTCCTTTCCTACTATGAGCCAGGTGAGGATGTAGAGCTTACCATTGAAGTTCCGGATGGAAAAGGTTACAAAGAGGAGACCGTAACAGTAACTCTTGGTAAGAATGAGAATACTCAGGAGACAGATTCCAAAGATGGTGGTGACGGTCAGGAAGGCAGCCAGGACGACAATCTTCTGGAAGACTGGGCAAACAATGAAGGCGGTGCCGGTCTGCAGTATGGCGAAGGCTGGAACTAAAAATTAAGAATAGTTATAAAATATATTGAGTTTATGGGAACAGACCAGAGGCAGAATACCTTTGGTCTGTTTTCTTTATGTAATACATTGCATAAACTGACGTAAAAAGTTATAATTATTTACTGTAGATAAAGTAAATAACATACAGAAAAGAGTTCACATTATGAATAAAGAAATTTCCCTGGTTTTTGATATAGATGATACTTTATACAGTCAGATGGAGCCACTTATTACTGCCTGTGAATTCAGCCTTGGCAGTGTGCTGCCGGATCCGGAGCTGTTTTATCGGATCTTCGGGAAAAGAAGTGCGGAAATGTTTTTGTTCAGCGAGAGCGGTCAGGTATCCATTCATGAATCCAGAATTTACAGAATTGAAAATACCATGAAGGATCTGGGTATTCCTTTTACCAGGGAGCAGGCAGAAATCTTTCAGGAAAGATATAAGGAGAATCAGTCCCATCTCCACGTTTCACCTGTGATAACGGCACTTCTTGACGAATGCCAGGCCGCCGGAGTGAAAATGGGTGTGATCACCAATGGGCCTTTTTCCCATCAGATTCAGAAATTTCACACACTTGGTCTGGATAAATGGTTTACAGAAGATCAGCTGATGGTGTCTGCAGGCGTGGGCGTGGCCAAGCCGGATGTGCGTATCTTCCGCATGGCAGAAGAAAAATGGGGAATGAAGCCGGAGAATACCTATATGATCGGAGATTCCCTTGAGAACGACATTACAGGAGCCCAAAATGCCGGATGGAAAACAATCTGGATGAATCACCACAGATATCCGGTTCCGGCAGATATGGTGAAGCCGGGACATACCGTATTTACAGAAGAAGAGCTGCGGGAATTTGTTCACCGGCAATTATCTTTACCATTATAAAAAGTAAATACGGTAAGAAGTTAAAGTTATAGACAAGTAACGCCAGTTTGTCATATAATAAGACATTATCAGGAGACATCATGAGCTTAGAATCAGACACTCCTGAGATGAAGAGGAAATAAAACATGGATTCAGACGTTAAAATTACAATGCAGCAGGATGAGAATGAAATGTCCATTTACCGTAGAATTTCCAGCATTGTCCAGCTTCTTGATAAAGAACTGATGAAGCTGGAGACAGAGCAGAAGGAAAATGGAAATAAGCTGCTGGAGGAAGCATTTAAAGCAGAGCATCAGTGTGAAGGCTGTGAGGCACTGGATGCTTTTTTTCAGAAAGACAGAGAGAAGCTTATCAGCAGTCTTACCGGGTATAAGGAAAGATTGTTTCGGGATGTCCTGACAAAAGCATATAACAGACGCTATTACGAAGAGGAAGTGAAAAACCAGAGCGGACCGGCTGGAATCGCCATGATCGATCTGGATGATTTTAAGCTGTATAATGATACATATGGACATAATGCCGGGGACCTGGCGCTTATAGCTGTGGTGCAGGTGATCTGTAAATATATCCGTAAAGCAGATATTCTGGTCCGGTATGGCGGAGACGAATTTCTTCTGGTCATGCCTGGAATGAATGAGGTGGAATTCGCAAGAAGACTGCAGGAAATTCATGATCAGATACAGCAGACTGTGGTTCCGGGATATGCTGGAATTCAGTTATCCGTAAGCATCGGAGGGACTATCGCCAGTGCAGATGAGGTTATCGGAGATGTTGTGGGAAGAGCAGACCGGTTTATGTATCAGGCAAAAAGCCATAAGAACCTGGTGGTAACGGAATCGAATGAAATTAAGGATGGAAATGCAAACGGCGAAGAAATAGACCGTGACGAGCTGAAGCAGCAGATTCTGATCGTAGACGATTCTGAATTGAACCGCGATATTCTTGCAGAGATCCTGCATTCGGATTTCAATACTATGGAGGCGGGAAGCGGAGAAGAGTGTCTCTCCATGCTGCGGAAATACGGCACAAAAATATCTCTTGTATTGCTTGACATTGTTATGCCTGGTATGGACGGTTTTGCAGTGCTGGAAGAGATGAACCGGAATCACTGGCTGGAAGATATTCCGGTTATTATGATCTCCAGTGAAGAGACGGAAAGCTATATACGCCGTGCCTATGAGATGGGCGTTTCGGACTATATCAGCCGTCCTTTTGATTCCCGTGTTGTCTATCGGCGCGTATATAATACAATTAAACTATATGTAAAACAGAAACGTCTGATCACACTTGTAACCGATCAGATCCGTGAAAAAGAAAAAAACAGTCAGATCCTGATTGATATTCTCAGTCACATTGTAGAATTTCGAAATGGTGAAAGCGGGCTTCATGTCCAGCATATTAAGACACTTACCGGACTTTTGCTGGACAGACTGGTGAAAAAGACGGATCAATATCATCTTCAGTGGACTGACCGGTATATGATCACAGTAGCCTCTGCCCTTCATGATATCGGCAAGGTGGGAATTGATGAGAAAATCCTCAACAAGCCGGGAAGGCTTACAAGCGAGGAATTTTCTGAAATGAAAAAGCATACTCTTATTGGTGCGTCTATGTTGAAGAGCCTTGGTGTTTATCAGGACGAAGAGCTTGTGAAGGTTGCTTATCAGATCTGCAGATGGCATCATGAGCGTTATGACGGAAAGGGATATCCGGATGGTCTGAAGGGAGAAGAAATTCCCATCGCAGCCCAGGTGGTTTCTGTTGCAGATGTATATGACGCACTTACAAGTGAACGTGTATATAAAAAAGCATTTTCCCATGAGAAGGCCATGGAGATGATACTGGCCGGAGAGTGTGGAAGCTTTAACCCGCTGCTTCTTGAATGTCTGAAGGATATTCAGGGAAATATTCAGGTAGAGCTGAAGAAGCCAAACCAGCAGCCATCAGCTTCAAAAAACGTATCTGTGGGAAAGATGCTTCAGATGATGCAGTAAGGTGTGGAGGGAAGCTTTACTTTATGAAAAAGAAAATTCTTACACTGGCGGCAGTGGTAACACTGCCGTTTATTCTTCTTATCATGTATCTTCTTGTTTCAATGGCAGGCTACAGCAACACATACGCTGAAATAGTAAGCAATATGACGGTAGCCAACAATTACAACCTGAATTTTAAGGAAGAGATGGACGAGAGCCTGTACAAGCTGGTTGTAGGTTACGTTACACTGGATACCATCGAAGCAGATAAAAGTCTTAGGAACCCATATACTTTAATTGATGAACTGCGCAGCGAATTTACCAGGCTTACAGCGATAACCACAGAGTCTGAGAGCAAGGTCTGGCTGGAAAGCCTTCTGCGAAACATTGATACTCTGGAAAAACGTGTGGACGATATTGTGGACAGTATCAACGCCGGTGGAAAATACAGCGAAAATATTGAGAAGCTGGATAACAATATTTATATTCTTACAGAACTGATCCAGGATGATATCCAGTATTATATTTATTATCAGACCCGGTATATGGAAATGGTTACGGATACGCTGCAAAGCCAGATCGGCCGCTTTATGATCGTCTGCAGTATTCTGATCGCGGCGCTGATCATAGTGGTTGCAATCAGTGCGGTTATGATCGTTTCCGGTATTTTACAGCCCATCCGTCAGCTGAATCAGGCTACAGAAAAAATTTCCAGAGGTGATTTTGATGCCAGAGCCCAGGTAACTTCGAATGATGAAATCGCGGAGCTTGCAGTGAGCTTTAATAACATGGCGGGAAATATGCAGTCTCTGATCGACAAGGTAAAAGAGGATGAGCGAAAAATGCGAAAGGCAGATCTGCGCCTTCTTCAGGAACAGATTCAGCCCCATTTTCTGTATAATACCCTTGATACCATCGTATGGCTGATTGAGTCCAATGAACCTGATGAAGCGGTGACTATGGTTGTGACTTTGTCCGATTTTTTCCGGGAAATTCTCAGCAAAGGAAAGGAATTTATTTCCATTAAGGAAGAAGAAAAGCACATCAGCAGTTATCTTCAGATTCAGGAAATGCGTTATCGGGATATTCTGGAATATGATATCCAGCTGGATCAGGTGCTTTATAAATACCAGATTCTGAAGCTCACACTTCAGCCGGTGGTGGAGAATGCACTGTATCATGGAATCAAGTACAAGCGCGCCAAGGGCTGTATTCATATTCACGGAGAAAAAGAGGGAGATGTGATCCGGCTGACTGTCCGGGACGACGGTGCAGGTATGGATAAGGAGGAACTTGAACAGCTCCGGATCCAGATTGAGAAGCCATGTCAGGAGACAGAGAAGGGCTTTGGCCTGGCAAATGTAAATGAGCGTATTCATATGTACTTCGGATCAGAGTATGGTATGAAGATCATGTCTGAGAAGGGGAAAGGAACTACAGTGGAAATCGTGATCCCGGCTATTCTGGAAGCTCCGGTGGAGAAAAAAGGGGACGAAAGCAGGATAGATGAATGCGAACAGGCACAACAGGAGGATATGGGCGCATGAGACAGTTTATAAGGAAAAATATCTGGGCTGTGGCGCCGGTTGTGTTTGTGCTGGCGGCATTAATCCTTCTGGGAAGTCCTTTTGGAAGCAGTAATGTGCAGGAAACTCCGGCAGAGGATGATAATCTGATCGTAGTAGGTGTGTCCCAGGTGGGAAGTGAGTCTGTATGGCGAAGTGCCCATACGCAGTCTATTCAGAATGCATTTACCAGAGCAAATGGTTATATGCTGATTTTTGACAATGCGAGACAGAAGCAGGCGAACCAGATCAAGGCAATCCGAAGCTTTATTTCCCAGCAGGTGGATTATATTGTACTTTCCCCAATTGAAGAAAATGGATGGGATACTGTGCTGCAGGAGGCGAAGGATGCCGGGATTCCGGTAATACTTATGGACCGTATGGTATCAGTGGAGAACCCATCACTTTATACTGCCTGGGTTGGTCCTGATTTTGTAAAAGAGGGCCAGGATGCAGGGCACTGGCTTGCGGATTATCTGAAAAAAGAGGGACGGGATCAGGAAAATATAAACATTGTGGTTCTGAAGGGCACCAGAGGTGCATCTGCCACCATTGGAAGGACACGGGGCTTTAATGAAGTGGTTGGCGGACAGCGCAACTGGAACATTCTGCAGCAGGCAGACGGAGAATTTACCACAGCCAAGGGGAAAGAAGAAATGGCCCGTTTGCTGGAACAGTATGATGATATTGATGTGGTGGTTTCCCAGAATGATGACATGACCTTCGGAGCGTTGGAGGCAATCAGAGAAGCGGGAAAAACCACAGGGGTAAGTGGTGACATTACAGTGATTTCCTTTGATGCGGTGGCTGCCGGTGTTGAACTGGTGAGAAATGGTCAGATCAATATTGATGTGCAGTGTAATGCGGATCAGGGAAAATATGTAGAGCAGATTATTAGGGATATAGAGGCTGGTAAGGAAGTGGAGAAGGCGTATTACGTTCCGGAGCAGGTATATACCCAGGAGAATGCATGGGAGGATGAAAATGTTACTGAAGGTATTTCTGGTTGAAGATGAGACGGTGATCCGGGAAGGCTTGAGAGACCGTATTCCATGGGATCAGTTTGGATATCGCTTTGTGGGGGAGGCAGCAGATGGAGAAATGGCTTTGCCGCTGATCCGAAAAACAAAGCCAGATGTGCTGATCACAGATATAAAAATGCCATTTATGGATGGACTGTCTTTAAGTAAGATCATCAGTAAAGAATTTCCGCGCATGAAGATCATTATTATCAGTGGTTATGATGATTTTGAATATGCCAGACAGGCAATTGAGGTCGGAGTAGATCAGTACCTTCTTAAGCCGGTTACCAGATTGAAGCTGAAGAATGTTCTTCTGGAGCTGAAGGACAAGATCGAACAGGATCAGGAGCAGGAGGATTACCGCACGCAGTTTCAGAATGAGATCCAGGAGTACGAGCAATTTTCCAGACGACGTTTTATGGAAAAAATTCTGGAGGGTGAGTTGTCTGTAAAAGAGGTTTATGATGAGGCGGCGCGGCAGTCCATTGAGATAACGGCAGCCGGATATAATCTTCTGTTTCTGTATCTGGAGGAAAAAAACAGAGACAGGATAGAGGGGTTTCTGAGAAAACAGGCTGAAGTGCTTCGCTATTTTCTGCGCTATCCGCAGTACTTGCTTTTTCGCTGGAATGTAAACAGTTATGGAGTTCTGGTAAAAGGGGAAATGTCACAGCTTCAGGAGCTGACAGATAACTGTGTGGAATATGTGCAGCGAATCTGTGAAAGCGAGGAACAGATGGACTGGTATATAGCTGTTGGACAGCCGGTAGAGCGTTTAAGCCTGCTTTCCCAGTGTTACCAAAGTGTAAATCACTATTTTGCCTACCGCTTTATGGTACCTGGGCTTCACGTGCTTACGGAAAAAACATTGGAAAGTTATGTAAACTCACAGGGAGAGAATCGTCTGGACGGAGTAGATTCTTCCCAGCTGAATCCGGAGATCATAAAAGATTTTCTCACAAAGGGAAGCAGCTGTGAAATACAGGATTTTGTCCATGGCTACCTTGGCGGAATGAGTAAAGCACTTGAGTCCAGAATGTTCCGGGATTATGTAGTCCTTCATGTCAGGTTTACCACTATCATGTATCTGGAATCCATTGGTGTTTCCAAGGAGGAATATACAGAAAGAATCAGCGAAAATGCAGGGGAGATGAATATTAAAGCATCTCAGGTGGCTGATTATTGTGCGGATCTGCTTCAGATCGCGGTTCATATCCGTGATGAGAAAAATGAGTCTCAGGGAACCAGTGCCATGCGTAAGGTACTGGATTATATTGATCAGAATTGTTACAAGGAGACGATTTCCCTGAATGAAGCGGCAGATGCAGTAAATATGAGCGCCAATTATCTAAGTGCCATTTTCAGCCAGAATATGCAGAAAACCTTTGTGGAGTACATTACCTGCAAAAGAGTGGAGAGAGCGAAGAAGCTCCTGCGCGAAACGGATAAATCATCCGGGGAGATCGCACAGGAGGTGGGGTACAAGGATCCCCATTACTTCAGCTATGTGTTTAAGAAAAAATCCGGGTGCAGCCCGAGAGAGTACAGAAGCAAGAATACGGTTTAGCGTGTGTCTGAAAAAAGATTCAGGCGCAGCTGCAAGGGGACTTCCTGTGAAGATATAGGGAGTCCTTTTAATTTGTCCATAATCATCTGTGCTGCCAGAGAGCCGGGCTGGTGCGGCGGAGAAACAAGGGTGACAGCACGCAGCAGACCGGAGGTGGTAAGGTAGCTGGTGTTGAATGCAGTTAATCCGGCAGGAGCAAGCTCTTCCCACAGAAGCCATGCAATAAAATCATTCTGGCAGACAAAAGCAGTACAGTCAGGAGTGATCCGTTCCAGAAAATTTTTCAGGAAACGAATGTCCCGGTTGAGATGGAAATCATTCAGCTCCTGAGTGGTAAACCAGCAGATATTTCTGTCTGGAACTGCCAGTCCATGATTTTGCATAGCTTCCAGAAATCCCTGATACCGTTTGAGACCACGCAGATCATCCATCTGAAAAATTCCTGCAACAGACCGGTGCCCCTGTTCAAAAAGATTTCGTACCAGGAGTTCTGCGCCATGAAAATGGTTCTCATAAAGAACCGGAATCTGGGGCAGCTCCGGATAGCCACAGCCAAGAAACAAAATGGAAGTCCCCTTTTGCAGCAGCCTTTGGTAAAGCTCTGTATTCAGGTTTGGAAGAGCACTTTTCACAGGCTCAGCAAGAATAGCCCGCAGGGGATTTTTCAAAAGAAACTTCAGAATCTGTTTTTCCTGATCGGTATGATTAAAAGTTGGAAAAACCCTGCAGGTAAAGCCTTCAGCTGTAAGTGTGGTCCGGATATCGTTTATAAAAGCCGGATATTCATACCGCTGTTCATCTGGAATCAGAATTCCGATCACATTCTGGTTTTCCTGGCTGGAAAGACCGGTGATATACGCACCGCTTCCTCTGATCCGGCGGATTTCATGTTCATTTTCCAAAACAGCCAGGGCGGCCCGTACAGTCTGACGGCTGACGTGATAGTCAGAAGACAGCTCCTGTTCGGTAGGAAGCTTATTAAGTCCCTTTTTTATATATTCCTGAATCATTTCTCTTAACTGATCTGCAAGCCATTTGTATTTGATTGCCATATTTTTTCCTCCGGATTTTTCCATATATCCTGCATATTGGTGAACAGGTGCTGACAGTATGATTATTATAGTAGAAATTATCCTGTAACACAGTTCCTGAAAGTTAAAAAATTCGTATTATTTTCTTTGAGGTGAAAAAAATAATAGAGATTTTACATGTTTTAAACCTAAAAAATCACCCATATTTTCAGAAAATTAAACTTTTTGGAGCATTGTTGGACAGTTTGCCAGATTGAAAAAAAGGGAAAAAAGGTGGAAAGTCTTTTCCCAATCGTAAAAAAACATACTTTTCAGTTTCAAAATCATAAAAAATCACACGTATCTTCGGTTGAAAACTATTATAATATAAATTTGTATGTATTTCATCAATAAAAATAGAAAATTTGTATTGTTTGAACTGACGAAACAACCAAAAACCGAGAAGGAGATGTTGAATTTTGTGTTGATTTTCGCTAAATTATAGACATCAAGAAGAACACGGATTCAAAAAACGTAAATATTTTTCTAAAAGAAAGAGAGGAACAATCACATGAAAAAGAAATTAGCAGTTATGGCACTCGCAGCAGCAACACTCAGCATGATGGCTATGCCGGTTTACGCTGACGATCTGGTAACAGTTGGATACGCACAGGTTGGACATGAGTCAGATTGGCGTACAGCAAACACCCAGAACTATCAGGACGTTTTCTCAGAAGACGCTGGATACAGCCTTGATCTTGTAGACTGCGATAATGACAACGCTGCACAGCTTGAGGCAGTTCGTACTTTCATCAGTAAAGATATGGATTATATCGTAATCGCTCCGATCCAGTCCGCTGGCTGGGACACCGTTCTTCAGGAAGCACAGGATGCAGGAATCCCGGTAATCATCGCAGACCGTGAAATCGAAGCAAGCGACGACTTATATGATGCATGGGTTGGAACAAACACAACAAATGAAGGTATCACAGCTGGTAACTGGTTAGCTGAGTATCTTGGTGATAAAGATGCTAACATCCTTGTAATCGAAGGTTCTGTAGGAGCTTCCGCAGCACTTGGACGTACAAATGGTTTCAATCAGGTAGCAGAAGAGCATGACAACTGGAAGATCCTTGATTCTCAGTCTGGTGACTTCACACAGGCTGGTGGCCAGGAAGTTATGGAGTCCTTCATCAAATCCTACGAGGGACAGTTCAATGTAGTTGTATGCCAGAACGATAACGAAGCATACGGCGCAATGGATGCAATGGATGCAGCAGGTATCACCTACGGTGTGGACGGCGATGTAACACTTATTTCCTTCGATGCAACACATGACGGACTTCAGTATACATTAGATGGAAAAATCAACTGTGACGTTGAGTGTAACCCGATCCAGGCTGAGGTTGTTAAGGGTGTAATCGAAAAAATGCAGGCAGGCGAAGAATTTGAGAAGACAACACTTGTTGAGGATCAGGCATTCGTAGCACCTGGAATCGAGAGCGAGTATGCAACAACTATGACAGACGAGGTTCTGGCTGGACGTGCTTACTAATCAGAAAGAGTGAACAAATAGGGGAGGGAAGTCCCGGAGCGGATTTTCGCTCCCCTTTTATGATGATATCAGGGTAAAAAGAAAGTCAAACGTGTATTAACGAGGAGAATGAAAAAATGTTGTACATAAAGGGAAGGGAGGAATCGCGTTGGAGGCAGGAGTAGTATTGAAAATGCAGGGAATCTGCATGACATTCCCAGGGGTAAAGGCTCTGGAAGGCGTGGATCTGACATTGAAAAAAGGTGAGATCCGTGCATTGATGGGAGAGAATGGCGCGGGTAAATCCACATTGATCAAGTGCCTGACCGGCGTAAATAAATTTGAGGCTGGAGAGATTTATCTGGAAGGATTTGATCATCCCATCGTAAATAAAGATACCATGGACGCCCAGAAGAAGGGCATTTCTACTGTATATCAGGAGGTAAACCTCTGTCCAAACCTTTCGGTGGCAGAGAATCTTTACATAGGCCGTGAGCCATTGACAAAGCTGGGTACGGTCAACCGAAAGGCAATGAACCGTCAGGCAGCCGCTCTTATGAAACAGCTGGAGCTTGATGTAGATGTAACACGTAATCTTGAAGATTATTCACTGGCATTGCAGCAGATGATCGCAATTGCCCGTGCTGTAGATATGGACTGTAAGGTGCTCATTCTGGATGAGCCAACATCTTCACTGGATGACCGTGAAGTAGAAAAGCTTTTTACCATGATGCGCAGACTGAAGGAGAAAGGTGTAGGAATCATATTTGTCACCCATTTCCTGGAGCAGGTTTATGCGGTATGTGACGGAATCACCGTTCTTCGAAATGGTCAGCTGGTTGGCGAGTATGAGATCGCAGATCTTCCGAGAGTGAAGCTGGTAGCAGCTATGATGGGAAAAGATTTCGACGATCTTGCTTCCATTAAACCGGAGACCACAGGAGATAAGAGAAAAGAGCCGATGGTAATCGAAGCCCGTGGCTTAAGCCATGCAGGAACCATCAAACCATTTGATCTTGATATCCACAAAGGTGAAGTAATCGGACTTACCGGACTTCTTGGAAGCGGACGAAGCGAACTGGCACGTACTATTTACGGTGCTGACCGCGCCCAGACTGGTACTTTGAAAGTAAAGGGCAAGGAAGTTAAGGTGAAAAATCCTATTGATGCCATGCATCTTGGAATGGGGCTTCTTCCTGATGACCGTAAAGCGGAAGGTATTGTTGCAGATTTGTCCGTAAGAGAAAATATCATCCTTGCAATTCAGGCAAAACAGGGCATTCTGAAAAAAATCCCTATGGCAAAACAGTGTGAGATTGCAGACAAGTATATCGATCTTCTCCAGATTAAATGTGCAAGCCGCGAGACCCTGATCAAACAGCTTTCCGGTGGAAACCAGCAGAAGGTTATCCTTGCAAGATGGCTTGCAACAAATCCGGATTTCCTGATTTTGGACGAGCCTACCAGAGGAATCGATATCGGTACCAAGACTGAGATTCAGAAGCTGGTGTTAAGGCTTGCTGATGAAGGCAAGAGTCTGATTTTCATTTCCTCTGAAATCGAGGAAATGCTTCGTACCTGTAACCGTATGGCAGTTCTTCGTGACGGTCAGAAGGTTGGCGAGATTGATGAGGCAGATATGAACCAGATGAACGTAATGAAAGCAATCGCAGGAGGTGAGCAGTAATGGGTAATTTCAAAAAACTGGCACAGAAACGTCTGTTCCTTCCGGTCTTCAGTATGATTCTGGTCATGCTGATCAACGTAGTATATGATATAGCAACAGGAAGTGCACCTCTTTCCTTCTTTATGATTTCCATTAAAAATGGTGTGCTTTACGGACGTCTTATTGACATTCTGAACCGTGGAAGTGAGATCGCCATTCTTGCCATCGGTATGACACTTGTTGTATCCGCTTCCGGCGGTACTGATATTTCCGTTGGTTCTGTAATGAGCCTTTACGCAGGTGTGTGCTGTATGATCCTTGCAGGATACGGAAACGTAAATGTGCAGGAGTATGCGCATCCGCTGCTTGTTGGCATTGGAGCCGGACTTCTTGTCACTTTGATCTGTGGCGTTTTTAACGGATTTCTGGTTGCCTATATGAATATTCAGCCTATGGTGGCCACCCTGATCCTATGGTCGGCAGGCCGTGCAGTAGGACTTCTTCTTTGCAACAGCCAGATCGTTTATGTTAGAGTTCCTTCTTTCCAGAAGCTTGGCGCTTACTGTGGAATCATTCCTACACCGATCATTGTGGCTGCTGTATGTGTGGCAATTGCCTCTATCGTACTTCGCTACACAGCACTTGGAACTTACATTCAGAGTGTTGGTATTAACAAAAAAGCTTCCCGTATCGCAGGCTTTAATTCCGCAAAGATCATCCTTATGTGCTATGCACTTTGCGGTCTTTGCGCCGGACTTGCAGGTATGGTGGCAACCTCCAGAATTTACTCAGCCGATACCAATAACATCGGTCTGAATATGGAACTGGATGCCATCCTTTCCGTAGCACTTGGCGGAAACAGTCTTGGCGGTGGTAAATTCTCTCTGGCAGGTTCCATCATCGGAGCTTACACAATCCAGGCAATCACCACAACGTTATACGCACTTGGTGTTTCCTCCGCACAGGCACCGGTATTTAAAGCTATCGTTGTTATTATCATTGTAGTTATTCAGGCTGAGCCAGCCAAAGCATTCTTTAAGAAGCTGACAAAGAAATCCGGAAAGGAGGCAGCTCGGGCATGAAAAAGAAAAAAATAAACAGCAATAACCTGTTGCTGCTGATCACCATTGTATTATTCTTTGTAATGTATGCGGCAGGATGTATTGTATATGCGGACAAAGGCTTTACCCGTTTTCAGACATTCCTGAATATTCTGATCAACAATGCCGGTCTGATCTGCATCACAGCTGGTATGACTTGCGTCATGCTCACTGGCGGTATTGATATTTCCGTAGGCTCCATAGTTGCTATGGATTGTATGATCCTGGCAGTGGGAATCGAGCAGTGGGGATGGTCCAGTCCGATGCTTATGCTTCTGATTCTTGTAATTGGTATTGTATTTGGTATTGTTCAGGGCTTTTGCATTTCCTATCTGGAGATTCAGCCATTTATTGTAACTATGGCGGGCATGTTCTTTGCCAGAGGTATGACAGCCGTGATCTGTAAAGAGCAGGTAAGTATTGTTTCTGATAAAATTTTTACCACTCTTTCCAGCTTCAAGATTTCCCTTCCATTTGGAGGTTATCTGAACAAAAAAGGAATTATGCAGTATCCATACCTTCGTGTAACAGTTGTAGTTGCACTGATCGTAGTTCTTGTTATTTATTTGATGCTGAAATATACTCGTTTCGGACGCAGTATCTACGCAGTGGGCGGCAATCAGCAGTCTGCCACCCTGATGGGACTTGATGTTAAGAAAACCCAGATGAAAGCATATATCCTTTCCAGTTTTCTTACCTCTATCGGTGGAATCTGTTACTGCCTGAACACCATGGCAGGAACCACCACCCAGGCTACAGGACTTGAAATGGATGCCATTTCCTCAGCTGTTATCGGTGGTACACTTCTTACCGGTGGTGTTGGAAATGTGCTGGGCTCCCTATTTGGTGTACTGATCAACGGTACTATTTCCACCCTGGTTAAGACAAACGGAAAACTGATCAGCTCCTGGTCCAACATTGTGACAGCCATTCTGCTGTGCTTCTTCATTGTACTTCAGAGTGTATTTGCACTGGTGAAGGAGAGAAAGAGTAAATAAGAATTGAATAAATGAAATGAGACAGGCGGGTACATGATTATAATGTGTATCCGTCTGTTTTATATTGGGCATAATGGGATAAAATGGGTAAAGTACAAAGTAGTTAATTACAATTTACTATATCACGATTTAGTTAATTATGATTTAGTAAATCGTAATTGACTAAATTGAAAAGCTATGATAAAATATCTTTACAAGGGAGGGGGTACATATATGTTTATAGGAAGAGAGCGAGATTTGGCGGCCTTGAATCGTTTATATACATCTGGGAAATTTGAATTTGCAGTTATATATGGCCGTCGCCGTGTGGGGAAGACTGCTCTTATCAGTGAATTTATTAAGGATAAGAAGTCTATCTACTTCATGGGGGTAGAAAGCAATGAGAAACAGAATCTTGAGAACTTTAGCAAGAATATTATAGAATATGGTTCTGGAATCGTGGCAGATACTTCCTTTGCATCTTTCCAATCTGCATTGGAATATGTATTTAAGCTAGGTGAGAGCGAACGGCTGATTCTGGCCATAGATGAATATCCGTATGTAGCGCGCGCTTCTGAGAGTCTGGCATCTACGCTGCAAATGCTGATTGATAAATATAAGGATAATTCTAAATTAATGCTTATTTTATGCGGTTCTTCTATGTCATATATGGAAGATCATGTGTTGGCCTATAAAGCGCCATTATATGGCAGGCGTACTGCACAGATGAAAATACTTCCTTTTGATTTTGAAGATACCTGCAATTATTTAAAATCATTCTCTGATATGGATAAGGCACTGCTTTATGGTATGGTAGGCGGTACACCCCAGTATTTGTTACAGATTCGAAGGGATTTAAGCGTAGAAGAGAATATTAAGAATACTTTTTTGAATCCTACATCTTCTTTATTTGAAGAGCCAGAGAATCTCCTGAAGCAGGAGGTACGTGAGCCTGCACTGTATAATGCGATTATTACGGCCATTGCCACCGGATATTCAAGATTGTCTGAGATTTCCACGAAGGTAGGTGAGAACACGGGTACATGCTCCACATATCTGAAGAATCTCATATCCCTTGGTCTGGTTGAGAAGGAGAATCCTTATGGTGAAGCGAATTCCAAGAAGTCTATTTATAAAATTGCGGATAATCTTTTTCGTTTCTGGTATCGATTTGTTCCAGAGAACAGCTCTATCATAGCCCGGGGAGCGACCGATCTGGCATACAGCAGGATTGAGTCACATTTATCCGAGTATATGGGACTTGTATTTGAAGAAATTTGCCGTCAGTATCTTTGGAAGTTATTGTTGACCGGAGAGTGTCCGGTAGATTTTTCAGAGCTGGGGCGCTGGTGGGGAAATGACCAGAGAACAAGAAGCCAGTCAGAAATTGATATTATGGGAGAAGCAGATAAGAATACAGCTCTATTTGGCGAGTGTAAATGGACAAATGAAAAGGTGGACCTGGGCGTTCTGGAAACTCTTGTGGCGCGCAGCCAGTTGTTCCATTATCCCAGGACGTATCTGTATCTTTTTTCAAAAAGCGGCTTTACAAAAGGCTGCGAGGAAGAAGCGCAGAAATTGGGAAATGTGAAGTTGGTAAGATTCGAGGATATTATGGAGGTGTTGGGGCGAAAAAAATAGCATAGAAAAGATTTATAAAAAGAGCAAGTGAGTACATTACAAAAACAGGAGGAATACATCGGAATGAATAACATCACAAAAAACGCCCTGGAAGAATCTTTAAAGAAATTTCTTCTTCAGAAGCCTCTGGACAAGATTACGATCAGTGATCTGACCACGGACTGCGGAATCAGCCGGATGGCATTTTACTATCATTTCAAAGATATTTATGACCTGGTTGAATGGGCTTGCATTGAGGATGCGTCCAGAGCTCTGCAAGGGAAAAAGACTTATGATACCTGGCAGGAAGGAATTGAACAGATATTTGAAGCTGTTTTGGAAAATAAACCGTTTATTTTGAATGTGTATCGTTCTGTGGGCAGAGAACAGGTGGAAAATTATCTGTACAGTCTGACGTACCAATTGATCGAGGGCGTTGTGGAAGAACAGAGCGAGAATCTGATGGTCACAGAAGAGCAGAAGAAATTTATTGCAGATTTTTACAAATACAGCTTCGTTGGTGTGATGCTGGACTGGATCAAGCGGGGAATGAAGGAAGCACCGGAAGAAATCGCGAATATGATCTGCGTGACCATGCATGGAAATGTTGGAAATTCACTGCGGAATATGGAGAAAGAAAAATAATTAACTTTACAAAGTAAGGCGGATGATAAGTTTTTTGTCATCCGCCATGTTTTGTAAATTGAGGAAAATGTTTTTTCGACGTAGAATACACTCAGAAACAGGAAATACTAAATACAAGAATAAACATAGATAGCCGGAAATCATGTAACGGCAAATTTCAGAAAGGTGGTAATTTTTATGTCAAAGAAAAAACATTCCGTATTAGGTATGGCAGCACTTGCTGCAGCAGGTGCAGGAGCAGCAGTTCTGGCAAATAAAAGCCGTGAGGAGAAACAGATCACAGAAGCACACGTAGACCCGAATTACCGCAATACAGAGCGTGGTAAAAACGAGAAAAACAGCAAAGGCATTTATTATACAAACGGTAACTACGAAGCATTTGCCCGCCCGGAGAAACCGGAAGGCGTAGATGACAAGCATGCATATCTGGTAGGAAGCGGACTTGCTTCTCTGGCAGCAGCCTGCTTCCTGGTAAGAGACGCACAGATGCCAGGCGACCACATTCATGTTCTGGAAGCAATGGACATTGCAGGCGGCGCATGCGACGGTATTTTTGATCCGATGAGAGGATACGTAATGCGAGGCGGCCGTGAGATGGAGAACCACTTCGAATGCCTCTGGGATCTTTTCCACAGCATTCCTTCCCTGGAAAAACCAGGCGCATCTGTACTGGATGAGTACTACTGGCTGAACAAGCACGACCCGAACTACTCTCTTTGCCGTGCCACTGTAAATCAGGGCAAAGACGCTCACACAGATGGCAAATTCAACCTGAGCCAGAAGGGCTGCATGGAAATCATGAAGCTGTTCTTTACAAAGGACGAGGATCTTTATGACAAGACCATTGAAGATGTATTCGATGACGAGGTTCTGAATTCCACATTCTGGTTATATTGGAGAACCATGTTCGCATTCGAAAACTGGCACAGCGCACTTGAGATGAAGCTTTACATCCAGCGTTTCATCCACCATATCGGCGGACTTCCAGATTTCAGCGCCCTGAAATTCACCAAATACAACCAGTATGAATCCCTGATTCTTCCAATGCAGAAATATCTGGAGGCAGCAGGTGTTGATTTCCAGTTCAACACAGAGGTTACCAATGTAATCTTTGATATCCACGATGGCAAAAAAGTGGCAACTGCTATTGAGTGCAAGGTAAAGGGTGTTGAGAAGGGAATCCTTCTTACCGAGAACGATTACGTATTTGTTACCAACGGAAGTTGTACAGAGGGAACTATCTACGGTGACCAGAACCATGCTCCAAACGGAGATGCTGAGGTTCGTACAAGCGGCTGCTGGAGCCTTTGGAAAAACATTGCAAAACAGGATCCGTCCTTCGGTCATCCGGAGAAATTCTGCTCCGACATTGCAAAGACTAACTGGGAATCTGCAACTGTTACCACACTGGATGACAAGATCATTCCTTATATTACTGACATCTGCAAGCGAGATCCAAAGAGCGGCAAGGTTGTTACCGGCGGTATTGTAAGCTGTCAGGATTCCAGCTGGCTGTTAAGCTGGACCATCAACCGTCAGGGTCAGTTCAAGGAGCAGGATAAAGATAAGGTTTGCGTATGGGTATATGGTCTGTTTACAGATGTACCTGGCGATTATGTAAAGAAACCGATGAAAGAATGTACCGGTAAAGAGATCACCGAAGAGTGGCTGTACCACATGGGTGTACCGACGGATCAGATCGAAGATCTGGCTGAAAACAGCGCAGTCTGCGTACCGACCATGATGCCTTACATCACTGCATTCTTCATGCCAAGAGCCAAAGGTGACAGACCGGACGTTATCCCGGATGGCTGTGTGAACTTCGCATTCCTTGGACAGTTCGCAGAGACTCCAAGAGACACTATCTTCACCACAGAATATTCTGTTCGTACCGCAATGGAAGCTGTATACGGACTTATGGGCGTAGACCGTGGTGTTCCGGAAGTATGGGGCAGTGTGTACGACGTACGAGAACTCCTCGATGCCAGTGTAAAACTTATGGATGGCAGATCACCACTTGAAATCGAGCTTCCTGGACCGTTGAACCTGGTGAAAAAACCTCTGCTGAAAGCAATTAAGGGAACCTTAGTGGAGAAAGTGCTGAGAGACCATGATGTGATTAAGGATTATATGTTGGAGAAATAGGTAGCGGCAAAGACTTATATATGTTGAAACGTGCGAAGAGTCGGAGGAATCCGGCTCTTTGTTTTGTTCTGCAACAAATGAAATTGAAAAATTGAAAAACTGTTTAATGGCGAAAAAGCGGAATCTTGCAAGGCTATTAACAGTGTGATAAACTAGAGCGTGTCTGAAAAAGGCTTTCTGCAAAATAAGATGTAATATTGCGGTTTCTGGACAAGAAGCTGTTTGGTACAAGAGGAGAAAATCGTATGCAGTATATTGAATTTGGAAAAGATAAGGATAAGGTATCTGAAATTGTTATGGGACTGATGAGAATTTCAGAGATGTCCACTGGCGAGGCAGCAGATTTGATTGAGACTGGTCTTGAAGATGGGATTAACTTTCTGGACCTCGCAGATATTTATGGTGGTGGAAAATCAGAAGAAGTGATAGGAAAAGTTTTTACAGAGAATCCTTCTTTGCGCACTAAATTTTTCGTTCAGTCAAAATGTGGAATCCGTTGTGATCCGGATTTTACCTATTTCGATTTTTCCAGAGATTATATTCTGGAGGCCGTAGATGGAATTTTGTCCAGACTTCACACAGATCATCTGGATAGCCTGCTTCTTCACAGACCAGATGCGCTTATGGAACCAGATGAAATTGCAGAAGCTTTTGACCGTCTTTATAATGCTGGAAAAGTACGGAATTTTGGAGTTAGTAACATGACGCCTATGATGATGGAAATGCTAAGCAGGGAAATACAGTTCCCAATTTGTGCAAACCAGATTCAGCTTAGCTGTGCCGTTACCCAGGTCTTCGACGCTGGTTTTCACATGGATATGCAGTGTGATAAGGGAATCATGCGGGATGGCGGCGGAGTACTGGAATACTGCCGTATGAAAAAGATCCCGGTTCAGGCGTGGTCTTCCCTTCAGTATGGATATTTTCAGGGAACTTTTCTTGGATCTGATAATTATCGGGAACTGAACACTGTGCTCAATAGAATTGCTTCTGAAAAGGCAGTCACGCCAATGGCGGTTGCTCTTGCCTGGATTCTTCGCTACCCCGGAGCAACTCAGGCTGTAATCGGTACTACAAAGTCGACTCGTGTTCGTGAAGCAGCAAAAGCAACAGAATTTAGGTTGAGCAAAAAGGAATGGTACGAGATATACCTGGCTGCAGGAAATGATCTGCCCTGATGAAGTAATTAAAAAGGATCAGGGAGCACGAAAACTTACAGATACAGCTGAAGTAATGTCTTTCAGCTGTATTTTTGTGCGTAATTATTGACAAATAATAATTGAAATAAGTCAAAAAAACAATCGTAAAAAAATACGATTGTTTTTTTGTGCGCTTTTGCATATAATAATAGAAATATAATTGAAAAGGAGCTGAATCGTATGAAGGAAACACGAACAATGGAGTTTAAAGAAACTGTCACAAATACTTTTTTGAAAACTGTTAGTGCCTTTTCAAATTACGATGGCGGTATGATACTTTTTGGCGTTGACGACAATGGTGTTGCCAAAGGTCTGCCAGATGAAAAACAGTCATGTCTGGATATTGAAAATAAAATTAATGATAGTATTTCTCCTCAACCAGACTATACACTTGAGGTGCAGCAGGATCATACAATTAAACTGGTTGTTAAAAGTGGTGTTCATAAGCCCTATTTGTATAAATCCAAAGCATATAAAAGAAATGATACTGCTACGATAGAAGTAGATACACTGGAACTGTCAAGACTGATCCTGGAGGGAAAAAATATAAGATTTGAAGAACTTCCGTGTAAAGATCAGGAACTATCGTTTGAGACTTTATATCATAAATTAAAAGAATGCATTCAGCTTGAGACTTTTAATCAGGATACTTTAAAAACATTAAATCTGTATGACAATAATAATGGATATAATAATGCAGCAGGGATTCTGGCTGATAAAAACCATTTTCCTGGAATTGACATTATGAAATTTGGCGAAAATATTAATATTATTCAGAGAAGAGCAACCTTTGAAAATATGTCAATTCTTGAAGTATACGATAAGACAATCGACATATTCAGGGATTATTATCAATATGAAGTAATTGAGGGGGCTGACAGAAAAAAGGTGGAAAAAATACCAGAGGCTGCGTTCAGAGAGGCAGTTGCAAATGCGCTGATCCACAGAGTCTGGGATATAGAGGCCCGAATTAGAATTTTTATGTTTGATGACAGGATAGAAATTATTTCTCCAGGCGGGCTGCCCTCTGGAATAACAGAAGAGGAATATTTAGCTGGGAAATTATCTGTTTTAAGAAATAGAAATCTTGCAAATGTATTTTATCGGCTGGGGTTTGTTGAGATATTTGGAACTGGAGTTACGAGAATCAAACAACTATATGAAGATGGATTCAGTAAACCAGATTTTGAAGTAACAGAAAATTCTATTAAGATTGTACTCCCGAATTTTGAAAAAGATGTGGACTTAACGGAAGCTGAAAGAATTGTATATAAAATTTTGAGCAAGAATTTGATGAAATCAATTAGTGAAATTGCACCATATGTTCCTTTTGGAAAATCCAAGACAACGCAGTTGCTGAAGAGTATGGGACAAAAAGGCATTATAACAGTTGAGGGCAGAGGAAGAGGTACGAAATATATTATAAGATAAGCATGGTTGTGTGCCGAGAAAAGATGAATACATTAATAAACGAATAGAAATCGAGAAGAACCATTATGGAAAATAAAATTATCGTAAAAAAATATGAGGAAAAAGATCTTCCGGCTATGATTCGCATCTGGAATGAGGTTGTGGAAGATGGTGTGGCATTTCCACAGGAAGAATGTCTGGATGAGAAAACCGGCGCAGAGTTTTTCGCAGCGCAGACTTATACAGCGGTAGCCGAGAATATGGAGAACGGACAGGTCCTGGGCTTATATATTCTTCACCCGAACAACGTAGTATAGTATCCATCTAGTAATAATAGTTTACAGTTGCTTGTTTTTTTGCTATACTCCATTCAAAAACAGTTCTGG
>NZ_CAKRNY010000002.1 GCF_934371575.1 uncultured Blautia sp. | reverse complement strand
TGGATGAAAACAGTGGTGCTTTTTGCGAATTAAAAGCAAATTTTTTTTAGACTTATATTGACAAAAGCAGAATTGCTGGCACTTACCTATGAAGATATTGATTTGGAAAAACGAATTATAAGCATTTCTAAATCATATCAGAGATTGGATGGAAAGGATGTAATTACACCGCCTAAGACACCAAAGAGCAATCGTAAGATTACTATTCCACCATTTCTGGCAGAAGAACTAAAAGAATATTGTAGTCGTTTATATGGAATTATGCCAAATGAAAGAATGTTCCGGTTTACAAAATCTTATATGGAGCATGAAATTGTACGAGGCATAAAGGAAACAGGAGTTAAGAGAATCCGTATTCATGATCTGCGTCACAGCCACGCATCGCTGCTGGTGGAACTTGGATTTCAGCCATTGGCAATAGCGGAGCGGCTGGGACATGAAAAGATAGAAACAACATTAAATACTTATTCACATTTATATCCGAATAAGCAGGCAGAACTGGCAGACAGGCTAGAACTGGAGAATGAGGAGGACAATCTATGAGCGGAGTACACAAACATCCAACAATCAGCTTTCGTGTATCGGACAGAGAGCGGGAAATGATTGAAGCCAAGATACTTGCAAGCGGTATGCAGAAGAAAGATTATTTTGTCCGTTCCTGCATTTATAACAGAATATGTGTTGTAGGAAAGAAAGAGGTCATTTATCAGCTTGTAGAGGAATTGCAGAATATGCAGACAAATCTCTCAGAACTGGTAAAACAACTGGAACAGCAGGAGATAACACTTACGGCTGATGGATTGGAAGATATACGAAATGACTGTATGGATATATTACAGGCGATTATTGCAATGCTGGATGGTGCAAAGTATCTCTGGCAGGGAGTACAAGTTGATAAAGAAAAAAGTCCTGACAGCGGCAACTGTTAGGACTTGCGGTAACAAAAGAAAACCTCTGTTACACCTGTAAATACAACTAGAGTATAGCAGAGGTTCTTCTAAGGAGCAAATAAAAGATTGGAAAATGGAGGACTTTTATGGAGGAACAAAAGACAGAATTAAAGATGATACGGATGTCGGAGGTTGAGTCACAGGAAGTGAAATGGCTGTGGTATCCGTTTATACCATATGGGAAGCTGACAATTATTCAGGGAGATCCGGGTGATGGAAAGACCACATTGGTGTTAAATATAGCAGCAAAGCTATCAAAGGGAGAAAGTCTTGATAGTGATATGAATGTGCAGGAGCCGGTAAATGTCATTTATCAGACAGCAGAGGATGGACTGGCAGATACAGTAAAGCCGAGGCTTGAACTTGCCGGGGCGGATTGTGAAAAGATACTGGTTATTGATGAAAGCGATAAATCCCTGTCTATGGCAGATGAAAGACTGGAAGAGGCACTTGCTAAGACTGGGGCAAAAGTATTGATATTAGACCCGATACAGGCGTATCTCGGTGGTGGCATGGATATGAACCGGGCAAATGAGGCAAGAGATATGACGAAGAAGCTGGGAGCATTAGCAGAGAAATACCAGTGCGCAATTCTTCTTATTGGCCATATGAACAAGGCATCTGGTAATAAAGCTGCATACAGGGGCATGGGTTCCATTGACTTCTTTGCTGTAGCGAGGAGTGTGCTTCTAGTCGGCAGAATAGAGGGAGAACCTAATACAAGAGCAGTTGTTCAGATAAAGAATAATCTTGCGGCATTTGGACATCCGAAGGCATTTATGCTATCAGAAACGGGCTTTCATTGGTTGGGAGATTATGAGATTACAGCAGATGAAGTACTTGGCGGTATAGCACCAAAAGCAAATAAGCTGGAACAGGCAAAGCAAATGCTTTGTGAATTGGCAGAAACAACTAATATGGTGCAGAGTAATGAAGTTTTTGAAATGGCTGATGAACAGGGAATTTCAAAAAGAACATTGGAAAATGCCAAGAAAGAATTGGGCATCCGGGCAAAGAAAATCAATAACTCGTGGTATTGGGAACTGGATACAGTAAAACAGAGATAGGGTAAGAACGCAACATTGCAGGCTATATAGAAATTGCGGAGATAAATTTTGCAAGGTTGCAAAGCATACAGGCTTTGCAGTGTTGCGGTCTTGAAGGAGTTAGGAAAGGGATGGTGGATTGATATGAAAAGTGTACAGATTTCAGAAGAACTTTTCTTTGCGATAATGAGATATTTTATGTTGGAACAGGGGGAACTGTTGCCTCAGATAAAACAGGGGTTGGAGAAAAAGCTGGATGCAATGGTAATGAGAGAATTATATACAAAATATAAGACTGCACCAACGGAAGAAGAAAAGGAAAAGGCTCGAAAGGAATATTTGGATAGACGAGGTGTGTCGGAGAGTTTTCGTTGGTAGTTTTTCTTAAACATATATAACGGCTGCGTGTCACGCTTCCGTTAGAATCGATAAGGAAAATGTGGTGTGCTTGACACAGTGGAGGCTTGTGTACACTGACTGCCGCAGGCAGAAAAGCTCCCGGCAGGGCGCAAAACCTGACTTGTCAGGTTGCATTTTTGATGGCGTAGCTGTCAAAAGTGCTTTTGCGTTACTTTCGACGAAAGTAACAAAGCCTGCGCCGTATCCGGCGCTAATATGACAGATAAAAGAAAGGGGAAGATTGCCTATGGAGAGAACGATAAGTGCAATGATCGGAAAAGGTTCTGTGAACCATAATACCAGAGCATTTACAGCTAAGAATGTAGATAAAAACAGAAGTGCTGATAATATGGAATTTTGCCAAGAAGATATTAAGCAGGTTTATCATAAGTTGTTTGATGAAGCACTGGAACGATATAATGCAAAACAGAAACGAAAAGATCGCATGATTGATAATTATTATGAAAAAATCAGGAGGGGTAAGCAGGAAAAGTTATTTCATGAAGTGATATTTCAGATTGGAAATAAAGATGATATGAATGCCAGAAGTGAAGATGGATTGTTGGCAAAAAGGATTTTAACGGAATTTATGGATGAGTTCCAAGATAGAAATCCGAATTTGTATGTATTCTCGGCACATTTGCATATGGATGAAGAAACACCGCATCTGCACATTGATTTTGTACCATATATTACAGGTAGTAAGCGAGGTCTTGATACAAGGGTATCATTAAAATCTGCATTGGCGGAAGAAGGCTTCACTGGTGGCACCAGAGGTGCTACCGAATTAAATCAGTGGATTGCATCAGAGAAGCAGGAACTTGCTACAGTCATGGAACGATATGGTGTGGAATGGATTCAAAAGGGTACACATGAGAAGCATTTGTCGGTGCTTGAATTTGAAAAGAAAGAGCGGGCAAGGGAAGTGGCAGAGTTGGATAGCCAGAAGCAGGAAATATCTTCGGTGGTTGCACAGCTCGGGGAAGAGGTTTCTGTGAAGAAACAGGAATTACAGAATGTTACTGCTGAAAAAGAACTGGCAGAAGAGGCTACGCAAAGGGCAAAAGAAGAAGGGGCTGTGGTACAACAGGAGAAGGAAGTATTGCTTGCAAGTAATCAAGAGTTGAGGATGGAAAATGCAAGGCTTGAGAGTCGCAAGGACAGACTTCGCATGGAAAATCATGATTTGAAGCAGAAACAGTTACAGTTGCAGACAGATAATGAAGAACTGGAACAAAGGCATGAAGATTTACAATATACGAATAGTAAATTGAAGAATGTGAATGATCAGTTATCTGCTGACAATCACACTCTGGAGCAAAGGAATGATGTGTTGCAATCGGATAATCAGGCATTAAGGCAGAAATACAATGATTTGCAACAGGATAATGTTCAGCTTGAAAAGCAACAGAATGAGCTTAAGAACAATATAGAGCAGATGGTGCAGTCAGAGCAGCTATTACAGCGTGATGTGAGAAAGTATGATGAAGCACCGGAATGGCAGTTGCCGGAACCGGGAGTATTTGCAAGTGCTAAGTCATTTCGGGATAAAGTAGTGATGCCATTTGTGAATAAGTTGAAGTTGTTGATAAAGAATCTGACAATCCAGTGCGTAAGGTTGAAAGAGGAAGTAATACAGCTGCGGAAGGAAAAGAAGAGATTGTCAGATGATGTGGAATTTTACAAGGGCAAGATTAAGGATATGATTGATAGGACAGAGCTGTTGCAGGAAAAGGCTGATGATCTGGAGCGTGTGAAGAGATATGCTGGTGCAGAGCAGATTAATGTGATTATTTGTAAGGTAAAGGAACAGGAGCGTACAGAACAGCAGATAAGGCGGTATGACAGGTCTTATGGAACAAGATAATGGGAAGGATGGATTGATGATATGAAAGATAATCGAATGGATAATATCGTAGAATGTGCTTATAACATGGATAACGGCTATGTTGAGGTGTGGTTTACAGATGGAAATATGTTGCGGATAAAGTGCGAAGAAGTGGAGGCTGCTCTGAGGATAACAGAGCAGTCACTGGCGAAGCTGCATAGGTTGTTGGATAACAAGCCAATAGAGTATGCGGCAATGGCTTTGTCTGGGGAGATGCAGGCATATTGTGATATTGAGGATGATATGGTTAAGGGAATGTTTGGGACGATTGTGCAAGGGTATCTGAAGAAGGGGTATAACCGGGCTACGGCGGAGATGATGGCTAGGGAGTTTTTTTGGTATGAGAGTTAGATATATATAGAATTGAAAAAGATAGGGTGCGAGGTAAAGAAGAAAGAAATTATGTGAAAGAAGTGATGTTGAAAAATGAGATTTGGATATAAAATTATTTTTAGGGAGGTCTGATTTAGACTGCTTTTGGCTTTAAAAATGATATAATAAGGGCATGGAAAATACAATACACGAAAATTACATTTTTTGTGTTGAAAGACTTGAAGGGAGGTCTTAAGATTATGGATAAAACAATACAGGATATTTTTAAATTGGGAAGTGGTGCAGTTTTCTATGAAAAGCAATATGTATTAGATGAAATCATGATTTTGGGAACATCTGAGAGACTGTATACAGTATTAAGGTTTTCAGCGAAAAATGGCGAAAACCTTGTTTGTGGCGTAGATATTGAAACGAATACAATTTTGCCGTTGACGTCTGAACAAAGTGAATTATATCATGAAAATTTAAGACTTCATAAGAAAAGATTGTTTAATAATGATACTATAAAAATTCTTGATTATAAAGCAGATTGTTATACAGGCAAATATGAAGCTATTATTCAAAAAATAGTTACACAAAGTAATTTAAAACAGATTCCGTCAAAAATATCGTTAAATGGTAAAGATTACATTATTTCATGGTTTAGTTTTTTATGTAATAAACAAGGGGATTCCTTACTAGTCTCTGTTTCTGAAAAAGAGATGGCAGATAGCTTGTCAATGCAAGCATTATACGACGATTTGGATTTAATGATTTCTTTATCGGAATATGACTTAAAGTATCGGGGGAATGTTGTTAGAATCGAGAAAGTTGATGCGGAATATTTGTTATATATTCATCCATATCCAATAGAGATTATGCAATCAACTCAATCTAAAGGAGCATCTTTTGAAAATATAAGTAATCCATTTTCTGTGATGGATTTCGTTGTAAATCATGCAGACAGTGATGTGAACGGGGTGGTTTATCCAAACTCGGATGACAAACCTATACATAATTATATTATTGTGGGAGTACTAAAAAATATAGATATAGATATTGAGGATTGCGTTATTGGAAGTGTTAGAGTTGGAAATCAGATTGATGTATCAGAGAAATTTATAGATTCAATTTCTGATTTGACGGAAGAAAGTACTACATTTGCCTGGGTTAATATAAAATCGGATTCACTATATAATGCTTTTTCTTCAGGGAAAAAATTATTAATTGCGGCGGCAGAGTTTTTGTCATTTATGATAAAAAATGATATGTATGCGGATTGGTTTGGAACTGTAGAATTAAATAATAATGTTTGGGATGTACGGAGTCATTATCCACAAATTAGTCTAGGGTCAGTATTCTATATTGAAAATTGTATTCTAGGAGAATCAATAACTTTGACAGATGAAAATATGAAGATACCGGTAGCAATAAAGTTAGATGAAAATGCGGAATATTTGTTTGAGTATGATTGGATTGAAAGGTTCTTTCATAAATTACAAACTGAGAACAAGAAGGTTCTTCGCTTGCAGTATGCATTAAAATGGATTGTACAAGCCTGGAATACAGAAGACAAATATGATAGAGTGATATATTGTTCGATGGCGTTAGAGTTTATTGTGAATGGTGAAAAGGGGAAGAATATTCTTGATGAATATGCAAGTCAATCTGGGAGGAGTAATTTTACAAAAAGAGAAAGAAAAACACTCATCAATAGCATAATTGAAAAGATAGAATTAAAGGATATAGAAGGTTTTTCGGAAAGCAATATTGTGGCACTCAATGAGAGTATAAAAAAAATGATACAAAGTAAACTGACTGAGGTAAGTTTTGGAACAAAATTAGATATTCTTGTTAATAGACTAAATATACCAATATCTGTAGACGAAAAAGAACTTCTTACTATGGCTAGAAAAATAAGAAATGAATTAATTCATGGATTAAATATGGCTAGTATTTCAACATTACAGATAAAGAAACTCTGTGGAGTTACTTCACGAATTTTGATGTATAAACTTATGAATGAATTGAGAGAGGAGTAAGTTAATAATGAATGTACTAGATTATTCAATAAGATTAGGGAAACTCCTTCGTAAAACCGAGGAAGGGAAAAATTTATTTCAATTAGAAGCGAGTATTGAAGAAAAATATAAAGGTAATGATGCTTTTCACCAGTATGAACAATTTGCAGAGAAAAAAACGTCACAATATTATTTCTATTCGTGGGATATGGCCTATAAAACATTTTTAAACGTGCTTACAGATGATTCAATAGAACATAGAAAAATGTTTATACCAACAGCCGAATTGATATCTTCTGATACAAAGATAAAAGAATTAGCATTAACAGCCAAATCTTTTGGTAATATATTTGAGCAACTTGTGGCAGTTAGTATTTCTGGTGGTGAGTATGAAGAGATAATACCACATTCTTGGAAATATAAAATTAGGAATGCTATTTCGGATGTTCAAATAGCAGTAGAAAGAACATTATTAATGAGAGCATTTGCTATATTTTTTCAAAAGCACTCTGACTTACTTAATAACGTTGCAACACAGAAATACTTGACTGAAAGAGAAGAAAAAAAGTTGTTGCCATTTTCTGAAAAAGCTATTATAGCAATGTCAGAAGCAAAAGATGTATCAGAAGAAGAAAAAATATTGTATGAAAAAATGTATCTTATAATGGAGGCAGTCAAAAAGGGCATTTTTTATGGTTTTTGGGGGATGATAAATGAAGTGCGTGAAGATGAACTGCTTACGGATGCGGGCTTATATGGATCACCACTGCACGAAGTGACTTTTACTTATAGAAATAATATTTATTCTTTTCTGGGAGAGGGATGGTTGTATAAAATACAATTAGAGGATGAACATGTATTTTTTATGGCTCATAAAAAAGAAGTGCGTTTTGGAAAAGATAATGAAAAAACTACAATTTCGGGAATAGTATATCCAGCTGATGATCGAGGACTATTTGAAAAAGCCGAAGAATTGAAACAATAGTATTTTACGATTTATTAGATGATAATAGGAGTTTTATAAGGAAGAGATTGTTTTATTTTCATAGAACGTGAACATACGATTGCCGGAAATCATTTGATGTTGACCAGTGAACATATGGCAAAGATAATTGAGTAGAAAGTGTTGGGAATGTTAAAGCGTGATGTGAAGTTTATGTCTGCATAGCCGGATACGCTACCAATATTAAAGAAATTAAAAAATAAAAATAGTTTCGTCTGGCTCCATTTTGGCTCTAAAAATTTTAGACGAGGTACACAAAAATGCAAAATAAGATAAATATGAAGAATAAAACGCACAAATGTGTACCGAGAAACAGCCAGATAAATCTCTCCGCCCAAGAGTTCGAGTAAATATGAAGAACAGTTTGTTTTGATTGAAGTGATTTTCGTCAAGGCAGACTGTTTTTTTGTTGCCTGCATTTAGAAAATAGATATCAAAGAAAGGTTCGGCAAGCATTATAAATCCAAATATTCGGATATCAATTAACAAACGTGTCAAAAATCTCTGAATGAATAAGATACATCATTCATCTATTCTGTTTTAATAATAAATTCTTAAAAAATTAATCATGATAATAATGTGATGATATCACAGAAAACAAATGAATTTCAGATTATAATAAAGTCATAAAAGAAAAAACAAGGAGGACTGTAAAATGTCTGCTATTAATATCAATAAAAATAATTTTCAGAATGAAATAATGGATTCCGAGAAAACCGTTCTTTTAGACTTTTGGGCTCCTTGGTGTGCTCCTTGTCGTATGGTGGCACCTATCATAGAGGAGATTGCAGGTGAACGCCCTGATATCAAAGTTGGAAAGATCAACGTGGATGAGCAGCCTGAACTGGCAAGTAAATTTAGTATTATGAGTATCCCAACTTTGGTAGTTATGAAGAATGGGAAGATTGTACAACAGGTTTCAGGGGCGAGACCTAAGAAAGTGATTTTAGAAATGCTTTAATGAGGAAAGGTGGAAAAATAAGATGAAGGTAATAATCGTAGGCGGTGTAGCCGGAGGAGCTACAGCTGCAGCAAGAATACGAAGATTGGATGAACATGCAGAAATTACTGTGTTTGAAAGATCCGGATACATATCCTATGCGAATTGTGGGCTTCCATATTATATTGGAGACGTGATCACAGATCCGGAAGAACTTACATTACAGACACCAGAGAGCTTTTTTAAACGCTTCCGCATTAATATGAAAATTCATCATGAAGTTATCTCCATACATCCGGATCGTAAAACTGTTTCAGTGAAAAATTTGGAGAATGGTGAGATATTTGAAGAAAACTATGATAAGCTGATCCTTTCTCCAGGTGCAAAGCCAACACAGCCGAGACTTCCTGGAGTAGATATTGATAAACTTTTTACACTTCGTACTGTAGAAGATACTTTTCGGATAAAGGAATATATAAATAAGAATCATCCAAAATCGGCTGTATTGGCAGGTGGTGGATTTATTGGTCTGGAACTGGCAGAAAATTTGAGGGAGCTTGGCATGGATGTTACGATCGTCCAGCGGCCTAAGCAGCTGATGAATCCTTTTGACCCGGATATGGCATCCATGATCCATAATGAAATGAGAAAGCATGGAATAAAACTGGTATTGGGCTATACAGTAGAAGGATTTAAAGAAAAAGACAATGGAGTGGAGGTTCTATTGAAAGATAATCCATCTCTTCAGGCTGATATGGTGGTGCTGGCAATCGGAGTTACACCAGACACAGCTTTAGCAAAAGAAGCTGGTCTGGAACTTGGCATCAAAGGAAGTATCGTAGTGAATGACAGAATGGAAACCTCTGTACCGGATATTTATGCTGCAGGTGATGCAGTCCAGATAAAACATTATGTTACTGGTGATGCTGCGTTGATTTCTTTAGCCGGACCTGCTAATAAACAGGGCAGAATCATTGCTGATAATATTTGTGGCGGTGATAGCCGTTACCTGGGAAGTCAGGGAAGCTCCGTTATCAAAGTGTTTGATATGACAGCAGCCACTACAGGTATCAATGAAACCAATGCCAAGAAGTCAGGATTAGATATAGATACAGTAATTCTTTCTCCTATGAGTCATGCCGGTTACTATCCTGGCGGAAAAGTGATGACTATGAAGGTGGTTTTTGAAAAAGAAACTTATCGTTTGCTTGGTGCTCAGATTATTGGATATGAAGGAGTTGATAAACGTATTGATGTGCTGGCAACAGCAATTCATGCAGGGCTGAAGGCAACCCAGCTGAAGGATTTGGATCTGGCATATGCACCGCCTTATTCTTCTGCCAAGGATCCTGTAAACATGGCCGGATTCATGATAGACAATATAGCAAAAGGTACCTTAAAACAATGGCATCTGGAAGATATGGATAAGATTTCAAAAGATAAAAGTGTTGTATTGCTGGATGTGAGAACTGTAGATGAATTTAACAGGGAGCATATGGATGGATTCAAAAATATTCCTGTAGATGAACTGCGAGAACGAATCAATGAAATTGAGAAAGGAAAGCCTGTGTATCTGATATGCCAGAGTGGTTTGCGCAGTTATATTGCCAGCCGTATTCTGGAAGGAAACGGTTATGAAACATACAACTTTTCCGGTGGATTCCGCTTCTATGACGCTGTGGTTAATGACCGTGCGCTGATTGAAAGGTCATATGCATGTGGTATGGATTATTAGAAATAAACAAAATATTTTTATAACTTTCTCGTAGTATAAAAAGATCCCCCATTTATTAGAATGACTTTCATAATTCTGATAAATGGAGGATTCTTCTTTATATGTTACAGAAAAACAGTTTTATGATCTTTGGAGTGTTTCCAGTCTTTTTGGATCAAGGATTGCGATTTTGCCGCGGGAGAGTTTGACGAGACCCTCGCCTTGAAAGTATCGAAGCATTCGAGTGATAACTTCCCTGTGAGAACCAAGATGGTTTGCGATAGTTTCGTGAGTGATTTTCAGTTCATTTGTTCCTTCGATAGAGGTCTCTTCTAAAAGAAATGAAGCAACACGCTTATCCAAACTCTTCCACATGATCTGTTCAATCAGCCACATGACATCAGAAAAACGGGTAGCCATTAACTCATTGGTATAGTTTGCGACGGGAGCCGATTCCTTCATGATGTCCTTATAGATTTCAGCAGGGATGATCCAAAGATCAGTATCTTTTTCTGCTTCAATGGTTACTTCAAATTGAATGGACTGCATGATACATGAGGCGGATAAAAGACACATATCCATATCGAACAAACGGTAAAGTGTAATCTCCCGTCCTTCATCTGAAAGTATGTAAGTTCGAAGCTGCCCGGATTTAACCAGTAATAATCCAGTACAATCCAGGTTTCCGTTGTGAATGATCGTTCCTTTTTTTACATCCCGTGTAATCAAATTGTCTGAAATTAATTTTTTCTGTGCTGTATTTAAGTCATTCCATAGTGGAAAATAATTTTCGAAGCTCATAACAGTTATCTCCTTTACGAACCTAGTATACTTGCTTTTTTAAGATGCGTCAACAACATAATTGACATATGTCAAAAATATTATTGACATATGCCTTTTATAGGACTATTATATAAGAAAAGCGAGAAAGGAGCAGTTTATGCCGAGACCAGTAAAATGCAGAAAAGTCTGCCATTTCCCAAGTATTTTAGAATTTCTTCCAGCAGATAATGCTGAGAAAAAAGCGTCCATTGTTCTGACGGTGGATGAGTACGAGACAATTCGTCTTTTGGACAAGAAAGGTTATAGTCAGGAGCAGTGCGCAGAATCTATGCAAGTTGCAAGAACAACGGTTCAGCGAATTTACGAGATTGCCAGGAAGAAAATAGCAGATGCACTTATTGACGGACATCCACTCAGAATTGAGGGCGGAGATTTCAGAATCTGTGATGGTCAGAGCGGCAACTGCAGCTTTGGAGGATGTTACAAACAGGAAATTTACAAAAAATATGCAGCAGAAAAAGGAGAAGGTATCATGAGAATAGCAGTAACATATGAAAATGGACAGATTTTCCAGCACTTTGGACACACAGAGACATTTAAGATTTACGATGTAGAGGAAGGAAAAGTAGTACATTCAGAAGTAGTAGATACGAATGGAAGCGGACATGGCGCATTGGCAGGAGTTCTTAATGCATTGAATGCAGATGTTTTGATTTGTGGCGGAATCGGAGGCGGCGCACAGACAGCGTTAGCGGTAGCAGGCATCAAGCTTTTCGGAGGAGTTTCCGGAGATGCAGATGAAGCAGTAGAAGCTTTTATCAATGAAACACTTGAGTATAATCCGGATGTGAAATGTTCTCATCACGAGCACAACCACGGGGAAGGACATACATGTGGCGAGCACGGATGTGGAAACCATAGCTGTCATTAAGAAGAATAGCAAAAAATAACAAATAATACGAAAGGATGTGCTAAGGTAATGGAGAAGTTACCGCAGCGCATCCTTTTGCGTTATTTTCCAGAAAAATAGATTGTACTTTTAGGACAATAGTTAAAGTTTGTGGGTGTTGTGTTACCAGTGGTGCAGGTATAGGTTTAGAGTGAAAGAATGGTAGAAGATGCAAATCTGGAAATCAATATACCAAAATGCGGGAAATATATTGTAGATTAAAAAAATCAATTACCATAAAAGAAATTTACGGTAAATTTGAAAACCTTCAAATGTTTCCGGGAATGGGTTCAGAGCTTTTAAAGCGAGTCTGCTTTCGGACGGACTATAAATATGCGATATGGGAAGATTATGTGATTATCTACAAGATAGGAAAAGAGTATGTAGAGATTTATCGCGTGATTAACCGATATCAGGATATTATAAGAATCTTTGATTGATAACACAATCATGATAACACTGTTCAGTACAGTCTGTGGACTTTGGACCGTGGAACACATATAAAGCCAGATAGAACCATGGTTCCTATACAAAAGTGTATAGTGACAAGAACAGAATAATTAAAGGAAGATAACGCATTGGAAATGGGAGGCAGAATGAGTAACTTACAGTCGTGTGCGGGGGAGAGGATGGATAAGGAGATAATTTATCGGTAAAAACCAATATGGCAGAGGGCAGATCAGAAAATGACTTGCGCTCTACTTATAATAATACTTGCTGATGTATAATTGATAAGAAAGAGTATTCTTCTTTTATGAAAGAGATTATTCGTTATGGTGCTGTGCAAGTTATGAAATTAAATAAAGGTTGTCAAATATTTCCCTGTCATTTATAATTAAGTGACAGCAATTTGGCACTGGAAAATACTTAAATGGATGAGGAGGAATTTCCAATGAACGTTACTGAAATCAGACGCCCAGCTGATATGGAAAGAATTACAACACCAGAACTTGCACAGGCATTTATCGAAGAGCAGGTTAAATTGATCAAAGAACAGGTAGGAGATAAGAAGGTTCTTCTTGCTCTCTCAGGTGGAGTAGATTCATCTGTTGTTGCAGCACTTCTGATCAAAGCAATTGGTCAGCAGTTGGTATGTGTTCATGTGAATCATGGTCTGCTTCGTAAGGGCGAGCCAGAGCAGGTAGTTGAGGTGTTCCGCAATCAGATGAATGCAAATCTTGTTTACGTGGATGCCACAGATCGTTTCCTTGACAAGCTGGCAGGAGTAGAAGATCCTGAAACAAAGAGAAAAATTATCGGTGGGGAATTCATCGAAGTTTTTGCTGAAGAAGCAAGAAAGCTTGAAGGAATTGAATTCCTGGCACAGGGTACCATCTGGCCGGACATCCTTGAGTCAGAAGAAGGTATTAAAGCACACCACAATGCCGGTGGACTTCCAGAAGATATGGATTTTGAACTTGTAGAGCCAGTCAGAATCCTTTTTAAGGATGAGGTTCGTGTTGTTGGTGATGAGCTTGGCCTGCCGCATGGTATGGTTTATCGTCAGCCATTCCCGGGACCGGGACTTGGTGTTCGTTGTCCAGGAGCTATCACCCGTGATCGTCTGGAGGCAGTGCGTGAGTCTGATGCAATTCTTCGTGAAGAATTTGAGAAGAACGGACTTGAAGGAAAAATCTGGCAGTATTTCACAGTTGTTCCGGACTTCAGATCTACTGGAATCAAAGATGGAAAACGTGCTTTCGAGTGGTGCTGTATTGTTCGTGCAGTATGCACAACTGACGTTATGACAGCAACGGTTGCGGAGATTCCACATGAGCTGATGGTTCATATTACAGACCGTATTACACACGAAGTTGCCGGAATCAACCGTGTACTTTATGATTTCACACCGAAGCCCACCGGAACTGTGGAATTCGAATAAATTGAAATATTCTTGTAATCTGGTTGTTTTAGGGTTAGAGAGTGATTGATAGGCGTCCCAGCAACAAGGCGTTCCGAGTTGTGGCGTATCCGCCAAATGGAATTTTGCCAATATATGCTCTTGAATGTAAACATTCATCGCATATACTGTCCAAACTCCGCTTGGCTCTGAACGAATCCATATTATAAACGAAGCTCTTAGCTATGGGTAAACTCATAGCTAAGAGCTTTTTGTCATCTTTATTTATCTGGTTTGAGTCGGTCTTGGAATATTTCAACCACAGCGTCGCTAAAAGCCTGTGCCAGTCACAGAACAATTAAAGGCAGATAATACTTTGGAAGGGGTAGACGGAAAATGGCTTGTTCTCTACTTTACAATAACATATAATTGAGAGGAGAAAGAAAAATCCGAACATTATAATTGGCGGCAAATTATAAATCAAGCCACATTCAAATTCAATTAGAATGTGGCTTTAATCACAACCTTTCAGCACAGCATAAGTAGATAAGATATTTGTAAAGGATATAGGTATAACACCGAAATAGCTATTTAGTGTGAAAATAGTGTCAATAGGCAAACTGGATGCGTAATCATTCTACGATTTCATTTTTGGGTTTGTGGGAACAAATTCACAACCCCAATTTTAAACCTATCGAATTCGATAGGTTTAAAGCAGAATTTGGTGATAATGCTTTTACGTTGACACCGCAGCAATGGATAAAAGTAACGGATGCAATCGGTATCGTATCCATACAGACGCGGTAAAAGAGATTTTGCTTCAGCAGAAGAATTGGTTGTGCTTATTAATCTGGAAGATACAAATGCAGATTTGATAAGACAGGAAGTGCCTAAAATTGAAAGGTTAAAAATATTAAGAGAAAAAGCATATAGGCAGTTAGAGCTTTTGAAAAAGAATCGAGATACGATTGTGGCATTAAAGAAAAATCTTATTGAAGATATAGAAGCAAATAGTTGATATCCTAAGCAATACTGCTTATAATCTGAATCGGAACGTATTGCTGTTATCCACAGTGATAATCAATCCCAAGGAGAAATTCAAATGAAGAAAAAATTTTGTAAGTTGTTGGCAGTAGGATTGCTTTTTTTCTCAGGAATTATGGAGATTGGCTGGCGCTTTTTTAACATGGTGGTCCGTTGCAAAAGAGGGGAAAGAAAAAAGGAAAGAAAGAAATGGTTTGAATTATCCCATATCCGGGATAATCATCCCAGAAACGGATATGCAAAGGAATATGATGAGAGCAGGGCTTGGTGCGAGGCACAGAAGATGCAGGACTGCTATATTCAGAGTGTAGACGGACTAAAACTCCATGGATTCTATCTGCCTGCAGAGCATGCAAAAAGATATGTCATACTAAGTCATGGCTATCGGGGCAGCAGATTTGGTTCACTTTCCTTTATGGCCAAATATCTCCATGAGCATCAGTGCAATCTTCTTTTTATGGAACATCGCTGCTGCGGAGAAAGTGAAGGAGAATATATCACCTTTGGAGCTAAGGAAAAATGGGATGTGCAGCGCTGGGCAATTTATGTGTCTGAAAGAAATAAAGAGAAGCTTCCCATTTATCTGTACGGACAGTCTATGGGGGCATCCGCTGTACTGATGGCATCCGGAAACCGGCTTCCGTCAGAGGTGAAGGGGCTGATTGCAGACTGTGGATTTCAGTCTATGGAAAGGCAGATGCGGGATATGGCTGACAATTGGTTCCATTTGCGTTATATCCCTCTGCTTTTGAAGGAAATGGACTGGCTGTGTCACTTTATGGCAGGCTTTCATATGAAGGATGCAGATACTACAGAAGCCATGAAAAGTAATACAAAACCTGTTCTTTTCTTTCATGGAGAGAAGGATACTTATGTGTACCCGAACAATTCATTCCAGAACTATATGCTATGCAAGGCACCCAAGGAACTGGTCATTGTATCAGGGGCAAGGCATCTGTGCAGTGCTTACGCAGATCCGGATCTATATCAGCGTACGATGATGGAGTTTTTTGAGAAATATGATTTATGAAACAATCCTGACCGGGATTTATCAGATACGTTTTGTTATGTGTCTGATAAGTCCCGGTCAATTTTGTGTAAAGTGTTCATTAAGTTCTGAGGGTACTGGTATTTTAAGAAAATCTATGCTATTTTTGTCCCGAGAAAAGAAACCGGGAGATGGAGGTTAAATAAAGTATGACAAACTATTATCCTTTAACAGCAGCGCAGAAAATGCATCACAACTGGATCATGGATTATGGTACACAGCAGGTATCCGGTGTCAGTGTTGTGGCATCTGTACAGGCTGAACTGGATTTTGGATTATTAAAAAAATGCATTCAGATGGAAACAGAACGTTCCGGATGCACCAGAGTCCGTTTTACAAAGCCTGATAAAGACGGAAATGTAAAACAGTACCTTGTAAAGCAGGATCCAAGGGATATTGGATTAAAGGATCTGTCAGGAATGGGAAGCCTTGCAAAAGCAGATGAGCTGATGCAGCAATGGGCATACGAAACCTTTGACGGTGATGATATTCCCATGTGCCAGTTTACTATGTTGAAGCTGCCGGAAGGATATAATGGTTTCTTTGTACATATGGATCACAGACTGATTGATTCCTGCGGTTTGGTAGTGATGATTGGTGATCTGTTTCAGTTATATACCTATTATAAATATGGAACCGCCCATCCGCAGGAACTGGCAGATTTTGAGACAGTCCTGAAAAAAGATCTGGCGAAGGCTGGCAATGAGAAACGTTTTGCAAAAGATAAGAAATTCTGGGATGACCAGCTGGATGCGTTGGGCGAGCCTCTGTATTCAGATATTCAGGGTCCTTCCGTACTTGAGAATGCAAGAAAACGTCATGGAAATCCAAAACTTCGTTCTTCTGATATTGAAATGAAGAATCTGTTTGTGGCAGTTAAGGATTATTATCTTGAGCCGGGACCAACACAGAATCTGATTGATTTCTGCATGAATCATCAGCTCTCTATGACAAACCTTCTTCTGCTTGGTATCCGTACTTACCTGTCAAAGGTAAATAACGGACAGGAAGATATCACTATCCAGAACTTTATATCCAGACGTTCTACTCATGATGAGTGGACTTCCGGAGGAAGCAGAACCATCATGTTCCCATGCAGAACCGTGATCGCACCGGAGACAGATTTCCTTTCTGCAGCTTATGAGATTCAGAATATGCAGAATCGTATTTACATGCACAGCAACTACGATCCGGCACTTATTATGGATGAGATGCGAAAAAGATACAATACACCGGAGCATACCGGTTATGAGAGCTGTTATCTGACTTATCAGCCAATGCCTGTGAAGGTGGAGAATGAAATGCTTGGAACCATCCGTCAGCATGCAAAATGGTTTGCAAATGGTGCAGCCACTAAGAAGATGTATCTGACCGTATCCCATACGGAAGATGGCGGCATGAACTTCTCCTATCATTACCAGACTGCTCATCTGGAGGAGCATGACATGGAACTGCTCTACTATTATATGATGCGTATCCTTTTTAAAGGAATTGCAGAGCCAGATATGAGCATCGGCGAAATTATGGAACTGGTTTAACAAAATCAATAGCAGGAGGAATCGCAATGAATCAGGAAATGGAATTTAAAAATATTGTAGCACAGTATAGTAAGGTAGCACCGGAAGAAATGAAAAATGAAATGAGATTTCGCGAGGATCTGGGTTTCAGTTCTCTGGATTTTATGTCTTTTTTAGGTGAGCTTGAGGATACTTTTGATATTGAACTTGACGAGGGCGAAGTGTTGAAGATCACAACTCTTGGCGAAGCCCTTAATCTGCTGGATGAGCTTCGGTAATCTTTTATAACTTATAAATTGAACGGTTCAAAAAATAATGGGGGAACAGATATGCTGATCAGAAATATATTAGAAGAAAGTGTATGCAAATTTGGTGAAGTAAAAGCGGTCAGATGGCTTAATAAAAAGGAAATTATGGAAAGAAGCTACCTGGAGCTGATGGAAAATGCAGTTTCCACCAGAAAAGGTCTTCTTGCGGAAGGCTTTGAGGGAAAACACATTGCACTGATCGGAACAAGTTCTGTAGAATGGATGGAAAGCTATCTGGGAATCATTACCGGATGTACCACAGCAGTACCGTTGGATGCAGCACTTCCCTGTGAGGATTTGATTGACCTGCTCAATCGTTCCGATTCTGCCGCACTTTTCTTAAGTCCGAAACACAGACCATATTTGGAAGCATTTCTTGCGAACTGCCCGAAACTTCAGAAGATATGGATGCTTCAGGAAGAGGTAGAAGATGCGCCGGCAAAGGTATATGGTATTGATGAGCTTCGAAATGCAGGAAAGAGTGCATCGGCAGATTCTGCCTGCCCGGATGCAGAGAGTGTTGCGACTATTATCTTCACTTCCGGAACAACAGGAAAGAGCAAAGGTGTTATGCTGACACAGAACAATCTGGCTTCCAACGTTGAGGCAGTAAAGATTACGGCAGAACCGGGAACTGCCATGCTCAGTGTGCTTCCAATCCATCATGCATTCTGTCTTGTTATGGACTGGCTGAAGGGATTTTCCCTGGGTGCAACTCTTTGCATCAATGATTCCCTGCTCCATATGGTAAGAAATATGAGTATTTTCAAACCGGATATTATGCTTATGGTTCCAATGATGATCGAGACGATTTATAAGAGGCTGTCTGCTGCTGATCCGTCAATCCCGAAGGAGATTCTGGCAGAAAATGTATTCGGTGGAAAACTGCATACTATTTTTACAGGCGGTGCACATCTGGATCCGTATTATATTGACCGTTTGGCAGAATATGGCGTTGAAGTTCTGGAAGGCTATGGAATGTCAGAATGCTCCCCTGTTATCAGCAATAATACACCAGAAAACCATAAAAAGGGTTCTATCGGAAAACCACTTGAGAATGCAGAAATCAGATTTGAAAATGGTGAAATTCTGGTAAAAGGCAGCAGCGTTATGAAGGGATACTATCAGATGCCAAAGGAGACCGCAGAGACTTTAAAGGATGGCTGGCTGCACACCGGTGACAAGGGATATATGGATGAAGACGGTTATCTGTTTATCAATGGACGAGTGAAAAATCTGATCATTCTGTCCAACGGTGAAAATATATCTCCGGAAGAGCTTGAGAATAAGCTGGCGCTGAATCCGCTGGTAGGCGAAGTAATCGTAACAGGTGAGGATAATGGCCTGACTGCCCGCATTTATCCGGAGCAGGCTGTTGTGGAAGCAAAAGCATTGGATGCAGAGGCAATTCAGACACAGCTTCAGGCATTTCTGGATGAATATAACAAAAAACAGCCAACCTATCGCCGCATTACAGGACTGGTTATCCGGAAAAATCCATTTATCCGCAGCACAACAAAGAAGATCAGGAGACAGGATGTTCTGATTGACGAGCCTCTGGAATAACACGCTCTAAGACAATAGTGGCAGCATACCGGATAAAAAAATCTCAGACAGAATATCGGCGATCACTTCCGGTGCCAGATTAAAATTATCCCGGGTCCATTTGTGCAGAACGCCGACCGTACTACCGATGGCGCAGGTGAGCACATAAGAAAACTCTTCCTTTGTGCGTTCGGAAGGCCTGGAATTAGATGTAGTGTCTGTGACATAATGATGGAGCATGGTAAGCATTTTTTCAAACAGATGATTGCCATGAGGCGTGCTCAAAAGACCGGACAGAAAAGGATTTTCCATAGTGTACCGGCACAGGGTCAGAAAATAGGAACGGCAGATCTCCCGGTCGTTTTGGGGATGGAAGTTCTCCATCATGGAAAAAACATCCTGAATTGTTTTATCTTCAATTGCAGAGATTAGTGAAGGGATATCCTGATAGTGATTGTAAAAGGTACTTCTGGCAATACCTGCTGTTTTAATGATATCGGATACCGTGATCCTGTCGGGCTTCTTTTCTTTTAGCAATATGAAAAAAGCACCTAAAATGGCATCGTTAGCCACGGAATATCTTTCATCGGGAATTGTATGTTTCATAGCTGTGTCCTCCCGGGAGCCTATAAGAGATACATAGAGTATATCATAAATCTGGTAATAAAAGAATCAAAAACGTAAAAAAGAGGCTGGTGCTCGTAGGGCGCAGTCTCTTTTCTGTTGCAAAAAAAATGGCAGCTTTTACAGATTGGGACTGGTCGACTGGACAATGTCTTGGTACAATGTAATCAGTGAAACGGTGTTTAAAGACCGGTTGATCGAATATCTGCGCAGCTTTATTAAGGGATTACAGAGAAATGTGGGTGTGATAGAAGAAAGCTTATGCTTGCAGAAGGAAATGATATGGCAGAAGATATGCTATAGAAATCAGATGAAGATTTTTTGAACGAAAAGGAGAAGTTATGAAGACACGGAAACGAATTTTGTCAATTGTATTAACAATTGCAACACTGCTTCTGCTTGTACTGGATATTCCTGTGACAGCAGCCGGGACGAAAAAGGTAGACGTTTTGTTTACTCATGATACCCATTCCCATTTGGACAGCTTTTCAACAATTGTAGATGGACAGCAAAAAGAAGTTGGCGGTTTTGCGAAAATAAAAACCCTGATGGATGAAAAGAAGAAAGACAATCCGGATACCCTGGTATTGGATGGCGGAGATTTTTCTATGGGTACACTGATCCAGACCGTATATGATACGGAGGCAGCGGAGCTTCGAATGCTGGGATATCTGGGGTATGATGTGACTACTTTTGGAAATCATGAATACGACTACAGGTCAAAGGGACTGGCAAATATGCTGAAGGCAGCCATAAATTCCGGTGAGACAGTGCCGGAGATCGCAGTGTGCAACGTGGATTGGGACGCTATGGAAAAAGACGGTTTAAATGATGGGCAGAAGCAGATCAAAGAAGCGTTTGAAGCCTACGGTGTGAAAGATTATGTTGTGGTTCAAAAGGGCGATACGAGAATTGCTGTGGTTGGTGTATTTGGAAAAGATGCCCTGGAATGTGCGCCTACATGTGAATTGCTGTTTAAAGATCCAGTAGAGGCGGTAAAGCAGACAGTAGCAGAGATTAAGAAAAATGAGAATGTGGATATGATCGCATGTGTGTCCCACGGCGGAACCTGGGAGGACGAGGATAAGTCAGAGGATGAAATCCTTGCAAAAAAGGTGCCGGATCTGGATCTGATCATCAGTGGACATTCCCATACAGAGCTGAATGAAGCCATTAAGCATGGGAACACATATATTGTATCCTGCGGTGAGTATGGAAGAAATCTTGGATCACTTTCAATGACACAGAAGGAGGACGGACGTTGGGAAATGACCTCCTACGAGCTGATTCCTGTGTCTGATGAGATCAAACCGGATCAGGAAACACAGAAACGGATTGATGAATTAATGGATACAGTAGACACTAATTACCTTGCTGATTTTGGTTATACCCGGGATGAAGTTCTCGCTGAGAATGATGTTGAATTCAACAGTCTGGAAGAGATGGGCACAAAGCATGAAGAACTGAATCTTGGCGATATTATGTCTGATGCGTATGTATATGCTGTTGAAAATTCAGAGTATTACGATGGAAATCCGGTAGACGTAGCGGTTGTACCAAGCGGAACGGTCCGTGACACATATACAAAAGGCAATATTACAGTAGAAGATGTCTACAATTCCTTTTCTCTGGGAATTGGAAAAGACGGTGTAGCAGGATATCCTCTTATCAATGCATATCTGACAGGAAAAGAATTGAAGCTGGCAGCAGAAGTAGACGCTTCTGTTTCAGATTTTATGACAACTGCAAGATTATATTGCAGCGGATTGAATTTTACATACAATCCTCACCGAATGATTCTGAACAAGGTGACGGACTGTTATCTGACCAGAGAGGACGGAGAAAGAATCGAAATCCAGGATGATAAGCTGTATCATGTTGTGACCGATTTGTATACAGGACAAATGCTTGGCTCTGTGATGAAAATGTCCTATGGCCTGCTGTCTCTTGAACCAAAGGACAAGGACGGCAATCCCATTGAAAATCTGGAAGACCAGGCAATCATGGAAGACGGCAGAGAATTAAAGGCGTGGGATGCCATTGCAAGATATATGCAGTTTTTTGAAGATACAGACGGGGATGGAATTGCCAATGTACCGGAATATTATGCAGCCACTCATAACCGTAAGGTTGTAGATGACAGCACAAATATTATTGATCTGGTGAAAAATCCCAATAGATTCTCAGTAATGATCGTACTGATCTGCCTGCTCTTTATTGTAATTATTATCCTTATTGTAGTTCTGGTCCGAAAACTTGTCCGCAAGGGAAAAAAGAAAAATATGTGATAATATCACAGAAATGGGGAATAAAATCTGATATAATACAATCACAAACAAAACAGGAGGACAAATAAATGAAAGTAATTCATGTAGATAAACAAAATTTTCAAAACGAAGTAATGGAATCCGACAAACCGGTACTGCTGGATTTCTGGGCACCCTGGTGTATGCCTTGCCGCATGGTAGGACCGATTCTGGAAGAAATTGCAGAAGAGCGTTCCGATATCAAAGTGGGAAAAATCAATGTAGATGAACAGCCGGAGCTTGCAGGAGAATTTCAGGTTATGAGCATTCCGACTTTGGTTGTTATTAAGAATGGAAAAATCGTAAATCATTCTGTAGGAGCGATGCAGAAGGAGGCAATCCTTGCTATGCTGTAAAGAATAAAAAAATCCCTGTTTGGCATCTGTAAAAAGATGTAAAACAGGGGTTTTTTGTTTTTCGGTTTCTTCAATTATAAACAATCAATCTTCTTCCATCCATACCTTCATGGTCTTCAGAAGCTTTTGTTTCTCCGGAATATTCATCTTATGTATCTGCTCGGAAATCTCTCGGTCCAGAGCTGTCTCACGATATTCAGAATCAATTCTGCCAATCAGTGAATCCAGGGAAATATTCAGAAGTCTTGCATAATAAATCAGGATACGCAGAGACATGGCAGTACGGTTATTCTCTACGTTGCTGATATAACCAGGGGTTACATTCAGGGCTTTGGCAACTTCGGCCTGTGTAAGTTTCATTTTGATGCGCAGTTCTTTCATTCGGGATCCTAAATTTTCGTAATCAATCTGGTTCATAATCTGTTCTCCAATCTTTTTAACAGGTATTCCTGTATATTCACGCATTTAAAGAGTACTGCCTGCTTCGTCACCGGCAGCTTCTTTATCCATAATATAAAGTATATAGAAAATATATGGAAAATGTAAGCTGTAAATTGTATGCTATTTATTTTATAGCTATATATCAGATGTTGTGATTTTGACATTTCTGTCAGATATCATATAATGATGAAGGTTGCGGGAGTGCAAAGCCCCCGACTATGATAAAAGAATAACTTGTAAAGTAAAACATAAGAGGGATTTATTTTATGCAGGATAGTTTTGAAATGCTGGAAGAGCTTCTGGAACAGGAGCAGTTCGAATTATTACTTTCAGAGGAGACCGGAGTTGGGAAAAAGGGAAAGCAGAGCCCTGGCGATATTCGTCTGGTGTATTTGATGAATGACGCAGTGGAGAGCTTTCTCATTTTTAAAAATGCCAGACTTACAGGCTCTTATATAAGCGGCTATGAAGGTCCGCTGAAATCATCTTTAAGTCGCGAAGAGGATGAGTACATACTGGTGGTATGGCAGGGTGAAAATGTTATTACATTATTTTTTCAGAAGCTGGAGTTGGAAGCCCATCTCTATAATTATGGGGAAATCGGACATTTCTGGGTGTCTGGATATGAGTATCTGCGCCAGCTGGAGTACCGGATTGCTATTGCAAGAGACAAATCAGATTATCTTGGGGAAGAATTTTGCACAGAAGAAGAACAAAAACTGGTGCAGCTGGCTGATTTTCCGCCACTGAATTATTGCTGTTATCCGGCAGTACCCCGGCAATACATTGTGCCAAAAGAAGAACCCTGGATTCCAACTAAGGCATCCTTTCAAGTTATGGAAAAGCTGATCAAAGAAGCACAGGATCTGTCGTTACTTCGTCTGCTGCATATTTATGAGAAATTCCCAAGACCTTTTACGGCCAGGATTTTTGCCTGGGCTTTGCACAGAAACAGGCATGCGGCGGTGATCGATCTTCTTACTGAAAAAATAAAAAAGGAAGCAGGAAATTATCCGGACAGGTCTTTTGACAAAGAGACAGATTGTCAGTTGAAGCTCCTTCTGGAGAAAGCAGAAATGATGCGGCAAAAACTGGCGCTGAATGGAATCCAGGCAGAAATACTGCGGGAGGAGCCATTTACTACAGCCAGAGACAGCCTGAAATTTCAGGTGTTTCTTATGATATGGAAAAAAGACCGGAGAAACAGAAAGGTGGAAATACAAAGAGTGTGTCTTTGACAACTTTTGTATTCCATAAAATGTTGGTTTGTGCTAACATAGATTACAACAGGTCTGAATGGTAAAAACAGCACCGATACAAAAGAATTTCAGAAGAAAAGAACTTCAGAGGAAGGAACTTCAGGAGGAAAATCAAATGGGTTGTACTACAATTTTAGTTGGAAAAAATGCGTCCTATGATGGCTCTACCATGATTGCCAGAAATGACGATTCCGGTTCCGGTCATTATATGCCGAAGAAATATGTGGTGGTCCATCCAGAGGAACAGCCACGGAAATACAAATCCGTGATTTCCCATGTGGAAATCCAGCTTCCAGATGATCCGATGGGCTACACCGCCGTACCAAACGCAGTAGATGGAGAGGGAATCTGGGCTGCAAGTGGTGTCAACGAGGCGAATGTGGGAATGACTGCCACAGAGACAATCACTTCCAATCCACGTGTACTTGGCGCAGATCCGCTGGTAGTTTATCAGCCGGCAAAAGATGGAAAAGAAGAAATCGCCGGCGGAATTGGAGAGGAAGATATTGTATCTATCGTTCTTCCTTATATTCGCAGTGCCCGTGAGGGTGTTGTTCGTCTTGGCAGTATTCTGGAGAAATACGGAACCTATGAAATGAACGGAATTGCATTCCAGGACCAGGATGAGATATGGTGGCTGGAGACTATTGGCGGACATCACTGGATGGCACGAAAAGTTCCGGATGATGTTTATGTGGTAATGCCTAACCAGCTTGGAAGCGATAAGTTTGACCTGGAAAAAGCACTTTTAGATCAGCCGAAATATCAGAGTACACGAGAAGAATATGCAGATCTGGAATATATGTGTTCTTCTGATATGAAAGAATTTATTGAGAAAAATCACCTGGATCTTTCTCAGGATGGCGTGTTGAATCCGAGAGATGCCTTTGGAAGCCACGACGATTCCGATCATGTTTATAATACACCTCGCGCATGGTATATGCTGCGCACACTGAATCCGAAAACGAAAATATGGGATGGTCCCAACGCAGAATTTACTCCGTATTCAGATGATCTGCCCTGGTCTATGATTCCGGAAAAGAAGATTACTGTGGAAGACGTGAAATACGTTCTGTCTTCTCATTATCAGGGAACTCCATATGATCCATATGCTTCTTACGGAGAGAAAGAACAGCGCGGGGCATTCCGTTCCATCGGCGTGAACCGTACAGATTTCCTGTCATTAATCCAGATGCGCCCTGACATGGAAAAAGACTGCAATATTCTGCAGTGGGTTGCTTTTGCATCCAATGCTTTTAACGTGATTGTTCCATTTTATGCGGCTGTTGATACGACTCCTGATTACCTTTCCGGTACAACGAAAGAAGTAACTACAGACAATTTTTACTGGATAAGCCGTATGATCGGTGCCATGGCAGATGCATCATATAAGAGCTCGATTTTTCATATTGAGCGCTATCAGGAACGGGTGATGGCAAAGGGACACCAGCTGATCCATCAGTACGATGCACTTCTGGAAAAAGAATCCGACCCAGCGAAGAGAATGGCACTTCGTCTGGAGGCAAATCAGGCAATTGCAGATATGCTGAAAAAAGAGGCTTCAGACACACTGGACAAGGTGCTTTATGAGCTGAGTAATCAGATGAAGAATGCTTATTCCAGATCTGATGCATAAGGCTGGATTTCCAGGAGCTATTTGATTATGAGCAAGCAGAGAGAATCGAAACAAAAGACAAAGGAGACTGAAATGACAATAAAAGAATGTTATGAGAAAGCCGGTTCAGATTATGAAGGCGTTCTGAAAAGGCTTGGAAGTGAAGCGCTTGTAAAAAGATTTGCAGTGAAATTTCTCAATGATCCAAGTTTTCAGGATCTGACAGATGGTCTTAATGCTCAGGATGGAGAGAAAGCTTTCCGCGCAGCGCATACACTGAAGGGAGTATGCCTGAACCTTGGTTTTACAGGGCTGTATAAAGTAAGTGCAGAGCTTACAGAAGTGCTCAGAGGAAGAGAGACTGCAGGAAGTGACGCGCTTTATCAGCAGGTAAAAGAACAGTACACGATTCTGATAGAAGCAATCAGGGAACTGGAGCAATAAAATCAATGCTTTCTATATCAGAACAAAAGCTATAGCTATATCCTATAACAAACTCAAGGTAAAATGAATTATACAAAATCCTCTTGTCCTGTTATGATATGACAAGAAAAAATGAGAGCGGAGTCTCTTAGGACTATATCACACGGACTTGGAGGAAAAATTATGGCAAGAGGAATCAATACAAAATGTTTACACTTAGAAGAAGAGGAAGGCTGTTGTAACAACTATGGTGCCATCAGCTATCCGATTTACCAGACTGCAACCTACGAACATCCGGCAGTAGGACACAGCACAGGTTTCGATTACAGCAGACTGCAGAATCCAACCAGAGAACATCTGGAAAAAATTGTGGCAAGTCTGGAAAATGGAATCGACGCACTGGCCTTTTCCACAGGAATGGCTGCGATCACTCTGGTAATGGAATTGTTTAAGCCAGGAGATCATTTGATCGTAGATGCCGATCTGTACGGTGGAAGCATCCGGCTTTTTGACAATGTATCTGCGAAAAACGGGATCCGGTTTTCCCGTATTGACTGCTGGAAAGAAAATGCAGAAAATTATGTAAACGAAAACACAAAAGCCATATATATTGAAACTCCAACCAACCCCATGATGAATGTCACAGATATTGCTGCACTTGCAGAAATTGCAAAGAGACATAACCTTCTTCTCATTGTAGACAATACATTTTTATCCCCATACTTTCAGAATCCTCTGAATCTGGGCGCTGATATTGTGGTGCACAGCGGAACTAAATTTCTGGGTGGACACAATGACACACTGGCAGGTTTTCTGGTCACAAACAGAGAGGATATCAGTGAGAAGCTTCGTTTCCTGATCAAAACCACAGGATCCGGTCTGGCACCTTTTGACAGCTGGCTGATCCTTCGCGGAATTAAAACCCTTGGAATCCGCATGGAGCAGGCACAGCGGAACGCCTTCAAAATCGCAGAATGGCTGAAAAACAAAAACGCCGTTACCAGAGTAATCTATCCGGGACTTCCAGAGCATCCTGGATACGGGATTATGAAAAAACAGGCCAGAGGCTTCGGCTCCATGCTTACCTTCCAGGTGGAAAGCAAAGAATTTGCCCTTTCTATTCTGGAAAAAGTGCGGATGATCAGATTTGCAGAAAGTCTTGGCGGCGTAGAGACCCTGATCACATATCCAGCGACCCAGACACATGCAGATGTGCCAAGGGAAATTCGGGAGCGTAACGGAATCACAGAAGCCACACTTCGGTTATCTGTAGGAATTGAGGATGTACAGGACCTTCTGGGTGAATTTGAAAAAGTATTTGCAGAAACAGAGGAAGAATTACATGGCGGAGAGAAATCTTGATTTTGATAAAGTGATCAACAGAAAAAATACCAGATGCCTGAAATATGATTTTGCAGTAAAAAGAGGAAAACCAGCCGATGTACTGCCTCTTTGGGTTGCGGATATGGATTTTGAGACTTCTTCTTACATTGAAGATGCGTTGGTAGAGCGGGCAAAAGAGGGTATTTTCGGATACAGCGAGGTGCAGACACCTTATTCTGAAATTTTGGCAGGCTGGATGAAGAATCACCATAACTGGGAAATCCAGGAAGACTGGCTGATCAAAACCCCAGGTGTTGTTTTTGCCCTGGCTATGGCAGTAAAGGCATATACACAGCCGGGAGACAGCGTACTGATTCAGCTTCCGGTCTATTATCCTTTTTCCGAGGTGATTCGGGATAATGGCAGAAAAGTGGTAAGCAGCAATCTTTATCAGGGAGAGGATAACCGCTACCATATTGATTTCCAGGATTTTGAAACGAAAATCGTGGAGGAACATGTGAAGCTGTTTTTCCTGTGCAATCCCCATAATCCGGTGGGAAGAGTGTGGAGTGCGGAAGAACTGGAAAAATTAGGGGATATCTGCGTGAAACATGGCGTGATTGTAGTCAGTGATGAAATCCATCAGGATTTTGTTTTCAAAGGAAAACATCAGGTGTTTGCAGGACTGAAAAAAGAGTTTCAGGATATTTCCATTACCTGTACTTCTCCAAGTAAGACATTCAACCTTGCAAGTATGATGATTTCCAATATTTTTATTCCCAATCCCAAGCTTCGCCAGAAATTCCAGAAGCAGCTGGATGCGGCCGGAATCAGCCAGTTGGGTGTTATGGGTCTGGTAGCTGTCGAAGCTGCTTATTCCAAAGGAGAAGAGTGGTATCAGGCAATGCATGCTTATGTGGCAGCAAATATTGCGTACACAAAAGCATATGTGGAAAAATATCTGCCGGGTGTGAAGATGACAGAACTAGAGGGCACGTATCTGGTGTGGCTGGATTTCCGTGAGACCGGACTTGACGTGGACCAGCTGGAGGATCTGATTGTCAATAAAGCCAGACTCTGGCTGGACAGCGGAAAAATTTTCGGAAAAGCCGGTGAGGGATTTCAGAGAATTAATGTGGCGTGTCCGAGAGCAACGCTGACAGAGGCGTTGGAGCGAATCAGAAAGGCGTTATGATGACCAACAAAATTGATCGTGAAGATATGCTGGCACTGACCAGGAGAATGAATGTGGCCCGAAGCTCTTTTACAAGGATCGCAGGATGCTATGTGGATAAAGATGGAGATTTCGATGGTAGCTTTAATGTGAATTTTCTTAAGCTGTCTTCAGGTGAAAAGAAGAAAAATATTGAGCTTGCCAAGGCTGTTCCCTTTGCGGCAACCAATGTGAATCTGAAACGTTATGAATTCGCAGATGAAGACAGAAGACCTGGGACAGTCTGGCAGCTACTGATGGCTCTTCGGGAATGCGGACTGAAAAATGATGCTCTTATGGATAGCTTTTACGATCTCGTAATGGAGCATTATAAAAGCCGTGAGCCCTATGCTGTCTATGTTTTTCACGACAGATACGATATTCCTGCCAAGGCAGCTGATAAAGAAAGATTATGGGAATCAGAATCTGTGTTTGAATATTTGATATGTGTAATCTGCCCTCTTGCCAATGAATACGAGCCTGGGGCTCCGGAGTGCGGCTTTCTTTTTCCTGCATACACAGATGGAGGCGCAGACCTGAATCATGTGGCAGTATTTCAGGCCGATACGAACAAGCCACACCAGGAGCTGACGAAAGAGATTCTGCGGGTGAAATCCGTGTGATTTACAAAGACTTCTCATATTCCTGTATAATCTTCTTTGCCGCAGCATATTTCGTACGCCAGTGTTTCAGCTGAGCCGGATCAGGTGTAACGGAAGAAAGGCGGGTTTCATCTGAATTATGTGCAAGATCTGCAATCTTTACCTTTCGTGCCAATGGATTTTTACAAAGTCTGCGTACATATTCCAGATAATCATCTGAAGAATCATGGGTGAGCAGTTGAACTGCTTCTGTGACTTCGCTGGGAAATTCTGCCTCCAGTTCCGGCAGTGTCATCTCAGTATCCTCCAAAACATCATGGAGAAGGGCAATACAGGTGGTAACTTCATCTGTCATCTGTTCAGCTAGATGAAACGGATGAAAAATATAAGGGATACCACTCTGGTCACACTGACCCATGTGGGCATTGTATGCTGTTTTTATCGCTTTTATGGTTAAAGGCGTATAGACCATAGTTTATTCTGCAGGTGCAGCCTCCGTATCTGTGCTTAATGGAGTGAAAGCTGCCAGAATTTCATCTGCTTCTGCTGTCGTATCTGTAGTGTAGGATAAAATAATGGAGACAAACTTTCCTCCCTGTTTACGGGTACAATATTTTTGAAGAACCTCATAATCATTGATCGTTACAGTTGTTTCCATAACTCTGAAATCCTGTCCTGCAATCTGCGCGTCCGTGATATCGGAATAAGTATACCCCATTCCGGTAGCATCCAGCATCTGCTGTGCGGCCAGGAAATACTGGTCTACTGTCATATTCTCAAGGGCTGCGTCCTCCACAACCAATGAAACATTGGGAAAACCGGAGACAGACGAAGCCATCATCTCATAAACCGTACCGGATAAGGCATCCTCGCCAAGCTCCACTCCGGAAGATTCCTCAAGTGTGCTCTGTCCCTGCTTCATGACGGACTGAAGCTCTTTCTCTGTATTCATAACAACCGTTTCCGGTGGCGTGAACTTCAGATTCAGCCATTCGCTCTGAAAATCGGTATCTGTGATCGTACCCTTCTCATAAGGGGTTTCCTTAGTATCTTCACTCTGGGAATCCGCATCCTGGGAATCTATATCCTGGGAATCCGCATCCTGAGAATCTGCATTCTGGGCATCCTCAGCGGTTCCGGTATCTGCAGTCTGTCCGCTGACTGTATCTGTATCCTCAGCCAACACTGGAATAACAGAAGTGCTGCAAAGGGAAAAAGCAAGCATTGATGTTATTAGTAAACTCTTTTTTCTTCGCATGAATCGCTATCCTCCTGGGAATTAATAAGCCAGGGAAAGAGCCTGACCTCTCAATAAAATCATTATAGCAAATTCCAAATTACTTTCCTAGTGACAAAAAGCAGAAAAAATAATGAAAAAATTGTGAAGCTGAGAATGGTTGCGTTTGCATAGGGATTTCGCTATAATAATGGACAAAGCCCAAAATGTTAATTTGTTATAAAATTACAGCTTAAAATGAGGAGATTTTCCATGAGCTTTATAGATATATTGAAACAGAAACTGCGAAGTCTGATTCCGGTCAGCCGTACTTATATGGATAATAAGCTTAAGGAACTGGAGAAAGCAAACAAGCGCCAGGAGAAAATTCTAACTGAGCTGCAGCGGAATATCCTTCCGGCTCAGGAACTGAAGGATTGTATTGCAAATGAGTTCCATCGTCGTGATGAATGGGCGAAACGCGCCATCCAGGTACAGCAGGATGCTGGAGACCGCCAGATCTGGGTACTCAAATGTCCGGCACCGGAAGGCGAGAAGAAGGTCCGCTGGGGAGATTATGCCTATGCAGTCGCGCTGAAACGCTATCTTGACAGAATGGGGATGTATACCATAATTGACCTTCATGAAGACTGGGACTGTGAAGTGAATGCAGATGTGGTACTGGTACTAAGAGGCCGTGAGTTTTACCGTCCGGACCGCCGGAATGCCAAATGCCTCTACATTATGTGGAACATCAGCCACCCGGAAATGGTGACAGAAGAAGAATACAGGCTTTACGATGTGATCTGCGTGGGTTCTCTCCACTATGCCAGGGAGCTGCAGAAGAAACTTGATATTCCGGTATACCCTCTTCTTCAGTGCACAGATACAGAACTGTTTTATCCAGATAAAGAAAGTGAGAAAAAACGGGGGAAAGACTATCTTTTTATTGGAAATTCCCGAGGTGTAGCCCGCCCCTGCGTACTTTGGGCAGCGAAGGATAAGCTGCCGCTGAAAATCTGGGGCGCGGGCTGGAAAGCCATGCTTGGCCCGGATAAAACAATGGTGCAGGAGGTTTTTATTGAAAACAGCCAGATTCCGGAACTGTATCGCAGCGCCCGGGTTACACTTAACGATCACTGGAAAGATATGCTGGATTATCAGTTTGTCAATAATCGTATTTTTGATGCCCTGGCATGCGGCTTGCCAGTGATCTCCGATTGCTGCGACGAACTGCAGGAAATTTTCCCGGATGCAGTGCTGTACTATAACAATAAAGAAGAATTTGACCAGTGCGTGAAAGAAATTGAGAATCATTATGATGAAGTGAAGGCAAAAGTGGATGCCCAGTGGCCTATGATTCGGGAGAAATACTCTTTTGAGGCAAGGGCAAAAGAACTGGTGGGGATTGTGGAAAATTACAGAACCAGATACCTTTTATGAATATTAGAAACAAACACAGAATGGAGAATTCATGGCTTCAATAAAAACAATATCAAAAATTCTGATCATCATTCCTGCCTATAATGAAGCTGGCTGCATTGAGCAGGTTGTAGACAATCTTGAGAAAAATTACCCTCAGTATGACTATGTGGTAATTAATGACGGTTCCACAGACGACACCCGTAAAATCTGTGCCCGCCACGGCTATAATTTCATGGATCTGCCTGTGAATACAGGACTTTCAGGTGCTATCAAAAGTGGCATGCGCTATGCAAACTATTATGGGTACGATTATGTTCTCCAGTTGGATGGCGATGGTCAGCACGATCCAAAGTATATAGAAGATATGATTACAGAGATGGAAAGAACTGGTTGTGATATTGTGATTGGTTCTCGTTTCAAGACGCAGCGGAAACCCATCAACTCCAGAATGATCGGGAGCCAGCTGCTGACCTACGCCATCATGCTCACAACAGGCGGAAAATACATTGGAGATGTGACTTCCGGAATGCGTTTGTTTAATAAGCGGATGATCAAGCGCTTTGGTTACGATATTAACTATAGTCCGGAACCGGATACACTGGCATATCTGTTAAACAGTGGGGTAAAGATTGAGGAAGTGCAGGTGGAAATGCATGAGCGAATTGCAGGAACCAGTTATCTGGATTTTAAGAATTCCATCTGGTATATGATGAAAATGTTCTTTTCCATTTTTATTTTCCAATGGGTGCGCAAGCGTGAGAAAGGAGACATGAAATGAGTGATACATTGAAAGCCTTACTTATTGTTGCATCTGTTCTGACTGTGGCATGGATCCTTCGTAAAATACGGAAAAACAAGGTGAAAATGGAAGATGCTATTTTCTGGATTTTCTTTGCAGCTATATTGCTTGTGCTGGCAATTTTTCCGGAAATTTCTTTTAAGCTATGCCAGATTTTTGGAATTATATCCCCCAGTAACCTGGTGTTTCTTGTAATTATTTTTCTTCTGGTGGAGAAAATATTTACTTTGTCAATTATCGTTTCCCAATTGGAAGATAAGATTGGAGTTCTGTCCGCAGAAGTAGCACTTCGCTCTAAGGCTGAAAACAAAAAGATTGATAAAGTAGATGAAAAAGAAGCTCTTCTGGAAGCGGAAGAAATCCAGAGGGAAGAAGTTAAGGCTGAAATTGGACTGCCGGAGGGAAAATGATGAATCAGGAATTGAAATGTCATACATTTGTGGTGTGTGCTTATGGGGAAAGCCCCTATCTGGAAAATTGCATTCAGTCTCTTTTAAACCAGAAAGTGAGAACTGGAATCCTGATCGCCACATCTACTCCCAATGATCACATAACCGGGCTTAGCCGGAAATACGGATTGACCGTACTGGTAAATAGTGGGGAAAAAGGTCTTGCCGGGGACTGGAATTTTGCTTATAACTGTGCATCCACGCCATTTGTAACCCTTGCCCATCAGGACGACCGATATTATGAGAACTACACAGAGGATGTTCTGGCAGCAGCAAAAAAATGCCGTCATCCTCTTGTTATTTTTACAGATTATAATGAACTTCGAAATGGAGAAACAGTAACTTCCAATCGGCTTCTGAAGGTGAAGCGTCTGATGCTTACGCCATTGAAGCTTCCTTTATTTTGGAGAAGTCGTTTCGTACGCAGAAGGATCCTTTCCATGGGATCTGCCATCTGCTGTCCTGCAGTCACTCTTGCCAAAGAAAACTTAGACGGTTTTTCTTTTAAAAATAACATGAAAAGCAATATTGACTGGCAGGCCTGGGAAGAGCTTTCCCGAAGAAAAGGTGAATTTGCCTATAGCGCCCGCCCGGGAATGGAGCATCGTATCCATCAGGAATCTACTACTTCTGAGCTAATTGAAGAGAATGGAAGAAGAGAAGAAGACCTCTATATGTTCCGAAAATTTTGGCCGGGATGGATGGCGGCGCTGATTGAAAAGGTTTATCAGAGTAGTGAGAAGTCAAATGAGGTGTGAAAAACAACAAATGTAACTTAGAGCCTTAGTTTTTACTGAGGCTTTTTTCGTGGAACTGAGACTTTTATAATTATATATTCTGAGTTATAATAAAATAGAATATACGCTTGAAAGAGGAAATCTATGAATATTGTATATATAGCTACTGATTCCTATATTTCGTTGCTAGGAATTTCCATGAACTCCATTTTAATGAATCGTAAAAACAGAGAAGAACTAAATTTTTATATTTGTTCACCAGACTTATCAGAAGAACATAAGCAACAATTGGCGAAACTGATTGATGGTGGTGAGGTGAATATTTATTTTGTTGACGTTTCTGATTATATAAGTCGTTTTCATTCTCGGGTGGACACAGCAGGATTTCATCCTATTGTTTTGGCTAGGCTATTTCTTGATTCCTATTTGCCGGAAAGTGTAGAGAAAGTATTGTATTTGGATTGTGATGTGATTGCAAATGGAAATATATGGAATCTAGAAAAAGAAGATTTGGAAGGAAATGCTTTTGCAGCTGTACCAGAGCTTTGCATGCCAAAGAAACAAAAGATAGAGATTGGGCTTGAAGAAAAAGATACCTATTTTAATTGTGGTGTTATGGGAATCAATCTTTCCTATTGGCGGAAAGAAAGAATTTCAGAGCAATTTCTTCAATATTTTATAGAGCAGAATGGAAAACTTCTATATAATGATCAGGATATTTTGAATCATTGTTGCAGAGGACGTATAAAGAAATTGTCCCATACATATAATTACAATCCGGCACTATATTATTTTCCACGTTATTTTATTCGAAATTACCAGCCGGAATATTATTGTAAGGATGCAGAAGAGTATAAGGCTATTCGGCAGAAGCCAGTACTGATTCATTTTATGGGAGAGGAGCGTCCCTGGATGCATGGAAATTATAGTCCATACAGGAATATATATGAGAAATATAAACTAAATTCTCCTTGGAGAGATATGCCATTAATTTATGGAAAAGAGGGAGTGCTTTTTTTCTATCATATATTAAATTGTATCACTAGAGTTTTTCCGTGGTTTCGCAAATGGTTCACTCAGTTGATTGGGATTTATTATTACCAGTTAGTTAAAAAATCATAATAATGAGAAAATAGGTGTAAAATGGTACATATTTTATTGTCTACATATAATGGAGAAAGATATATAATAGATCAGTTGGAGAGTATATTCAATCAGACCTGCCAGGAAATTCGGTTATATATAAGAGATGACGGTTCTACGGATTCAACAATAGAAAAAATAGGACAATATCTGACAAAACATCCGAAATATGCAGCAAAGACAGTATGGATTCCCAATGAAAAACATGAAAATTTGGGTTATATGCAAAGTTTCTGGAAACTTCTGGAAGATGCTTACGGTGCAGATTATTATGCATTTTGCGATCAGGATGATGTCTGGCTTCCGAAAAAGGTTGAACGAGGAGTTCTTGCTTTGGAAAAAGAGAAAAATACAAAAAATGAAAATCAGTTATCCACGGATCTGCCATTGTTATATTTTTCTAATTTTTACCGATGCAATGAAAATCTTAACTTAAAAAAAGAAGGAATGGTATATCAGGAAGATATAAAGTTTGAAAATGTTCTTTTTTATACGCCAGCTTTTGGTTTTAGTATTCTCATTAATGAAAGCTTAAGAAAACTGGTTCTTGGTGATTTTGACCACAAAGGTCTCCCCCACGATGGCTGGGTGCAAAAAACTGCCGCTGCGTTTGGAAGGATTATTTACGATCCTACATGCACAGCATACTATAGAAGACATGAAAATGCTGTTACAGCCAGTAATGCAAGCAAACAGTCACTGATAAAGAACTGGATTAGAAATGAGATATTGGGGCATGCTATGAAAGAAAACCACGCTGTATTGGAAAGATTTTATGAAGTGTATGGAAAAAAAATGATGCCAAAGGATAGAAAAGTGCTAGAACTATATGCAACGAAGAAGAAAAATCTAAAAATATGGTGGAAAAGAATCTGGTTTGACAAAATATTTAGACCTTCTTTAGGTGGACGTTGTGCATTAAGAATCTGCTTTTTAATAAATCGGTACTAAGGCGGAATTCTTGCTTTTTAAATATGGATATGATAGTATAGCAATGTTTTTTAGCAGGTTTGAACCTGATGGGTAAGAGATATACCAAAGTTGGAGTATATGATTTTATATGGGAAAAATATTACATTATTTACATGGACTTCCACCAGTTCGGGTTGGCGGACTTGTTGATTATGCCCTTGATTTAGCTGAAATACAACGGAAGCAGGGAAATAGTGTTGAGCTTCTCACCCCTGGCGCAATATGGGGAAGAAACAGAACACATATCTGGTTTCGGAAAAAAAAGTTTCAGAATTTTAACTGGTATTGTATTCAGAATCCACTTCCCATTCCTATGACTTGTGGAATAAAAGACGTTGAATGGTATAGCCGCAGTGTAGGCTATAATGAATATAAAAAATTTCTGGAAAAAATTAAACCAGAAATAATACATGTTCATAGTCTTATGGGAATTCACAGAAGTTTCTTTCAGGCCGCTAAAGCATTAAATATTCGGATTGTGTATACCTCTCATGATTATTTTGGCATTTGCCCCAGTACAAATTTAATAAAAGATGGACAAGCTTGCAGGGCAGAAAGCTGGGATAGATGTGAAGCTTGCTGTTGTAATAGTTTTGGCACACTGCATTTAATGTTTGATCAATCGTTTTTGCTAAGGCTTTTTATGAATCAACGCTACGCATTGAAGGTGTTGCAGAAGTTGATGAGAATAAAAGCCGGAATATTGAATAGAAATCAGACATCAATTGAAACTGATAAAGAAGACAATTCAGTTTCGGGTGCAGAATATGAAAAACTAAGACGCTATTATTGGGATATCTGGAAAATGATTGATTTTTTTCATTTTAACAGTAATGTAGCAAGGGACGAATATGTAAAACGAATTGGAAATGTTTCTCATGTAGTAGTACCAATTTGCAATCAATATTGCAGCGACAGAAGAAAATTAAGGCAGTACGGAAAAAAGATCCGCATTGGCTTTTTGGCGAATAACAGTGTGCATAAAGGGTTTTATAATTTAATAGAGGTTTTAAATTTATTATATAAAGAAAATTATGATTTTTGCCTGAATATATATTTTTCAGAACAAGGCGAAAAAACAAGTTATGTGGAAGAACATTTGCCGTATAAGAGAAATGAGTTGTCCGATATCTATGATCAAAACGATGTAGTGGTTGTTCCTAGTATATGGAAAGAAACATTTGGCTTTGTGGTTCTGGAGGCATTAAGTTTTGGAGTACCTGTTGTTATATCAGAGAATGTAGGCTCTAAAATCTTATTGGAACAGAGTGAGCAACCTTTTGGAAAAATATATGGTACTGAAAATAAACAGCTATATTTGGCTTTGAAACAAATATTATCTGATCCTAGTATTTTATCTGAATGGAATACGAATATATGTAATGCGAATCTTGAGTTTTCCATGATGAAGCATGTAACTGAAATGATGGAGAAATGTTATGGAGGAAAATATGAGCAATGACAACCTGATGAAACCTGTAGATATTATCATACCGGTATATAATGCTTTAGAAGATTTGAAGATATGCCTGGATAGTTTGAAAAAGTATACCGATCTGGAGTTAAACAGGGTAGTTATTATTAACGATAACAGTCCTGATCCAAATGTTAAAATTTTTCTGGATGGTTTAGATTATCCATGGTTAAAAGTAATCCATAATAGTATAAATAAGGGATTTTCAGCGAATATTAATTTAGGTATGTCCCAGTCTGAAGACAGAGATGTAGTCCTGTTAAATTCAGATACCGTATTAACATCAAATTGGCTTCCAAAGATTGTAAGATGTGCCTATAGTTCATCTGAGATTGGAACGGTAACTCCAGTTTCTAATAATGCTACCCTATGTTCTGTTCCAAATTTTTGTGAAGAAAATACATTACCTGAAAATATGAGCATAAACAAGGCAGCTGAAATTGTTGAACGGTGCAGTTTTCATGAGTATCCACAGATTACAGTTGCTATCGGCTTTTGTATGTTTGTTAAACGTGAAGTAATAAAATGCATTGGCGGTTTTGATTCGGAAACATTTCAGCGAGGCTATGGGGAAGAGAATGATTTCTGCAATCGTGCAGAGCAGATGGGCTATATTCATGTAATGTGTGATGATACATATATATACCATAGCGGAACAAAATCATTTGTATCAAAAGAAAAAGAACAATATATCAGAGAACATGACAAAATACTGCACAAAAGATATCCCGTCCAAATGCACAGGAATGCAGTTCATTGCGCAACAAATCCGAATGCACATATTGGAAAGAATGTAGGTTTATATTTCGGACTGGAAAACGGAAAGAAAAATTTATTATACTATCTGCATTCTGATTTTAGTGTGGGAAAAAATGACAGTATAGGCGGAACTCAATTCCACGTGAGGGACCTGAAAAATGGAATGTTGGGTGAATATAACATATATGTAGTTGCCCGCAATGGCGAATATATTACACTGACTATTTACGTGGATGAACAGGTTCATCATTTCGAATTCTGGGTAGGAGATGCCGTTCCATTTCTTCCTGAAAAAGACCGGAAAATAAGAAAAGCTTTAAATGATATTATTGAAGCTTTTGATATTCAATTAATACATGTTCATCATGTGATTGATACTTCATTAGATATCTTCTCACTGGCGAAAGAGAAAAATATTCCGATCATTTTGACTGCACATGATTTTTATTATATATGTCCAACCATAAAATTATTGAATGGTGAAGGAAAATACTGCACAAAATGTAAAGCTGATCAGGAATGTATTACTTGTCTGAGAAAGACAATAGGAACAATTGACACCGTAGATTATCTTAGTGCATGGCAGAAAAAGACAGTTAAAATCTTTGAAATTTGTGATAAAATCATTTTTCCATCAGAAAGTGCAAAACAGATTTATGGTCAGGTATATCCACAGTTTGCGGATAAATACGTAGTGATCGAACATGGCGTTAACAGACAGTTGGGAGAAGTTACCCATTATAATGCTGAAAAACTTACAAGGGAAGAATTTATTTTCGGTATTGAATCCACGAAGATATCATCAGGACAGATGATTGTTGATGGCTGGATCAATGCATATAAAATGGACCCTGAGAATGAACGGCTTTTATTAGAGGTAGATACTTCAGAGAAAAAGTATTATATTCCGTTGACACTCTCTCTGATTGACTATACCAGAGGTGTTGTTGCAAGATTTATTGCCTGTGTACCAGACAAATTATGTGAAAAAGAGAAACTAAAAGCGCAAATTGTTATAGCTGCTGAGAACCAGTTATATACAGGACAGACAGAACCAGTAGAAATCAAGGGAAACCGCAAGCAGAGAAAGAAAAAACTCAGAGTTGCATTTATTGGTGGCCTTGATGTGTCTAAAGGCAGCAGTGTCGTTTATGATATTGTGAAAAAAGGTTCAAAAGATGTTCAATGGTATTCTTTTGGAACAATTGGAGATGAGAAACTGGAAAATCTGAAACAGGATAATTATGTTTCTCTTGGAACTTACAATCAGAAAGATTTGCCAACACTGCTTAAAATGCATGAAATAGATGTGATTGGCATTTTATCAATTTGGCCGGAGACATATTCATATACAATGTCAGAGTCAATTATTAATGGCATTCCGGTAATTGTTTCTGATATTGGTGCTTTAGGGGAACGACAGAGAGCACTAAATGCTGGATGGACGGTAAGTCTTGATCATATTGTGGATGATTTTATTAGAATTACCAACGATATATTAAAGGATATACAGACACTGGAAGAAATGAAAGCCCGTGTGTGCAAAATCGAATTGAAAACTCTTACACAGATGAATGCAGATTATAGTACTTTATATAAAATATGTCAGGAAAATAAGCCAGAGCGTCTTATGAGCCGAGAATATGACAAGCAAAAAATATATAATATGTACTATTATAGAAACGGATTGCAGACGAAATCAACAACTGATAATGTGATAAGTGATGAACAGAATCAGCAGTATATGCGGGATGCTGAAGAATTAAGAATTTTAAAAACAACTTTGACATATCAGCTCATGATTAAAATAATTCATATGCGTATGCCATTTAAACAGCAAATCATGAACGTGGTCTATAAAATATGGAAACGCAATTAATTAACGGAGGATATAACAACAATAATGAAGTTGATCAAAGAACTATGGCACTATCGTGAAATGATAATAAGCTTGGTAAAAAGAGATTTAAAAGGAAGGTATAAGGGCTCGGTCATGGGATTTTTATGGACAATGATCAATCCATTACTGCAGCTGGCCGTGTATACTTTTGTATTTTCGGTTATTATGCCAAGTGGTGTAGAGCGCTTCTATCTGTTCCTGTTTGTGGCACTGGTCCCATGGCTGTTCTTTTCTACTTGTCTGTCAACTGGTACTACGGTTATATTTGCCCAGCAGGAAATGGTAAAAAAGATTTATTTTCCAAGGCAGATATTGCCAATATCTTTTACTATAAGCCAGTTTGTAAATATGTTGTTAAGCTTTGTAGTTATATTTATTGTACTGATTTTTAGCGGAATTAAGTTTAATTTTAAAGCGCTTGCATGTTTGCCTGTTATTATGCTGGTACAGTTTATATTATGTCTTGGAATTACTTTTGTGGTTTCTGCATTAACCGTTTATCTTAGAGACTTGGAGTATATTTTAAGCATTATTTCAATGGCATGGATGTATTTAACACCAATTTTGTATCCAATTGAGAATGTTCCAGAGGCATATAGAGGAATTTGTTACATAAATCCAATGACATCAATTATTGTTGCATATAGAGATATTTTATACAGTAGTAAGGTGCCGGAAATGGGAACACTGGTAATTGCAGTATTTATGGGAATTCTGCTGTTGGCTATTGGGCTTGTTTCTTTTGAACATTTGCAGAGACATTTTGCAGAGGAGTTATAGGATGAAACCAGAAAATGCGATAGAAGTATGTGATTTAAAAAAGAAGTTTAAGGTTTATTATGATAAGGGCCGTTCTCTTCAGGAAAAGATTATGTTTAAAAACCGTAATTATTATGAAGAGCGGTGGGTATTAAAAGGAATTTCTTTTGATATCAAAAAAGGCGAGGCTGTAGGTTTGATCGGTCACAATGGATGCGGAAAAAGTACAACCCTAAAATTATTAGCGGGAATATTGTATCCAGATGGCGGCAGCGTGGAGTTAGCCGGAAGAGTATCCAGCTTATTGGAACTTGGAGCAGGATTTCACCCAGATATGAGTGGAAGAGAAAATATTTATATAAATGCTTCCATATTTGGTCTGTCCAAAAAAGAAATTGATAAAAGACTAGATGAAATTATTGAGTTTTCAGAACTGGAAGAGTTTATTGATAACCCGGTTAGAACCTATTCATCTGGAATGTATATGAGATTGGCATTTTCTGTAGCAATCAATGTAAATGCGGATATTCTGCTGATCGACGAGATTCTGGCGGTTGGTGATGTAAATTTCCAGACAAAATGCTTTAATAAACTTATGGAAATTCGAGCAAAAGGTACTACGATTGTTCTAGTATCACATTCTCCCGATCAGATTGAGAGGATATGTACAAGATCCATTTGGCTTCAGGATGGTGAAATCCGAATGGAAGGAAATGCCAGAAAGGTTCATAAAGCATATCTGGAATTTATGAACGAGGAAAGAAAAAAAATAGAAGAAAAAGAGAAAAAAGAAAAGAAAGAAAACGTTACGGAAGAAGTGCATGAAGAACCACAGATCGTAGATGATATTAAACGAAGAGGAACTGGTGAAGCGCGCATTATCTCAGTAAAATGTCAGAGCGAGTCGGGAAAAGAAGAACACTATTTCTTAAAGGGCGATACAATTCAATTTGAGATTGAATATAAGGTAAATAAAAAAGTCCCAAAAGCATATTTTGGATTATGTATTTTAAGAAATGATGGCGTCAGATGTTATGGTATAAACACCAGATCAGAAGGGCTTGATTATAAGGAATTGAACCAGAATGGAAAGGTAACAATTACTTTTCCTAAAATCTCCCTGATGAAAGGTGTGTTCTTGGTTGATGTTACAATAGAAGACCAGGTGGGAAATACCATTGATTATTATGATAATGCAGTATCTTTTGATGTATCTGTAAATGAGCCTGGAAGCGGTGTGACATGCTTAGAGCATAGATGGAATTTGGAGTGAGTATATGATAATACCAGTTGCTTTTTCGTTAGATCCTGTAAATAGTATGTCTTGTCTATGGAGCTTTTATAAGGGTGTATCTTTTGCCAAACGTTTTGCATGGCCAGTTATATCACAGGAACGGTATTTCGAAAGTTTCGGAAAGCATCCGGAAGGTTTTGAATTTTTTGAAAGAGATGAAGTATGCTTTAAATTTGGATATGATAAACCGGAACGGGATGATTTGAATAAAATAACCCAGGTAAAATTGCCTGAAAAAATTGAAAATGATTATATTAACAAATATGCATCCCAAACAGATGCATATTTGTCATGTCTGACAACACCATGGCCAGAAATGGAACTGTTTCTAAAAAAGGCGATCGAAGAAATAAAGAAACAATATACAGAAGAAATAGAAGCTTTTATTGTGTTTCAGTCATATAAGTTTATTGATGGCGTAGCTGACGAGTTGAAAATTCCGGTGTTCCATTATGAATGGGGACCTATGAGATATGATTTTTACAGAAATACATCATATTTTGATCGAAAAGGAATTTGCGGTGACAGTGACTTCGCTCAGCGCCTGGAGAAATTTAATGAAGAGTGGGATGAAACCATTCCAGTATTTTCAAAAAGAGAACTATTAGCGCTTTTTTTGGAAAAGGAACATTTACATTATGCAACAGATGAGTACCCAGAGCCAGAACATGAAATTGGTCTTGCTTTTGGGTATAGTAATGCAACAGCCGGAACTGCAAGGAATAGTATTTCGGCTGTTGAATTATATTCGAAGGTACAAAAAATATTTCCTGAGAATGAAATTGGAGTAAGGTATCATCCAGGTGATCCTATGCATGCAAACTTAAGAAAAGGTCAGGAAGATACAGGCAGGTTAATTGATTTTATACTTAACTGTAAAAGAATTGCATGTGTATGCTCGAATGTTGCATTTGAAGCTATGCTTTTTGGCAAATCTGTATACGAAGAGAAATGGTCCCAGTATGGATGGATTTCAAACCATTTGGATGAGGGGCTGACAGATCATATGCCTGAGGATAGAATTCTGGATTTTGTGGTATTTAATCTTCTAATTCCTTTTGAACTGCTTAATAATGTTGAATATATAAGATTCAGGCTAAAAGAGAAAAGTGAGAAAAGAATTTACTTATATCATTTAAATTATTATTTATCAATATTAAATATAAGCAAAAAAATTTTGAAATTAAATTCAGCTGAACGGTTAAATATGATCATAGCTATTCGTGAGGGTAAAATGGAAACAGGAGAGATCAACGTAAAAGAGTATATTAACTTTAATATAGAAAACGGCTTTGGAGAAGAGGTTTCAAATCAAATAAGGGAAGAGCGCACCAATAATCTGCTTAAAGATAAAGAAGCATATATAAATTCGCTTGTAAAGAAATGCCAAGAGGAATATGAGGAGCTTATAAAGACAAATGAGCTTTTGAAAAAAGAGCAGGAGTATAGTAAATCCCTTTTGGATGGAATTGGCTTTCGGGATGGCAGAATTAAGGAATTGGACGAACTTTTGACAAAAGAGCAGGCATATAGCAGATCTTTAATGGATGGAATTACATTTAGAGATTCTGAAATTAAAAAAATGTCTGAAGATGCGAAAAAAATGTCTGAAGAAGCGAAAAGAATTTCTGAAGAAGCCGGTGATGTGAAGGGAATGCTGGAAAGATTAGATAAGGGTATGAACTATATTCAGGCAGAAATTGAAGAACGAAAAAAGAAACGGAGTATATTTGGAAGAAAATAATAAAACAGATGCTGGTCAAAAAGAAACGAGGGATAGAATGAAAATCGTAGCAATTATGCCTATAAAACTGAAAAATGAAAGATGCCCGGGAAAAAATACAAGACTGCTGGGAAATAAACCGTTGCTTCAGTATGAACTGGACAGCTTAAAGAAAACTGGGTTATGTGACAGTATTAATGTTTTTTGCAGCGATGAGGCGGTTGTACCATATTTGCCTGAGGGAGTACATTTTATTAAAAGATCTGCCAGCCTGGATTTGCCAACCTCAAATTTTACACAGATATTTGAGGCATTTATGGAAGTGATGGATGCAGATATTTATGTGTACGCCCATGCTACGGCACCTTTTATTACTGTAGAAACTATGCGGCAGTGTATTGAAGTTGTAAAATCAGGGGAATATGACTCAGCCTTTTGTGCCATAAAACTGCAGGATTTCTTATGGAAGAATGGGGAGCCGCTTAATTTTGATGCAGGCAATCTGCCGCGTACCCAGGACCTGGAACCAATTTTTCAGGAAACATCCGGCGTTTATGTATTTAAAAAGGGTGTATTTGAAAAATACAGGCGAAGAATTGGAAAGAATCCTTTTATAAAAGAAGTTTCATTTAAGGAAGCGGTTGACATTGATACAGGTGATGATTTTAATCTGGCACAAGCATTGATCAATTTAGAATTGTAATGCAAAGAAAGGCATATAATGAATAATTTAAAAGTATTGGACGTTACTTTACGCGATGGTGGCTGTGTAAATGATTTTAATTTTGGTCAGGCATATATGGAGAAAATTTTAAATGCCCAGGAAAATGCTGGTGTTGATGTAATAGAATTAGGCTACATAGATGAAAAGCGAGGCAGCCAGTCGGGACGTACCCAGTATATAAATGAGCAGGTGATTCCTCAGTGTATTTTAAAACACAAGAAACCAGGTGTATCCTATGTGGTTATGATGGATTATGGTAAATTTGATGTTTCAAAACTTGGTCAAAGAACTTCCAATGGAATTGATGGTATTCGTGTAGCTTTTCATAAAAAAAATTGCAAAGATATTATTGCGTTAGGAAGACAAATCATAGATAAAGGCTATCAATTTTATATCCAGCCAATGATCACATTACGTTATAGTGATATCGAGTTGTTAAATCTGATATCACTTGTAAACGCGGAACTTCCAGATGCATCCGGTTTTTATATTGTTGATAGCTTTGGTGAGATGCGTCCAAATGATATGAGCCGTATGCTAAATTTAGTTGATCATAATTTGATTTCAACTATGCCTATTGGTTTTCATTCACACAATAATCTTCAAATGTCCTATTCAAATGCGATTGCATTATTGCAGTTTCCGACAAATCGTGATTTGATGTTAGACTGCTCGATTATGGGTATGGGAAAGGGAGCTGGCAATCTTAATACGGAATTGCTTCTTGAGCATTTAAATCTGTATTATGGTAAAAATTATAAGATTTCACCATTGTTAGAAGTAATTGATAAAGTTATTAACCAGCTGCATTCTGAATTCTATTGGGGATATGCACCAGAATATTATTTATCTGCAATAAATCAATGTACGCCAAGTTATGCAAGCCATTTTTATGATAGACACATGCTTCCAATTGATCAGGTTAGTGAATTACTGGGAATGATTGCCCCAGAAAAGAAAATTTCTTTTGATAAGAATTATGCCGAAGAATTATATAGAAAGTACAATGAGAGTAAGGCTGTAGAAGATGCTGACGTAGTTGAAGAACTGAAAAAGATATTTTATAAAAAAAGAATTCTTCTTATTGCTCCAGGAAAAAGCATTACGGCAGCAGCAGATAAAATAAAAGAAATTTCAGAAAAGGAAAATGTAATTACAATTGGCTTAAATACGCCGCTTGATATTAATGATTACCTTTTGACTACGCGGCAGGAGGTTTATACAGCAGCGGTTGCTGAAGGGATGAATCTCATTGTTCCCTCCAGTGTGACCAAGGGCGGAAGAGGCAACGTTAAAATTTTGAATTATAGTAACTGGATCGATATAGATGAGGACAGGAGTACGCATGATTCCTCTTCTGTTGTTGCCCTGAAGTTAATGCAGTCCTGTGGCGTGAAAAATATTATGTTAGCAGGATTTGATGGTTTTTCATCAGACATTAATAAAAATTATTATGATGAGAATATGCGCCGCCCAGTAAGTGCGGAGCGTGCAGAAAAGAGAAATAAATATTATAAAAAGTTGATTGAAGGTGTTAGAAAGAGTGGAATTTCTGTGGAATTTGTTACACCTTCCGTATATCAATAGAATGAGTGAGTATAAGTGAAATGATAGAATTTCTGGTAATGGATGTTGACGGAACCTTAACTGATGGAAAGATTTATATAGGCAATAGCGGTGAGATATTTAAGGCATTTAATGTGAAGGATGGATGCGGTATACATGATATTGCATTGCCTGCAGGAATTGAGCCAGTTGTTATAACCGGAAGAGTTTCCGAGATTGTATTGAATCGCTGCAGAGAAATCGGGATAAAAAAGGTATTTCAGGGAGCCAAAAATAAATGTGATATTTTGCAGAGTTTAGCACCGGATTTAAGCAAAGTTGCTTATATCGGGGATGATATAAATGATCTCGAATGTATGAAAATAATAAAAAACGCAGGCGGGATCACAGGTTGTCCGAAAGATGCTGTAAAGCAGGTAAAAGAACTGGTTGATTATATTTCGGAATATAATGGCGGCGAAGGTGCAGTACGAGATTACATAGAGTGGTTATTGGACAGTACGAAATAAAATATGAATTAACAACAGAGTATAAATGAAAAACGAAAGAAATGGAAAATAGAAAATGAAAAGAAATAAGCATGGCTGGCAAAATTTGATTTTGCTTGGAATTATGTTGATGCTGGTATTCGTATCTATTGCAAGTACTACATATACAATAACGTTTAATTATAGTACGGATGACCTTTCTGGTGCAACAGCTACATTATACTATGATTATGGAGAAGGCTATGAAGAGAGTTTATCTTCATATTCAAAAATAGACGGAAACTCTGTTACATTTCCGCTAGGAAACTATAGAAAAATAAGAAAATTACGTTTTGTGCCAGTTCGTGAAGTGGGACAGCAGAATAAAATTGTTTCAGCTGAAATTAAGACTGGGATATTTTCTGTAAAAAAATTATCAGTCGAAGATTTGGAGAGCTTATTAACAGAAAATTCAAAAGTATTACTGGAAAATAATACAATTGTTGTAGAAAAAAATGAGGGAAAAGAATATAACCAGCTTGAATTTCCAAGTACACTAATTAGATATAAGAGAAGAATTGTTCCACTTATGGCAGAGGCTATTAGAAAATTGCTTTGCTTTTTGGGCTTTGTTATTCTAGGACTTGCTGCATATTTTATAGGGACTAAGAAAGCAGTTCTATTAAAAAAAGCCAGGTATTCAGGTTTAGTTGTTGGCATTGCTGTTGGAATTGAATATTTTATAGCACGAAATCTAAGGTGGGCTATTTCTGGATGTGCGTTTTTTTTAATCTTCTTTTTAATTGGAAAACTGGGAGTGTGTTGGAAGAATACAGAAAAAAAGAAGGCATACTTTAATCTGATCATTCTGAGTGTATATAGCTTTCTGATATCCCGTATTGCACTCACAGACGGAATTATTTTTGCTGGATATCTTATTTTATTATTCATAGTGACTGCGTTATTAATTGGAATATTTAATACAAATAGGGAGCTTACGCTAGAACAACAAGAAGCAAATATTAATATCAGTCAGATCGCTGGCTTGTATGTGAGAATTATTATTGTTTATGTATTATTTTATATTATGAAAAATATATTGGTAAACAATAATTATAATGTGATGGAAGCCATATATAATTGCGATACTCAGCTTGCTTTGATGAATATAACATGGATGTTCCTTTTCATGGGAATATTTTATTTTTTGTTAGGCAATGGAATTGCAAATGTTCTTTTAGCAATCCTATCTCTTGTATTATTAATTGGAAATTATATAAAAATTTCTTATCATGATACATATCTGACACCAATGGATTTTTGGCAGATTGGGGACATGATACGAATTTCAGGTAGTATTGTTGATAAGCGTTTGCTAATAGGAGTAGCAATTCTCTGTATTGCTTTTGTAATACTGATTATTAAGTTCAGAAGAAAAATTATTGCTTATTTAAAACCGCATGTGAATATTATTGCTGGAATCATTATGTGTATTGTTTGTATTTACTGCACAAAAGATTTCCTCGATAATAAATATCTGGATGAATATAATGTGGGATATAAATGGTATGTAACTGCTTATGTGGGAGAAGAGTCCAGCGGAATGTATTTATATAATATGTTTAACGTTGCACATATGGGAGATAACGCGGTTACAAAACCAGAAGATTATACAGAAGAACATGCGCTAGAATTGAAACAGGAATTTGCAGATTTAAAGCATGAAGAAAACACAGATGTAACTCCTAATATTATCTGTATTATGGCAGAGTCTTTATTTGACATTGAGAATATTGATTCTCTGACATTTAATCAGGAAATAGAACCGACGATACATGAATATATGAAGAGTACGTTGATTTCTCCAAGATTTGGAGGATATACAGCTGCTGTAGAATACGAAGCGTTGACAGGTCATAGTCTTTATTTTTATAAAGATGGTACAATGCCATATACAACCTATTATTCAGGGAAAACAGTTAATTCCGTTGCTAATGAGTTAAAGAATGATGGTTATGTAACATTGGCATGTCATCCAAATACTGGAAGTTTTTATGCGCGTGAAAAAGCATATTCTAAAATGGATTTTGATAAGATGTATACTCTTTCTGATTTTGATTTGTCAGATACGGAATTTACTGTCGCAGGATACTGTAGGGACGTTCCTTTTGCAGAAAAGGTAATTGATATCGTTGATTCACAGTCTTCTCCAGTCTTTTTGTTTGGTGTTAGTATAGCTGGGCATTATACAAATGAGGATCATTATGCGCAAACTGATATTAAAGTTGAAGGAAATAATTTAACAGATGATGATAAGCATATTTTAGAGCAAACAGCAGCTGCTTATCAGGAGTCGGACGAAATGGTAAAAAAAATGATTGAATATGTAGATCAATGTGAAAAGCCTACAATTCTTTATGTATTTGGGGATCATTTGCCTCCGCTTCCAATGTATGATAAATTAAATTATATTGAGGATCCAATTAATAAGTATGGTACTGTTTTGCTTGGATATAGTAATTATAAGGATATTGAATTTCCACAGTATATGACACCCAATCAGTTAGGACCGCAAATGTTAATTGATGCAGGTGCTGAACATAACAGTTATTGGGACTATATATATTCACTTAGACAGAATTATCCTGTAATCCAGAAGGAATTTATTTCAACTGATGCAGATGAAAATCTTGAGACATATAGATTTATACAGTACGATCTGATGTTTGGAAAAAGATGGCTGTTGGATAATTCTGTTGAATAAATGGAGGACAAAGAGTGAAGGAACGTAATCGTAATATAGATGTGATCAGAGGTATCATGATGCTGCTTATTGTTTTGTATCATGCATGGGTAATTTGCGATTCAGTTCCCATTACAAATAAAGCAGTAAGCACATTTGTCAGTTTGGGCGGAGAAATAGGTGTTACAGGTTTCTTTATGCTCAGCGGATTTGGTATTTATTATGCTATATCAAAAACAGAGGATGTAGGTTGTTTTAATTTCTGCAATTTTATGAAGAAACGTTTTCAAAGAATTTTGCCACAGTATTATGTGGCTTTCTTTGTTGTTATTCTTTTCACCGATGGCGCACAGTATCTTTCCCAAATACATATTTTAGATTTATGTTCCCATTTGTTGTTTATACACAATTTATTCCCATCATATTTTGGCGCAATTAATGGTGTGTTGTGGACTATGGGAGTTATTATGCAGTTTTATGTTTTTTCAATATTTCTGTACAGAGGGATAAAAAAATGGAACTCAAAATCTGTTATAGGTTCTATTATTATAACTGTTTTATGCAAAATGCTTGTATTTAAATATGTGATTCCTGTGATTGGAGAACAGTATGTGCTTTATGGCGGACGCCAGTTGATAACAGCGCTGGATAATTTTGTTGTAGGAATGTTTATAGCAAATTTGTTGGCAAAAAGAAAAATTGAAAAAAAATGGATTTATGGATTAGTAAGTATTGCTGCTCTTATAGTGCTTGGAATTTGGGGAGATATTGGATTACAAAATGGGATTCATGTTGACAATATGGTGGGATATGTATGGCATAGTATTACAACATGTATACTTGCAGTGCTTTTTATTTCTTTTTCATATCTGCCTTTGTCATATGAAAATAAGTTTATAAAAAGCATATTATGGATAGCAAAATATGAATATGGAATATATTTATGGCATTTGGTAATGTTTAATAATTTACGGGCTAAAGCTCCAATTGTTCAAAATTTGTTAGACAATAATCTACATTGGATTGCGATTTGTGTATTTACACTTTTGGCTGTAATAGTGGGCTGGATTTTTTCTATTATCATTGACGGTAAAGGATTGGTGAGAAAAGAAAAAGCATGATTATTGGAGGAAGTACATAGTGAGGGAAAGAAAAGAATATATAGATATTCTTAGAGTTTTAGCTGCTTTTGGAGTAATAACTGTTCATGTGAGTCAGAAAAACTGGTATGGCTATATAGGTTCTTTTGATTGGCGAGTATTTACAGTTTATACGAGTATAGCAAGAGTGTCTGTTCCTATCTTCTTTATGATATCAGGTTGTTTATTGCTAAATAGAAAATATACCATAAAGGAAATCTATAAAAAAATATTTAAATTGGTAGTTTTTCTAATCAGTTGGTCCCTAATTTATAAAATAGTTCAATTGCCAAACAGGAATAACATGGGGGGCGTTCTTGAAGCTGTAAAAGAAATTGTAAGTGGCGATACACCAGTTCATTTGTGGTATATATATTCCATGATAGGCATTTACATAGCGATTCCTTTATTAGTTAAGATGGTCGATAAGTGTGAAAAAAATGAATTATTATATTGCGTAGTAGTTTGCTTTGCTCTGGGAATGAGTTGTAAATTTACAAGGGAATTTGGTAAACTAAATTTTCTGGCTAATAATTTGAAAAAGTTAAATTCGGGGTACGAGATTGGCTATATAAGTTATTTCATATTGGGATATTATGTTGACAAATATGATATAGCGAAAAAGAAAAGAATCATATTGTATGTTATGGGAGTTACAAGCCTATTAATAACAATGGAACTTGTAATTAGAGATTGTATTATAAATCAGAATTTTATGGAACGTTGTTGGACGTATAATTCCCCACTGATAACGATTGCGAGCTGCGCTTGGTTTGTCTTTATAAAAAACATAGCCCCGAAATTCAAACCCAAAAAAAGAATGTTATTTAGAAAAATAACCAATAAATCATTAGGGATATATGCTGTGCATGTTTTGATTATTTTACTGGTTTGGAAAACCGGTCTGACTACGTTTTCCTTCAATAGCATATTATCTGTTCCGTTAATCAGCCTATTAGTATTTGCTGGAAGTTATGTTGTGTCCTTTGTTATAATGAAAATTCCTAAAATTGGAAGATATTTAGCCTAAGAGAAGGTTGGCACATAAGAAAAAATTTGAGGAATAGAAAAATGAGTGACGTAAAAAAGCGCGTTGTATGGATTGACACCCTACGGGGAATTGCGATGTGCATGGTGGTTCTTAGTCATTCGAGAGTTGCACCATGTGTAATTGCTAATTTCTGCTGGTGCTGTCATGTACCGTTATTTTTCATTATATCTGGAATTGTGCTTGGGATTAACCAGAGTGAAAAACTTACATTAGCAGACTTTCTTAAAAATAAAGCACGTGGAATTCTTTACCCATATGTAACCCTTTCTATTATTGAGCTAATAATGGAATATTTTACAAATAGAACTGGTATAAAAAGTAGTTTTATTGCTTTTGTCTCGCTGGATGGAATTGGTGTTTTGTGGTTTTTGCCAACACTGTTTTTTTCATCGGTACTGTGGTATTTTGTAAAAAAGATAAAAAATATAATATGCGTTTTGGCTATTGCAATTGCGATTGCTGTGGCTATGTCGCTGTACGCGGTACCAAATGTTCCATATGCTTTTACCTATATACTAACAAGATGTATATATGCAACTATATTTATGTTAATTGGTAATATATTATATAATCATCTTGAAACGATTCAAAGATATACACGCTTGGTAATTATAATAGGAGTACTGGCATACATTTATGGAAATTATTACTTTAGCTATTATTCGTTTGACTTGCACTATGCTCAAATAATGAAACCGTTAAGCTACTGGTTTATAACATTAGGTACATCATTGCTGTGGATTACTATAGTAAGTCAGTTGAATAAAAATGTAATAAACGAAGCGCTTTCATTTATTGGAAGGAATACGTTAATTGTATTGGAAGGACATTGGTTGCTCTTGCAATTACTTGTAAATCCATATATGAAGATGCTCCCCATAGAAAAAAATATACTTGAATTGCTAAACTGTGTAGTGATGTTTATTATTTTAATTCCAATTATCAAGATAATAAACAAAAAAGCAATGTGGATAATTAAGCCTGTATATCAGAAAAATGATCTTTAGGATTCATCTTGCCCGTTGTTTGTCCATGTAGTACAATAAAACTACATGAACAAGCAACGGGATTTTTTCTATTTTAAATTCTGGAAATCTATCAGGAAAGGAGCTGCCACATGTCCAAATCATTCAATACCACAGGTGTATGCATTCCGGAGAAGCATTATATGATAAATCTGGATGAGCGGTTAAAGGAAATCAAAAAACTTGTAGATAATGACTGCTATTTTGTTATAAACAGAGCGCGTCAATATGGAAAGACTACCACACTTCGGGCATTATACAGATATCTGCAGAATGATTATTATGTGGTTTTAATGGATTTTCAGACATTTGGAAACGCGGATTTTGATTCTGAGTACAGTTTTTCTACAGCTTTTGCGCATACATTTTCGGAGATACTGGAATATAATAAGCTTCAAAAGACAGAGAGTCTCGAAGAAAGTCTTGCATCTTTGAATCAGGAAAATCAAAAACTTACTTTGAGAGTACTTTTTAAAATTTTAAAAAATATTTGCAGAGAATCTGACAAGCCTATTGTATTGATGATTGATGAAGTGGACAGTGCATCCGAAAACAAAGTATTTGTTGATTTTTTAGCTCAGTTAAGGAGCATGTATCTGACGAGAGATATGCAGCCTGCCTTTAAATCCGTGATTTTAGCTAGTGTATATGATGTGAAAAATCTAAAATTAAAGCTTCGTTCCGGAGAGGAACACAAGTACAATAGTCCATGGAATATTGCTGCGGATTTTAACATAGACATGAGTTTTTCAAGGATAGAAATTTCCAAAATGCTGAAAGAATATGAGAAAGATCATAACACAGGCATGGATATTGAAGAGATGGCAGGATTGATTGAAGATTACACATCAGGGTATCCATTTTTGGTTTCAAGATTATGCCAGTTGCTCGATCGTAAATATGAGGCAGGCATGACGGATCAGGAGCATAAGGGAATATGGACGAAAGAGGGCTTTAATGCTGCTATTCGTTCAATTTTGACTGAAAAAAATACATTATTTGAATCTCTAAGTGAAAAGTTGTTAAGCTATCCAGAGCTTAATACCATGTTTCGCTCTATCCTTTTTGGTGGAAAAGTAATCACATATAATTATTATGAACCATCTATCAATATTGCGACTATGTTTGGTTTCGTGAAAAATCAGGATGGGGTTCTGGCAGTCGCCAACCGAATATTTGAAATATGGCTTTATAATCTGTATTTATCTGCTTCGGAAGTTCAGAAAAGTCCTATTTATTCAGCATCGACTATGGACAAGAATCAATTCATAGTAGGTGGGAGATTAAATATGCGAATGGTTTTGGAAAAGTTCGTGGCTCATTTTCATGATCTATATGGTGACAGTACAGAAAAATTTATTGAGGAAGAAGGAAGAAAGTATTTTCTTCTCTATCTCAGACCAATTATTAACGGAACTGGAAATTATTATATTGAAGCAAGAACACGTGATCAAAAACGAACAGATGTAATTGTTGATTATCATGGGGAACAGTTTATTATTGAACTAAAGATATGGCATGGACAGGAATATAATAACCGTGGTGAAATGCAGTTGGTTGAGTATCTGGATGCATATCATGTAAATCATGGCTATATGCTAAGTTTTAATTTTAATAAGAATAAAAAAGTTGGATTGCAAGAGATTGTGATAGGGAATAAAAAAATAACAGAGGCTATTGTATAAAAGATTTTCCAACTAACAATTAATACTTTCTATGCCATCTGTCTTTTCCCGGTTAGTCTGATCTTTCCCTATCTGGCTGGTGAGAAAACAGATCTTTAGGATTCCCCTTGCCCGTTGTTTGTCCGTGTAGTACAATAAAAACTACATGAACAAGCAACGGGATTTTTATTACAAAGGAAAATTAATATGAACCGATCACCAATTTTATATATTGTAATCCCCTGTTACAACGAAGAATCTGTTCTTCCAATAACAAGCCCTATGTTTCTGGACAAGATAAAGGAGCTTGTAGCAGCTGGAAAAATTGCAGATGACAGCCGAATTCTTTTTGTAAATGATGGATCAAAGGACCGCACTTGGGAAATCATTCAGGAACTGGCTGAAAAGGATCAGCATTACATAGGAATCTGCCAGAGCAGAAACAGAGGGCATCAGAATGCAGTACTTGCAGGGTTGATGGAGGCAAAAGATAACTGTGATATTACCATTTCCATAGATTGTGATGGTCAGGATGATATAAATGCCATGAATGAGATGGTTGACGCCTACCTGGATGGATGTGAAGTGGTCTACGGAGTTCGCAGTAAGCGGGATACGGACACCTTTTTTAAACGATTTACAGCAGAAGGATTTTATAAGCTTCTGAACTGGATGGGGGTGGAAGTGGTGTTTAACCATGCGGATTATCGTCTTCTGTCCAGTCGTGTGCTGCAGGAATTTGCAAATTTTAAAGAAGTAAACATTTTTCTCAGAGGAATGGTGCCGCTGGTAGGGTTTAAGAGCACCAGTGTGTATTACGAGCGTCATGAGCGTATTGCAGGGGAGAGCCATTATCCTCTGAAGAAGATGCTTGCTCTTGCATTTGATGGTATTACAAGTCTTTCTATTAAACCAATCCGTATGATCACAACAGCCGGAATATTTATTGCGTTTCTCAGTTTTATAGGCGTAATCTGGGCTGTTGTGGGAGAATTTAAAGGGAATACGGTGTCTGGCTGGGCAAGTACAGTTTGTATTGTATGTTTTATGGGTGGAATTCAGCTGCTGTGCCTTGGTGTGATTGGAGAATATATAGGAAAAATTTACTTGGAGACGAAGCAGCGACCAAGGTATATAATCAGTGAGCGTACCTGGGAAAAGAAGCAGAAATGATAACTGTTTGGAAAGGATTGCATCAGAATGGATAAAATAGCAGTATTAATACCATGCTACAATGAGAGCAAAACCATAGAAAAAGTTGTAAAAGATTTCAAAAAGGTACTGCCGGAAGCAGTGGTTTATGTTTATGACAATAATTCTACTGATCATACGGACGAGATTGCACGTGCTGCAGGTGCTGTTGTCAGATACGAATATCAGCAGGGAAAAGGAAATGTAATCCGCCGGATGTTCCGGGAAATTGATGCCAAGTGCTATATCATGGCTGATGGGGATGATACCTATCCTGCAGAGTTTGCCCCTGCAATGGTGGAGAAGGTTTTGAAGAAAAAGGTTGATATGGTAGTGGGGGACCGATTATCTTCTACTTATTTTACAGAGAACAAAAGACCGTTTCATAATTTTGGAAACAGTCTGGTGCGAAAATGCATTAATATTATGTTTCAAACTCAGATTAATGATATTATGACCGGATACAGGGCGTTCAGTTATCAGTTTGTGAAATCGTTCCCTGTTTTGTCAAAAGGATTTGAAATTGAAACCGAAATGAGTATTCATGCAGTGGATAAAAACATGCATATTGAGAATGAGGTAATCGAATACAGGGATCGTCCGGACGGAAGTGAGTCAAAGCTGAATACATATTCAGATGGTTTTAAAGTGCTGTGGACCATCGCAAGACTGTATCGAAATTATAAGCCGATGGCATTCTTTGGGATTTTTGCAGGCATTTTGCTGATACTTGGGTTGGGGTTCTTTTTCCCGGTATTTATAACGTATCTTGAAACTGGAAGAGTAGGAAAGATTCCTACCCTGATTGTAAGCGGATTTGCTGTGCTTGGTGCAATTCAGGCTTTCTTTTCCGGAATGATCCTTCAGACTATGGTACAGAAGAACCGTCAGGACTTCGAAATGGAACTTCAGAGAATCCAGGAGCAGTACAATTATCTGGAGGATCAGGAAAAATGACTTTCACCAAACAGTTTATTATAATGGATCATCCATTGGAAATCCAGGATTTTCAACACATAACATTAAGTTGTGGGAAAATTTTGTCTTATCATAAAGACCTGCATATTCAAATGGTACAGAACGAGGCTGAAGCTTCTGAAATCTGTCTTTTAGGCTGGGCATTTCAGGCTGAAGAGGGGAGAAAAGATCCATTAGAACAGATTCGGGAAATAAAAGACGGGGCAGAATTGGAAAGACAACTGGAAACCTGGTCCGGAACCTGGCTGCTGATTTACGATAAACATATTTATCTGGATGCCTGTGGGTTATTAGGATGCTTTTATACAGACAGTGGGATTGTTTCCAGCAGCTTAAGCTGTATAAATGAAGCACTGCACAGAAAGAGCAGAAATCCTCGTCTGCGACACAATTTTGGTCTGGATTATTATCCTGGCTCCGGAACTGCTTATCCGGATACCCATCGCCTGATGCCTTCCCAGACCTATGATCTGATTTCCCAAAAATATGAAAGTAGAAGCCTGTATCTTGGAAATAAAAATTTCGAGACAGATGAGCAGCGTCTGGATGCAGTAATCCATTATTTTGAAACTGTTTTGCATAATTTAGTACGGACTTATAGTGGCAGGATTATGCTGCCTCTTACCGGAGGATACGATTCGCGGACTATGATGGCTCTTTTAGAGTATAGTGGAATTGATTATTCTGCTTTTACATTGGAACATGAGAATATCTCAGAACTGGATCGTGAAGCTCCGCCCAGGTTGGCAAAAATAATGAATCGAGAGTATGAGTACCGGAAGAGAGAAGGAAAGAAAAGTAAAGAAAGACTGCAGGATTTTGACCGCTATTGTGATGGTATGGCAGCAGATGAAGACCGTAATTTCTATGCGTATGACCAGTATCCCCATGATGATAAAATGACAGCGATTCTCAGGGCTGGTGTGTGGGCGTGCAATTATTATTTTTCCTATAACTGGGTGGAAAAAGCAGGTCTTAATCTGCAAAAATACAGGAAAAAATATGTAAATATCCGTTGGCGAAAAGATATGCAGGAATCACTGCAGAATTATTTTGATTATGTGAAAACGGATGAGCAGATGCTGAAATGGCCGGTGCGTTTTTACCGGGAGTTACGTATGGGATGCTGGCTTTCTGGTCTGGAGCAGGCATTGACGCTGATTCCCAATATGGATTCTTTTCAGCTTTGCAATTGCAGCTGTATTCTGGAAATTCTGGGTGGGGTAGATCTGGAATTATTAAAGGGAAAGAACTACCAGGTGAGAATTATCGAGAAAATATGTCCCCAGCTTCTTCAGGTTACTTTGCAGAATAAGGAAAATAAGTTTCAGAAAAATAGTCTGCTTAAGACTATAAAAAAAGATTGCCAATATATTGGGAATTGCTGGTGCTGTCTGGATGGAGACGGCAGATGGAAAGAACCTTTGAAGTATATGAAGAAAAAAATATGGAGAAAAAAATAAAGTGGAAGCAGACATGCCTCCACTTTATTTTGCTGCTAGAGCCTTTTTCAAACACGCTCTAGAGAACTTTAATGGTGACTTGTAATACAACAAGAATTTCCAGAAACATCATAGTCATCCATACCCTTCCGTAATGTTTTTCATCTACATTTACTATTGGTGTGGAAAAAAGTGAAAATAAAGCCGGGGCGATAGGGATAAGATAGCGCCCCTGGAGTCCCTGAATGTAATTCCATTTCATTGTTGTGAAACCAACCAGCATGGAGAACATAACCAGCAGTATAGAGCAAAGGCAGCTGATTGAAATAACGGCGTAATTTCTGCGTGCATATACTGCGGAATCATTTTTTACATTGGCAAGCAGAAGAACGACAACCAAAAGCGCCGCAAGAAGGAACCAGTTGATTTTCACATCCTGCCAGGAAAGTGCACCGCCTAACAAGCCATTCAGGAGCGTATCCCCTCGCTGGAGAACCGTATTTACCAGAATGTATACTGTCTGAAGCGGATTATGCAGTACAAAAGATATAGAATAAAGCGCTTTGGGGGAATTTGCAGCATTTGTGGCAAACATAGCGGAAAACAGAGGCATAAATTTTATTAAGGTAAGTATTACCAATACAATTCCGATGATACATAATGGAATGATCAGCTTAAGCTTTTTCTTGAGACCAGTGGACTTACGATGGAGTCCTATAGGCAAAAGAAACAGAAGCGGGAGATAAACCCCGCCTTTTGTCGCGGCAATAAACAGAGACAGTAATCCAAGCAAGATATAATAGCTCTTTTTTCCTGGTTTGTCTGATAACAGATAGAAGCACAAAGCTGTATACAGGAAAATAAATCCAATGGTTATGCTGTCATAAGATGCAGACGCTGCCTGTTGCAAGGTGATTGGCAGAAATGCAAGTGCACCGAATAGATTTTTTCCAAATGGGGCAATGCAGATTGCAAAATAAACCAGAAAAACAAATATAACAAGAGCGCATATTCGTCCAAGCTGCATAGTCAACATAGGTGACAGCTTCAATAGACGCCCTGCGCTTATTCCGATTGCGGCAGGGATATATACGATTCCGGGAACCATCGTAGAAGCATCTGTATATGAAACAGGAACAAGTTCAGTATCAACGGCTTTTTCGAAGCTGTGGAAAATAAGCTGATAATATGAATTGCTCTCCAGTCCATTGCTGAGCATATCGTTTAATTCGATGTCACATTTGCGTTTGTATATTGTGTTTGGGATATCTGTTTTTTTAATTTGTAATATTTGATTGGAATATTTATAAGCTGCGTCAAAATGCGTGGGTTCATCAGGAACTCCATTAACTGTGATAATAATCTGAAAAATTAATCCCAAAAAGATTGCCAAGGGAATAAAAAACTGCTGTACGGTTAATTGTCGTATCAGAATAAGATAATAGGCCAGTGCTGCAAACAAAAGCAAGGCAATACATATTGCGACATAGAAATAAAGCATAAAAGAGTTATCACTATAGGAAAAAGAATAAATTATGTTAGTGTGACTGGCGGTATCACTGTTAAATTCCTGAATAAGTGCCTGTTTTTCATTTGCTGTAAAAGATATCACTGCATTTTTCGGGTTTAATAGCTCAACTTTTAATTGCAGAGCTTTGCCTTCTGAATCTTTTACAGGTTCTGAAAGACTACAGGTTATGGTTTTTGCTTTGGAGCTTTTTAAACCAGCAATGCTTTTTTCTTTTTGATATAATACTTTATCAGAATCTGTATCTATTAATGTGATCACAAGCTGTGCGTCTGAATTTTTATTTTTGACCTTGCAGCTTAGTGTGAATTGTGATAAATCAGGTACTGTGCATAAAAATGTCTCAGTTAGTAAAGCTGCATCTTTTGATAGAGAAATTGTGTTAGTTGCTTTATGTGTTGTCATCATTGTGTACTTAACTGGTTGATGAAGCTTGTTTCGAAAACTTGCTTTGTACAGAAGAAGACAAATGCCGCAGACACAAAAGATCAGGATGAAAAACATAATCATGTGTCTTGGTATTTTTTTTGTTGTACTCATTGAAAATCTCCTTAAAAGCTTTATATTGGATTATTATAGCGAATTGAAAATGAATGTGCAAGCTTAAGTAGGAACTGCTTGTTGTTGGGAATATGGTGTAGTAAAATGATTACAAATTGAGGTAAGAAAGAGGAGGATGGGAATGAGAAAAGGAATGGGAATTTTTGCAGTAATTTCTATTATTCTATCAATATTTTGGATTGAACCTGTTTGGGGAAATATAGACATAACTGACACCGGTCTCATCACCTCCGGTGCCATTGCGGAAGAAGCCAATGACAGCGGTATCAGTCTATTTTCCCTGGAAACATATACGGACAGTTATGGTGCGCAGCTGGATGAAAATGCCAGATATCTCTATGATTTAATGGTTTGGAATTATGTTAAAGAGTATAGCCGGCATTTAGATGATTTGAAAATTTCTTTTGAATTTCCAGAGGAAATTTCCTTTGAAGCTGTGGTTTCGGAAGGAGAATTTCAGAAAAAAGGCGAAGAGTATGAGCTGGCGAAAAGTCAGGTGAGCAGTGCAATACAGGCTGCTTCAGATGCTTTTGCCTATGATTATCCACAGGCATTCTGGTTCAGAGGCGGAAGCTATGGATATCGGATTCGCTATACTAAGGATGTGACATCTTCAACTGGATACAGGGCGTCATTTTATAGCTATAGTTTTGACCCAAAAGCACGCGAGATTGCGACAAATGCTCATGTGAAAATGAATGATTTTATGGCGTCTGTACAACAAACTGTGCAGGAATTAACAGCGCGGACTGCAGATATGCCCCAACGGCAGAAAATAAAGACGATTCATGACTATATTTGTGAGAAAGTTACCTACAGAAATGACGATACCATGTGGGTACATACTGCCGCATCTCTGTTTCTGGATGAGAATCCTGCATTTGTATGCGAGGGATATGCAAAGTCTATGAAAATTCTTTGCTATTATATGGGAATTAATTGCGCCTGTGTCAGCGGGACTGCGAAAGCATCGGTTTATGGGACTCCGGGAGCTCATATGTGGAATTATATCCAGATGGAGGATGGCAAGTGGTATCTGGTGGATGCAACCTGGGATGATATTGGTACAGAAGCTTCGGAGAGATATCTGCTTGCAGGATCTAAATCCACAGGACAGGTGCTTACAATCAGCGAGGAAAGAGAAGAATACGCAAGCTTTTCAACATCCTCAAAGGGAGGCTGTTCGCCCATATTTATTTTACCTGAATTAGCAGAATGGGGATATGGGGAAGAAGGTGAAGAGGCAGAACCGGAACCTACCGCGACACCGGTGCCCACCGCGACACCGACACCCACCGCGACGCCGACGCCTACCGCGACACCGGTGCCAACTGCGACACCAGTGCCCACCGCGACACCGGTGCCAACTGCGACGCCGACGCCCACCGCGACACCGATGCCCACCGCGACACCGGTGCCAACTGCGACGCCGGTGCCAACTGCGACACCGATGCCTACCGTAACACCGGTGCCAACTGCATCATCAGGTTCTCTTATTTTGCAGGTGGGTCAGTCTTATAAACCATCTGGAAAAATAAAGAAGATCAGTGTTTCGAATAAAAAGCTTGCAGCTGTCAGCAAAAAAGGAAAAATTACCGGTAAAAAAGTGGGAAAGACCAGGATTACCATCATCTATTCCAATGGTAAACGTAAGATTTTGACCTTAAAAGTGCAGAGGGGAGCTGTAAAAACAACAAGACTGTCTTTGAATAAAGGAAGTATAACTCTGTCTAGAAAGGGGAAAAGTTTTCGTCTGAAAGTAACAGTTACGCCTGTTACCAGTCGGCAGAAGGTTACTTATAGAAGCTCCAATCCAAAAGTAGCTACGGTAAATTCCAAAGGGAAAATTGTTGCCAGAAAAAGGGGAACAGCGTTGATCACAGTGCGATCCGGAAACCGCAAAGCAACCTGTAAGGTACGGGTAAAGAAGTGATTGAAAAAACAGAAAATACTGTCTGAGTCATAAAAAATGATTCGGACAGTATTTTTTTGTTGACAAACAGAAAATATATGATATACTTTGATAATCAAACTATTTTAAATCAAAACAAAAGGATGCACAATGTACCTGGAGGGATTATGGTTGGAAAAATAAAGGGAACCGGTTCTTACAGACCGGTTCAGGTGTGGGATAATCATGAATTGTCCCACATGGTAGATACAAGCGATGAGTGGATTCGGGGACGTACCGGAATCGGACAGAGGCACATAGCGAGTCAAAAAGAGTCAGTAGCTTTTATGGCAGCACAGGCTGCTGAAATGGCTCTGACAGACGCTGGGATAAGAGCCGAAGAGATTGATCTGATTCTGGTATCTACAATGTCTGCTGAAAGAATTATGCCCTGTGCAGCCTGTGAGGTGCAGAAAAGGATTGGCGCTGTTAATGCAACATGCTTTGATCTGAACAGCGCGTGTACCGGATTTCTTGTGGCATTGAATACGGCGCAAGCTTATCTGGGACAGCAGATTTATAAAAAGGCATTGGTAATTGGAGCAGAAGTTCTTTCACATCTTACCAACTGGCAGGACAGAAGCACCTGCGTGTTGTTTGGGGATGGGGCTGGCGCAGTTGTACTGGAAGCTGAGGAGTCTGCAGTCTATATTCAGGCAACACATTCCATTGGAACAGGAGGGGATGTGCTCACCTGTTCCAGCAGGAATCAGCCTGATTTTACAAAAGAAGGGGCAGACATTTCTGTTTCTTATATGCAGATGGATGGAAAAGAAGTATTCAAATTTGCAGTTTCCAAAGTGCCGGAAGTGATCAGCGAAGTCCTGAATAAAGCAGGGAAAAATAAAGATGAAATTCGGTATTACATACTTCATCAGGCGAATCAGAGGATTGTTTCATCTGTGGCAAAACATATGAAGGAGCCTTTGGAAAAATTCCCCATGAATATAGAAACCCTTGGAAATACTTCATCTGCAAGCATTCCGCTTTTGTTGGATGAGTGCAGAAAAAATAGAAAATTAAAAGCTGGAGATTGGATCCTTCTTTCCGGATTTGGAGGCGGTCTTACCTATGGGGCAAGCCTGCTGAGATGGTAAATAAGGATTTGAACGCAGATAAGCATTCCCCCGCTTCAAGTGCGCGGAGCACTAAGCGGTGGGTAAGGGGGATGCTTATGTCAGTGGGAGCCTTCAGCTCCCACTGACAGGTCGCGAAGCGACTGCGTTCATGAGCAAGTAGCAAAGCGGATTGCGAATGTCTGCTTTACTTATAAAAAAATAAGAAATTAAAATCAGAAAAAACGAAATAAGGAGAATAAAAAAATGTTAGAAAAAATCAAAGAAATTGCAGCAGATTCATTAGGAGCAGACGTAAATACAATGACAGCAGATACCTCTTTTAAGGAAGATCTGGGAGCAGATTCCCTTGACCTTTTTGAGATGGTAATGGCACTGGAAGAGGAATTTGAGGTGGAAATTCCTACTGAAGATCTTGAAAATATTAAGACAATTGGTGATGTGGAAAGCTATCTTCAGAGTCGCCAGTAAGTAGTGGCGTAGTATAACTTGAGATTTTTCTGCTGTATACAGGCAGGAATAACAGAATTGCAGAATGGAGAGTTTCATGAAAACAGAAGTGACAGAATTGCTTGGAATTGAATACCCGATCATTCAGGGAGGAATGGCCTGGGTTGCTGAATATCATCTTGCTGCAGCGGTTTCTGAAGCTGGTGGACTTGGTCTGATTGGTGCTGCAAGCGCTCCTGCAGACTGGGTGCGTCAGCAGGTTCAGGAGGTAAAAAAGCTTACTGATAAACCTTTTGGCGTCAATATTATGCTGATGAGTCCATATGCAGATGAGATTGCAAAGGTGATTGTAGAGGAAGAAGTCCCAGTGGTTACAACTGGTGCCGGAAATCCTGAAAAATACATGAAAATGTGGAAAGATGCGGGAGTTAAGATCATTCCGGTTGTTGCTTCTGTAGCTCATGCAAAGAGAATGGAGCGCTGTGGCGCTGATGCAGTTGTGGCAGAAGGCTGTGAATCAGGCGGACATATTGGTGAGACAACTACAATGGTTCTGGTACCTCAGGTTGCAGACGCAGTAAATATTCCTGTAATTGCAGCAGGTGGAATTGCTGATGGAAGAGGTATTGCAGCAGCTTTTATGCTGGGAGCAAAAGCGGTTCAGATGGGAACTCATTTTGTTGCAACTACAGAGTGTTGGGCACATCAGAATTACAAGGATATGATCTTAAAAGCAAAGGATATAGATACGAAGGTAACGGGGCGTTCGACAGGTCATCCGGTACGTGCCCTTCGCAATCAGATGACAAAAGAATACCTGAAAAAAGAGGCAGAGGGAGTTCCGTTTGAGGAACTGGAGCAGATGACACTTGGTAGTCTTCGCAGGGCCGTTGTTGACGGAGATGTGAAGATGGGAAGTGTAATGGCTGGTCAGAGTGCCGGTCTTGTGAAAGAGCAGTTAAGTTGTCACGATCTGATACAAAAGCTTGTAAAGGAAACCGATGAACTGCTGAAAGGAACGAAAAATTATGAGTAAAATTGCATTTCTTTTTCCTGGACAGGGCGCACAGAAAGCTGGAATGGGGATGGATTTTTATGAGAAATTTCCTACAGCCCGTGAGATTTTTGATCAGGCAAGTCAATGGCTTTCCATGGATATGAAAGAGCTTTGCTTTGAAAAAAATGACAGACTCGACCTTACAGAATATACGCAGGCAGCACTGGTAACTACCTGCCTGGCCATGGAAAAAGTGGTTGAAGAATATGGACTTACGCCAGATGTGACAGCCGGATTAAGTCTGGGAGAATATTGTGCAATTGCAGTATCTGGCGGAATGAGTGTGAAGAATGCTATAACTACTGTGCGAAAAAGAGGAATCCTTATGGAACAGGCAGTGCCCGCCGGGGAAGGAGCTATGGCAGCAGTTATCGGGCTTGAAGCGGATAAAATCGAGGAAGCTATTGCCGGAACAAATGCTGAAATTGCCAATTACAACTGTCCTGGACAGATTGTAATTACAGGACCAAAGTTGGCGGTGGAACAGGCGGCAGTGAAATTAAAAGAAGCAGGTGCAAGACGTGTTCTTCCACTTGCAGTAAGTGGTCCATTCCATTCATCACTACTTCAAAATGCCGGAAAAGAACTGGAACAAGAACTGTCAAAAGTAGAATTTTCCAGTTTGAAAATCCCGTATGTGACGAATGTAACAGCACAGTATGTAACAGATAGCAGCAAGACGAAAGACCTTCTTGCAAAGCAGATTTCTTCTTCTGTTCGTTGGCAGCAGAGTGTGGAAAAGATGCTTGAAGAAGATGTGGACACCTTTGTAGAAATCGGTCCGGGAAAGACTCTGACTGGTTTTATGAAGAAAATTGCACCAGATGTAAGGACTTACAGTATTCAGAAGATTGAAGATCTGAAGCTGATAACAGAAATTATAAATAGTTAAAAATGATATTTGTCTGACTGACAGGAGTAAAAATAAAGTATGAATGCAGAGAAAAAAATCGCAATTGTAACAGGCGCTTCCCGTGGGATTGGAAGAGCCATTGCCCTTGAACTTGCAGCAAAAGGAGCATTTGTAATCATTAATTATAATGGTTCAAAGGAAAAAGCAGAGGCTGTAAAAGCTGAGATTATTTCCCTTGGAGGAGAGGCTGAAATCAGTCAGTGCAATGTAGCCGATTTTGATGCCTGTGCAGCCTTTATTAAAGAAATTGTAAAAACATATGGAAGAATTGACATTCTTGTTAATAATGCAGGAATTACCAGAGATGGGCTTCTGATGGCAATGAGTGAGGATGATTTCTGCAAGGTTTTAGATACAAATCTTAAGGGAACCTTCAATTGCATTCGTCATGCAGCCAGACAAATGATAAAGCAGAGAAGTGGCCGTATTGTAAATATGGCATCAGTTGTTGGTATTGGCGGAAATCCGGGACAGGCCAACTATGCAGCTTCAAAAGCTGGTGTGATCGGTCTGACCAAAACTGCTGCAAAAGAGCTTGCATCAAGAGGAATTACTGTAAATGCCATTGCTCCCGGCTTTATCAGAACGGACATGACAGATGTGCTTTCTGATAAGGTAAAAGAGGAAACTCTGAAAAATATTCCTATGGGAACCTTCGGAGAACCGGAGGATATAGCGAAGGCAGCAGCTTTTCTGACCTCGCCGGAAGCAAAGTATATTACAGGTCAGGTTTTGTGTGTAGACGGAGGTATGTTATGAGTAAAAGACGTGTAGTTGTGACTGGGCTTGGTGCCGTTACTCCTGTTGGAAATAATGTGGAAGTTTTCTGGGAAAATATAAAAGCAGGAAAGATTGGAATTGGTGAAATTACGAAGTTTGATACTGCTGATTTCAAGGTAAAGCTTGCTGCAGAGGTAAAAGATTTTAACGCAAAGGATTATATGGATTTTAAAGCTGCCAAACGAATGGAGCTTTTTTCCCAGTATGCTGTAGCAGCTTCCAAGGAGGCAATGGCAGATTCAGGAATTGATATGGAAAAAGAAGATCCCTTCCGTGTGGGCGTTATTGTAGGCTCAGGAATCGGAAGTCTTCAGGCAATGGAAGCGGCAGATCAGAGACTGATCCAGCGTGGTCCATCTAAGGTAGATCCTCTTCTTGTCCCCAAAATGATCAGTAATATGGCTGCTGGAAATGTATCTATTGCCACAGGTGCAAGAGGAAAATGTACCAATGTAGTGACAGCCTGTGCGTCCGGAACACACTGTATCGGAGATGCATTTCGTGCAATCCAGTATGGGGATGCGGAGGTGATGATCGCAGGTGGAACAGAAAGTGCAATTAGTCCTGTTGGTGTGGCTGGTTTTACAAATCTGACTGCGCTTAGTACCAGCCAGGATCCATATCGTGCATCTATTCCATTTGATAAAGAAAGAGGCGGCTTTGTAATCGGAGAAGGAGCCGGAGTGGTAGTCCTGGAGGAGCTTGAGCATGCGAAAGCACGTGGGGCAAAAATCTATGCGGAGGTAGTTGGTTACGGTGCGACCGCTGATGCCTACCATATTACTTCCCCTGCTGAAGATGGCAGTGGAGCAGCCAGAGCTATGACAGATGCAATGAAGGAAGCTGGAGTGCAGCCAGAGGAAATTGACTATATCAATGCACATGGAACCGGCACTCACCACAATGATCTTTTTGAAACAAGGGCAATTAAAGCGGCGCTTGGAGATGCTGCGAAAAAGGTCAAAATCAACTCCACAAAGTCTATGATAGGGCACCTTCTGGGAGCAGCAGGAGGTGTGGAAGCGGTTGTCTGTGTCAAGTCAATTGAAGAAGATTTTATTCATCAGACTGTAGGTACACGGGAAACAGAGGAGGAACTGGATCTTAACTATTGCATTACCGGACCAGTACATCAGAAGGTAAATTACGCTATGAGTAATTCCCTTGGATTTGGTGGACACAATGCAGTTCTCTTGTTGAAAAAATACTGTCAGGGAGGAGATTCCAATGGAATTTGAACAGATTTTAAAGCTTGTTGATCATGTATCTGCCTCTCATTTAGAATCTTTTTGCTACGAATGTGATGGCTGTAAACTTACGCTGAATAATAAAATTGCACCTGTAATCATACCTGGAATGACGCAAAACAGTATGGCGTTCAATGAGGAAATTAACAGGGAAAATAACAGAGAGATCAACAAAGAATTCAGGAAAGAAATTCCAAAAGAGTCACAAAAAGAGACAAAAGAGGAAAGCAATAAAAATGATTCTGTGGCAGAAGAGCCTACAGGAAATATCGTTAAGTCACCTTTGGTAGGAACATTTTATGCAGCTCCATCTGAGGATGCACCTGCATTCGTAAAACCAGGCGATAAAGTAAAAAAAGGACAGGTTCTTGCTATTGTAGAGGCCATGAAGCTGATGAATGATATTGAGAGCGATTTTGATGGAGAGCTTGTAGAAGTTCTGGTAGAAAATGGTCAGCCTGTGGAGTATGGACAGCCGTTATTTGTTATTCGATAGGAGTAAATATGAATCATTTAAATATAAAACAAATTGAGGAAATTCTTCCTCATCGCCACCCATTCCTTCTGGTGGATTATATTGAAGATTATGAACCGGGAGAGTTTGCGGTTGGTTATAAATGTGTAACATTTCGTGAGGACTTTTTCAAAGGACATTTTCCTCAGGAGCCTGTAATGCCAGGCGTTCTGATCGTGGAAGCACTGGCTCAGACAGGCGCAGTTGCAATCCTTTCCAAACCGGAAAACAAAGGTAAAATTGCATATTTTGGAGGCATTGATAAGTGTCGGTTCAAGGGAAAAGTACAGCCAGGAGACAAGATGAAACTGGAAATGAGAGTCATAAAGCAGAAAGGTCCAATGGGTGTCGGAGAGGCAATTGCAACTGTGGACGGAAAGGTTGTTGTGAAGGCTGAGCTTACATTTATGGTAGGGTGAAATTATGATCAGAAAGCTATTGATTGCCAATCGGGGAGAGATTGCAGTGCGAATTATCCGGGCATGCCGGGAAATGGGAATAGAGGCAGTTGCTGTTTATTCTGAGGCAGATAAGGAAAGTCTGCACACGCAGCTGGCTGATGAAGCAATCTGCATTGGCCCGGGTCCCTCTGTAAAAAGTTATCTGAACATGGAAAATATTATCAGTGCAGCCATAGTTTCCGGGGCAGATGCCATACATCCAGGGTTTGGTTTTTTATCTGAAAATGCCAGATTTGCGCAGATCTGTGAACAGTGCGGCATTGTTTTTGTAGGCCCTCCTTCTCAGGTAATTCAGAATCTTGGGAATAAACAGATTGCCAGAAACACAATGGAAGCTGCCGGAGTACCGGTGATTCCAGGAACTGTAGATGCTATTTTTGATGTAAAAACAGGAGCAGAAGAAGCAGACAGGATTGGGTACCCTGTAATCATTAAAGCTGCTCTTGGAGGCGGTGGAAAAGGTATGCGAACCGCATTTTCCAAAGAAGAATTTGAACTGGCATTTCTTACGGCTCAGAAGGAAGCTCAGATTGCATTTGGAGATGGAACCATGTATATCGAGCATTTTGTGGAACATCCAAGACATATTGAGTTTCAGATCCTTGCAGACAGTCATGGAAATGTGGTGCACCTTGGAGAACGAGACTGTTCCATTCAGCGAAATCATCAGAAAATGATAGAGGAATCTCCTTCACTGGCTGTTTCAGATGAACTGAGAAATGCAATGGGAATTGCAGCTGTAAAGGCTGCCAAAGCAGCCCATTACGTAAATGCGGGAACCATTGAATTTCTTCTTGAAAAGACAGGAAAGTTTTATTTTATGGAGATGAATACCCGTATTCAGGTGGAGCATCCTGTAACGGAATGGGTGACTGGTCTGGATCTTGTGAAGGAGCAGTTAAAGATTGCTTCCGGTGCAGTATTATCTTTTTCACAAAAGGATATTCATATGCAGGGACATGCTATTGAATGTCGTATTAATGCAGAAAATCCGTGGAAAAATTTTCGCCCTTCTCCGGGGACAATTACAGATCTCCATCTTCCGGGAGGACAGGGAATCCGGGTAGATACAGGTATTTATAATGGTTATCAGATACCGCCATACTATGATTCCATGCTGGCAAAGCTGATTGTGCATGGCAACAATCGGGAGGAAGCAATTGCAAAAATGAAGAGTGCTCTTGGCGAGATCATTATTCAGGGTGTCGATACAAATGTTGACTATCAGTTTGAAATTATGAATGATCCGGATTATCAGAGCGGAATATTTGACATCGGTTTTCTGGAAACTCACCAGATCGGAGGAGTGAAGGTAAATGAAGCTTAGGTATGCCTTTAAACGTACAATTGCAAACAGAACTGCAGGAACAGAAACAGAAATAAAACCAGAAGTGCCAGATGGTATGCTGAAAAAATGCAATGCCTGTAAGTCGGCTGTTTTTGTAGATGAGGTGAAAAAGAATGCCTATATTTGTCCTCATTGTGGCAATTATTTTCGTGTTCATGCAAGGCGAAGAATTGAAATGATCGCTGATGAGGGGACCTTTGAAGAATGGGATAAGACGATGCCTGTAAGTAATCCTTTATCCTATAAAGGGTACGAAGAAAAGGTGAAAATGCTTCAGAAGAAGACAAATCTTGATGAGGCGATTATCACAGGAAAAGCAATGATCGGCGGAACAGAGGTGGTTCTTGGCGTATGTGACAGTCGTTTCCTTATGGCAAGTATGGGAGAAAATGTAGGGGAAAAGATTGCAAGAGCGGTGGAAAAAGCTACAGAAAAACGGCTTCCGGTTGTTCTTTTTGCATGCTCCGGAGGCGCCAGAATGCAGGAGGGAATTGTATCCTTAATGCAGATGGCAAAGACTTCCGCTGCATTAAAAAGACACAGTGATGCAGGTCTTCTTTATATCAGTGTTCTTACGCATCCAACTACAGGAGGGGTAACTGCAAGCTTTGCCATGTTGGGAGATATTATATTGGCAGAGCCAAATGCTTTGATTGGTTTCGCTGGTCCCAGAGTAATTGAACAGACTATTCGCCAGAAGCTTCCAAAAGGATTTCAGAGGTCAGAATTTCTTCAGGAGCATGGTTTTATTGATCAGATTGTAGAACGAAAAGATATGAAAGAAGTGCTGGCAAAGATTCTGAAAATCCACAGTTCTAAAGGTTCTGTTCAAGTTGAAAACATGTCAGGAATCCGATCTGAAATGACGAAAACTGCATGTTCCGCTGCAGAAAATGTATCTGAAAAATCTGCCTGGGAACATGTGACTATTGCCCGCAGCAAGGAACGCCCTACGGGAAAAGATTATATTCCCTGGCTTTTTCATCATTTTACAGAGTTTCACGGTGATCGTCTTTTTGGCGACGATCCGGCTCTGATCGGAGGAATTGCATATTTTGCAGGAATGCCTGTAACAGTGCTGGCTCAGGAAAAAGGAAATGGAACCAAAGAAAATATTACGCATAATTTTGGTATGGTTTCTCCGGAAGGCTATCGCAAATCATTGCGCCTTATGAAGCAGGCAGAAAAGTTTAACAGACCGGTAATCTGTTTTGTGGATACTCCAGGTGCATTTTGTGGCCTGGAGGCAGAAGAACGCGGGCAGGGTGAGGCAATCGCACGAAATCTTTTTGAGATTTCCGGGCTTAAAGTTCCTGTGCTTTCTATTGTGATCGGAGAAGGCGGAAGCGGCGGTGCCCTTGCTCTTGCTGCAGGAGATGAGGTTTGGATGCTGGAAAATTCTATTTATTCTATTCTTTCACCAGAGGGATTTGCATCTATTTTGTGGAAAGACAGTAAGAAAGCAAAGGAAGCAGCAGAGGTGATGAAGCTTACAGCTGCTGACCTGAAAGAACTTGGGGTTATAGAGCAGATGATTCCTGAGAAAGAGCCTCTCACAAGAGAAAACATGGAAACGGTCATGGAACTTTTGAAAAATCAAATAGGTGCTTTTCTGGAAACTTACTGTGCTTTAGACACGGAAAAATTACTGAATAAGCGTTACGACCGTTTTCGAAAATTGTAAAATTGTAGAAAAAAATATGAAATTGTGATATACTTACCGTAAATATTTGCTTGGGTGTTTTGGGAAAAATACTGTCACATTGTAGGAGATAAAAGAGTGGAAAACAGGGAAGTTATTAACGATGTACTGGTACATCTGTTTAACGAGATCATGGAACTGGAAGAGCAGGCAATCATTACGGAAGAATATAAGGATATTACGAACAATGATATGCATATTATTGAGGCTGTCGGTCTTGGCGGAAATAAAATGTCAGATATTGCTGCGAAGCTGAATATCACAGTTGGTTCGCTTACTACTTCCATGAACAGTCTGGTAAAAAAAGGCTATACCACAAGAGAAAGAAGCGAACAGGACCGTCGGGTAGTGTTTATTCATCTCACCTTAAAGGGAAGAAAAGCATATCATCATCATGCTGAATTTCATCGCAGGATGACCGATGCTGTACTGGATACGCTGGATGAAAAAGAGTCACTTGTTCTTGTGAAAGCACTGGAAAGTCTCACACTTTTTTTCAGACAGTATAAGTCATAATACTGGCAAAATATAGCTGACTTCAATCTATACAGGGGATCTGACAGGATCCGGAAAGGATGTTTTATGATGAGAAGAACATTAGCAGGACTTATGATCGCAGTACTTGGTGTTGGAACTTTAACTGGAAATATTGGAAGCGCTCATATGGTATTTGCAGAAGAACAGAATGAAGAATCTGCTTCTGTGATGAAAATAGGTGCTTTGAAAGGGCCTACTGCAATGGGGATGGCGCAGCTTCTTGATGATGAAAATTATGACTTTACGATTGCTGCGGCTCCGGATGAAATTGTGCCACTGATCGTGCAGGGAAAGGTGGATGTGGCAGCTGTTCCTGCTAACCTTGCTTCTGTTTTATATCAGAAGACTGATAAGAATATCAGTGTGATTGCAGTGAATACACTTGGTGTTTTATATTTAGTAGAGAACGGAGATTCTATTCAGTCTGCAGAGGACTTGAAGGGAAAAACAATCTATGCCAGTGGCAAAGGCGCCACTCCCGAATATGCTCTAAATTCTGTTTTGGAGTTTAATGGATTAGATCCAAAGAAGGACGTAACCATTGAGTATAAATCTGAGCATGCAGAAGTTGTGGCAGCTCTTGCAGAAGACCAGACAGCAGTAGGACTTCTTCCGCAGCCCTTTGTAACAACCGCTCTTATGAAGAATGAAAATCTCCGTGTAGCCCTTGATCTGAATGAACTCTGGGAATCCTCAGTGACAGATGGAAGCAAGCTTGTAACCGGTGTTGTGATCGCTGAAAATGATTATTTAAAGGAACATGAGGCTGATGTAGATGCAGTTATGGATGCATATAAAGCTTCTGTAGAATTTGTAAACTCGGATACGGATGCAGCTGCTGAAATTATCGGAAACCATGATATCATCCCGGCAGAGGTTGCTGCAAAAGCGATTCCGGAATGCAGTATTGTATTCATGGAAGGTGATGAAATGCAGACTATTCTTTCTGGTTATCTGAATACATTAAACGAGCAGAATCCGGAAACAATCGGAGGTCAGTTACCAGATGAGGACTTCTATTACAAGCGTTGAAAATAAAAAAAAATATGGAACATTCTATAAAATTCTGGCTGCTGTCATATGGATATTTGTATGGCAGTTTGCCAGTATGTGGCTGAAACAGGAGATCCTTCTGGCATCTCCTGTTTCTGTTATAAAGAGGCTTGCAGAATTGGTGGTAATGGCTGATTTCTGGAAATCTGTTGCGTTTAGTTTTGGAAGAATTGTTCTTGGATTTTCTCTGGCGCTGATTTTGGGAACCGTTCTGGCAGCGCTTTCCAGTGGGTTTTGGATTGCAGAAGTGTTGATGGAGCCGTTGGTTATGGTGATAAAAGCAACACCTGTGGCCTCGTTTATTATTCTGTGTCTGATTTGGATTCCATCCAGAAATTTATCTGTTTTTATTTCATTTCTTATGGTTTTTCCAGTTGTATATACCAATATTCTGGAAGGTATAAGGCAGACAGATAAACAGATTCTGGAAATGGCAGATTCTTTTGGTGCAGGAATTGGAAAAAAGATACAGTTTGTATATCTTTCACAGGTGATGCCCTATGCAGCTACAGCCTGTAAGCTTGGACTGGGGCTTTGTTGGAAGGCAGGAATTGCTGCAGAAGTAATTGGAATTCCTGCAGGTTCTATTGGTGAGAAATTATATAAAGCCAAAGTCTATTTGGAAACACCGGATCTGTTTGCATGGACAATAGTTATTATTGTAGTGAGCGTTGGATTTGAGAAAGCTTTTATGTTTATATTAAGAAAAATTGTCGGGGAACAACAGTGAAGAGGGAAGCATTTTCGCAAGAAATATTTCAGACGAAAATGCCTCCCTCTATTTTAATTTACTCCGTTTTTAGCACAGATATCAGCGAGACAGCATCGATCACAGTAAGGTTTGGTTCTGGCTGTACAGACCTCGCGCCCGTGGTTGACAAGGCGGTGACAGAGATCGTTTCCTTCCTGTGGAGGAATGATTTTCCATAATGCCATTTCTACTTTTTTTGGATCCTTGATATTATCTACGAGACCAATTCGATTGGAAAGACGGATGCAATGCGTATCAGTAACAATAGCTGGTTTTCCGAACACATCTCCCATGATCAGGTTTGCGCTTTTTCGTCCAACACCAGGGAGGGAGAGAAGGGCATCAAAGTCACAGGGGACGTTGTCCTGATATTTTTCATGAAGAATTTTCATGCAGGCACTGATATCTCTGGCCTTACTTTTTCCAAGTCCGCAAGGCTTTACAATGGTCTCAATTTCCTCCGGAGTGGCGGCTGCAAGAGCGGCCACATCCGGATATTTTGCGTACAGATCCTGGACGACTACATTCACTCTGGCATCGGTACATTGTGCAGCTAAACGCACACTTACCAGCAGCTTCCAGGCTTCATCGTAATCAAGGGTGCAGTCTGCCAGAGGGTATTCTTTCTTTAAACGATCTATTACCTCAAGCGCTAATTCTTCTTTTGTCATCTCGCAAAATCCTTTCGTAAATCATATGTGTTATGGTTTATTGTAATAGTAAAAACCTGATTTTGCAAGTCCTGGCCACTGCATCATGTTCCAAGGCATATACGCTTTGAGAGCAGTTTTTTTAGTTTAAATGCCAGATATCTTTATTGTACTGTGCAATTGTTCTGTCTGAAGAGAAGAAACCTGCTTCTCCAATGTTTACGAGCATTTTCTTTGCCCAGCTGTGGCGGTCTGCATAATCTGCAAATACCTGATCCTTAACTTTAATATAATCTTTCAGATCCAGTAAGGTCATAAACCAGTCTTTGTTTAAAAGCTCATTATAGAAGTTTCTCAAATGGTCCTCTTTACCAAGCTTCAGCATAGGTTCGCTGACAATGAAATCTACGTATTTCTTAATGTCTGCATCACCTTCATAAATAGCTCTGGAATTGTAATCCATTTTCTCATAATGCTTGATAACTTCATCACTGGATTCACCAAAGATGTAAATATTATCCTTGCCAACAAGATCACTGATCTCCACATTTGCACCATCCATAGTGCCAAGTGTAATTGCACCATTCAGCATAAATTTCATATTTCCGGTGCCGCTTGCCTCTTTGGAAGCCAGGGAAATCTGCTCAGAAATATCACAGGCCGGAATCAGCTTTTCAGCAGCACTTACATTATAATTTTCCACCATAACAAGTTTCATATAAGGTGCCACATCAGGATCATTCTTGATCAGAGTTTCCAGGGTCAGGAGCAGGTGAATGATGTCCTTTGCAATATAATAAGCAGGAGCTGCTTTTGCACCAAAGATGAAAGTAATCGGTCTTTCAGGTTTCTTTCCATCTTTGATTTCAAGGTATTTGTAAATAATGTAAAGTGCATTTAACTGCTGACGTTTATACTCATGAAGTCGTTTGATCTGAATATCAAATACGCTGTTTTCATCGATTTCAATACCGGTATTTTCAAGTACAAAATCCTTACAGATCTTTTTTGCATCTGCCTTAATTGCAAGCAGCTGATCAAGAACCTTTGGATCATCCTTGTAAGCCAGAAGCTTTTTCAGCTCGTCTGCATCTTTTTTATAACCATCACCGATAAGAGAGGAAATAAATTTGGCAAGTGGCTGGTTGCAATACATTAACCAGCGGCGGAAGGTAATACCGTTGGTCTTATTATTGAATTTCTCAGGATAAATCTCATAAAACTGATGCAGCTCGGAATTTTTCAAAATATCTGTATGAAGAGCGGCAACTCCATTGATAGAAAAACCATAGTGAATATCCATATGTGCCATATGAACCAGATTATTGCTGTCAATAATGGCAAGATTTTCAGCAGGATATTTTGCTTTTACCTTCTCATCTAATTTGCGGATGATCGGAACAAGCTGCGGAACAATATCCTCAAGATAATGAATCGGCCATTTTTCAAGTGCTTCAGCAAGAATCGTATGATTGGTGTATGCACATACATGAGAAACAATTTCAGCTGCCTCGTCAAAGCCGATTCCGCGCTCACCAAGAAGGCGAATGAACTCTGGAATAATCATACTTGGGTGAGTATCATTAATCTGAACAACAGCATAATCAGCCAGATCAAGGAGATTGCAGCCTTTGGAAACTGCTTCGTCCAGAATCAGCTGAGCAGCGTTGCTGACCATGAAATACTGCTGATAAACACGAAGCTTGCGGCCATCTTCGTCGCTGTCATCCGGGTACAGGAATAATGTCAGATTGTGTAAAATGTCCTTTTTATTAAAAGTAATTCCATCATGAACCATAGACTCATCTACCAGATCAATATCAAAAAGACGAAGGCGGATCGCTTTGTTTTCATAACCTGCAACATCAATATTGTACATGGTGGATTTCAGGGAAAAACCTCTGAATGGAACCATATAAGTCACATCTGTTGCAGTCAGCCAGGATTCTGGAGTAATCCATGGATTCGGTACTTCATGCTGAAGATTGTCCTCGAAAACCTGTTTGAAAAGACCAAGATGATAGTTCAGACCGATACCCTCACCAGGCAGTCCAAGTGTCGCAATGGAGTCCAGAAAACATGCAGCCAGACGTCCAAGACCACCGTTTCCAAGTGATGGTTCCGGTTCAACAGACTCAATTTCTGCTAAAGATTTGCCGTTTTCTTTCAGAAATTCTGCAACCTCATCGTAAATTCCAAGGTTGATCAGATTGTTGGAAAGAAGCTTTCCAATAAGGAATTCAGCAGAAATATAATAGATTTTTTTCTTGCCATCGTGATAGCCTTTTGCAGCAAGCTGTTTCTTTGTATATGTGAGAAGTGCCTCATATACTTCCTGGTCAGTACAAGCTGCGCAGTCTTTGTGGAACATGTCCTGAATCATAGTTTCTAAAGCTTTCATGAAGTTCTCCTTTCAAGAGCATACGATTTGTGCTCGTTTAAAATCACCGGCAGTTGCTGCCTGGTGGATTACTTTTTATCTGATGGTGTTATATTAGCATATGCAGCTCCTGAAAAAATACAACAAAATTGTTCTGTTATGACATTTTTTTGCGGAATTTGTGCGGTGAAAGCTGGTTGGCTTCCTGAAATTTTTTTATAAAATAGCTGGTGTTATTAAAGCCTACATCCAGGGCAATATCTGTTACGGAAGCATCTGTGTGCATAAGCAGGGATTTGGCTTTTTCAAGCCGGTAGTCATTTAAGTAGGCTGCGGCTGTTTTTCCGGTATATTGTTTAAAAAGCTTCATAAAATAGAATTCACTGTAATTGGAAAGACCAGACAGCTCTTTTACGGACAGTGGCTCCCTGTAATGGGCGCTGATGTAATCTAAAACTCTTTTTATTGATAAAAGATTCCTGTTCTGTTCTGCATCAGTTGTAATAATATAATTTCCAGCCAGCATTTCATAAAAAAGTCCATAGAAAAGCCCTTTCAGTTTCATATAGTAGAAAGGAGGCTGCTCATTGTGGCATTTATGAATTTCCTGGAAAAGGTGAGAAATATTCTTATAGTTTTCATGGGTGGGAGTAATCAGATTGGTAAATTCTGCACGGTTTTCCATAAGCAGAGAGATTACCTTTTCCTGACAGAGATCGCCAGCAGAACCAGCCAGAAAACTAAGATCAAACACCACACTTCTATAATATAAAATATGTCTGGAATCAGATTTAATCCCATGAAGAACGCCACTGTTTATAATCAGAAGATCGCCTTCTTTCAGGCGCAGTGTTTCCCTGTTCAGACGTGCAAGTCCGCTTCCTTTATCAATGAAAATAATCTCCATTTCTTTATGCCAGTGGTTGTATAAGGAACGGAAAATTTCGCAGTTATCTGTATAAGTTTCTACAGGCAGTTCAAAAGAACCATGAGTCCCAAGCTCTTTCATGGTTTCGTCTACATTTGGGGAAATATCCTGTGTTTTGTGTGCCATGGCAGCCTCCTTATTAACTGTTTATATATGTGTACTTGCTGCCTTGTATTATACGTTATGGAAAAGACCTGCGCAAGTCTGTAGAAATTTCCGAAAATCCGCAGCTTCTATTGGAAAAGAAATGCTGGTAGTTTATAATAAAAATGTAGTTACATTTAAGCTGCATCAGAAAGGAAGATATACTGGAAATGAATTTTATACACGCAAAGGACGTTTTTGAAGAGTATCTGGATGGATACGACAGAGAAGATGAGAAGATAAAATTAAAAATTATTCACACATACGGGGTAGTAGAAAGCGCACGGGAAATCGGGCAGCGGATGCATTTAAATGAGGAGGATCAGCAGCTTGCAGAACTGATCGCTCTGCTTCATGATATTGGAAGATTTGAGCAGCTGCGCCTGTATGACAGCTTTTCCCCGGACACCATGGATCACGCAGCATTTGGCGCGCAGCTCTTATTTGAAGGGGAGAATCCCATGATCCGCAGATTCTTAGAGGACAGGCAGTATGATGAGATTATCCGCGTTGCAATTGCCAGACACAGCGACTTTAAGCTGGACGGCATTCAGGATGAACGGACTCTTTTTCATGCAAAAATGATCCGTGATGCGGATAAGCTTGACAATTGCAGAGTGAAGCTTGTGGACTCTGTAGAAGCCATGATCGGTGTGCCCCAGGAACAAGCAGGAGAGGGGAGAATATCACCGAAGGTATGGGAATCCTGTCAGAAAAAAGAAGCTGTTTTGTCTCAGAACCGGGTAACTTCTGTGGATTACTGGGTGTCCTATGTGGCACAATATTATGACCTGAATTTTAAGGAAACATGGCAGATCATGAAGGAGAAATATTATATTTCCAGAATTATAAAGAGACTGGATTATAAGGATGAAGACACCAGGGAAAAAATGGAAATTCTGGATCAGCAGATGAATGCTCATATGGAGAAAATCTTATGCTGAACCAGAAAATTTCTTATCAGATCATCCGCAGCAGCCGCAGAACAATGAGTCTGGAGATCAAGCCGGACGGCAGGATTATCGTGCGTGCACCTCTTCGTTTGTCGGAGACCAGAATCCGGAAATTTGTGGAAGAAAAACAGGAATGGGTTTTGAAAAATCTGGAGAAAATCCAGAAAAGAGATGAACAAAAAGAAGATATCCCCAGATTGTCTGCGTTGGAAAGACAGCACTTACAAAATAAAGCCTGCGTGGTAATTCCAAGACGAGTCGCTTATTTTGCAGAAAAAGCAGGAGTGACTTATGGGAAAATCACACTGCGGCAGCAGAAGACGAGGTGGGGAAGCTGTGCTTCAAATGGAAATCTGAACTTTAACTGGCTGTTGATCCTGGCACCTTCGGAGGTGCTGGATTATGTGGTGGTACATGAGCTTTGCCATCGCAAGGAAATGAATCATTCTCAGGTGTTCTGGAAAGAAGTGGAGTCCATTCTTCCAGATTACCGGGAGAGAAAAAAATGGTTAAAAGATAATGGATGGCGCCTAATGGAGGAAGGAATGTTATGAGTGAAAAAAGAAAAAAACAGTTTGGATTTTTCCTTATGCTTATGCTTTTATGTGCACTTTGTGTTCCGGTATCAGCCGCATCAAAGCTTTCAAGATTACAGGTAAAAGGCACGAAGCTTGTGAACAGCAAGGGGAAAACAGTACAGCTTCGAGGAGTTAGTACGCATGGTCTTTCCTGGTATCCTGAGTATGTAAATCAGAGTGCATTTACTTATATGAAAAAGAACTGGAAAATAAATGCAGTTCGTCTTGCTATGTATACAGAAGAATATAATGGGTATTGTACTGGTGATGCAGCTAATCAGCGTAAGCTTGAAAAATATATTGATAATGGTGTGAAATATGCTGCAAATGCTGGATTATACGTGATTATAGACTGGCATATTTTAAGTGACGGAAATCCGCAGAAGAATCAGAAAGAAGCTTTAAAATTCTTCAAAAAAATGGCAAAAAAATATAAAAATAAAACAAATGTAATCTACGAAATCTGTAATGAACCAAATGGTGGAACCTCATGGAATACCATAAAAAAATATGCAGAAAAGATCATAAAAGGTATCCGTACGTATGATAAAAAGGCAGTAATTTTGGTTGGAACTCCAAACTGGTCTCAGGATGTTGATCAGGCTGCTTTGTCTCCTGTCGCAAAAAAATACAGAAAAAATGTGATGTACACATTGCATTTTTATGCAGCCACACACAAGCAATGGCTGAGAGATAAAGCCCAGACAGCACTTGATAAAGGACTTCCTTTATTCGTTTCTGAGTTCAGTATCTGTGATGCGTCCGGAAACGGTGGACTTGATAAAACTGAGGCAAAAAAGTGGCTTACATTCCTGGATAAAAATAAGATCAGCTATGTGGCATGGAACCTGTCAAATAAAGCCGAAAGTTCTGCATTTATCAAGTCTGACTGCAGTAAAACCAGTAAATGGAAAAATGGAAACCTGACGGCAGCCGGTAAATGGATTACAGGCTGGTATAAAAAGAAATAAATTTTTGAAATGGAGTAAATTAAGTGGAAATAATCGCAGATCTTCACATCCACTCCAGATATTCCATGGCTACAAGTAAGCTTGGAACTCCGGAGTATCTGGATTTGTGGGCAAGAAAAAAAGGAATCTCTATTGTGGGAACCGGGGATTTTACCCATCCGGCATGGCGGGAAGAATTAAAAGAAAAGCTGATTCCGGCAGAAGCAGGATTATATCGTTTAAAGGAAGAATACGTTCTGGAAGAGGCAAAACTGCTTCCAGGACAGTCTCCAAGATTTGTCATTACAGGAGAAATCAGTTCTATTTATAAGAAGAACGGAAAGTGCAGGAAGGTGCATAACGTGCTTCTTTTACCGGGATTTGAGGCGGCAGATCAGATAGCTGAAAGACTGGAGAAAATTGGAAATATCCACTCAGACGGAAGACCAATCCTTGGGCTTGACTGCCATGATCTTCTTGGGATTTTGCTGGAAAACTGTGCTGACGGAATATTGATCCCAGCACATATCTGGACACCGCATTTCGGTTTATTCGGTGCTGCTTCCGGATTTGATACAATGGAAGAATGCTTTGAAGATCTTACACCATATGTCCATGCTGTGGAAACCGGTCTTTCCTCTGATCCTCCTATGAACTGGAGATTATCAGCTCTGGATGGATTTCAGCTGATTTCGAATTCAGACGCCCACTCCCCATCTAAACTGGGAAGAGAAGCTAATCTTCTGGATATTGATTTGTCTTATCAGGGTATTTACAATGCCATTCAATATGGAAAAGGACTTGTGGGAACCTTGGAATTCTTTCCAGAAGAGGGAAAATATCACTATGATGGACATCGAAAGTGTCATATTTGTTTAAGTCCTGAGGAGGCAGAAAAATATCAGGGAAAATGTCCTGTCTGTGGGAAAAAACTGACCATGGGAGTGGATCATAGAATTCTGGATCTGGCAGACCGGGGAAATGGTTTTAGGAAGAAAAATGCCAGACCGTTTGAGAGTATAGTGCCTCTTTTGGAGGTGATTTCAGCCTGTTTGAAAAAAGGTATAACTACCAAAACTGTTCTCAGTGAGTATGAGAAAATGTTACAAAGGCTTGGAAATGAATTCCAGATCTTAAGAGAAATTCCAATCGAAGATATAGAGAAAGAAGGGGGACAAAAGCTGGCATATGGCATTGAAAAACTGCGAAAAAAAGAAGTTATCTGTAAGCCTGGATTTGACGGAGAATATGGAAAAATCTGCTTGTTCTGATTCATTTAAGAAGATAAAAATCGGTATTATTTCAGACACGCATGGCCTTCTTCGGGAAGAAGTTACAGAAATATTGAAAACCTGTGATTGTATTTTTCATGCAGGAGATGTGGATCGTCCGGAAATTCTGGATGTTTTGAGAACATTTGGTGCATTATATGTTGTACGGGGGAACAATGATGGAGACTGGGCACGGAATCTGAGAAAAAGCCTGAATTTTACAGTAGGAAATGTGAAGTTTTTCATGGTTCATGATAAAAGAGAGGTTGCCTGGGAACTGGGTGATACCCAGGTGGTGATTTTTGGACACAGTCACCAGTACTTCGCAAAAGAAATTGACGGAAGGTTGTGGTTAAATCCGGGAAGCTGCGGCAGAAGCCGTTTTGGCGGTGATGTGACCATGGCAGTTATGATTTTGGAGAAAAATAGTGTAAGGGTGGAGCGGATTGTGTTTTAAAATTGTAGAAAAAATCAGAAAAACGCTTTGCAGAATTGTCAAAAGATAACATTGCATTTTTAACAAGATAAGGTATAATGAGGCAGAAGAAAAAGCCATAAAAGAAATGAGGATTTGCAGTGGAAAAAAGAGAATTTGATGTGAAATTCATTGTAGGAATTGTCATTCTTCTGGTACTCTTTGTTGTGGTGGGCGGTTCATTCTGGAATCTGGTTGCCAGACAGGCTGAGAAAGACAGGCAGGAGGAAGCACGTCTGGAAAAAGAAGCCATAAGGGCTGTTTACGTGGAAACCGGAGATGTATTGAAGGAAATGGTGTTCGTAGATATGGACAAAAAAACAGTTTTCAAGGCGGATATTCCTAAAGCAGGGATTTATAACAGAAATGATAAATTAATTGCCGGGGATACTTTGGAAAATGGAGATATGGTAAAAATCTACGGAGACGGAAATCTGACAAGATCCATCCCTGCACAGTATGCAGGGGTTACAAAGATGAAACGGAATGGAAGAGCTACTCTGGAAGAGCTTCAGCCATATCTGGAAATTGCAAATGAACTTCTTTGTGGAGACAGCGAGGAGGAAGACAGAAAGTGAAGTATCTGAGGCAATTTTGTATTATTTTGCTGGTGTCAGCATTAGGGGAAGGACTGCATATTTTTCTCCCCCTTCCGGTACCTGCCAGTGTATATGGTCTTGTACTGATGCTGGGAGCACTTACAAGCGGCATTCTGAAGATTGAGCAGGTAGAGGATGCGGCTGATTTTCTGGTCGAAATTATGCCGGTTATGTTTGTACCTGCCGGTGTGGGACTTTTGGAAGCATGGGGCGATTTACAGTCAATCTTGTTTCCTGTTGTGATTATTACAATTTTGACTACGGTTATTGTAATGGTGGTTACAGGACGCAGTACACAGTTTGTGCTCAGAAAAAATAAGGGGGAAAATAAAAAATGATATCTTTTATTGAAAATTCCCTGTTTTTTGGAGCTGCATTAAGCCTTGTTGGATATGAAATCGGACTTTTGCTGAAGAAAAAATTTAAAATGGCATTGTTTAATCCGCTTTTAATTGCAATCTTATGTGTAATGGGAGTGCTTCAGCTTATGCAGGTAGATTATAAGACTTATAATGCCGGCGGTCAGTATATCAGTTATCTTCTTACTCCGGCTACGGTATGTCTTGCAGTACCTCTTTACAGGCAGCTTACCCTGCTGCGCAAAAATCTGAAAGCTGTCATTATAGGGATTGTTTCCGGTGTACTTGCGAGTATGGTAAGTGTGTTCGTCTTTGCAAAATTATTTGGACTTTCCCATGCGGAATATGTCACCCTGCTTCCAAAGTCTATCACAACGGCTATTGGAATGGGAGTATCAGAGGAACTGGGTGGACTTGTGACGATCACAGTCGCAGTCATTATCATTACTGGTGTGTTAGGAAACGTGATTGCGGAAGCGGTATGTAAAATTGCGAAAATTGAGGAGCCTATTGCAAAAGGGCTGGCTCTTGGAACTTCAGCACACGCTATTGGAACTGCCAAGGCTATGGAAATGGGACCGGTAGAAGGTGCTATGAGCAGTCTTGCGATTGCTGTTGCCGGACTTCTGACTGTTATTACAGCTTCTGTGTTTGCCGGATTTATGTAAAATGAAATATTGTGGATCATATAAAAGATCCAGAAAGAAAAACGTCCGCGGATACTTTTGAAAAGTATTGGCGGATATTTTTTATACAAAAACACGAACAAATATTCGAATAAATGGTAGTCTGTACCGTTTTATAGGACTGATTGTATGATAGACTAATCTCATACAAGAAAATATGTTCGGAAAATACGTTCGATATTTTCTGGACAAACAACAGAGTGGCAGGGGAGAATGGAGGAAATATTATGTGGAATACAGGCAGAAATATTAATAGCAGAAAGGCTGCTCTTGCAGGCGGTTATATAGAAGATGCACGAGAGAAACATGAGAAGAAGTTTTCAGGAAGCATGGCGATGCTGATAGGGCTTTTTATTACATTGGAGATTATGATAGGGGGAGCCATGATATTTAATTATGATTTTCATGGTGGGGATATTATTGCCTTGCTATTCGCTTTTATGGTATTATATTCAGGAGTCGTAGCAGTATTGACAGATAAGTAGGAGTAAGGATATGCCGAAATCGTTCCAGCAGAAACTGAAAATTCTATATCTTATGCGTGTCTTTTCTGAGAAAACAGATGAGACACACCCTATGAGTGTAAAAGAACTGATTTCCTATCTGGAAGGCTTTGGGATTCATGCTGAGCGAAAGACTATATATGATGATATAGAGACTTTGCGTGTGTTCGGAATGGATATTATGAATCGCAGAGAGAGACCGGCTGGCTTTTATCTGGCGAGCCGTGATTTTGAGCTTGCAGAGCTTAAAGTGCTGGTGGATGCAGTTCAGTCTTCCAGGTTTCTGACTAGTGGGAAATCACGTCAATTGATTCATAAACTGGAGCATCTTACCAGTAGTTATCAGGCCAGGGAACTGCAGCGACAGGTGATCGTACAGGATCAGGTGAAGAATACCAACGAGAGCATTTACTACAGTGTAGATGAGATTCACAGAGCAATCTCACAGAACCGGCAGATCAGTTTCCAGTATACAGAATGGACTGTATCCAAGGAACTGCATCTGAAAAAGAACGGAGAGCGTTATCGAATCAGTCCATGGCAGATGATATGGCAGGATGAAAATTATTATCTGGTAGGAGTTGATGAGGAAAGTGGTATTGTGAAGCATTACCGTGTGGATAAAATGCTGAAGATCGTTACTGAGAAAGAAAACAGAAACGGTGCAGAACTTTTTGAAAGGTTCGATGGTTCAGGATTTGTTTCCGGCACTTTTGGAATGTTCGGTGGAAGAGAAGAGAAAATCAGCCTGGAGTTTAAGAATTACCTTGTTGGAGTAATGATAGACCGTTTCGGACGGGATCTTATGATCGTGTCGAAGGACAATGATCACTCTGTTACCAGAGTACAGGTGAATGTAAGCCCCCAGTTTTATGGTTGGCTGGCAGCTCTTGGAAACGGCATCAAAGTGCTCTCACCGGAGAATGTACGGAAAGAATACCGGGATTTTTTGAAAAAAGCCCTGGAAAATTATGAAGGATGAGAGTATGACTGTTAAATCCAGACTTTTGGAGTTGTTAGAGCAGCATAAAGGTGAGACGTTATCCGGTGAGGATATTGGAAGAGCACTTTCATGTACACGTGCTGCAGTATGGAAAGCTGTAAACAGTCTGAGACAGGAGGGCTATCTCATTGAGGCTGGACCCAATAAAGGGTATATGCTCGCAAGGGAGAGCAATCTGGTTTCGGCAGAAGGAATTCGACTTTTTTTAGAGCATTCTCAGGTGGAAATAAGAATATTTGACAAGATAAGCTCCACGAATCTGGAGGCAAGGCAAATGGCTGTGAGTGGGCAGGCAGGACATGGTTCATTTGTTGTTGCCATGGAGCAGACTGCTGGAAGAGGAAGAAGAGGAAGAGAGTTCTATTCTCCTAAAGACAGTGGCATTTATCTTAGTGTGATTCTGGAACCTCAAGGCACGCTGGAAGGCAGCCTTTTAATCACTACCGCAGCAGCCACTGCAGTTTATAAGGCTGTGAAGGAAGTATGCAAAGTAGAGCTTGGGATAAAGTGGGTAAATGATCTTTATAAAGATGGTCGGAAAGTTTGTGGGATTCTTACGGAAGCAGTAACTGATTTTGAGAGTGGGAATATTGAATTTGCAATTGTTGGAATTGGACTGAACTTGTATGTGGAATCTAAGAAATTTCCAGAAGAACTTCAGGAGATAGCAGGGGGAATCTATGAGGATTCGCAGTCCGCAAATGCAGCAGACAGGAATCAGCTGACTGCCCGGATTGTGAATTATTTACTGGAAGAAACAAGAGAACTGAAGTTGTCAGAGGAATATGTGGAACATAATATTGTTCCTGGAAATGAGATTACAATTATAGATAATAAAAACAGCAGAGAAGCCAAAGCATTATCAATCTGTCCAGATGGAAAATTACTGGTGCAGGAGTCTGACGGAACTGAAAACAAGCTGTCTTTTGGAGAAATTTCAATAAAAATACCGCCGATGAAGTAAACTTTATCGGCGGTAATATTATCTGCAGCTATTGAACTGAATTATTATCAGGAGCCGCTTCAGAATCTACAGCAGAATCTGTATCAGAATCTGTAGTGGATTCTGTTGCAGAATTTGCGGCAGGTGCTGGTAAGGGCTCCGCAACAGAATCGTAATTTATGTTCGTTTTGGCTGCATGGTTGTTGTCAGATTGATGCAGCGGCTTTTTCTGCCAGGGATGCTCCTGCATTCTTTTGGGATTATCTGGCACCGCTTCCGAAGAGAGCGTTTTAATCTTTCCGGTAAGAATCTGATACCCGGCAACTATGATCAGAATGCCAATGATAACCGATGGAAGCTGATACATAATATCCTGTATGATATAAACCTGAGCGTCTGGAAGAATCCAGAACAACATGTCGCGTAAGCTGTTCCAGAGCATTGCAATTCCGAAAATAATCAGAATAACAGCTGCAATTTTTTGTTGCCTTTGTGTGATTTTTTCCGTATTTTGAAAGACACGATCAAGATGAAGAATATAGTTGTCTTCTAAAGCATAGAATTCTTCTTCCGGCATTTCCTTCAGATTGTGCACATGGAAGAAGCTGTAAAACCATATTATAGGAAGAAGGATAACCAGAGAGGCAATATTCAGTCCTCCGGCGATTGCAATAATGGCCCAGAAAAGTGTCATGATGCTGATTCCCTGTTTGAAGAAGCCCATATACATTTCTCCGGCTCCCGGAATCAGGGAGCAGATAAACAGTAGAAATCCTCTTTTTTGTTTTTGCATACTAATTACCTCCGTTTGCTATAGTATTAGAAATAGAATTAATATAGTCAACAATCTTTTTTGAACCGCCTGAGAAACTATCTGTGATTCCATCTGAAAAATTATGGAAGGAAGTTTGAGCTTCCAGTCGTTCCTTTGCAGATTGCGAGGGGGATTGCAGATATTGTGGAGAGAAACAGTTTATCTGTCCCAGACTGAACAACATAATCAGTGCCAGTACAACTCCAACTACAGTGCGAAGCCCCTCATAGAAAAGATGTATTTGATGAGTTGCATTTACAGCAGTTTTCTGAACCTGAGTATCGGTATCTCTGGCTCGATTCATTATTGTTTCTTTCATATAAGCAGGAGCGGCAGTCTGGAAGCTGTTCTGATTGTTTATCAATTGCTCCAGGCAGTAATCGCAGGTATCCAGATGCTCAAGAAAAACAATAAGTTCATCTGTAGTCATTTTTTCAGTCTGAAAATTGGTTAAGTTATTATTATTGATATGCATTCAATCGCTCCTTTCTGTTAACATTTTTTTTAACATACCCTTTGCACGGTATAATTGTGTCTGAATTGTTTTTGGATTTTTGCCTTCTTTTTGAGCTATTTCTGTTACGGACATTTGTTTACAGAAATGTGCAATGGCAATTTCGCGATAAGGACTTTTCAGACTGCTGCATAATTGAAAAACCTGTTGACTTGAATCAGATTGCAGGTATTGTTCCTCCGGTGAGGAATGAGTTTCCAGATCAGGGAGCTGAGAAAAGTATACATCTTCTGTCGGAATAGAGCGGCGTCCTGCTGCTTTAAGGAAATCCAGACATTTATGTACTGCAATTTTACTAAGCCAGGCTTTTTCATACATTCCATCAAATCGAACAAGATTTTTATAGGCGGACAGAAATACCTCCTGCGTAAGGTCTTCTGCATCGAAAGGATTACCTACAGATTTCAGACAAATGGAATATATGAGGTTTTGGTATTGATCAATTAAATATTCCAGATATTGTTCCTGTGAAATGTTATCAGCTCCTTTCCTGTCCGTTCATTTATTATAACGCGGCTGTGCAAAAAAGTACTTCAAAAAATCATAAAAAATTATTTTTATAAAGTAAAGGTTTAGCAATTGTAGGAGCGGAACAAATAGATTATAATCAATTCTTAAAAGGATATTTTTACAGAGTTAAGTGAAAGAAGGGGTATATATGTACGAAACAAAGAAATTATACTATGAAGATGCATATAAAAAAGAATTTACAGCCAGAGTTCTGGAATGTCGTGAAGGTAAAAAGGGCTATGAAATAATTCTTGATCAGACAGCGTTTTATCCGGAAGGTGGTGGACAGCCTTACGATACCGGTATATTGGGAGGTGTAAATGTAAAGGAAGTCCATGAAAAGAATGGAGAACTGATCCATTATACAGATGGTAGGCTGGAAACCGGAGCTGAAGTGACTGGAATAATTGACTGGAACAGAAGATTTGACCTTATGCAGCAGCATTCAGGCGAACATATTGTGAGTGGACTTGTCCATGAAGCATTTGGATATGACAATGTGGGCTTTCACATGGGGAGTGATGTAATTACAATTGATTTCAGTGGAATGTTAGATGAAACTCAAATGGCTGAGATTGAAGCAAAGGCCAATCAGATAATTTGGGCAGATCATCAGGTTGAGATATTTTATCCTACAGAAGAGGAATTAAAGACTCTTGAGTATAGAAGCAAAAAAGAGCTTTCTGGCTGGGTACGCATTGTACGATTTCCAGGAGCAGATACCTGTGCATGTTGTGGAATTCATGTAACACGTACCGGTGAAATTGGAATGGTGAAATTACTTTCAGTAGTGAAATTTCGAGAAGGCGTTCGCATAGAAATGTTGTCTGGAAAAAGAGTGCTGGACTATTTGAATATGGTAAATGAACAAAATCGGCAGATTTCAGTTAAACTTTCTGCGAAAGCATCTAATACTGCAGCAGCAGTAGAGCGGCTTCAGGATGAGAACTTTGTTTTAAAGGGAAGAGTGCTTGCAATGGAAGAAGATTTTATTGCAAATGAAGCTGCCAAATGGAAAGGCAAAGAGAATGTACTTTTATTCCAGAATGGAATGGAAGCAGGAAGTGTACAGAAGCTTACAGATGCAGTGCTGCAGGTTTGTCTGGGACGCTGCGCTGTATTTTCTAAAAATGCAGATGGAAGTTATAAGTATGCAATAGGCGAACGAGATGGGGATTTACGTGAATTTACCAAAGCAATGAACGCTGCACTTAACGGAAGAGGCGGTGGTAAGCCGTTCTTTGTACAGGGTTCCGTACAGGCAACTGAGCAAGAAATTCGTGGCTTTTTCTGTAAACAGTAAATTACAACATAGAAACAGGCAAGTAGTGAAAGGAATTGTACATATCTGACTGACAGTGAAAGTATGGTTATAATTTGAGGAAATAATAAAATATGAGAGAAATATTCGGGGAATGTCACGCACATATAATCATGGATGGTCTGAATTACAGGAAAGCCATTGCCATTCATAAAGAACAGATAGATGATCAGTCAATACGGGAACATCTGAAGGCGTACCAGAAGTTGGGAATTACATTTTTGAGAGATGGTGGGGATGCTCTGGGGGTGTCCAAAAGAGCAAAAGACCTGGCAGCAGAATATGGAATTGATTATCGGACTCCGATTTTTGCCATTCATAAAAATGGTCATTACGGGGCTATTGTGGGAAAAGGGTTTGATAATATGAAAGAATATTACGCGCTGGTTAAAGAAGCAAAAAAACAGGGCGCAGATTTTATTAAGATCATGACAACAGGTCTTTTGGATTTTAATAATCATGGACAGGTTACCGGGAATCCTTTGAACAAAGAAGAAGTTCGTGAAATGGTACATATTGCTCATGAGGAAGGTTTTGCGGTTATGAGCCATACGAATGGAATTTATGGCGTGCAGGCAGCAGTGGAGGCCGATGTGGATTCCTTGGAGCATGGAAATTATATGGATAAAGAAACAATTGAAATGCTGGCCGAAAGCGATACAGTATGGGTTCCTACTCTTGTGACCATACGTAATCTTTGGGACTGTGGAAGATATGAGGAACAGGTTCTTAAACCAATTATAGAGATTTCAGAAAGAAATCTCAGAATGGCATGGAATTATAAAGCAAAGGTAGCTCTTGGCAGTGATGCCGGTGCATATATGGTTCCCCACGGCATCGGATTGTTGAATGAGTATCAGGCTGTTACAGACATTCTTGGGGAATCAAAAGACGTGATTTCCTGGTTGAAAGCAGGTGAAAAAAAGATTCAGGACACTTTTAAGCGTCCTGAATCTTGATAGATGTATAAATATTGGATTCTTTCGACTTTGTAGGATCAAAGGTAATGCAAATACTGGCGCCGGATTCCATGCTGCTGGTTGAGGTATCTCTCGCTCCTTCTGTGAAACAGGTGATCACAGCACCGTCTCCGGTCTGGATCGTGACTGTATTGGCTGTGTGTCCAATAATTAAACCGCTGACGGTGTAGGTAAGATTGCGGGTAGCAAGAGAATCAGGATCATCGCCGGTTACCGATGTAACAGTAATACCATCCAGTGAATTTTCCTGATACTGTCCTTTGTAATTTATGGTTACATAGGAGCCAGGAGCAGTTCCCCCCTTGAAGTAAGAGGGAATTTGTGAAAGATCTATATTCAGTATTGACTGGGAATCATCAGATCCGGATGGCTTGACAGTCAGAATATTCGAAGAAATATTCTGAATAACTGCATGCAGCTGCTGTTCTTTTTCTGACTCATCAGCTGAATCTGAAGAGAGCTCTGGGGTTGGCGTTGGTTCAGGCAGTGTCAACGGATCAATATCAGAAACACTAAGTACTTTCAGATGGCTGGCGTTAAGAGAGGAACTCTGTCCATCCTGACTGGAAGAAAATTTTCCCTTAAAATGGATATATACCCACATTCCGGTATGGATACCGTTCTGATAGTACTGCTCGGTTCCTGTAATTGGGTAGGTCGCTGTTTTGCCCTTCTTATTTTTGATTGTTATGGTGTTTGGCGTCAGACTCTGGATTTCTCCATAAGCTTTTCGCACTTTCAGTTGATTTTTTTTATGAAAATCATCTACTACCTTTAAGGCTTTTACAGAGCTGGTATCGGCGTTTGAAAACTGGCCTTCATAGATAACACTGATTTCATCACCGGTAATCATACCATCTTCGCATTCCAGTGTTGCCTTAGACAGATCGAAAACATAGGTTTGCTCATGACTTGTCATGGTAAGTGTGGCACCTGTGAAGTCCAGAAGAGTACCCTTGATTTCATCCATATAAACACGTTGTTTTGGCGTATCAGAAGTTTCCTGCTTAGCAGTGGAGTCTGGCTGAGAGGATGTATAGCTGGAAATCAGATCTCCGGCAGTACATCCTGACAGAGAGAGCAGTACACAGGAACTAAGAAAAAGCTTTGTGAATTTCTTCATTATTATTTTATATCCTCCGAATTCAGAAATGGTACAGGAAGAAAATCAAAAACCTGTCGGCATGCGTCCCATTCCTCAAGATTATACGGCATACGATAGCCGAGCCCTGTACATTCCGTTGCAGCATTAGTGTTCAGGTAATTATCATAAAAAACATTATAGGGATTCTGCGGAAATGATGGCTTCTCGTTTGTTATAGGCTTTTCTGTTTTTATACTCATATGGATACTCCTTTTATAAAATATAGCCCCATATAAGGGGAGATATTCTTAGAGTATGCTAAAATGTAAAGAGTATACACAACTTACTGCTATTTTAATTATTGCATGAAAATACAAGCGGACGGAAGATCATGTGAACGCATATTACTGTGAATATTATAACAAATACATATTGAAATTTCTACATTTTATGCTATAATCAGTTTAAATAAATAATAGCGAAGTAGGAATTTATGCGTCAAGTGTTCATTGGCTGGGGAGTCGCCGTGAAACGAAAAGCAACAGGATTGCTTACGATATATTTTCCGCACCCGTTGCTACATGTGAGAACATCTCATAATGTGGAGGGATTATTATTTATGGTAACTACTCTGGTATTTTAATCATTATGGAGGTGTTTTTTTTATGCAAAAAAACAAACAGACATGGAATGTTAAGACTCTGGTATTTCTGGCACTGCTGGTTGCAATCCAGCTTGTATTATCTCGTGTGCTGGTAATCGATCTTGGTGTATATCGTATTACACTTGGAACTATTGCCACTGTACTGGCTGGTCTTTGGATGGGACCTGTGGCTGGTGGCGTAGAAGGCGCTGTTGCCGATATCATTGGATGTTTTATGAAAGGATACGGTATCAATCCGCTTATTACATTATCTGCGATAATCTGGGGAGTGTTTGCCGGATTTGCAGGTAAGTTAATGGCAGAGAAGAGCAGAAAAGTAAAAACAGCAATTATGTGCATTGCAATTGTGATTTCCGGTGTGGTTGGTACTCTTGGATTTACGACTGCAGGACTGGTAATGATTGGAGCAAATTTCTATGCAATTATGCCGGGACGTCTTGTACAGTTTGCAATTATGACTCCAATTTATTGTGTGCTTACAAGCCTTCTTTATTTCAGTCCTCTTACAAGTTTGGTTGTAGAAAATGTGAGACCGACACAGTTGGAGAAAAAGACTGTATAAAGAGAAACTTATACATAGAAACTCATACATAGAAACGTAAATAGTTAAATGGGTCAGACGTGTTTTATTGATCTACAGAATATGATTCCCCAATGAAAAGACTGTGAATCGTTTGTTCTTTACAAACGGATCTCACAGTCTTTTTGCATCTTTTATCAATTTTCAGGTGACTGAACCCGGAACCAGTAAGTATAAAGGTAATGAAGGCCAAGTGACTCATATAGATTACGTGCAGGTGTGTTTCCCTCGACTACTTGCAGATAGGCTTTGGCAGCTCCTTTCTTTTTGCCCTCTTTCAGAAGGGCAGTGCAAATCTGACGGGCATATCCTTTGTGACGAAAATCTTCATGAACATGAATGGCGTATAAACCAATATAATTGCGATCCAGTATTCCAAGACCTGTTGCAATAATTTTTCCATTATTCCAGATAGCGGCACATATAGTATTTTTGACAATGGCATGATACATGGAAGGTACTACTGCACGGTGAATCGGATTGTTGGTACCCTTCAGGTCGAAAAGACTTTCAATCCAGATGTCAGGGATGGTATCTGTGAGCGTTACCAGATCACAGGGAGCTGAAAGGTTTGTTCCGTCCAAAGAAGCTGCCATAACATTAGTTGTATGTTGAATTTCGTAGCCACGGTTTTCCAAAAGATAATCAAAGTCAGGAGAAACCAGAGGACTGATCTTAAAAATAGTCGGACTGTTAAGGCGTGCATATTCTGCCTCGCAAAAAGAAACTTTTTCTCTCCAGGAAAGAGTAGAGGTCCCAAATTGTTCTACGCTGTTTGTTCTGTGAGTATAAAAATAAGAAAAACGGAGGATCCACCCATCATAAAGCTCCATTTTATGGGATGGCCAGGCATTTAATGACATATCTTCGATTTCTTTAATTATTTTATCCATTGAAAAACCTTCTTTTGCTTTAAAATTTACGATAATTATACATAATTGTTTTGCATGATGCAACCATATAGTTTGTCTGCAATCATCTTCTGTCCTTGTCTTGTAAGATGAATTCCATCCGTTGTGATCGCAGAATATCCATAACAGCGTGCTGCTTCGTTTAATTCGTGATGCAAAGAAAGGTAGGGTAATTGAAAATCCACCGCCAGTTCTCTGATCATTTTCTGCATATCAGAAAGAAATGGAAGCCATCCTTCATAGAAAGAAGGCCAGGGAAAAAGAAATGGTTCCATTATAATGATAGCAGAAGTTGATTTTGTTAATATTGTTAAAAGATTTGTATAGTGTTCGCAAAATGAAATCAGCATTTTATGCTGCTGATCAGGTGTCCGGTATGTATCTGCAATCATTCCGATATCATTTATTCCAATCAAAATTGTTATAATATTTCCGGCAAGAATTTCACTTCCCTGTATCCGCTGCAACAGTCTGTTTACAGTAAATCCATCTGTACCACAGTTCCGTACCTGGCAGGAGATCCCTTCTGCATCAAAACGTTTTGAGAGTATTTGCACGTAACCATTTCCAAGAAAATCAGCAGTAAAGCAATGATCACAGTCAGTAATGCTGTCACCCAGACATGTTAATATTGTCATAATTCACCTCCGATATTAAGAGTGTATGATGCAATAAAATTTCGATAATATTTATTATACTCTTTTTGGAAAACAGTTTATAGTTTTTTTGAAAATTTTGATAAAAAGGACTGGACAAATGGAAAGAGAGACTCTATAATAAGACTCACCAGAAGTCATCTGGTATCGAGAGTCATCCTTTCGGATTGACTATTCCCTATTCTACGAGAGATAAAATATAGAACTTTTCTGTACAAAATACTTAAGATACCCTCCTGTTGCGAATAAACATAATATTAAAGAAGGGGGCTGTTTATGCCTTTTTACAGAACATTTCCTGCTGTAGTAGCAGGATGCGCCGTCCTGATGGATATTCAGAGGACGAAGGTGGACAATGGCTGGCTGCTGTTTTGTACGTTGATCAGTCTGTTTACACAAATATGGGAAAAGAATATGAGCGGTCTTGAAAGCTGGGGCTTTGGGCTGCTATTGCCGGCATTACTTCTGGGGATCTTGTTTGCATTCAGAATGCTTGGTGCTGGGGATATCAAGCTATTGTGCGTCATAGGAAGTTTGATAGGACCTGTAAAAACTCTTAACTGTATTTTCTATTCCTTTCTGATTGGAGCTGTTATATCAGCAGCTATTATGATTTCAAGTGGCATTGTCTGCCAGCGAATCCTATATTTACTACATTACCTTCATGCTTATTTCAAAACGGGAAAAAGAGAAACTTATTACAAAAGCGGTATGCCGCTGGAAAATTTTCATTTTACAGTTCCTATATTTCTGAGTGTATTGCTTTATGCAGGAGGTGTCTATTGAAGAATATTTTTGCAGTCTGTGATCTGGAGGTGGATTATGCTCTGAATTTCATGGATTATCTTAATCATAAGAAAAATATTCCATTTGAAATTCAGGCATTTACAAATGTGGAGAGTCTGATTGCCTATGGGAAAATCAATCGAATTGAGTTGCTGTTGATTTCTCAGAAGGCCATGTGCCGACAGGTACAGGAATTGAAAATTGGTAAAATTGTTATACTTTCGGAAGGAGTGCACCCTCCGGAACTGGATCGATATCCCAGTGTTTATAAATATCAGGCATCCTCAGATGTAGTTCGGGAAGTAATGGCATGCTATGGTGCTGAGAAAGCGGTAGCACCGGCTGTTTTTCCTGTACTGAAAAAGAATACAGAGATATATGCAGTATATTCTCCTTTAGGACGATGCCTGAAAACATCATTTGCTCTTACCCTGGGGCAGATCCTGGCAAGAGACCGGGCTGTACTGTACCTTAATCTGGAGGGATATTCCGGATTCGAAGAGATGATGGGAAAGGGCTTCGCGCAGAATTTAAGTGATCTTCTTTATTTCGTACGTCAGGAAAACGGAAATCTGATCTATAAGATGAACGGCATGATACAGACTGTTAATAATCTGGATTATATTCCTCCTGTGCGCACGCCGGAAGATATACGGGGAACTGGATGGGAAGACTGGGAAAAACTGTTACAGGAAATTATACTTCACAGTAATTATGAGATAGTGATTCTGGACATGGGAGGGGCAATAGATGGAATTTTCCAAATGTTGGATATGTGTCAGAGAATTTATATGCCTGTGTTGTCCGATATAGTATCGGTTTCGAAAATTTCCCAGTTTGAAAATCTGGTAAGAATCTGGGATTATCCGCAGATTCTTACCAGAACTACGAAAGTACACCCGCCATTTCATGGGGGAAATACAGCTCCGGAAAATTATATCGAGGGACTTTTATGGAGCGAACTTGGAGATTACGTGAGAGAGGTTTTGAGAAAGGAAAAGGAATGAGCCAGGAGATATTTCGTAAACTTAGAAAAATGCTTATGGAAAAGCTGGATGTTTACAGAGAGCTTACCGATCAGGAAATTTTGGAAACTATTGATGAGCTCATTGTAAATACCTTGCGTGATTCAGGCGTAAGTCTGAAAGAAAAGGTTCAGCTCCGCCAGGAATTATTTTATTCTGTGCGAAAGCTGGATGTGCTGCAGGAACTGATTGAGGACGAAACAGTAACAGAAATAATGGTAAATGGTCCGGATTCTATATTTATAGAACGAAAGGGAAAACTGATAAAGTGGCAGAAGGCTTTTACCGATCAGGAAAAACTGGAGGATGTAATTCAGCAGATTGTAGGAAAATGCAATCGAATTGTAAATGAATCCAGTCCGATTGTGGATGCCAGACTGGAAAATGGTTCCAGAGTAAATGTGGTTGCTGCTCCGGTAGCTCTTAATGGTCCTATTCTGACGATCAGGCGTTTTCCGGACAAACCGATCACAATGGACAAGCTTGTTGAATTAGGAAGCATAACGGCAGAATGTGCGCAGTTTCTGGAAAAACTGGTAGAGGCAAGATATTCCATTGTAATTGGCGGAGGGACAGGGTGTGGGAAGACTACTTTTCTTGGAGCATTGTCCGAATACATACCTAAGGATGAGCGGATTATTACAATTGAAGACAGTGCAGAGTTGAAAATTCAGGGAATCGCAAACCTTGTGCGCCTGGAAGCAAGACCTGCTACTGTGAATGGGGCACCGCCTGTAAGTATCAGAGATCTTATTCGAACAGCACTTCGAATGAGACCATCGCGGATCATTGTCGGGGAAGTGCGTGGCGGTGAGGCAATGGACATGCTGCAGGCACTGAATACAGGTCACGAAGGAAGCCTTGGAACTGCACATGCAAACAGCTGTCGTGATATGCTGGGCAGATTGGAAATCATGACATTGATGTCAGAACTGGATCTGCCGCTTGCGGCGGTGCGCAGACAGATTGCTTCGGGAGTAGATATTCTTATCCATCTCGGACGTATGCGGGATAAGTCCAGAAAGCTTCTGGAGGTTTCAGAGATATGTGGATACGAGGATGGTGAAATTAAAATTCAGCCGCTGTATCAGTGGCAGGAAGGACAGGGGCTGATGCAGATGGCTCCTCTCATGCATAGGGAAAAACTGGAACGGGCGGGGGTAAAACTATGAATGGCAGAAATCCTGATTATGAACAATATCATTATTCGGTAAAAGAAATTGTAAGATATATTGCGCAATGCACTGTGTTGTGTGGTGCTGTGGATTACCTGTTTTATAAAACGTTTTGGGTGATTCCGCTCATGCTTCCGTTTCCGGTGTTTTTTATGAAGTGGAAAAAGAAACAGCTGATTAAAGAACGGAAAAGACATCTTAATTATCAGTTTCGGGATGCATTGAATTCAATGAGTGTAGCTGTTCAGGCGGGGTACTCGGTTGAAAATGCGGTTTCAGCCTGTGTCCGTGATCTGGAGCAGTTATATACAAAAAATGAAGATATTGTAGCTGAGTTCCGATATATAGAAACGCAGCAGAAAGTGAGCGTGCCGGTAGAAGAATTATTTCTGGATTTGGGAAAAAGATGTGGAGTCGAGGATATTGAAAACTTTGCATCTGTTTTGTATACCGCGAAACGAAGCGGTGGTGATCTTGGAAATGTGATACAGAAGGTTGCAAGAATGCTGGGAGATAAGATTGATGTAAAAAAAGAAATTGAAGCTACTCTGGCGGCGAAAAAATCAGAACAGATGATCATGAGTATTATGCCTGCCGGGATCATTCTCTATCTACAGCTGGCATCTCCTGGATTTTTGGACATGCTTTACGGAAATCCCTTTGGAATCTGTGCTATGACAGTTTGTCTTGGAGTATATGGAACAGCATACTGGATGGGAAAAAGAATTGTGGAAATTGAGGTGTAGCGAATGTGGCTCCATATTGTCATTTTTGTTATGGTTTTTATTTTGACTGCCGGAAGTATTTCAGGATGGATCCGGGTGGAAAAGATTGGTACGCCGAAAGGACGAAAAATATTTCTTGCAGTTGTCATGGCTGGAAATCTGATTGGAATGTTATTTACATATACCAAAGGCGGTGGTCAGACATTGAAAGCTAATTATCAATTGAAAAAGGAGGAAGAACCTTATGAAGAAAGATTTACGGTATCCGTGGAAGGAGAAGAAACAGGCAGCATATATCTGCATATCCCGGAAAAAGAACTGGAAAAGGAAGATGCCGGGGAACAGGAAGAACTGACTGAAAATAAAAATAAGGAACAAATGCTTTTAGAGTATGTGGAAAGCTATAACAGTGAACAGGAAAATTCGGATTATTACTATCTTCCAGAGCATTGGGATGAAAAAAAATTGGAATGGAAAACACCCTATGACAATACAGGAAATCTTCTGACAGCGATGACAGTTGCAGCAGCTTTTGTGATGATTGTTATAACTGCTCGTGAGGAACAAAAAATCAGGGCAAAACGATATGAAGAATTAATGATGGACTATCCGGGACTGATCATGAAATTTACATTGCTAGTACAGGCTGGGATGACTGTTCGAAACGCTTTTCGCAAAATGGCTATGGATTATAAAAGAAAAAATGTGAAGCGTATTGCATATGAAGAAATTGTTACCACGTGTTATGAAATGGAAAGTGGAATTTCTGAACTGGAAGCGTACAGACGTTTTGGCGAGCGATGCGGTCATGTGAAATATAAAACATTTGCCACACTTTTGATTCAGAATCTCCAGAAAGGAAGCAGTCATATGGGAGAAATGCTGGAAAAAGAATCTGTGGAGGCCTGGGATGACAGGAAAAGAAAAGCAAAAGTTCTTGGGGAAGCGGCAACTACGAAGCTGTTGGTGCCAATGGTGCTTATGCTGGGAGTAGTAATGGCAATTGTTATGCTTCCGGCCTGTCTGTCCTTTTATGGATAAATCCGATCTGAAGGAATTCCTGAGGTAGGAGTAGAGAATAAATACAGCAGGGATACCAACGGAAATTTATCAGGCAGAGGGAGGTGAAGAGTATGAGGGAATTGCGCAGACTGACAAGAGAATTTTTTATGGAGGAAGATGCTGTAGGTGTTGTGGAAATTATTCTGATTCTTGTTGTTCTTATTGGGCTGGTCATGATTTTTAAGGACCAGTTAACCAGTCTTGTGAAGAATATTCTGTCAAAAATCACAAAACAAAGTAACTCTATTTAACTGATTCCGAAATAACGAAATGAATCAAAAAGGAGGGAAGCTCCATGGTAAAAAGAGGAAGTATTACAGTTTTTATGGCGTTGGTACTTGGACTTATTTTGTCCCTTCTGAGCTCAGGACTCGAGTCAGCAAGAATGGCAGCTGCCAGAACACAGATATTAAATGGGATGGATATCGGACTGTATTCATTGTTTGGACAATATAATAAGTCCTTTTTAAAGGACTTTGATTTGTTTGCAGTTGATGGATCTTGTGGGGGAAAGGAAATGAATCTGGCTTCCGTGTATGATAATCTGGAATCTTATATGAAGCCTGTGATGAAGCAAAATAGTCAGAAATTGTCAGTACAGCAAGGTGGGATATCCGGTTATCTGCTAATGACAGATTCGGATGGCGAGGTTTTCTATCAACAGGCAGTTCAATATATGAAAGAAACTCTTGGCAGCCATGGAGCAAAACTTCTTCTGAATAAGATACGCAGCATACAGAAAAAGTCAATTGAAGCAGAGCGAAGAGGTAATGAAATAGAAAACAAGGGAACCATTGAAAATTATGAGAGTGAAATGGATTCAGCAGCGCAGAAGAGCCAGGCTTTGCTGGAGGAAAAGAAAAAACAGGAGACACAGAATCAGAATGGATTTACAGATGGGAAGATGCTGCCTTCTGTACAGGAAGAGAAAAATCCACCTTCTAAAGTAGAAAATCCGATTCCGACAATCAGAAAAATACGGTGGATGAGTATTTTGGATCTTGTGCTTCCGGTAGGAAAAGAAGTTTCAGACAAAAAAGTAAAGAAAAAGAACCTGGTGTCAGGAAGAAAACTGGAAACCGGGTTTGCAATGGAAGATACTGTAAAAACAGATGGGACACTTCTTTCACAGGTCTTATACCAGCAATATCTGATGGAAAAACTGGGAAATTATATGAAACCGGGAAAAGGCGGATTGAGCTATCAGATTGAGTACATCATAGGAAAGAAAAACAGTGATAAAGGGAATCTGAAGGCAATTGCAAAAAAACTTTTACTTGTACGGGAAGGACTTAATGCTGCATATATACTGTCTGATTCGCTTATGATGGCGCAGGTACAGGCTCTGGCAGCAGCTATTGCGGCTGGATTTCTCATTCCTCCGGCAGCGGTTGCAATTGAAGGTGCGTTGATTTTGTGCTGGGCTTTTGCTGAAAGCATTTTAGATGTAAGAGAATTGTTTGCAGGTGGAAAAGTCCCAATTGCGAAAAATCCTTCAAATTGGCAGTTGTCCTTGCAGGGAATGCCGGCTCTTGTAGATAAACTGGATACAGACAGACAAAATGATGAAGCAGGATTATCTTATGAAGATTATTTACAGATCTTTTTGCTTACTTCATCCAAAGGGCAGAAGATTATGGGTGGCATGGATATGATCGAAAGTTCATTTCGCGAGACTGAGGACTGGAAAGAATTTCAACTGGATCATTGTATTACGGCATTGGAGGCATCTGTGGATGTGAAAGCAAATAAAAGAAAGATATTTACAGTGACACGGGAATATCATTATCTTTAGAGTCAGGGCTAAAAGGTGCAGAAAGATACTTTTCCGGAGAGGTGATGAAAATATTGATCAAAATAAAATTGAAAAAAGATATATATTTTTTGAAAAAGAGAAGAACAAGAAGGAATAGTTCTCTGGGGAATCAAACTGTCGGAACATCCCCGGTTTACGGCAGATCCCTTTTCGGCAAAGTGTCTCTGTGCACCTTTTGGCGAGAAACACAAAAAAGGTTAAGAAAAGCCAGTTTAACAGTTGAAGCGGCATTTGTACTGCCATTGTTTTTCTGCAGCGTGGTATCAATGATTTCCTTTATGGACGTATATAAGATTCAGACAGAGCACTTAAGCAGGCTTTGTCAAAATGCAAAATCTGCTGGAATGTACGCTTATGCTGCAGGTGGAAGTAATACAGAGGATATCACATTACCGGATATTTATAAGTATGAGCCAGTCAGTGGAATCATACCTCTTCCTGCAATCTGGATGCATAATACGGTGAAAGTACATGCCTGGACTGGTGCAGACCGGGGAGACGGAGGAAACGATGGTGATGAGAAGCCGGAGAAGATGGTATTTGTTACAGCTTCAGGTTCTGTATATCACGAAAAATGGGATTGCAGGCATCTGAATCTGTCAGTTTCCAAAGCTGCGGGTGAAAATATTGCTTCCATGAGAAATGAATATGGAGAGAAATATCATGCCTGTGAAAGCTGCAGCAAAGGAAAAAAGCCTGGAAATACAGTGTATATCACAAAAACAGGAAATCGCTACCATAATCACAAAAACTGCAGTGGATTGAAACGATCCATCAGGCTGGTAAAAGAGTCAGATGTGGGAAATCTGCATGCGTGTAAAAGATGTAGCTGAAAAAGGCTATTGTAAGAGGTGATGAGAAAATATGGAACAATTTTGCATTCTAATGCTTCTGGGAGTTAATAGTTGGACAGATATCTGTAAAAAAGAGGTTTCACTTTTAACCATTGGAATATTTGGAATATTGGGATTTGTGAAAGCTTACTTTTGCAAAAATCTGTGTATGGGCTGGATTGCTTCCGCCAGCATCGGCATGATGGTAATTGTCATTAGCCTGATCTCCGATGGTGCAGTAGGGATGGGAGATGGATTTCTGCTTCTTGCATTGGGGACATTTTTGTCCTTCGAAGAACTTCTTGCGACTTTTTTGCTGGGACTTTTGCTTTGCGGCTTCTGTGGGATTATTTTATTGCTTTTTCCTGGAAATGGAAAAAAGAAAGAGGTACCATTTGTGCCATTTCTTTTGTTAGGGTATATTGGAGGACTGATTTATTGAATAAGGATCTGAAAAAGGGAAGCCTGACTATAGAAACAGCGCTTTTGATGCCAGTTATCTTATTGGTGCTGATGGCAGTATTATATTTATTTTTTTATATACATAACAGGGCATGGCTTACAGCAGCTGCATATGAATCTGCGCTTGACGGAGCCATGGAGTCAGTCAGGCCAGATGGAAAAGTTCGTGAAAAAGCGCTGGAAAAAGGAAAAGAACTTGGGAATGCCGGCTTTTACGGTGGTGAAAATCTGAAAGTGCAGGTTAGTGCCGGAAAACAGATTTGTGTCATTTATGATCTTGATATGTTTTCTGTTTATGGAGGATTTAATGATCATTTACAGGTTCAGGGAAAGGTAAAAGTAATAAAACCGGTATCCTGGATCAGAAAAATAAAAGGTGCTGCAGATTCTGTGAGAAATAAGAGGGAAAAATGAAATCTGAATATAAAAGGGATATTAATGGGAATTATTTGGTGCTATATGAAAATGAAGAACCGGATACATCTTCTTATCAAATGAGAATGCTGGTAGGAAATACCATTCCATCGTTTCTTAAATGCAGAGTACAAGGTGTTGATGGTCAGTTTATGGTGTGCTTTGATATTACATCCAAACAGTCAGTGCTGACTCTGTATGAAGAGAAAAAGATGGGCTATGAAGATTTGCAGATGATTCTGGGTGGATTTGTACAGGTAATGGAAGAAATTTCAGAATATTTGCTGAATCCATGCAGATTGATTTTGAAACCGGAATATATGTATGTGGACGTGGAAAGGCGACAATTATATTTTTGTTATCTTCCCGGGTATGATCAGGATATTCGGCAGAAATTTCAGGAATTGACAGAGTATATTCTTCCATTGCTAGATCATGAAGATCAAAGAGCCGTAATGCTTGGATACGGAATCTATAGAAGAGCATTGGAAGATAGCTTTCATCTTGAATATATAAAAAAAGAATTGTATTTGGAACGGGAGAAAATAGAAAATGAAGAAACGATAAAAACAGAAACTGTAAAAATCGCATACACTCCGGAAAAAAATGAAAAAGAAGATCAATTGGAAAATTCGGAAGCACTTATGTGGGTGGATGCTGATGAAAGAAAAGAAGAAAAAGCTTCAGTTGATAAAAGAAAAGAAAGTGTAATTTGGTTTGGGCTTGCTGCATTACTGATTTTGGGAGTTGCAGCAGCTGTGGCTTTGGGGTACTTTCCAGGTATATCAGTTGAGATGACTCTGGGTGCGCTTATTGCTGCTATGGGAATTGGAATGCTGTGCAGCTGGCTCATGTCTGTTAAAAAGAAAAAAGAAGAGAAAAAAGAAAACACAGAGGAAGATACAGAAAAATATAACAGAGACAGCCTGGAAACTTTCAACATGGAAAATACTGTTGAAAAACATGAAAAACATGATGAAAAGGATAAAATATCAATATTACAAAAGAATCTTGGAGAAACTATGGTGTTATCAGCAAATATTGTCACTGGACCGGCAACTCTTGTGAGTAGAGAACCTGGAGAACTGGCAACGATTTATCTCCAGGATGAATTGACTGTGATCGGAAAAATGGAGACAGCAGCAGATGCTGTGGTGGATCTTCCTACTGTGAGCAGAATCCATGCAAAAATCAGAAAACGGGGAGGCGAATATTATCTTACAGATTTAAATTCCCGTAATGGTACTTCGGTAAATGGAAAGATGTTAAAGGGAGATGAGGAATATTGCCTTCAGGATCAGGATGAAGTAGATTTTGCTCAGGCCAGGTATGTGTTTTTGAAATAATATTGAGGTATCAGAGAAATTGTGCTATACTTACACTATTATCAGAAAGCAATGAAGATTCTTTTTAGTAATTGAAAATATCGAGGTGGTTGAGTGGAAGAAATAAAAAAAGAACCAGTGACGGTTCTTTTTATACTTCTTAATATATTGATATTTTTTATTGTGGATTTTACAGGTGGATCAGAAAATACAGTTCACATGATAGAATGTGGAGCTGCAGATACAAGACTGATTGTTGAAAACGGTGAAATATACAGGTTGTTTACCTGTATGTTTCTCCATTTTGGAATTCATCATATTGCAAATAACATGCTGGTTCTTTTTGTTTTAGGACAACGTCTGGAGCCCGTGATCGGTAAGTTCAGGTTTGCTCTGATTTATCTTCTTGGCGGTCTTGGCGGAAATATTCTCTCTGTTGTGATGGAAATAAAGAGAGCAGAATATTCTGTATCGGCTGGGGCGTCAGGTGCTGTATTTGCGGTAATGGGTGCTATGATTTATGTGGTAATCCGGCACCGTGGGAAAATTCAGGATATTTCTGTTCGGCAAATGCTGGTTATGGCAGGTTTTTCCCTGTATTTGGGATTTGCAGGTAAAGGTGTAGATAATGCCGCGCATGTTGGCGGTATGATCTGTGGATTTATACTGGCAGCTATTCTTTATCATCCCCGGAAGGTTTCCGGAAGTAGAATATGGAATGAAACTCCGGGGGCAGGTTCGTTTTCTGCATAGATATTTCCACCATGAGCCAGGATAATCTGGGCGGTAATCGCCAGACCAAGACCAGTGCCGTTTTTCTTAAAGGTGATAAAGGGCATAAAGATCTGCTTAAGTTGTTCATTTGGTATACCGCATCCATTGTCGGTTATGGAAATATGAACTGCTTTTTCAGAAGAAAATGCGCAGAATTTCACTTTTCCTCCTGAAACAGGAACAGCCTCAGCTGCATTTCGAAGCAGATTGAGCAAGGCTTGTTTTAGTTTGATACGATCAATACAGAGCTCCGGCAGTTTTGATGAAATCTGCTCATCCAACGTAATTCCAAGGTATTCATAAGTTGGACGTATGCTGGAAATAATGGATTTCAGATATGGAGAAAGCTCTGTTTTATGTGGCTGAAGTTTATAAGCATTGTTGTAATCCGAAAGATTATTCAGCAATTCTTTTGTATACTCCAGATTTGCAGTGATATCATTCCAGTAGTCATATGTGGCTACTTCCGGATGTGCATCTTCAATTATTTGAAGTTCACTGCCGATAAGTGCTATAGGATTACGGATTTCATGAGAAAATCTGGAAAGTATCAGATGAAAGTCATCTTTATTTAAAATATTAGTATTCTGCATAAGCTCACCTCATGTGAAGTGTAACATCCGAAACAACAAATGACAAATAAAATCGTACTTAAAAAATCGAGTTTATTCGACAAGACAGCTTCATTTTATTTTTAAATAATTTTCAAAAAAATGTGATTTTCATTGTTAAGAAACGTATAATTTATATATTCTAGTGGAGGGAGAAAACGATGGATAACTGTATTTTTTGCAAAATTGCAAATGGTGAAATTCCGGCTGCAACATTATATGAGGATGAAAATTTCAGAGTGATTCTTGATCTTGGTCCGGCAAGTAAAGGACATGCTTTGATTTTGCCAAAGGCTCACGCTGCCAATATTTATGAAATATCAGATGAGATGGCAGCAAAAGCAATGGTTCTGGCTAAAAAGATGGCAACTAAGATGACAGATGTACTGAAATGTGATGGCTTTAATATTGTACAAAACAATGGTGAACCAGCAGGTCAGACTGTTTTTCATTTTCATATGCATCTGATCCCAAGATATAAAGGTGATAATGTTGGAATTACCTGGAAACCGGGAACATTAACTGACGAAGTAAAAAATGAGATTCTGGAAAAAATGAAAAGCTGAGAAAAATAAGGTACAAGAGATGAATAGTGAAGAATTTAAAATATTTTACGATCGCTACTATGAAGTCTCAGTTAAAGTTGCAAGTGCAATTGTACAAAGCCGTTTTACTGCAGAAGATGTAACGCAGGAAGTGTTTATGTACTTCTATGGAATTAAGGAAAAACTGGATGTTTCCAGTGAAGCGAGACTTCATGCACTGGTGGTTTGGAAAACAACCAACAAGGGAAGAGATTATCTGAGAAAATCATATGTAAAACGTGAAGTAATGTATGATAATGACGTGTCTGAACTGCAGTATCGTACTACAGAAAGCGCAGAAGCAGCATTGCTTGGAATGGAGAAAAGGCAATATTTATCAATGGCATTTGAAAATCTCCACAGGAAAAATCCCGTAAACTACATGATTTTTATGAGAGTGGTAATGGAAGGAATTTCTACAGAAGAGGTAGCGCGGGAATTTGGTTATACCAGAAATAATATCAATAACAGGGTTCTCAGAGCGAGAAACTGGCTTTTGGAAGAACTTGAAAGATTGGAAAAAGAATAGTATTGATAAAAAACATACCTCTGCATTTTACAGAGGTATGCAAGCTCATTGGAAATAAATAAACGCTCTAGCGCGTACATTCGTCAATAAGTTTGACGATATGTTGAATGGAATTTAAGTTTTTGCCTGCAGACATAGCTGTAATGTATTTATCACGTTCCAGATAGAGGTTTCGGATGGTATTCATAAGAGTAGCTTCTGTAATCTCTTCTTCCTCCAACACTACACTGTAGCCCTGGCGCTCAAAAGAACGAGCATTAAGGATCTGGTCCCCGCGGCTTGCCTTTGCAGATAACGGAATCAGGAGATTTGGTTTGGAAAGAGCAGCAAGTTCACAGATTGCATTGGCTCCTGCACGGGAGATTACCACATCTGCAAGTGCAAACATGTCCGGAAGCTGTTCCTGGACATATTCGTATTGAACATAGCCTGTCATTTGGATACTTTCATCCATTTTTCCCTTACCACAAATATGGATCACCTGAAATTCTTTCAAAAGTTCCGGAAGAATTTTCCTTATATTTTCATTTACAGAAGCAGCGCCAAGACTTCCTCCGATAACGAGCAGAACCGGTTTCTCAGAATTGAAACCACAATATGTGCGGGCACGTTCTTTATCTCCGTGAAGCAGCTCCTGACGGATGGGAGTGCCGGTTAAAACTGCTTTGTCTTTTGGAAGACTGTTGACAGTTTCAGGGAAATTACAACAAATTTTAAAAGCAGAAGAAAGGCATAATTTGTTTGCAAGACCCGGGGTCATGTCAGATTCATGAATGATTGCCGGAATATGTCGCTTTCCTGCTGCAATTACAACCGGTACAGTTACGAAACCGCCTTTTGAAAAAACCACATCAGGTTTTAGTTTTTTCATAAGCTTCTTAGCCTGAAAATAACCTTTCAGAACGCGGAAAGGATCTGAGAAGTTTTTTAAATCGAAATATCGTCTTAACTTACCGGAGGCAATTCCATAATAAGGGATGCCAAGCTCTTCAATAAGTTTTTTTTCAATACCATCGTAGGAGCCAATATAAGAAATTTCATAACCTTTTTCCTTTAATGCCGGAATAAGGGCAATATTCGGGGTGACATGTCCGGCGGTACCGCCACCGGTAAGGATAATATGTTTCATAGGATCCTCCTGAATAAATGTTTTTTTATTACTGTTCATATTGTGAACAGTAATGGTTATCTTATAACTATGAACCCCTGAGGGGGAATTGTCAAGAAAAGAAAATTGGGAGAAAAAAATGCACAAAGAAATAAGTGATGAGAAAGCAGATAAATTGCTGGAAGAGGAGATGATCAGAGAGGCAAAAATGATAGAGGACAGTCTTCTTGGAAATCAAAAAGATGACATCCCTATTTCAGCAGAAGAAGTTGATAAATCGTATCAGCGCTTTTTAAAACGCCTGCAGGCAGAGGGAATGCTGGATGAGAACCAAGCTGCTGCAGAGGCAGATATGAAAACAGCTGAAATAGTAAAGTTTCCAGGAAGCTGGGAGAAGACAAAAAATGAAGATGAAATTTTGAAAAATGATGTTGATATTCTGGCTGAATTTTCTGACAAGCTGATAAACCTTGAAAAAGAAGAAAGAAAGCCATGGTATAAGTACGGAATGTCTGCCGGAATAGCTTTACTCGCAGCTGTGGGTATTCTGGCAGGAAGTCTGGCCAGCCAGGCCGATTCTGCTAAATTTGTCAGTACCATTCAGCATATTATATATAAAAATTAAAGTTCTGGGTAAAAGGGGGAATCTGTATGAAGGTCACTTTTATTGGAGCAACACACGAGGTTACCGGGAGCTGCTATTATCTGGAAGCTGCCGGAAAAAAGTTTCTTGTAGACTGCGGAATGGAACAGGGACCGAATTATTATGAAAATAAAGATATTCCTGTGCCTGCAGGTGAATTGGATTTTGTGCTGCTAACGCATGCACATATGGACCATTCGGGTAATTTACCGGCTGTTTATGCCAAAGGATTTAAAGGACCGATATATGCCACAGAAGCTACCAGTAATTTGTGTGATATTATGCTTCGTGACAGTGCCCATATCCAGATGTTTGAGGCTGAGTGGCGTAATCGTAAGGCAAAACGACAGGGAAAACCGGAATTTGTGCCGGCTTATACGATGGAAGATGCGCTGGGAGTAATTCGTAATCTGGTTGGTTGCCCCTATGAAAAGAGTATTACTCCGGGAGAAGGTATCAGAGTAAGATTTGTTGATGCCGGACATCTTCTTGGTTCAAGCAGTATAGAGGTAAGCATTTGTGAGGATGGGGTAGAAAAGACAATTGTATTTTCCGGTGATATTGGAAATAACAATCAGCCTCTTATAAAAAATCCTGTTTATCTGAAAAAAGCAGATTATGTGATAATGGAATCTACGTACGGGGATAGAAGCCATGGCGAGCGTCCTGATTATGTACGCCTTCTTGCTGATATTATTCAGGAAACTTTTGACAGAGGAGGAAATGTTGTTATTCCATCCTTTGCAGTTGGAAGAACACAGGAAATGCTTTATTTTATACGTCAGATCAAGGCAGAAGGTCTGATTCACGGACATGATAAGTTTAAAGTTTTTGTGGATAGTCCTCTTGCGATTGAAGCAACCAGTATTTTTGGTAATCATAAATATGATTGTTTTGATGAAGAGGCTCTGGAGCTTATCCGAAAGGGAATCAATCCTATTGGATTTCCGGGGTTGAAATTGTCTGTAACCAGTGAGGACTCCCGGGCAATTAATTTTGATGAAGAATGTAAGGTTATTATTTCTGCAAGTGGAATGTGCGATGCTGGTAGAATTAAGCATCATTTGAAACACAATTTGTGGAGAGAAGACAGTACGATCCTTTTTGTTGGTTATCAGGCAGTTGGAACTCCAGGACGTGCACTTTTGGAAGGTGCTCAGGAAATCAAACTTTTCGGGGAGCCTGTAAATGTTGCCGCAAAGATTTGCCGCATGCCTGGAATAAGCGGTCATGCCGATGTAAATGGATTGATTGACTGGGTGAATGCATTTGAAAAAAAACCTCAGAAAGTATTTGTGACACATGGTGAAGATAGTGTAACAGAGCTGTTTGCGTCAAGGCTGCATGACGAGTTTGGATACGATACCTATGCTCCGTTTAGCGGAACGGAATTTGATCTGCTGACAGGAGAATTTCTGTATAAAGCGGAAGGGATTAAAATTCAGAAATCTGCGGCTGTTCGGAAAGCTTCTAAAGCTGCCAGAGCATATGAGAAGCTTCTTGCTCTTGGACATCGTCTGTTGTCTGTAATTCGAAAGAATGAAGGTTGTCCGAATAAAGATCTGGAGAAGTTTTCCAGAGAAATTCAGTCCCTATGCGATAAATGGGACAGAGATGATATTTAAAATACAAAAAATTCCCGTAAGTCAGACAGAGGATTTGACTGGCTTACGGGAAAATGATCATGAAAGCGCTTCTTTTAAAGCTGTAGCAAGCTGGTCAGGACATGAAGTAGGTCTTTGTCCGCACTGGATTCCCTCCAGACGTGCGATTACTTCCTTGGCAGGCATGCCTTCTACAAGTTTGGCAACGCCCTGGGTATTGCCAGAACATCCGCCGATAAATTTCACATTGTGAACCTTCTGTTCATCATCAAGGTCGTATTGAATTGCCATAGAGCAAACACCTTTTGTTTTATATTCCATTGCTTTTTCCTCCATTATTTTTTGTTTGAAGTTGGATTTTCGTATTCACCCTGATTGGTGGTTGAAAAATCTTTCGTCCAAACTGTTTTTATTATATCAGAATACAATATAACTTTCCATGCCAAATTTAAGTTGGATATAGGGGGAAGTTTTGGTATAATATCTGTTGAAGAATTGATACAGTCAGAAATAAGATTTAAAGACAGAGGAGAATGTCAAATGAAAACAATTGGTATTATTGGCGCAATGGAAGTTGAAGTTGCGATTTTAAAAGAAAAAATGGAGGAAGTCAGAATTATTAAAAAGGCCTCCATGGATTTTTATGAAGGAACACTGGCAGGAAAAAAGGCTGTTGTGGTTCGTTCTGGAATCGGTAAGGTAAATGCAGGTATTTGTGCGCAGATATTGGCGGATGTATTTTCAGTAGATGCGATCATTAATACAGGAATTGCCGGAAGCCTGAATAAAGATATTAATATCGGAGATATTGTCCTTTCCACAGACGTGGTACAGCATGATATGGATGCTACTGGATTTGGATACAGTAAGGGACAGATTCCGCAAATGTCAGTATCTTATTTTGAAGCGGATGAGAAACTTCGCAAACTTGCAAGCCAGGTATGTAAGGAAGTAAATCCGGAGATTCAGGTATTTGAGGGAAGAATTGCATCTGGTGATCAGTTTGTCTGCGATCAGGATGTGAAGAATAAAATCGTATCAGAATTTTCCGCATATGCCACTGAAATGGAAGGTGCAGCAATTGGTCAGGCTGCTTATCTGAATGAAATCCCATTTCTTGTTGTACGTGCGATTTCTGATAAGGCTGACGGAAGTGCGCAGATGGATTACAGTGAATTTGAAAAAGCAGCAGTGGAACATAGTGTGAAGCTTACCCTTAATATGTTAGAGAAAATGGCATAATTGACCGAAAACAGAGGCATTGCATATAATGAAAGTGAAATGGAAAGGGAATCAGATTGCTGATATGATATATAAAGATTTTTATCCATTTTACGTTGATTTTGCACCTCCTGTGTTTTATAGAGGGGAAATGGAACTCGAAGAAGAAATTTCTCTGATGAAATCATATTATCCGGATATTGCAAGAAAAATTCAGGAGAAAGTTGAAGAAGAATGTGATCTTCTGGACTATGAAGGCAGCAGAATGTATGATGAACATCCGGACCGATATATGTTATATCATCTGGGAAGGAAAATCACGGATGAAGTGAAAAAAGAGTCTGATCTGGAAACGATGTCCGACAGTTTTCTGGGAGATCTGGTTGAAGTACTTCTTTTCCATGAGATATCCAGAAGACGCTGCAGGCGAAGACGGTGTCGGATGCCGTTTTACAGATGATATTGAACCTGTAAGGGGAGACTACAGAATATAAAAGAAAATAATTATAATAAAATATGAAAACAATAGATGAATATTTAGAAGAACAGATTAATGAGCAGCTGTTTCAGGCTGTTTTAAGTGGAAGCAGAGGAGATGGACCGTCAAAGGTTAAGATTCGCCCGGTTGAGATTAAGGGGCAGGTGGTTTATCAGGCGTCCGAGACAGTAGGAACAAAAGTGCTCCATAAAAATTATCCAAAAGAAGAACTGATACAGTATCTGAAAACAAAACTTTTGAACGATTTTTCACAGCTTCAGGCCAGTGGGATGACGTTGGACGGAACTGTTCTGGTAAGCAAAAAAGGTAAGATGACGATAAAGACCAGACGTCATCCCGGAAACAGTCAGGTGAAAAATATAGCTTCCGGGAAAGACAGAACGGAACCGCAAAGTGAGAAAACACATATACTGACACATAATCGGGTTAAACAGTATATTCTTAAAGAAAACATTCCGGTGCCGTTTCTGATCGATCTTGGTGTCATGAACAAAGAAGGAAGGATTATTACCCAGAAGTATGACAAATTCCGGCAGATCAACAGATTTTTGGAGTTTATTCAGGATATACTTCCAAAACTGGATCAAAAGAAGGAAGTGACCATATTAGATTTTGGCTGTGGCAAATCCTATCTTACATTTGCTATGTATTATTATCTGAGGGAATTGAAAGGCTACGATGTAAATATCATAGGTCTGGATCTGAAGACAGATGTGATTCAGAAATGTAATCATCTTGCTGAGAAATACGGATATAAAAAGCTTCATTTTTATCAGGGAGACATTGCTGATTATGAAGGTGTTTCTGCTGTAGATATGGTGGTAACACTTCATGCATGCGATACGGCTACAGATTATGCTCTGGCAAAGGCTGTGGAATGGGGAGCAAAAGTAATTCTCTCCGTGCCGTGCTGTCAGCATGAAGTGAATCGACAGATCAGAAATGAGACATTGGAGCCTGTTTTGAAGTATGGAATTCTCAAAGAGAGGATGTCTGCACTTTTTACAGATGGAATTCGTGCGAACCTGTTGGAAAGTATGGGATATGAAACGCAGATTCTGGAATTTATAGATATGGAGCATACACCGAAAAATCTTCTTATACGCGCAGTAAAAACTGATAATAAAAAAGATATAAAGAAGGCGGAAAATCTTATGAGGGCGCTGAATATCAGTCCTTCATTGGAAAGACTTCTGTATCCACAGGGAGAGGTATACACAGAAAAATAAGGGGAGAAAAAATGATTAAATTTTTACGAAGAGCAGTGATTCTCCTGTTTGTTTTTGTTCTCGGTGTGGCTGGCAGTTCTTTTCTGCTGAACAGTGAGACTACGGATGACCGCTCTGATATGAATGATCCGGTTTTTCCGGAAGTAATGGTCGATTTTGATGGAATTTATGCCAACAGGATGTATGGCTATGCACAGCCTATGCAGTCTGACTTTACAAGGGACAGCGTGACGCCGCTGGATACATCGCGAGAATTGTCTTTTGCCATAAATCCTTATGATACAAAAGTAAAAAGTCTTTCATACGAAATACGCACTTCCGATGGAAGTAAAGTCCTTGAAAACCGTAAGCTGAAAAGCCTTGATAAGAAGGACAGCTATCTTACAGCAACAATTCAGATAAGCAGTGATCTTCTTATGAATCAGGAATATTCTTTACAGATATCGCTTGAGACAAATAAAGGAACTGTTTATTACTATACCAGAGTAATTTCAAGGTCTAATGTGAATACTGCACAATATGTAAAATTCGTAAAGAGTTTTTATGAAAAGTGCATGGACAAGGCGACGGCTGAAGATCTGACAAGCTATCTGGAACCTGATACATCCAGTACGACGGTCAATTACACTGATGTTGATATTAACTCTACATTTGCGGAAATCAGCTGGGGAAATTTAAGCCCACAGATTTACAGAAAAGGAATTCCGGTTGTAAAAGACATAAACGAAACTACAGCCAGTCTTTCCTTGGAATATCAGATCGCAGCTGCAGATGAAAATGGAAATCAGGAAATTTATGACGTAACAGAGTTTTACAGGATGCGTTACACTGAGACAAGAATCATGCTTCTTGACTTCAAAAGAAGTGCGTCACAAGTATTTACCGAAAGCTCTATAAGTATTTCTGATAAGGGACTTCTTTTGGGCGTGAGGGATAAGAATGTAGAATATGTGATGAATGAAAATGCAGGAGTTATCGCGTTTGTTCAGGAAGGGGATCTCTGGTCATATTCGCCAGATGACGGTAAATTTTCCAGAATATTCAGCTTCCGCAAGGATTCTGATGGAGATTTCCGGGATTCCAGATGTCAGCATGATATAAAAATTATTCGGGTGGAAGATAACGGAGATGTAGATTTTGTTCTGTATGGATATATGAACAGAGGAGTCCGTGAAGGATACTGCGGCGTTTGTGTGTATCATTATAGTAACGATCAGAATGTAGTAGAGGAAAAAGTATTTATTCCGTCTACAGAATCCTATGAATTCCTGAAGAAAGATCTTGGAACGCTGTCCTATGTAAGCACAGATAATTCGCTGTTTTTACTGTTTGCACAGAAGCTTTATCGAATTAATATTACAGACGGAAAAAATGAAGTTCTGGATCAGGATATCCGCACAGAGGATTTTTCAGTATCAGATACAGGCGCACATGCAGCATGGGTGATCCAGAACGGAGAAAGTGCCGGATATATAAAGGAAATAGACTTTGAGACACTGGAAACCAGAACGCTTGCACCGTCTCAGGGGCAGACACTTGTATTAAATGGTTTTATGAATGAGGATCTTGTTTATGGAATTGTTGTGGATGGTGATACGGTCTCAGATGCTAACGGACATGAGACTACCGGAATTCATACGATTCGCATTGAAGGATTCGACGGAACTGTGAAAAAAGAATATAATCAGGAAGGCTTGTATATAACCGATGTGACAATGGGAAACACCATGATGGAGTTTGAATTGTCCAAGAAGACGAAAAAAGGTTATAAAGCAGTAAGTAAAGATAATATTCTGAATAACACAAAAGCAGCGGCAAGTATTGCTTCTGTAGAGCTGGTAAGTAATAGCAGAACCGGAACGCAGATAAGGCTGTCGTTAGATGAGGCACCGGAAATTCAGGATGCGCTTGTTGTATATGCCAAGATGAAAAATGCAAATGATGACAGTATTATTCTTGATACCCAGATTCCGGAAGATAATGTGTATTATGTGTATGCAAAAGGTGGACTGGATAAAATTTATACCGATCCGGCACTTGCCATTTTGCGTGCAGATGATCAGACAGGCGTGGTATTGAACCGGGCACAGCAGTATGTATGGGAACGAGGTAATAAAAAGACAAAACTGATCCTTAATCTGGAGGATGTTCCGGATGCAATGAAGAGTGCATCTCTTGATACTGCTGCATTACAGGAGGTACTGGGGGCTGAGGGAATGATCATTGATCTTTCCGGATGCACACTGGATAGTGTATTATATGAAATAAGCGCGCAGAGACCTGTAATTGCAAGAACCGGAAAGAATACCAGCGTGGTAATTGTAGGGTATGATGAATATAATACGTATCTGTATGATCCGGCTAAGGATGAGACATATCCGTATGGTATGAATGACAGCACCGAGCTGTTTGAGAAAGCTGGCAATGTTTTTATCAGTTACATCGAGAAATTAAATTATTAAAATAAAGCAACAGGAAAGGATGTAAAATGTTAAACGAAAATATTAAAAAGTTAGTACAGTACGGAATTGAGACAGGGCTTACTCCTGCCTGCGAAAAGAATTATACAACGAATCTTCTTCTTGATGTTTTTAAAGAAGATGAGTACACAGAACCGGAAGAGGAATATTCTGATATCAATCTGGAAGAGGTTCTGAAGGAACTGCTGGATGAAGCGGTAGAGCGTGGTCTGATTCAGGACAGTATTGTTTACAGAGACTTGTTTGATACCAGACTGATGAACTGTCTCATGCCCCGTCCGGCTCAGGTTCAGGAAACTTTCTGGGAAAAGTATAAAAAATCCCCGGAAGAAGCAACTGATTATTTTTACAAATTAAGTCAGGACAGTGATTATATCCGCCGTTACCGTGTAAAGAAAGATCAGAAATGGACAGTGGATTCTCCTTATGGAAAAATTGATATTACCATTAATCTTTCTAAACCGGAAAAAGATCCAAAGGCAATTGCAGCAGCAAAGCTTATAAAATCAAGCAGCTATCCGAAATGTCTTCTCTGCCCGGAAAATGAAGGCTATGCGGGACGTGCAAATCATCCGGCAAGACAGAACCACAGAATCATTCCGATTACCATAAACGACAGCCCATGGGGTATGCAGTATTCTCCATATGTGTATTACAATGAGCATTGTATTGTGTTCAACTTCCAGCACACACCTATGAAAATTGAGAGAAATGCTTTTATCAAACTGTTTGACTTTGTTAAACTGTTTCCTCATTATTTCCTCGGCTCTAATGCAGACCTTCCAATTGTTGGAGGCTCTATTCTCAGCCATGATCATTTCCAGGGCGGACATTATACGTTTGCTATGGCAAAGGCTGAAATTGAGAAGCATGTAACGATTCCAGGATATGAGGATGTGGAAGCCGGCATTGTAAAGTGGCCGTTGTCAGTACTTCGTATTCGTCATAAAGATGAGAAGAGACTGATCGATCTTGCAACACATGTGCTGGAAGTATGGAGAGGATACACAGATGAAGCTGCATTTATCTTTGCGGAAACTGACGGTGAACCCCACAACACCATTACACCTATTGCACGTAAAAAGGGAGATATGTACGAGTTGGATCTGACCTTGAGAAATAATATTACAACTGAGGAAAATCCTCTTGGCGTATATCATCCTCATGCGCAGTATCATCACATCAAGAAGGAGAATATCGGTCTGATCGAGGTTATGGGTCTGGCTGTGCTTCCGGCAAGACTGAAAGAGGAACTGGAGCTTCTTGCAGAGTATATCCTGGAGGGCAAAGATATTGCGTCCAATGAAAAAATTGAGAAGCACGCAGACTGGGTAAAGGAATTTCTTCCGAAATACGACCATCTTGATCGTGATAATATTGAAGAAGTATTGCACAAAGAAGTTGGAAATGTATTTGTTCACGTTCTTGAGGACGCTGGTGTTTACAAGTGTACAGAAGAAGGCAGAGCTGCGTTTATGCGCTTTATCAAGACTCTGTAAAATTTGTTGAAAAACAGCTTCTTTGCAATATGTCAGTAACAAAAATGTAACAAAAAAACAAAAATATCCTTTTATCGGTTGAAAGCAAAATAAATTTCCATTATACTGAAAATAGTATAAGAAATAGATGGTTTATTTCTGCTATCACTGAAAAGGGAAAAGGAAAGGCATTTGAAAGCAAAGGAGTGTCTATGAAAATTAAAAAAAGGAAGAATATGATCGTCTGGGTATTCCTGGCTGTAATGCTGGTTATATTTGGAGTACCCGGAAAGGAAAACGGCGCTTTTTCCGGAGGCGTCAGGACGGTACAGGCGTCTGCCAGGTATGTTACAGCCAGATTCTGGAATACAAGCGGCAAGCCATATTACAGCAAGCTTCGGATTAAAGTGAAATCCGGATCAAAGATCCGACTGCCAGCAGTTCCGGCAGTAAAAGGATATCAGAATCTTGGATGGTCCACAAAGAAAAAAGCTACCAGAGCAACATATGCGGCAGGTAAAAAAATCCGGGTGAAAAAGAATATAAACCTATATGCAGTCCGGAAAAAAGTTGGGACATATAAAGTTTATTTCTATAATACCGACGGAAGTACAAACAGCACATTTAAAGCGCTGAACAGAACGGTTACACGTAATGGATATCTTACCTTGCCGTCTGTTCCGGCAAAAAGCGGATATGAGGCATTGGGCTGGAGTACAAGTAAGAACTCATTGGCAGCGACATATGCTGAAGGGAAAAAGGTTCGGATCAAAAAGAATCAGAAGTTTTATGCTGTATACAGATCCAGTAAGACATATACTGTGACTCTTTGTAAAAACAATGGAACTGATTATAAAACAGAAACCGTTATTTCAGGCACAGAATATACCCTTCCATCGGTGAGAAATGCGGCGGGATATACTTTTATGGGATGGGATATACAGCCTGGTAAGAGCACAGCGCCCCGTTATGAAGCAGGAGATACGATTGCTGTTAATGGAAATCTGAGGCTATATGCAGTTGTATTTAACCGTTCCAATGAAGAAGAACTGACTTCATCTGATCTCATGGCATCCAGTGGATGGAGAATCGGAAACGGAAGCGGAAACAGGGGATATAATCACATAATTTTCGTGGGTGATTCCAGGACTGTTCGTATGGAGCTTACCTTACAGAGACAGTTTGGCACCGACTCATCTATTACCAGGGATATTGATTTTGTGTGTCAGGAAGGTAAAGGACTTGCCTGGTTGAAAGAAGAGGGCATTAACTCAGTCATCAGGCTGGCAGAAGAGAATTATTCTGTTCAGAGACCAACTGCTGTAATCTTTAATCTGGGCGTAAATGATCCTGGAAATATGAACAATTATGTGGAGTATTTAAAGGAAATCGCAGGAGAACTTCAGAAGAAAAACTGCAAACTGTTTATCATGTCGGTGAATCCGGTTAACAGTAAGACCATAGAATATTTAAACAAAAATTCCATAAGAAAAGAAGAGGTGATCCGCAGGTTCAATTCAGTTTTGAAAAGTGGACTTGGCAGCACATATGGATATATTGATACATATTCCTATCTTCTTGAAAATGGTTATGGAACTGATCGTGGTGGTGGTGGTCAGGATGTTGGAACTGATGATGGTCTGCATTATACCACAAAGACCTATAAGCGGATATTCAAATATTGTCTTGATTATCTGACTTCCCGATGAATATTGAATTTACTAAAGAGAAGACTGATGCCTGAAGCTATGGGCAGCGGTCTTCTTTTGCATAAAGAGATATTGGAAAGTTGCTTTGTTACTTTCCGGATTTGGTTAAAATATCCTTGCGCGAAGAAGAGGAATAGTCTATACTATAGAAAAACGAGTGTTTGGAAAAATGAGGAGAAAGAGGATTTAATTATGAAACTAACAACGGTAAAAGAGATTTACAGAGAACGGGAGAAATACCTGGACAAAGAAATCACTGTAGGTGGCTGGGTACGAAGCGTTCGCGATTCCAAGACATTTGGATTTGTTGTTCTCCATGACGGAACATATTTTGAGACACTTCAGGTGGTTTACCATGATTCAATGGACAATTTTGCAGAGATTTCCAAACTGAATGTAGGTGCAGCCGTTATTGTAAAAGGAACTCTGGTAGCGACTCCGCAGGCGAAACAGCCGTTTGAGATTCAGGCTACAGAGATTTCTGTAGAGGGTGTTTCTGCACCGGATTACCCGCTTCAGAAGAAACGCCACAGTCTTGAGTATTTAAGAACGATCACACATCTTCGTTCCAGAACAAATACATTCCAGGCTGTATTCCGTGTACGTTCCCTTTGTGCATATGCAATCCATAAATTCTTCCAGGAGAGAGGATTTGTTTATGTCCACACACCACTGATTACAGGAAGCGACTGCGAAGGTGCAGGAGAGATGTTCCAGGTTACTACACTGGATCTGAATAATGTTCCTGCTGATGATAAGGGAAATATCGATTACACTCAGGATTTCTTTGGAAAAGAGACTAACCTGACTGTAAGTGGTCAGCTGAACTGCGAAACTTTTGCACAGGCATTTCGTAATGTATATACATTTGGACCGACCTTCCGTGCTGAGAATTCCAACACCACACGTCATGCAGCAGAATTTTGGATGATCGAGCCAGAGTGTGCATTTGCTGATCTTGAAGATAACATGAACCTTGCAGAGGCTATGCTGAAATATGTGATCCGATACGTTCTGGAGAATGCTCCTGAGGAAATGAATTTCTTTAATTCCTTTGTTGATAAGGGCCTTCTGGACAGACTGAATCATGTTGCAAATTCAGAGTTTGGTCGTGTTACTTATACGGAAGCAATTGAGCTTCTTCAGAAAAATAATGATAAATTCGATTACAAAGTATCCTGGGGATGTGATCTGCAGACAGAGCATGAGCGTTATCTTACAGAGCAGATCTTCAAGAAACCTATTTTTGTTACGGATTATCCAAAGGAAATCAAAGCCTTTTATATGAAAGCAAACGAGGATGGAAAGACTGTTGCTGCTATGGACTGCCTGGTTCCTGGAATTGGTGAGATTATCGGCGGAAGCCAGAGAGAGGACGACTATGGCAAGCTGAAAGCGCGTATGGATGAGCTTGGCCTTAAGGCAGAGGATTATGATTTTTATCTTGACCTGCGTAAATACGGTTCCACACGTCATTCCGGATATGGTCTTGGATTTGAGCGTTGCGTAATGTATCTTACAGGAATGGGTAATATTCGTGACGTAATTCCATTCCCGAGAACAGTTAATAACTGCGATTTATAAAATGAGGTAAAAGAATGAGATTTATTCATCTTGCAGATGTACATCTTGGGGCTGTGCCTGATAGGGGCTGCCCATGGAGTGAGAAGCGGGAGAATGAAATCTGGGAAACATTCCGCCGGGTTATTGCGGGCATCCGCGAAAATCCGGTGGATTTGTTATTTATAGCCGGAGATTTGTTCCAACGTCAGCCTCTTCCATACGAATTAAAAGAAGTGAATAATTTGTTTTCCAGCATACCGACGACCAGAGTCTATCTGATGGCTGGTGACAGCGATTACCTGAAACAGGATTCTTTTTATAAAAAATTTTCATGGGCTTCCAATGTGAATTTTTTTGCGGAAGAGAAAGTTACCTGTATAAAAGATTTAAAATCTGACGTATATGTATATGGAATGAGCTATGAGCATTCCCGGATTGCGGAAGCTTTGTATGATAATGCGAGACCGACAGGAAGAACCGGAGTGCATATTCTTATGGCTCATGGTGGTGATGACAGCCATTGTCCCATAAATGTGCCGGCGCTTATTGGCGCAGGATTCGATTATATTGCGCTTGGACATTTGCATACGCCACAGAGTATAATAAGAGATGCAGCTGCTTACAGTGGAGCACTGGAACCTGTTTGCAGCAATGATTTTGGGGAACATGGCTATATTGAAGGAAGAATAGAAAACGGCAAAGTAAGAACCAGATTTGTTCCCTTTTCCATAAGAACTTACAGTCAGCTGTTGATTAATGTAAATGAAGAAAGCACACAGCTCTCCATAGAAGATATGCTGAAGGATGAGATTTTCAGAAGAGGTGGGCTGAATATATATCGTGTGATTCTTCAGGGGAAAAGAAAACCGGAGCTTTTTCTTATTCTGGAAAAATTGAAGGCTTTTGGAAATATTACTGAAGTATTGGATGAGACAAGACCTGCCTATGATCTGGAAGAATTGCAGAGAAAATATGCCGGAACGCTGATTGGTGATTATATCCGGTTTTTTCTGGAAAAAAACAGAAACACAGTTGAGGACAAGGCTTTTTATTATGGATTGCAGGCGCTTCTTGAAACCAGGCATTCCAGTTGAAAATTATGTAGACACCTGACCGGTGGTGCGAGGTAATAGTAATATATGATTTTAAAACGCATATTAATTAAAAAATTTGGTGGATTTCAGGACAAGTCTATAGAATTATCCTCCGGAATAAATGTGTTCTATGGCATGAACGAAGTGGAAAAGAATACGGTGTCTGTTTTTGTTAAAAGTATGTTCTTTGGCGTGCCGGAAGAATGCGAAGGAATTATATGGTTTCGGGCTGGGGATAAGAATTACCGTTTAACACGGGAATCTGGCCTGGAGCCAGATAATTGTCAGCTGTTCTGTGAAGATACCCAAACACTGTTGGAAGTGGAAAATGGGACTGTTGAGAGACTTTTGGGAGGAATCAGTGAAACGGTTTTTGAGAATGTGGTTCTGGTGGAGGCACTTTTGGGTAATTCCTCTGCAGAGATGGCAAAAGGAATTCAAAACAAGCATAGCGTTCTGAGCAAGTGCGGCGATGGAATGCTTGATCCCGGAAGATCTGAGCAGATGCTGAAGATGTGGCGTAAAGGTTATCTTTCGCAGAAGGAACGCAGTCAGAAGGTGCTTGCAAAAGAGAAAGAAAAACTTGGAACAGAACTGGAAAAACTGGAGAATGAGCTGGATGGCCTTCATGACCAGAAGGGTCAGGTGGCACAGGCCAGAGAAAAGCTGGATTCTCCAGAGGGAAAAGAAGAAGCAACAGTGATTGAGGAACAGCTTCAGGCAATAGAGAAAAAGAATCTGGGAATGGTAATTGCGGGCGCTTTGGCTGTTATTGTTGGAATTGTAGGTGTTGTGGGAAGATTCCAGCTGGCAGATGAAATGTCTAAATTTGGAATGGATGTGTGTATCGTTGCAGCAGTGGCGGCAGTGATCTACACGCTTGCGGCAAGAAGAAAACTTCGAATGGAATTTGTGAAACAAAAGAAGAAAAAAGTTTATCTTCAGTCCCGTCAGGAAAAACTGCAATCCAGCAAGGAAGATATTGATGGAATATATGAAGAGAAGCTGGTTGCTTTTACCAACCTGCAAAGTGAATATCAGGAGTATGAGACTGAGATTTCACTTCCCACATCTGAAGATATGGAGATTCAGGCATTGAATTTGGCAATGAGTACAATTGGCGAATTGTCCAGGGATTTTTATCTGCAAAAAGGCAGAAAGATACGGATACGGGCTTCCAGAATCTTTAGAGAGCTCACAAACGGAAAATATATGGATGTTTATGAGGAGGATGGGCAGAGAATAATGCTGAGCCTGAAGGAGGGCACAGTGAGAATGGAAGAAATGGAGTCGGAAGAGCTTGAGTTTTTATATTTTTCCATTCGCATGGCAGCAGGCGAGCTGTTGACTGGTGAAGAAGTACTTCCTGTTATTCTGGATGATATTTTTGGTGGGAAAAATGAACAAAACCTTGTTGCGGCAGTCAGGTGGCTGAAAAAACAGCCGCGGCAGGTGATTGTTTTTACAGATAATAAAACAGTTGCAGATATTATAAGAGGCTGACACATTTTGTGTCAGCCTCAAATGTTTTTCAATATTTATATAAAACATACTGAATTATTTCTCATCATACTGAGCCATATAGTTGTTTACGCAGCGTTTAATTCTGTCAACCGGGTTCAGCAGATGGCTTACAGACATATCGTGATTCAGCGTATCAATAATCAGTGCAATGTACTTGCTCATATCACAGGAAATGTAATATGGTTTTGCAAGCAGCTCATCGGACTGGTATACCATGTTGGTTGTGAGAAGTTTGTCAAACACGCCAGCGGCATGCGCTTCATCAAATTTCTTAAGGTTATCAGTAAACAGTCCAAAGGTAGAGCAGAGATAAATTCTGCCGGCACCTCTTTCTTTCAGAAGAGAAGCAATTTTCAGAATGGTATCACCGGAAGAAATCATGTCATCGATAAGGATCATATCCTTGCCTGCTACATTTGGTCCAAGGAACTCATAAGCTGCGATCGGATGTCTTCCGTCTACGTTCTTGGAGTAGTCGAGACGTTTGTAATACATACCCATATCAACACCAAGGATATTGGCAAGGTAGATAGCACGGCTCATGCTGCCTTCATCCGGGCTGATGATCATAAAATGCTCATTGTCAATGTGAAGTCCCTGCTCATTCTTCAGAAGAGCTTTAATAAACTGATAAGAAGGCTGAACAGTTTCAAATCCATGAAGCGGTGTTGCATTCTGGATCTGTGGGTCGTGTGCATCAAAGGTGATAATGTTTTCAACACCCATATTGATCAGTTCATGAAGTGCAGTAGCGCAGTCAAGAGATTCTCTTCCGATACGTTTGCTTTGGCGGCCTTCATAAAGATATGGCATAATTACATTTACACGGCGGGCTTTTCCTCCAATAGCTGCAATTACACGCTTAAGATCCTGATAATGATCGTCTGGGGACATCAGGTTGGTATATCTGCCGATGGGATAAGATATATTGTAGTTGCACACATCTACAAGAACATAAATATCATCGCCTCGTACAGATTCGGTGATCACGCATTTTCCCTCACCGGAACCAAATCGTGGGTTCTGAACTTTAATTGTGTAGGAATCTCTCTTGTATCCTTCAAAGGCGAAAGAATCTGATTCTGAATGCTCACGCTCCTTACGCCACTGTACGAGCCATTCGTCCACCTTCTGTCCAAGGCTCTTACAGCTTTCCAAAGGAACTAATCCCAGTCTTCCAACGGGAAGTGTAGTCAATTCTTCTTGTGCCATTCTTTACTTTCCTCCTAAAAAAATTTTCTGAATGCGGATATCTTTTCCCACAAGCTTTGTCATCTGATAGTTGCTGGCAATACGGGAAAAGGTTCTCTCTGAATAAGTTGACGAGAAATCTTCCAGCTTCAGGTTTGTGGAAATAATTGTAGACTTTTGACGCATGATCCGTTCGTTAATGCACAGAAAAAGTTGTGAAGATACAAAGCTGTTGGTAAGTTCTGTGCCGAGGTCATCAATGATCAGCAGGTCACAGTCAAAAATCGGTTCATCATCGGGAGCTTCATTTCCTCTGGAAAAGGCAGAGCTTGCAAGAAAATCAAACAGCTCGAATGCGGAAAAATAAAGCACACAATGTGCACTTTCCAGAAGATCGTGAGCAATGCAGTGGGAAAGAAATGTCTTACCCACACCGGTGTCGCCGTAAAAGAACAGGTTCTGGAAGGAATTGTCGAAGTTGGCAATAAATTCTCTGGCCAGATTGTAAGCGCGACGGGCAGTCTCACGTTCAGTCAGTCCCGTTGAATCATTAGTTATTGTATCAGAATAAAAGTCAAAAGAAAAGTGGTCAAAGTTCTCTTTTTCAAGAATTTCCTTTAAATTTGACTGTGTATACAGCAATTCAATCTCTGCCTTCCGGAAACAGGAGCATTTTTGACTGCCGATATAACCGGTATCCTGGCAAAGTGGACAGGTGTAACTCATTTCCAGATAGTCTGCCGGATAACCTGAAGAGAGGAGAAGAGCTGTACGCTCCTGAGAAAGCAGGGCAATGTCATTGCGAAGATCTTCTGTGCCGGTTTCCTGTCGGCTGATCAGGGCGCGTGCTTTTCTGGCGCTTAAAGTCGCAACTTCCTCGTCAATTTCACGCAGACGCGGGACTTTGGCGTAAGCTTCTGCCAGGTGTTCTTCCTGTATACGGCGGTTTCGTGCCTGGCGGCGGTTATACTCACGCATTATGGTATCGTATTGGTAATTCTGTAAGGGCATATAATACTCTCCTTCCAGTACGTAAAACGTTGGAATAAAAAAGGTTTTGTTCTATGGTATTAATTGGTCTTATTGAGTAATTTCTTTTCATACTCGGCAAAATCATAATCCCGTTGATGGAAATTATTAAAACGGTTTGGTGTCGAGGGCTTCGGCTGAGAGGTTTTTGCAACTGCTTTTTCAAGTTTACGCTTCTGATGCTGTGCATCCTGAATACGGACGTCTTCCAAAGTACGGATGTGCTTGTCCTTCCATTTCTGAAGTATTTTGTCGGCATATGGAAAGCTTGGCTGACCAGTCTGAAGAACGGTTCGTGAACAGGCTTCCTGAATCAGTTCCATAGTGAATCCGTAGTTTCTGGTCCAGGTGTTGATCAGTGATATTTCCACATCAGAAGGATTGCGGTTGGTAATTCCCATGGCTTTCAGAACGGAAAAATATTCTTTGCTGTAGCGGGAAGTGGAATCCTTAGCCATCTCCACAGTGGTGATACCCTCCTCCTTCCATGCCATGGCAACCGTTTCAATATAACGGATACTGCGGTGATCACGTCCAACACAGTATTCGATCAGATAATCAATCAAATCCACGGACATGTGAAGCTCATCGTAGAAAAACAGGATCTTACGAGTCTCTGTAGGAGTGAGTGTTTTGCCAAGGTACTGCTCGGCAATATAAAGAAGCTGGATGATGTCTTCATTCTGCTTCAGCTCCTTTACCCGGTCAGGAGTGAGTCCCTTACTCTGGGAAAGGGGCTGTGAAGAGGCCGGGGAGGATGGAGTATCAGCATTCAAAGCAGTGGCTGATTCATCCGATTCTCTGGCAGGCTGGGTATCGGTACAGAAGCTGTCTGAAGCCTCAGAAGCAGGTACATCAACCTTATTCCAGGGAGTAAGCAGGGTGATTCCAGTGAGCTGATCCGCATCGTATAAAAGAGAAACCAGCTTTTGGGTTTCCCAGTATTTCAGAGCACGAAGAATGTCTCCCTCCGTACAGACCAGAGTGTCAGCCATCTGGGAAAGTCCGAAGGTTTCTTCCGGTTTGCTGAGTATGCGGAGCAGATAAATATAAACTTTTACAAATTCGCCGTTTGCCTTTGGCATAAAATAGTCTATAAAATTATTGGATAAAATAGTGGCGTCATTAAGCCCGGTACTATGTAACTTGATCATGGAAATGCTCCTTCTTGTTTCTTGCATTATAGCACACCCATTTTTAAATGAGAATAGGAGATTATTTCCCGGAAGATTTTTGGAATGTGTGTGGATTACAATGTGGAAAATGTGGAAAATGTGGAAACTAAGTTGCAAATAATGTTTATGGAAACCGGAAGAATGTAGGAAAATAAAGAAAAACAGTATTTTTTGTCGAGTAGTGTCGTAATATTATGTTAAGTACTTTATACACATAAGATTCCACATACGGACAAGTGTGAAAATGTGCATAAGCATGTGGATAATGTGGATAACTCCAAAATTACTTGGATTTACAAGCTTTTTTTGATGTGGATAAAAAGTTTATAAAAAAAGCGGCTGTCAGACCCTGGTAGGGGCCAACGGCCGCTGGTGCATTATTTGCCAAGTAACTGTTCGCCAATCCTTACAACATCTCCGGCGCCCATTGTGATAAGCAGATCTCCGGCTTCGCAGTTGTTCAGCAGGAAGTTCTCAATTTCATCAAAAGTCGGGAAATATTCGCATGGAGTGCCAAGCTCCTGGATTCTTGCCTGAAGATCCTGTGAAGAGATTCCAAGAGTGTCGGTCTCTCTTGCAGCATAAATATCAGCAAGAACTACATGGTCTGCTAGCTTAAGAGCCTGCGCAAACTCAGGAAGAAGAGCCTTAGTACGTGTGTAGGTATGTGGCTGGAAGACACACCACAGTTTCTTATGCGGATAATTGTGTGCTGCATTTAAAGTAGCCTGGATCTCAGTTGGATGATGTGCATAATCGTCCACGATGGTAACACCTGCTACTTCGCCTTTGTACTGGAATCGGCGGTCTGTGCCGGTGAAGCTTCCAAGTCCTTTGACGGTTACTTCATCAGGAATTTGAAGAAGCTGGGCCAGCGCGATGGCTGCCAGTGCGTTGGAAACATTATGGCTTCCGGGAACCTTCAGATAAAAGCTGCCGGCCTTTTTGCCATCCTTCAGAACAGTAAAGGAAGCATGTCCGTATTTGTCATAGGTAATATCAGCTGCCTGATATTGTGCCTCGTGTTCCAGACCATATGTAATTACCTTGCATGGAAGATCTTTGATAATATCTTCGTAATGGGGCGTATCGGCATTGATAATCAATGCGCCGTCAGCCGGAAGAAGCTGGGCAAACTGGCGGAAAGAATGACGGATGTCATCAATATCCTTAAAAAAGTCCAGATGATCCGCATCAATATTCAGGATGATACTGATTTTCGGGAAAAAGCTTAAAAAACTGTTGGTGTATTCACAAGCTTCTGTGATAAAGGTCTCAGACTGACCTACACGGATATTTCCACCAATAGCAGGAAGAATACCGCCTACGCTGATAGTGGGATCCGCATCTGCCTCAAGAAGAATCTGGGAGATCATGGAAGTTGTGGTGGTTTTACCGTGGGTTCCGGAAACTGCGATCGGTGTGTCATAGTTACGCATGATCTGACCGAGGAGCTGCGCTCTGGTAAGCATTGGAATCCCCTTTTCCACGGCAATGGCATATTCTGGGTTATCGGGATGAATGGCTGCAGTGTAAACCACAAGCTCTACATCGTCTGTGATATTGGAAGCACGCTGCCCATAGTAAATGCGTGCACCTTTCTGTGTAAGGGAATCAGTAAGCGGGCTTTCCTTGGAATCAGAGCCGGAAATGATGAAATCCTCGCCAAGAAGAATCTCGGCCAGTCCGCTCATACTGATTCCGCCAATCCCGATAAAATGAATATGAAGCGGTTTATGAAAGTCTATCTGATACATAGTAATCTCCTTATTTGAAGTAATCATTTCGCAATGAAGTAATATCATTGTTTTTTATAATCAGTTTCATTTATTATACCCCGAACCGACGAAAAAGCAAAGTATTTCTTTGGTCTGTCTGGAGTATAAACAAAAAAATTGATTTACCACTGTACATAATGAATAAAAAAACACAGATACATTTCGGCACTTGTCGAAAAAACATGTACAATAGCGATAAAAAAAATAAAGTAACAACAAATATTTTGTAAAAAATGTTCACTAAATATGAGAAGTATGATATAATGGTAAATCATAACTACAACAAGAGGTGATAGCATGATTAAAAAAGAAATGATTGCCATGCTCTTAGCCGGCGGCCAAGGCAGCAGACTTGGGGTACTGACAGAAAAAGTGGCCAAACCAGCAGTAGCTTTTGGAGGAAAATACCGTATTATTGATTTTCCGTTAAGTAACTGTATTAATTCTGGAATCGATACAGTAGGTGTTCTGACACAGTATCAGCCTTTGAGACTGAATACCCATATCGGTATTGGTGTTCCGTGGGATCTGGACAGAAATGAAGGCGGTGTAACTGTACTTCCACCATATGAGAAAAGTACGAACAGCGAGTGGTATACAGGAACAGCTAATGCTATTTTCCAGAATATGGCATATATGGAGCAGTACAATCCTGATTATGTGCTTATCCTTTCAGGAGATCATATATATAAGATGGATTATGAGGTTATGCTCGATTTCCATAAGGCAAATAAGGCGGATGTGACCATTGCCTGTATGCCTGTACCTATTGAGGAAGCTAGCCGTTTTGGTATTATGGTGACGGATGAGACCTTCCGTGTAACTGAATTTGAGGAGAAACCAGAGCACCCAAGCAGCAATCTCGCTTCTATGGGAATTTACATTTTCAGCTGGCCGGTTTTGAAGGAAGCGCTCTATGCACTGAAGGATCAGCAGAGCTGTGACTTTGGTAAGCATATTCTTCCATACTGTAAGGAAAAAGGTCAGCGCCTTTTTGCCTATGAATACAATGGCTATTGGAAGGATGTTGGAACTCTCGGGTCTTACTGGGAAGCCAATATGGAACTTATTGATATCATTCCGGAGTTTAATCTTTATGAGGAATTCTGGAAAATTTATACCAAGGGTGATATTATTCAGCCGCAGTATATTTCAGAGGATGCTGTTCTGGACAGATGCCTGATCGGAGAGGGCTCTGAGATATACGGTGAGGTACATAATTCAGTTATTGGACCAAATGTTGTAATTGGTAAGGGAAGTGTGATCAGAGATTCCATTATCATGCGAAACACAACAATCGGTGAGAATGCAGATATGGAAAAGGCAATCGTGGCAGAGGATGTAACCATCGGTGATAATGTGGTTATTGGCTGCGGTGAGGAAGCGCCTAATGTAAAGAAACCTGCTGTATATGCATTTGGCATTGCGACCATAGGAGAAGGCTCCGTAGTTCCGGACGATGTTAAGATTGGAAAGAACACGGCGATTTCCGGTGTGACCACCCAGGCAGATTATCCGGATGGTATTCTGGAAAGCGGACAGGTAATTGCAGCAAAGGACGGTGACAAAGCATGAGAGCAATTGGAATTATTTTAGCCGGCGGTAATAATAACCGTATGAGAGAATTATCAGACAAGAGGGCAATTGCAGCAATGCCTATTGCCGGAAGCTACAGAAGCATAGATTTTGCCCTGAGCAATATGGCTAACTCCCGTATTCAGAAGGTAGCAGTGCTGACTCAGTACAATGCACGTTCCCTGAATGAGCATTTAAGCTCTTCGAAGTGGTGGGATTTCGGAAGAAAACAGGGCGGTCTTTTTGTGTTTACACCTACTATCACCAAAGAAAACGGTTTCTGGTATCAGGGAACTGCAGATGCTATTTATCAGAATCTCAGTTTTCTGAAAAACAGCCATGAACCGTATGTGGTTATAGCATCCGGTGACTGTGTCTATAAGATGGATTACAACAAGGTTCTGGAATATCACATTGCAAAACGTGCTGACATTACAGTTGTATGCACGACCTGTCAGGATCCATCTGAGGTAGAACGCTTTGGTGTCCTTCGCATGAATGAGGATTGCAGAATTGAGGAATTCGAGGAGAAGCCTATGGTTTCCCCATATAGTACCATTTCTACAGGCATTTATGTGATTCGAAGAAGACAGCTGATCGAGCTGATTGAGAAAGCTGCGCAGGAAGGACGTAATGATTTTGTCAAAGATATTCTGATCCGTTATAAGAATCTTAAGAGAATCTATGGCTATAAGATTGACAGCTACTGGAGCAATATTTCCACAGTGGAATCCTATTACAAGACAAATATGGATTTCCTGAAACCGGAGATTCGCAATTACTTCTTCAAACAGGAGCCGGCAATCAAGACTAAGATCGATGATCTTCCGCCTGCAAAATACAATCCGGGAGCAGAGGTTAAGAACAGTCTGGTTTCCAGTGGATGTATTATAAACGGTGTTGTAGAGAATTCTGTCCTGTTTAAGGATGTATATGTTGGAAACAATTGTGTGATCAAGAATTCTGTAATTCTGAATGATGTATATCTGGGGGATAATACACATATCGAGAATTGTATCGTTGAAAGCCGGGATACGATCCGGGCAAATTCATACTACAGCGGCGATGGTGAAGTGAAGATCGTTGTGGAAAAAAACGAGCGATATAGCTTATAATAAAAAAGGACTTTAGCTGTGGTAAGGCAGTTAAGAGGAAAGGGGCAGCAAAAATGAACATTACAGATGTACGGGTGAGAAAGGTTGCAAAGGAGGGGAAGATGAAAGCCGTAGTTTCAATCACGATTGATGAAGAATTTGTAGTACATGATATCAAAGTGATTGAAGGAGAGAAGGGGCTTTTTATCGCAATGCCGAGCCGTAAAGCAACCGATGGAGAATACCGGGATATTGCACATCCTATCAATTCTTCTACTCGTGACAAAATCCAGTCGATCATTCTCGAAAAATATCAGGAAGCTATAGCAGAGGAAGAAGCTGCTGTATAAAACAGAAGAGGTTTTTACACCCCGCATTTTGTGGATGAGTTCACGAAGCGCGGGGGATTTTTTTGCGAAAAACCAGATGTGAAATTCAAAGTATGGCAAAAATATTGTAAAATATTACATAAATATTACAAAAGTTAAATAAAAGTGTTGAAAAAATTACGAAATGTGTTATACTTAATCTGCGAAAAAAATAATGAGGTGTTTACATATATGAGATTTAAGAAAATTTTTGTGTTACTGTTGACAGGAATTATGAGCATATCTGCCCCTGCTTTTGTATATGCATCTTCTACAGAAGAGCAGCTTGCAGATGTACAGGCACAGAAGGCGGCTGCACAGGCAGATCTGGCCCAGGAGCAGGCCAATATGGAATCTCTGGAGAGCAAGAAGCAGGAGCTTGAGAGCTATCTGGCCGAGTTGAATGCACAATATACAGAACTTACAAACAGTGTATCTGAGCTTGGAATCCAGGCAGCTGAGAAGGAAGAAGAACTGAAGACGTTAAAGACACAGCTTGAGGAAGCGAAAGCTACATCGGATAAGCAGTATGAGGACATGAAGAAGCGTATTGTGTATATGTATGAAAACGGCAGTGCATCCATGCTGGAACTGCTTTTATCTTCAGAGGATCTGGCGCAGTTTCTGAACCGTGCTGAGAACATTGCACAGATTTCCCAGTATGACCGCGATATGCTTGAAAAATATAAGAAGCTTCAGACAGAAATTAAGGCACAGGAAGAACAGGCTGAGGCTGAGGCGCAGTCTATCAATGATCTTCTTGCAGAGAAATCTGCCAAGCAGCAGGAGGTACAGACACTTACGGCAAGCACCAGCGAGAATATTCAGTCTTATATTAGTCAGATCAGTGCCAGTCAGGATGAGATCAGTGCACTGAATGTACAGATCAGCAGTGCTGACAGCAGCATTTATAGCCTGATGCAGGCAGTTGAGGCTGAGAAAGCAGCGGCAGAGGCAGCAGCAGCGGCTGCTGAGCAGGAAGAAAGTACTTCTGAGGAAAATTATGACACAGAAGAGGATGAGAGTCAGTCAGAGTCTTCAGGTGAAGATTATAGTGAAACAGACAGCAATTATAGTGAAGCAGATAAGGAATCTGACAGTGATTACGAAGAATCTGATAGTACAGGCAATTCCGAAAGCGTTTCTGAGAGTGGAAGCAGTTCCTCTTCTCAGGGAACCTATCTTGGCAACTTCACGTTGACAGCATATTGCAACTGCGCACAGTGCTGCGGAACAGCCGGCAATCTTACTGCCAGCGGAACTGTACCGGCTGCAGGAAGAACTGTTGCAATGGCTGGTGTGCCATTTGGAACCCAGCTTCTGATCAATGGAAATGTGTATACGGTGGAGGATCTTGGAACTCCCTACGGACATGTGGACATTTACTTCGGAAGTCATTCTGAGGCACTTGCATTTGGATTGCAGAGTGCGGAGGTTTACAGACTGAATTAAGGAAAAATAATACGCCCTGACAGGATTAAGATCATTAAAATCTTCTGCCTGTCAGGGCATTTGTCTGCAATAATATATAGGGGGATTGTTATAAATACGGTTCTCCCGGAATTTCCGGATAGCTTCCCATTCCGATCAGCAGCTCCAGTCCGATCTGTCTTGCCTGGAGTACAGCCTCTTTCACAGCACTGGCATCTCCGGAGATTGCAAGGATAACCTCGTTGGAATGGCTTGTACCGATACTCGGTGTCATATAGCGTGTGATATGAACTGCGGAAGCCTTCATTGCAGTGTCTGCCATTACAAGTCCAATCGCTGCCGGAGAACCTGCCATGAATCCGAAAGCTTCCCCTGGAACTGCGTTGAAAGCCATAGCAAGAGCACCTCCTGCATTTGCTGAAAATGCAAATTCCAGATGACCGGATTCGCTGATATATAACTCTCCCGCATATTTATTGGTTAATTCCAGTGCTAGAGAAATGGCGTGGCGCACATCAGAAACATCATTTCCACCAATCACGATATAATTGCCGTGACCACCCCAGCCCTTGGTATCACGTGGGAATTCGATAGAAAGAACCTCTGTGCCTGTAGCCTTCACTGCATCATCGACAGCAGTGATCTGACCTGCTGCACCTGTACGGGAACTGAAAAGTCCAAGGGTATGATAGCGTGTCCCTATATTCATTTCCTTTAAAAGAGTATCGTCAACTCCTGAAATTACAAGTCCAATGGTATCCAGAACTGCAGTCCCCACAAATTCTGTGCGGGTGCATTTTGTGCTGATACTGTGTACGTCCATGGAAAAAAACCTCCGTAGCATTACTTTTCCTTAGTTTAACATGATTAAGGAAAATTGAAAAGCTGTTTATCTATAATATTGCGCCTGCGCCATCCATAACTGGAAATATTTTCCTTTTTTGTCAGCAACAAGCTCCTGGTGAGTTCCTGTCTGAATCACATTTCCTTCATGAAACACAACAATTTTATCACAAAATTTGCAGGAAGACAGGCGATGGCTGATATAAATGGCAGTTTTATCGCCTGTTATTTCATTAAATTTTTCATATATTTCAGCTTCCGCAATGGGATCAAGAGCAGCGGTCGGTTCGTCCAATATAATAAAAGGGGCATTCTTATAAAGGGCTCTTGCAATAGCTATCTTCTGAGCTTCTCCACCGGAAATGATAATTCCCTTTTTATTAAAATCCTTGTAAAGATAAGTGTTCAGACCTTCTGGCATTGTAGAAAGCCGGTTGTGAAATCCGGATTTCATCAGAGCACTTTTTACTTCCTCTTCGTCATAATTGATTTTGGTGGATACATTTTCCCCAAGAGTCAGGGAAAAGAGTTTGAAGTCCTGAAATACCACTGAAAAAACCATCATATATTCTTGGTAATTATATTTTCGGATATCGATTCCGTTAAGTAAAATTTCTCCTTCTGTAGGATCGTAAAGCCGACACAGGAGCTTGATGAACGTAGTCTTTCCGCTTCCATTCATACCAACGACAGCCAGTTTCTGACCGATTTCAAATTTCATATTGATATTTCGGAGGGCATATTGTTCACATCCCGGATATCGGAAAGAAACATTTCGAAATTCTATTTCATACTTTCGGTCGCTGCGTTTTTCGGTAGTCAGGCTTCCCTGATACATGTTATTAGGAATGTCCAGGAATTTAAATGTCAGCTTCAGAAAAACAGCATTATTTTGCATATCTTCAATGGTGGAAATACAGCCGGATACACTTGAATATACTTTCGTAACAGAGGAAATATATTTTGTAACCGCTCCGATTCCGAAGGCACCTGCCCAGGCTTTTAAGCATACAAAAACATAGGCAATCCCTGTGAAAATTACAGATACTGCTGAAGAAGCTGCCATGTAAAATCCAACAGGTCCCTTTCCATATCTGGCAAATAATCCCTTGGAACCGAAATGATTTTCCTTGTTCAGATTATGCTTTTCGCATATTTTTTCCTGTTGGTAAATACGCATATCCGCTGCCTTTTTGCTGTCATAGCCCAGATGTCCGTAATATGCAAACAAACGATTGGAAAAGGTAAGCAGATCTGCACCTCTGGCCCAGTATTTTCCTGCCTTTCCAGCGAGTACAGGCGAAAACCAGGTAATCAGTACCATAACAGAAATTATGGCTGTTACACATACCGGATTGTTAAGAAAAACAAGTTTTTCTGCGGTTTTTGGAACCTGACTGGTGAAAAGGGAAATGGTCATGGAAAAACCACAAATGATTGAAATTCCCTCTGAACACAGAGCTTCATAATCTAACAGAACTTGATAAAGTCCCCATCCAGGCCCATTGAGATTTTGAATGATGGAAGAATATAATTCCATAGTCCGGCTATCATCTAAATCACTGTAATCCATATCAAAAAGTTTTTCGCACAAAATCCGCTTTATTTTCATTCCAAGACCTGCGCTCCAGGTTCTTTTCCATTTTTCAAGAAAAGCAGATATCAGGCTGATTCCTGCTCCGGATAATAAAGTGATCGTTACCAGAAAGCGAATGCGTTCAGGACTTCGGTTTCCTGCAAGTTCTTCAATAACAAGTGCAGATAAATATATGATTATATAGGGAGTCAGTGCTTTCCAGACGGTTAGAATGATTCGGGAAAGGATTAACTTTGGATAATATTGGAAAAAAAGTTTATATGCTCTGTGATTAAGCTGTATTGCTTCTTTTAAGGATATGTTTTTCTCATTTCCTTCCATTTTCCACATCTCCTTCCCTGTAATATTTGCTTTGAACCTCATAGAGAGCAGCGTATTTTCCACTTTGCCTTAACAGCTCTTCGTGAGTTCCTTCTTCCTGTATTTCTCCCTGCTCCAGCATTAAGATTCTGCTGCAGAATCTGGTAGAAGCGAGCCGATGGGAGATATAAACTGAGGATTTTCCCTTTGTCATTTCGTCATATTTCTGATAAATATCTGCTTCAGCAATGGAATCAAGTGCGGCAGTTGGTTCGTCCAATATAATAAAAGGGGCATCTTTATATAATGCGCGGGCGAGCATAAGACGCTGTGTTTCTCCACCTGAAAGCATAATTGCATTTTTGTAAACCTCACGATTTAGAAAAGTTTGATACTTATCTGGAAGAGAATCTATTTTTGAAAGTAAGCCGGCTTTTTTGATACAATTTTTTACCTGTTTCAGGTCGAAATTTTCTGTTTGCGCCACATTTTCTGCAATGGTTCCCGCTAACAAGGAAAAATCCTGAAACACTGCCGAGAACAGCTTATAATAGTCTTTTCTGTTATAGTTTCGGATATCTGTTCCATTTAATTTTACCTGTCCTTTTGTAGGATCAAGAAACCCGCAGATTAATTTGATCAACGTAGTTTTTCCGGCACCATTAAGACCTACGACTGCCAGATTTTCTCCTGGATGTAAGGTGAGATTTATATTTTTTAAAGTATCTGTTTCAGCTCCTGGATAGCGAAATGAAACATTTTCCAAAACAATTTCATAATTATTTTTTGCGTCCTGATTTAAGGTAAGTCCATCTTTGAAACGGAATAATTCCGGATAATCCAGACATTCCCGGACCGTGGAAATATCAAGAGACTGTCGATGCAATGTGCCAAGTCCTTCCAGAATTCCTGTAATCCAGCCTGAAAAACTGTTCGCCGCGGTAAAATAAAGTAAAAAAGCAGGCACATCAAGACCGCGGTATAATACCAAATAAATTAAATATGCGTAGACCGCTCCATTGCGCAGAAAAGTAAAAGTCAAATCTGCAATTCCAGCCCAGATGTAAACACTTTCTGCTTTTCTATGGAATGCTGTAAACTCCCTGTCTGCTTTGCTGTATAACTCTTCCAGCCAGGAACGAAGGCCGAAAATGCGGATATCTTTTGCTGCACCAAAGTCAGCTGCGCGGTTTAATAAATATGCCATTTGGTGTATATATTCAGCTTCTTCCTCCCGATGCTGATACTTATATTCATCTAATCTTTGAGAGATAAAATAACTGATTCCGGCAGTTGACAGAATGACCAAAATCAGAATTGGATGAATTTGTGTAAGAAGACCGGCGTAAATAAAAAAACAGACAATATTGATCAAAAGTACAGTTAGTGTATTCCAGATTGCTTCAGTGGCCTGATCGTTATTGTCCGTATATTCGTCCGATTTGGTCAGTAATTTTTTGAATTTCATATCGTCTATATTGGGATAAGATGTTGTGGATGCTTTTTTGTTTAAAAGGTTTACAATCTCACAACGGACACTGATCCGTCCGTAAATTACGTTTTGATTTGCATAAGCCAATGCAGCTGATACCAGCATCATCATAAGCACAAAAATTACAATTGTAAAAAGCAGTTCCTGAATGGAAACATGATTTTCTATTGCACTTAATATGACAGGAGAAACATAAAGGTTAAGAAGGTTCTGTATAATGGTTAACAGTGCAATAAAAAAGCTGATTACCAGAACTTTCTTCTCCTGAGAAGTGCAGGCAAGTTTAATCATGAACCATATATTTTGAAAAGTACTGTATTTTGATACAGGCTTTTTTTTAAACATGATTTTCCCTTCTTTCTTATTTTTCTTTTGATACCAGATTGCTATATGCTTTGCACTCCCGCAATCTTCAAAAAGATTCTTAATATGATTTTACCAGAAAAAATATCCCCGGATTAAACCGGGGATGAATTGCATGTTTTGGGGGATGAATATAACTGGGGCAATAAAATCTCAGTGGTAAAGGCGCCATCTTCACTGTTTCGGCTGATATATCCATCAGAACGTTTTACGATATCATCAATACGGATAAGCCCCAGACCATGACCTTCACCTTTTGTGCTTTTAAAAAGATTTCCCTGTTTTTTCAGCTTCTTTCCCGCTGTGAAATTAGTGAAAGAAATGTACAACTGAGTGTTTTTTATGTCCATATAAATGCGGATCAGCCGTTTTTCTTTGGGAAGCTGCAGGCTGGCTTCTATGGCATTGTCAAATAAATTTCCGATGATACAGCAAAGATCAATCTCAGAAGAATTCAGCTTAACAGGAATGTCAGCATCTGCAATTACCTGAATATTTTTGGATCGTGCCAATGATATTTTAGAATTTAAAATAGCATCTGTCATGGCATTTCCGGTTTTTATCACAGTATCTACTGTGGTAAGATCTTTGTCAAGAAGATCAAGATAATGTCTGATCGCGTCCCAGTCTTCTGTGGCTGCATAAGCCTTCATTGTCTGAATATGATTGCGATAATCATGGCGCCAGCCTCGCATCTGGCGGTACATATTATCAACCTCCTGATAGTGAGTTTCAATCAGTTCCTTCTGATATGCAGCCATTTTTTTATCTGCTTTTTTCGAAAATAAATGCATTTCAATCTCCCCAATCAGTCCATATTAATGATTGCCCGGTTAACCTTTTCATAAGCGCCGCGTGGAAGGGGGATTATACTTCCATCCTGCAAATAAATTTCTTTTTTGGTGACCCGGCTGATTTTTTCCAGATTTACCAAAGCAGAACGTCCAGCTCTGAAAAAATGAGAATCCAGCTTTTTTTCCAACTCGCTTAAGGTCATTTTCAGGGTGATAGTCTGTTGACTATGAATCGTAATATAATTGCTGTTTACCTCTGCATAATTGATCTGACAGATGGGCAGACGAAGCATCTCACCCTGACTGATTATGTTAAGAACCTTCTCGTTTTTGATAAGCTTTGTGACTGCACGGTCAAGAACTGTAAATAGCTTCTCTTCTTGTATGGGTTTCATCAGATAGTGAAGGGCATCCACTTCATATCCGTCAGAAATATAGTCTGCGTATCCGGTGATAAATATAATTTGTACGGTCTGATTATCCTGCCGCAGCTTCCTTGCCATGGTAACACCATCCATAGCGCCCATTTCTATATCAAGGAGAAGAATGTCAAAATCTTTTTTCTCAGCATAATAAAACAAAAAATTTTCGGCTGATGTAAATTCTGAAATCTGTATATGATAACGGTTATGCCTGCTCCATCTTTCACACATAGAAGAAAGATAATTTCTGTCTGCGGCAAGGTCATCACATATTGCAATTTTGTATCTTTGGCACAATTTTCTAAACCTCCACTTTACAGCAGTATAGCACGTATGCAGGAAACATGTCCAGATTCTTCATAAAGAGAATTGTAAACCAAAAATAAATAATAGGTTGACAATTGCAGTGCAACTATGTTAGATTGTATCTGACAAAAATAATATTCATTCGAGGAGGAGAAAATGAGTACCGTAACTGCAACAAAGACAAAAACATATGATCTGGCTTATATTGCCATTTTTGCCGTACTGATCGCAATCTGTTCCTGGATTTCCATTCCGATGACAGTGCCGTTTACATTACAGACATTTGGTGTATTTATGGCTGTTGGTGTGCTTGGTGGAAAGAGAGGCAGCCTGGCTGTACTGGTTTACATTTTACTTGGAGCTATTGGTGTTCCTGTATTTGCAGGATTTTCAGGAGGACTTGGTATTCTCCTTAACAATACCGGCGGTTACATCATCGGATTTCTTTTCTCCGCACTGGTAATGTGGGCAATGGAATCCCTCTGGGGCAAAAAGCCTGTTATTCAGATTCTTTCCATGGTAGTCGGCCTGATCGTCTGCTACGCAATGGGAACTATCTGGTTCATGGTTGTATACACAAGAACCTCCGGAGCTGTCGGACTTGGAACCGTACTGGGCTGGTGCGTAATTCCATTTATCATTCCTGACCTTGTAAAGATCGCTCTGGCATTTGTTTTGTCCAGAAGGGTACGCAAGCTTGTACCAATGCAGTAAAAAAGAACGTCAGACATATCCCATTCGCCCTCATCACGGGATGTGCCTGGCGTTTTTTATCGGAAATGGCTACAGCACTGGATTTACAGCCCATATGCAGGAAATGCTGGATCTTTTTACGAAAGGGGCAGATGTTTGTCTCACAGTAAAAACAGATGAGATTTGTTCTGCCTGTCCAAATAATTGTGAGGGTGTCTGCGAGGCGGCAGAGAAAGTGAAAAGGTATGACAATGAAGTTCTGATAGAATGTGGTTTAAAAGAAGGTCAGAAGCTTGCATTCCCGGAATTTACCGAAGCAGTACAGAAAAAAATTATTGAAACGGGAAAAAGAACGAAAATCTGCGGCGACTGCCAGTGGAATCGGATCTGCCAGGAACAGCCGAGCCGGTGGAGTAAATAAAGCAGCTCTCGTGGAAAAATACAGAGAACCGGATGTCCAGCACTTTGCGGAATCCGGTTCTTTATGTTTTTAAAGATTATTTATTTGACTTTAGCTTTTTTATTAAGTCCCCGTTTCTTAAGAATCTGGTTATAAAGAGCTTTCTGCTTTTTAGGAACTTTTACAGTAGCTTTTGAACTTGTATTTTTGAATGCGTTTTTGCCAATGTTCTTTAATGTAAGCCGGCTGGATTTGATGGTAACGGAAGTAAGTTTTTTGCAGCCGTAGAATGCATTTTTACCTATTTTTACAATATTCTGACCAATTACCACTTTTTTCAGCTTACGGTTATTTTTGAAAGCATTGGTGGAAATTTCAGTTACTTTGTAGGTGGCACCTTTTATTTTTATTGTAGTTGGAATGGTGACACTGGTTTTTACTTTATTTCCAATAAAGGTAACTGTCCGGCTGGAAGAACGGCTGCTTGTAACTTTGTATATGTTTCCAGTCTTTTTATCTGTAATTTTTGTTCCAACTGAAACGGATGGAGCCGGTGTTGCGGTTGGCATTGGAAGCTTGGCAATTGTCTCAGTTCTCGTTACACCACAAACAGTACAGGTGTATGTTTTTACGCCTTCTTCTGCAATTGTTGCAGGTTTGGTGATTACACCGTTATTCCAGGTGTGCTTGCCGGAAGCAGGAATTTCAGTTACATCTTTTTTGCTGCCACATCGTGTGCAGTGATGGCTCTTGCTGCCAATTGTAGAACAGGTAGCAGCGGTATCAATGGTCCAGTCGGAACTGTAGTTGTGACCAAGAACTGCGACTGCCTCAGTCCTTGTTTTGCCACAGGAATTGCAGGTAAAGGTTTTTACCCCCTCATCGGTGCAGGTAGGTTTTGTGGTAATTGCACCATCATTCCAGGAATGACCGGAAGCAGGAATTTCAGTTAC
>NZ_CAKRNY010000001.1 GCF_934371575.1 uncultured Blautia sp. | reverse complement strand
GTAGATAGGGCAGGGGTGGAAGTACAGCAATGTACGCAGCTGACTGCTACTAATCGGGTGAGGGCTTGACCAAAAAGCTGAGACGAGCGGCTGTCGCCGCACGTAAAGTGAGGAATGCTTGCATTCCCGAACGATAACGTGGGAAGACAGACATTTGCGAAGCAAAAGGCACTGAGCAACGTAGTTGCGAGGTGACCGGGCTCGGCGGAAGCGAACGCAAGGTTATAAACTGATTCCATTAGGATGTAACATGTATGTAGTTTTGAAGGTACAGAACTTAAACGGTAGCCGGTTGGTTATCGTTTTTTTTATGTATTAGGAAATTACTCTGTAATAGAATTTTGATGAATGGTAATTTTGGTTGCCTGAAAAATAGATTTGTAATATAATGGGAACGTTGAAAAATGAAAGTAATAGAAACTACTGGTGCTGCAGTATTAATAATTGGCAGCATGGTGGCAGAGAAGAGGATGAAAGATGAGTAGATTATCAGTAGTTCTGCCGGCCTATAATGAAGAATTGATGGTAGGAAAGACCTGCCGCGTACTTCATGAAGTTTTATCTGAAGCAGGTATTTCTTATGAATTGGTTATTGTCGATGATGGTTCAAAAGACAAAACCTGGGATGAAATTACAAAAGCTGGTGAAAAGGATATGAACATCCTGGGTGTTCATTTTTCCAGAAATTTTGGAAAAGAAGCAGCAGTATATGCAGGTCTTGCACAGGCAACTGGAGATGTTGTTGCTGTTATGGATTGTGATTTACAGCATCCACCAGAAACATTAATCTCAATGTATCATCTCTGGGAACAGGGCTGGGAGGTAATTGAAGGGGTTAAAAAGTCAAGAGGAACAGAGAGCTTACTTCATAAAGAAAGTGCTGGATTTTTTTATGGTATTATGTCAAAGGCAACAGGTGTAAATATGCAAAATGCCTCTGATTTTAAAATGATGGACCGAAAGGCTGTAGACAGCATACTTTCCATGCCGGAACGAAATATGTTTTTCCGTGCAACTTCCTCCTGGGTTGGCTATAAAACTACATATGTAGAGTTTGAGGTACATGACAGAGAAGCAGGGCAATCCAAGTGGTCCACCTGGTCTCTGGTGAAATATGCATTTACTAATATCGTTGCATTTACTACAGTACCGTTACAGTTTGTCACAATTATAGGTGGCTGTTGTTTTGGTTGTTCTCTGATTTTAATTATTTATTCTTTGGTTCAGTTTTTTGCAGGACATGCTGTAGAGGGATATACAACCACTTTAATTGTTCTTCTTCTGATTGGAAGTGCAATTATGCTTAGTCTTGGAATTATCGGTTATTATATCGCTAAAATATATGAGGAAGTAAAGAGACGTCCCCGCTACATTATTTCCCAGATTGTACGGGGAAAACAGGATGTATACCAGGAGGTGAATCATGATAACGCTCATTAAAAAATTATATGCCAGTGATGTGATTCGCTACATATTTTTTGGTGGCTGTACTACATTGGTAAATTTGGTAAGCTTTTTTATTATGCGTCAGGCTGGTGTGCAAAGAGATCTGGCAAATGTGATTTCGATAATTCTGGCGATTCTCTTTGCCTATGTTGTAAATTCTAAATTTGTTTTTCAGGATAAATGCCAGACGCTCAAGGATCATATACAGCCATTTTGTAAATTTATAGGAGCACGACTTGTTACTATGGCTATTGAAGTAGGCGGTGTATGGTTCTTTGCTGAAATTATAAATATGAATGATATGGTTGGAAAATTTATTACCCAGTTTGTAGTACTGGCTTTGAATTACATATTCAGTAAATTTCTGGTGTTCACCAGTGGGAGGAAAGTATGACCTTAGATGAAGCGTTAAAGAAAATAAAGCCTTTGGATGAGACGAAAATGGAAATTGCCAGAAAGCGATGGGACAGTATTGCAAAGCCTCTTCACTCTCTTGGAAAAATGGAAGATCTGATTACACAGATTGTAGGAATTACGGGTGAAGTGAAAGTTGACATTGGAAAAAAAGCTTTGGTTGCCATGTGTGCCGATAATGGAGTGGTAGAAGAAGGTGTTACGCAGACCGGGCAGGAAGTTACGGCAATTGTAGCTGACAATTTTGTAAAAGAAACTACGACTGCCTGTGTAATGTGTCATCAGTGTGGCGTAGATGTAAAGCCTGTGGATATTGGAATGGTAAGAGATACTACAGCTCGTACAGACCTGAAAGTAATGTACGGAACCTGCAATATGACAAAGGGTCCGGCAATGACAAGAGATGAGGCAATAAAAGGTATTGAAGCAGGAATTGCCATGGCAGAGGAACTGAATGCAGAAGGATACCGTCTTCTTGCTACCGGAGAAATGGGAATTGGAAATACTACCACCAGCAGTGCAGTTGCTTCTGTACTTCTGGAACAGCCAGTGGAAACCATGACTGGACGGGGAGCCGGACTTTCCAGTGATGGACTTACCCGTAAAATTGAAGCTATAAAAAAGGCAATTGATCTAAATAACCCCAATCCATCAGATCCTGTTGATGTGCTCGCTAAAGTTGGAGGCCTTGATATTGCAGGTATGGCAGGTGTTTATCTTGGCAGTGCAGCCCTGCAGATTCCGGTTCTGATTGATGGTTTCATTTCCGGTGTTGCAGCTTTAGCTGCTTTTAGATTGTGCCCGGAAGCTGCAGATTATATGATTGCCAGTCATGTTTCAAAAGAGCCGGCAGCTCATCTTATACTGAAAGAGCTTGGAAAAGAAGCTGTGCTTCATGCTGACATGTGTCTTGGTGAAGGCACTGGTGCTATTGCTCTTTGTCCATTTCTTGACATGGGGGCTACTCTTTATAATACTTTAAGTACATTTGAGGATATCCATGTAGATCAATATGAGGAGCTGAAATAATATGATGACAGTTGTGACCGGAGGGAGTGGAAGCGGAAAATCTGCATTTGCAGAGGATAAGATACTATCCTATGGAGCCAGAAAGCGAATCTATATTGCGACCATGCATCCCTATGATGAGGAAAGCCTTCAGCGTGTAGCACGTCACCGGAAGATGCGTGCAGGAAAAGGCTTTGAAACAGTAGAGTGTTATACCGGTTTAAATGATCTGGATTTCTCGGAAAATACGGCAGTTCTTCTGGAATGTATGTCGAATCTTGCTGCAAACGAGATGTTTGAGGAAAATGGCGCAGGTGAGAAAACAGTGGAGGCTGTCCTGAAAGGAATAGAGAAGTTAAAAAATCAGGTGCGTCACCTTGTAATTGTCACTAATGAAATTTTTTCCGAGGCAGCTTTTTATGAAGGTGATACTGTCCGTTATCAGGAATATCTTGGTATAATCAATCAGAGTATGGGGAAAATGGCAGATGAAGTAGTTGAAGTGGTATATGGAATCCCCGTCTGGCTTAAAGGAGGAAAAAGCGTTGAAAATGCTGTGGAATAATTTTAAAGTAGCTTTTGCAATGTATTCAAAAATCCCAATGCCAAGAGCAGACTGGAATAAAGAGAATATGAAGTACACTTTTTGCTTTTTTCCGTTTATCGGTCTGGTAATTGGTGCACTGTGGTGCCTGGTTGGATGGGCCGGGGAATACTATCTTTTTAATCCTGCTTTCGTTGCAGCAGTGCTTGTGCTGCTTCCCGTACTTGTGACAGGGGGCATTCATGTAGATGGCCTTCTTGACACCTCAGATGCGTTAAGCTCATGGCAGGAAAGAGAGCGCAGGCTGGAAATCCTGAAGGATTCCCATGCAGGTGCATTTGCAGTTATTACAGCCTGTGTCTATTTTCTTATCTGTTATGGTGCTTACAGTCAGCTTTGGATGAATCGATCAGCACTGGAAATTATGGCACTTGGATTTGCCGTTTCCCGATGCTTTTCCGGAATCAGTGTCATGACATTTCCAAAAGCCCGCAAAGACGGAACCGTGGCAGAGTTTTCAGGAAAAGCTGAAGAAACAGTTGTTCGAAATGTTCTGATCATATATCTTGCAATTCTTCTGGTGATAATGGTATGGATCCAGCCAGTTCTCGGTGTTTTGGCGTTTACAGCGGCAGCACTTAGTTTTCTTTATTATCATCATAAGGCAATGAAATATTTTGGAGGAATCACAGGCGACCTGGCAGGCTATTTTCTTTGCATCTGTGAAGCTGGAATGGCTGTAGTGCTCGCAGTCGCTTCTGTGTGGTTTTAACATGGTGTGGAAAGGGGAACAGTACAGATGGAAATGATCATCGGAGGTGCTTTTCAGGGAAAAAGTGCTTATGCAAAAGAGATGCATCCTGAAATCAACTGGAAAAGAGGCGCTGATCTGGAAAAAGAAAATCTTATGAATGCAGAAGGCGTTTTGGATTTTCAGGAATATATCAAAAAGGAATTAAAAGCAGACCAAAGTGTTGCGAATCTGGCAGAAGAATTGTTTGAAAAAAATCCAGGCATAATACTAGTAAGTCAGGAAGTGGGATACGGTGTTGTTCCTATGGATGCCTTTGACAGAAAATACAGGGAAGCAGTAGGAAGGGTGTGCACCAGCCTGGCAGCAAAAAGTGATAAAGTAACACGTGTAGTCTGCGGAATAGGGATGGTGATCAAAAATGCTTAGGCTTTTTCTGGTTCGTCATGGAGAAACCCAGGGAAATAAGCTGAAAAGATATATAGGGAAAAGAACAGATGAACCTCTTTGTGAAGAAGGAATCCAAACACTTAAGCTGCTGAATTATCCTGATGTACAGGCAGTTTATACGAGTCCTATGATCCGCTGCACCCAGACTGCCGCAATTCTTTTTCCGTCAAAAAAGCTGAATATAATAGATGAACTTGCGGAATGCGATTTCGGGGAATTTGAGAATAAGAATTATCTTGAATTGGCTGGAAATGAACATTATCAGGCTTGGATCGATTCCGGTGGACTTCTGCCTTTTCCGGGAGGAGAGAGCAGGGAAGAATTTAAAAAGCGTAATGTGATCGGTTTTCAGAAAGCGGTAAATGGCTGTATTCGAGGAAGACTCTCTATTGCATCACTGGTAGTGCATGGAGGAACCATTATGAATATTATGGAAGAATATGCAGATCAGGATCGTTCCTTTTATGACTGGCATGTGAAAAACGGAAAAGGTTTTAAAGTAGAAATTGATACGGAATTATGGAAAAATGGCAGGAAATTTCTACATATGACAGATGAATTATAGAAAAATAAAAAAACAGTTCGTTCAGAGATGACGGGCTGTTTTTTGTTTTATTAGAAATTACTCCGTAATGTTCCAATAAAGCAAAAAACGCTCCGCGAGGATGCGACCAGATGCATATGGAATTTGTCCGCTTTGTTCTTGTTTTCTTCGGCTAGTTAGTCTTAAAAAACAAAAATTTTGAGAATGCCAAAAATATTTTTAGAATACCTATTGAAATTTGTATTGGAATATGTTAAATTAACTGTATAAAATATCCTAAAAAACATTGAATTGTGCTTTTTGATTCAACAATTTTAACAAGTAAAGGAGGACTCCATATGCTTATTATTGGTAATGGAAGAATGATCACACGGGACGCATCCAATGCATTCATAGAGAACGGTGCAGTTGCAATGGATGGTAACACCATAGTTATGGTGGGGACTACAGACGAGGTGAAGAGAGCATATCCAGATGGCGAATTTGTGGATGCCAGAGGCGGAGTAATCATGCCAGCATTTATCAATACCCATGAGCATATCTACAGCTCTTTTGCCAGAGGACTGAGTATTAAGGGATATAATCCAAAGGGATTCCTGGACATTCTGGATGGACAGTGGTGGACGATTGACCGTCATCTTACACTGGAGCAGACCAGACTTTCTGCGATGGCAACTTATATTGACAGCATTCGTAATGGTGTAACGACTGTATTTGATCATCATGCAAGTTTCGGACACATTACCGGTTCTCTCAGTGCCATTGAATCTGCTGCGAAGGAGCTCGGTGTCCGTACCTGTCTCTGCTATGAGATATCTGATCGTGATGGTATGGACAAGTCCAGAGAATCTGTGATGGAGAATGTAAACTTTATCAAGCATGCACTTACAGACGACAGTGATATGCTTGCTGCCATGATGGGTATGCATGCTTCTTTCACAATTTCCGATGAGACCATGGAGCTCTGCAATGAACTGAAGCCGGATGGTGTCGGATATCATATTCATGTTGCAGAAGGAATCTATGATCTTCATCAGTGCTTAAAAGAGTACAGCAAACGAATCGTAGACAGACTTTATGACTGGAATATACTTGGACCGAAGACTCTTCTGGGACATTGTATTTACATTAATGAGCATGAGATGGAACTGATCAAAGAAACAGATACCATGGTTGTTCATAATCCGGAATCCAATATGGGAAATGCCTGCGGATGCCCTCCTACCATGGAGCTTGTGCATAAGGGAATTGTCACAGGACTTGGAACAGACGGATATACTCATGATATGCTGGAATCCTGGAAGGTTGCCAATATTCTTCACAAGCATCACCTTTGTGATCCAAATGCTGCATGGGGAGAGGTTCCGAAAATGCTTTTTGAGAACAATGCTGTTATTGCGAACCGTTACTTTAAGAAACAGCTTGGCGTTCTGAAAGCGGGAGCAGCTGCAGATGTGATCGTAATGGATTATAACCCGCTTACCCCTATGAGAGCGGATAACGTAAACGGACATCTTCTGTTTGGAACTACAGGTCATGATGTGGTGACTACTGTATGTAATGGTAAGGTTCTCATGAAAGACAGAGAAGTGCTGGTATGTGATGTGGATAAGGTTATGGCTGACTGCCGTCAGTCTGCACAGGAACTGGCTGATGATATTAACGGAGGAAAATAAATATGAGCGATATTATGACATGTATGCCTTTTGAGCAGCTGATGAATTGGGTACTCCAGGAGAAAAAAGGGCAGGATACAGTATTTGGAGTACATCGTCCATATGCGGCTGATGCAAAGAACGATATGACAATCTTTGCCAGAAATCTGGAGACACCTGTGGGACCTGCAGCAGGTCCTCACACCCAGCTTGCGCAGAACATCATTGCTTCTTACTATGCAGGTGCACGTTTCTTCGAACTGAAGACAGTTCAGAAGATGGATGGTGCAGAACTTTCAGCATGTGTTAACAAGCCATGTATTCTGGCTGATGATGAAGGTTATAACTGCGAATGGTCCACCGAACTGACTGTTCCGGATGCCATGGGTGAGTATATCAAAGCATGGTTCGTTCTTCATGTGATTGCGAAAGAGTTTGGCCTTGGTGCACAGAATGGTTTTCAGTTTAACATTTCCGTAGGTTATGATCTGGCTGGAATCAAGGGTGATAAAGTTAATACGTTTATTGATGGAATGATGGAAGCAAAGGACACGGCTGTTTTCCAGGAATGCAGGAAATGGCTGCTGGATAACGCAGAAAAATTCCAGAATTTTACCAGAGAGGACATTGAAGCAATTCCGTCCAACATCTGTAATTCTGCTACAATCTCTACATTACACGGATGTCCTCCGCAGGAAATTGAGAGTATTGCAAATTACCTTCTTACTGAGAAACATATCAATACATTTGTAAAATGTAACCCGACTCTTCTTGGATATGATTTTGCAAGAAAGACTATGGATGAGATGGGCTATGATTATATGGTATTTGGTGACTTCCATTTTAAAGATGATTTACAGTATGAGGATGCAGTTCCAATGCTTACCCGTCTGATGAAATTATCTGAGGAACTGGGGCTGGAGTTTGGTGTGAAGATCACCAACACATTCCCTGTCGATGTTACCAGAAGCGAGCTTCCAAGTGAAGAAATGTACATGTCCGGTAAGGCATTGTTCCCGCTTTCTATCTCTCTTGCAGCTAAACTTTCAACAGAATTTGCAGGAAAGCTTCGAATTTCTTATTCTGGCGGCGCAGATTATTACAATATTGACAAAATTGTTGAATGTGGTATCTGGCCGGTAACTATGGCGACTACCCTTTTGAAAACCGGTGGATATCAGAGATTTACTCAGATTGCAGTTAAGACTGAGGGACTTGCGCCGGAAAAATGGGAAGGAATCGACGTAGATGCACTGAAAAAGCTGGCAGAAGATGCTATTACAGATGCTCATCATGTTAAAAATATTAAACCAATCCCGAATAGAAAGAGCACAAAAGAAGTTCCTCTTCTGGATTGCTTCTATGCACCATGTTCTGAAGGATGTCCAATCCATCAGGATATTCCGCAGTATATAAAACTCACCGGTGAGGGAAAATATAAAGAAGCTCTCGAAGTAATCCTTGAGAAAAATGCTCTGCCATTTATCACAGGTACCTTATGTGCACACAACTGTATGACCAAATGTACCCGTAATTTCTACGAAGAATCCGTAAATATCCGTGGCACCAAGCTTACAGCAGCAGAGCATGGCTATGAGCAGCTGATCGGTGAGATCAAAGCCGGAGAACCTAATGGTAAGAAGGTTGCAGTAGTCGGTGGCGGTCCTGCTGGTATTGCAGCGGCTTATTTCCTTGCAAGAGAGGGCGCAGCAGTTACCATTTTTGAAAAAGAGGAGAAGGCTGGCGGCGTGATTCGCTATGTGATCCCTGGCTTCCGAATTGGAAATGATGCGATCGATAAGGATATTTCCTTTATTGAGAAAATGGGTGTGGAAATCCGCACGAATACAGAAATCACCTCTGTAAAAGAATTAAAGGAGCAGGGATACGATGCGGTGATCCTTGCAATCGGAGCAGGAAAACCGGGTACACTGAAGTTAGAGAAGGGTGAGACTGTAAACGCACTGAAATTCCTTCGTGATTTTAAAGCAAGTGAGGGCAAGCTGGACATCGGCAGAAATGTTGTGGTGATCGGTGGTGGAAATACAGCCATGGATACTGCTAGAGCTGCGAAACGTACTCAGGGTGTAGAGCATGTTTACCTTGTATACAGAAGAACCAAACGTTATATGCCGGCAGCAGAAGATGAACTTCTTGAAGTATTGGAAGAAGGAGTTGAATTTAAAGAGCTTCTTTCCCCGGTAAGTCTTGAGGGCGGCAGACTGATCTGTAAGAAGATGGAACTTGGTCAGATGGATGCTTCCGGACGCGCAAGCGTGACTGAGACCGCTGATGTAGTAGAGGTTCCCGCTGATACCGTGATCGTAGCTGTTGGAGAGAAAATCGATACAGATTTCTATACTGCAAATCAGATCGCAGTTGACCAGCGAGGCAAGGCAATGGTTAACGATAAGACACTTGAAACCAGCGTAAGCGATGTCTATGTAGCAGGTGATGGTGCAAAAGGTGCCGCTACTATTGTAGAGGGAATAAGAGATGCACAGCTGGCTGTAAAAGCTATTCTTGGCAGAGAGATTACAAAAGACGCGGCTGTGACAGGTGATACTGAAGAGTGCTTTGCAAAGAAAGGCATTCTGAAGCACAGTAAAGAGGCGAAGACAGAGGAAGAGAGATGTCTTACCTGCAACAAAGTCTGCGAGAACTGTGTTGATGTATGTCCGAACAGAGCAAATATTTCTGTTAAAGTTCCGGGAATGGTAATGAACCAGGTAATCCATGTAGATTATATGTGTAACGAGTGTGGTAACTGTAAGAGCTTTTGTCCATATACCAGTGCACCTTACAAGGATAAATTTACCCTGTTTGCCAATGAAAAAGACATGGAAGACAGTACAAATGATGGTTTTGTAGTTCTGGATAAAGAGACTAAGACCTGCAAGGTAAGATTTGTAGGACAGATCACAGACTGCAAGGCAGATGATCCGGCTGATAAGCTGTATGACGGACTGAAAAAGCTGATCTGTGCAGTGATAGATGACTACGGATATCTGATAACAAAATAAATGATTTAACCGAATCAGGAGTGGTGAAAACCACTCCTGATAAGCTACAAAGCAGCTATTCGGTTATGGGCAAGTAGCAAAGCGGATTGCGAATGTCCGCTTTACTTACGGTGAAGGTAGAAAGGAGAGTCCAATATGGCAGTATTTACAGTCAACGGCCAGAGTGTAGAGACAAAAAAGAATCAGAAGCTGCTCAGATTTCTCCGTGATGAGTTACATCTGACTTCTGTAAAAGATGGCTGTAGTGAAGGCGCCTGCGGAGCCTGCACGGTTATTATCGATGGCAGAACCTGTAAAGCCTGTGTGCCGGATACAGATATGCTGGATGGTAAAAATATCATTACAGTAGAAGGATTGACTGAGTGGGAGGAAAAGGTATATACCTATGCTTACGGAAAAGCCGGTGCAGTGCAGTGTGGCTTTTGTATTCCAGGCATGGTAATGTGCACAAAAGCTCTTTTGGATGTAAATAAGGAGCCAACTGAGGAAGAAATAAAATATGCCCTGCGTAACAATTATTGCCGTTGTACCGGATATGTAAAAATCATAGCTGCGGTTCGAATTGCTGCCGGAATTATGAGAGAGGGTGTATTTCCGGAAGAGACAGACAGCAATTGGGAGATCGGCTCCAGAGTAGCGAGAATCGATGTAGGGGAAAAAGTGCTTGGTACAGGCAAATATCCAGATGATTTTTATCTGGATGGAATGCTCTATGGCACTGCTCTTCGAAGTAAATATCCTCGGGCAAGGGTGCTTTCCATTGATACAGCGAAGGCACTGGCGCTGCCTGGGGTAGAAGCTGTTGTCACAGCTGACGATATTCCGGGGGAAAATAAAATCGGACATCTGAAGCATGATCAGTATAGCCTGATTCCGGTAGGCGGGCTTACCCATTATCTTGGCGATGCGATTGCGCTTGTGGCTGCAAAGGATAAAGAAACCGCAGACAAGGCAGCAAAACTGATTCAGGTAGAGTATGAAGTTCTGCCTCATGTTCATACTATAGAAGAGGCAGCTGCACCGGATGCTCCAAAGGTGTTTGATGAGGAAGAGAATAATATCTGTGCATACAAGCATATCAGCAGGGGAAATGCTACCGAGGCCATAGCCAATTCCAAATATGTAATTTCCCACCATTTTGAGACACCATGGACGGAGCATGCTTTCCTGGAGCCGGAATGTGCAGTTTCTTTTTACGATGAGGATGGAGATATATTCGTCTATTCTACTGACCAGTCGGCCCATCAGACTTTGCATGAATGCAGTATTCTTCTTGGAACCGATAAGGTGAAGGTACAGAATGCCCTTGTGGGAGGCGGCTTTGGCGGTAAAGAAGATATGACTGTGCAGCATTTAAGTGCGCTTCTTACCTATGTGACAAAGAAACCGGTTAAGATGAAACTATCAAGACCGGAATCCCTGCTTGTTCATCCGAAACGTCATCCGTTTTACATGGATGTGACAATGGGGTGTGATGAAAATGGAAATATCATGGGAGTAAAAGCAAAGGTTGCCTCTGATACAGGTGCGTTTGCTTCCCTTGGAGGTCCGGTTTTGGAGCGCGCCTGCACTCACGCGGCAGGTCCTTATCATTATCAGAATTTTGAGATTGAGGGAACCGCTTATTATACAAATAACCCGCCGGCTGGAGCCTTCCGTGGATTTGGCGTTACCCAGACCTGCTTTGCTACGGAGACACTTTTGAACATGATGGCAGATGAAGTGGGAATTACCCCCTGGGAAATCCGGTATCGAAATGCCATTCGTCCGGGAGAGACTCTTCCAAATGGTCAGATCGTGGATGATTCAACAGGTCTTGTGGAGACACTGGAAGCTGTAAAACCAAAATATGACGCAGCCATGAAAGCGAAAAAAGCTGTGGGGATTGGCTGTGCCATGAAAAATGCAGGCGTCGGTGTTGGAATTCCGGATACAGGCCGTGTGAAATTAATTTATGAAGCTGACAAAAAACTTCACATTTATTCAGGCGCTTCCTGTATTGGACAGGGGCTTGGTACAGTATTGACACAGATGATCGTAAGCAATACAGACGTGAAGAGAGAAGATATTGTTTATGAGCGCAGCAATACCTGGATTTCTCCGGACTCCGGAACCACATCCGGTTCCAGACAGACTCTTGTCACAGGTGAAGCCTGCAGAAGAGCCTGCGAGAAGCTGATGGAGGATAAAAAGGCGGGAATGACGGTAGAGGATATGATCGGGAAGGTTTACTATGCTGAGTATCTGGCTAAGACCGATCCGCTTGGGGCCAATGTTCCGAATCCGGTCTCTCATGTGGCTTACGGATATGCAACACAGGTTTGTATCCTGGATTCAAAGACCGGTAAAATAGAGGAGGTTGTTGCAGCCCATGATGTTGGAAAAGCAGTAAATCCTCTGTCCTGCGAAGGTCAGATCGAGGGCGGTGTGGTAATGTCAATAGGATTTGCCCTGCGGGAACAATATCCTATTGATGAGGAGTGCAGACCGATTTCCAAGTATGGTTCTCTGGGCTTGTTCCGTGCGCATGAAATTCCGAAGATCGATGCGATTGTTGTAGACAAACCAGGTCTTAAGGTTGCCTGTGGTGCGATTGGTATTGGGGAAATTACATCAATTCCTACTGCACCGGCAATCGCAGATGCCTATTTCCGAAGAGATGGTGTAAGGCGCTTTAGCCTTCCTCTTAGTGGAACACCATATGAAAGGAAGGGATGAGAAATGGCAGTAAAAAAGAGATTTCCGTATAAAGCAGCTGTTGTGGCATGCAATGGAGGGTGCAGGGCTACGGTTGGTGATGATGGCTGTAAAGATGGATGCATTGGCTGCGGGGCATGTGTGGAAAAATGCAAGTTTGGAGCTATTTCCATAAATGAATATGGAGTTGCCAAGGTTGATGAAGAAAAATGTATTGGTTGCGGGGCATGTGCCAAGGTATGTCCGCAGAAGATCATTTCTGTTCATGAATGTGCCAACTGGATTGTTGTGAAATGCTCCAATAGGAAGAAAGGTGCAGAGGCGAAAAAACAGTGCCAGGTCAGTTGTATCGGCTGTGGAATTTGCGAAAAAACATGTACGGCAAGTGCAATCCGGGTGATCGATAACTGTGCAGTGATTGATGAGACAATCTGTTTAAGCTGTGGAATGTGTGCAGTGAAGTGTCCAAGACACGCTATTTATGATTTGCGAGGAGTTTTAACTAAGCAAAATTAAAAATGTTGAAATTGTTTCAAAAATTTCAACAATATAACAATAAAACCTTAAAATAATCTATAAAAATGTTGCAAAATACCCAATAAATGTGATACAATTATTTTGCATAAAAAGAATATTCTGTACAATATTTTTTAGATTAAAGGAGACACGAATCAAAAAGACTGCTGTTCATAAGAAGAAGCAGTAATGTAAAAGGGCCGACGACCAGTTCAAAGAAGAACCGTAAATTTGTTTTTTGAACGGCGTCGGCTATTCTTTTATGGGACGGTATCATCCTGTGCAAAAAGCGCGGGAGCAGCATTTGCTGTGAGGAATTTCTGCGGATTGGAGGCATCTGCGGATAAAAAATATAAAGAAGGTGAAGCATATGATTGGAAAGAGAGTTCCAAGAGTAGACGCTTATGAGAAAGTGACAGGCCGTGCGAAATTTACAGATGACCTGATCCTGAATAAGTGCCTGGTAGCCAAAGTTTATCATGCGCAGATCGGAAACGGCGTGGTGAAATCCATTGATACCAGTGAAGCAGAGGCTCTGGACGGCGTAGTAAAGGTAGTTACCTTTAAGGACGTACCGAATCATTGTTATCCCACACCGGGACATCCTTGGTCTGTGGAACTTGCTCATCAGGATGTGGCAGACCGAAATCTGCTTACGGGAAGAGTTCGTTATTATGGTGATGATATTGCAGCAGTTGTTGCAGAAGATGAGGTAACTGCGTCCAGAGCGTTGAAGCTGATCAAGGTAGAGTATGAGGAATATCCGGTTGTGCTAAGTCCAAGAATTTCCATGAGGGGAAGCGAGCACCCGATTCATCTGGATAAGAAGGATAATATTCTGGCCAGGTCCAGTTTTGCAATTGGAGATGTGGACAAAGGTCTTGAAGAGTCTTCTGTGAAGATCAAAAGAAGCTACAAGACACCTATTGTCCAGCACTGTCATATTGAGAATAATATTTCCTATGCCTATATGGAAAAAGGTCGTATTGTGGTTGTTTCATCCACACAGATCCCTCATATTGTGCGTCGTGTAGTAGGTCAGGCACTTGGCATTCCATGGGGCCAGGTTCGTGTGATCAAGCCATACGTAGGTGGTGGCTTTGGAAATAAGCAGGAGGTGCTTTATGAGCCTCTGAATGCCTTTCTTACTATGCAGGTCGGTGGTCGTCCGGTTAAGATCGAACTTACCCGTGAGGAGACCTTTACAAATACCAGAACCCGTCATTCTATTGAATATGATATGGTGGCAGGGGTGGACGAGGAAGGACACCTTGTGGCAAAGGAAATGACCACCTACTCCAACCAGGGAGCTTATGCATCTCATGGACATGCCATCGCAGCTAACGGACTGACAGCCAGCAGACTTCAGTATGCCTGTCCCAATATACGCGGTGAGGCCTATACAGTTTACACCAACTGTCCGACAGCAGGCGCGATGAGAGCGTACGGCATTCCGCAGGTTTGCTTTGCAACAGAGTGCTTTATGGATGATATTGCTTTTGAGATTGGAATGGATCCATTGGAATTCCGAAGAAAGAATCTGATACATGGTTATTATGAGGATGCATACCTGAAGCCTATTGCAGCGAATACAAATGGTATTTTTGAATGTCTGGAGAAGGGCGCCGAATATATTCACTGGGATGAAAAGCGGAAGGCTTATCAGAATCAGACAGGAGCTGTGAGACGGGGCGTTGGTATGGCTCTGTTTTCCTATAAGACCGGCGTATGGCCTATTTCCCTGGAAATTGCAGGAGCAAGGCTTTCCCTGAATCAGGATGGAAGCGTGCAGCTGCAGGTTGGAGCTACAGAGATCGGGCAGGGTGCAGATACGGTATTTTCCCAGATGGCAGCAGAAACCCTTCATATGGATATTTCCAGAGTACATATTGTAAGCCAGCAGGATACAGACGTAACACCGTTTGATACAGGGGCGTATGCTTCCAGACAGTCCTTTGTTACAGGTACTGCAGTGAAGGAATGTGCACAGCTGCTGAAGCAGAAGATTCTGGATTATGCAAGAACGCTGGTTCCGGGAAATGTAGACAGGCTGGAACTGGAAGACGGTTATATCCTGGCGGATGGCAAGCCGGCAATTTCCCTTGAGAATCTGGCAATGGAAAGTTATTACAGTCTTGGAAATTCCTCTGTTCTTACTGCTGAGGTTTCCAAACAGGTGAAGAAAAATACAGTAGCCAGCGGCTGTTGCTTTGTTGATCTTGAAGTAGATATGAAGCTTGGTAAGATCAGGATTCTGGATATTGTGAATGTTCATGACAGTGGAACCCTTCTCAATCCGCAGCTTGCGGAAATGCAGGTTCACGGAGGCATGTCCATGGGAATGGGCTATGGACTTTCCGAGCAGCTTCTGCTTGATGAGAAAACAGGAAGACCATTAAATGGTACGTTACTTGATTATAAAATGATGACTACTATGGATACACCGGATCTGACCGCTGAATTTGTAGAGATGAAGGATCCTATGGGTCCATATGGAAATAAAGCTCTTGGAGAGCCTCCGGCAATCCCGGGTGCACCGGCAATCCGAAATGCAGTTCTGCATGCAACTGGCGTAGGCTTTTCCGAGATTCCTCTTACACCGCAAAGACTGATAGACGGCTTTACAAAAGCCGGACTGATCTGAGAAAGGGGGCATGAGGAATGTACGATATTGAAAATTATTATAATGCAGAGACGATCAAGGAAGCTGTGACTCTTTTGAAGGAGCACCCTGATGCAAGAGTGATTTCCGGAGGTAGTGACGTGCTGATCAAGATCCGTGAAGGAAAAATGGCCGGCACATCTTTAGTAAGTATCCGGGATATTAAAGAGATCCGCGGAATCCAGCTGATGGAATCCGGTGATATTTTTATTGGTGCAGGAACCACCTTTTCCCATGTGACAGCTGATCCGGTAATCCGGAAACTGATTCCGGTTCTGGGAGAGGCAGTAGATCAGGTTGGTGGTCCCCAGGTGCGAAACATTGGAACAATCGGAGGAAATGTTTGTAACGGAGCTGTCAGTGCTGACAGTGCGCCTACCTTGTTTTCCCTGAATGCAATGCTTCGGATTGCAGATGGAACCGGCGGGCGTATGGTCCCCATAAAGGATTTTTATCTGGGGCCTGGACGGGTGGATCTTCATCAGGGAGATGTGCTTACCCATATTGTGATTCCGGGAAAAGAGTATCAGGGATATCATGGCTTTTATATTAAGTATTCCATGCGAAATGCAATGGACATTGCTACCTTAAGCTGCAGTGTTGTCAGCAGGATAGACCCTCTGAAAAAGGTTCTGGAAGATGTAAGGATCACTTTTGGTGTAGCTGCTCCTGTGCCTTACCGCTGCCAGAAGACGGAAGAGGCGCTGAAGGGCATGGAGATTGGAGAAGAACTGTATCAGAAGGTGGAAGAACTGGTAAGAGCAGAAATCAATCCCCGAGATTCCTGGAGAGCATCAAAGGCTTTCAGGCTTCAGATCGGTGGAGAGATTGCAAGCCGTGCGCTTAGAGAAAGCATTCGCCGCGGCATGGTGTCTGGTGTTACAGTTTCAGATATCCGTAAGAAACAAGATGATGTAGCAGGAGGTGAGCAGTCATGAAAAAAGATATGAGGCTGGTGCAGTGTACAGTAAATGGAAAAGAGGTAGCCGAGTATGTGGACGTGAGAGAGTCTCTTCTTGATATGCTGCGGAATCGCCTGGGCCTGACCTCTGTGAAAAAAGGCTGCGAGGTGGGAGAATGCGGTGCATGTACCGTAATAATTGACGGTGAAACCATCGATTCCTGTATTTATCTGGCTGTCTGGGCTGAGGGAAAAAACATCCGTACTTTGGAAGGTCTTGAAAAGAATGGTGAACTTACCAGAATTCAGGAGGCTTTTATTGAGGAAGGTGCTATCCAGTGCGGTTTTTGTACACCTGGTTTCGTAATGTCTGCTACAGTACTTCTGGAGCGGGGGGAAGAGCTTACAAGAGATGCCATCCGCAAGCATATGGCTGGTAACCTTTGCCGCTGCACCGGGTATGAGAATATTGTGAATGCAGTGGAGAAGGTAAATAAGGAGAATATGAAGACAGGACAGGAGTAAGCGGTGGATCAGATTGATAATATCCGTCTGGCTGACTTTGTACAATAAAAATATCAGAAGGCGGGGAAGTCCCCGCCTTTTCAAAATATTTAAAATGGGTAGGACAAAAGCATGAGAGACAACTGTGTAATTATCCGTGGCGGCGGAGATCTGGCGAGTGGAGTGATCCACAGACTTCATCGCTGTGGTTATCGTGTATTAATTTTAGAATGTGAGAAACCAAGTGCAATTCGAAGAAAGGTAGCTTTTTGTGAAGCTGTATATGATGGAACAGCTGTCGTAGAAGATGTTCTTTGCAGAAAAGTGGATTCTTTGGAAGAATGTGAAAAAATCTGGCAGGCAGGGGAGCTTCCGCTTATGGTCGATCCGGCAGGCACATGTATTGCTGAGCTTTCTGCGCAGGGAAAGGTTTCGGCTCTTGTGGATGCGATTCTTGCGAAGCGGAATCTTGGAACGGCAAAAGATATGGCTCCACTTACCATTGGTCTTGGACCAGGCTTTTTTGCAGGAGAAGATGTGGATTATGTTGTAGAGACTATGCGGGGCCACGACCTTGCCAGAATCATTACCCGGGGTCCGGCTGTTCCAAACACTGGTGTTCCCGGAATGGTAGGCGGCGTCAGCAAAGAACGTGTCATTCATTCCCCAGGTTCTGGCAGAATCCATAATATTGCCCATATTGCCGATATTGTAGAGAAAGGACAGATCCTTGCCTATGTAGGGGAAACCCCTGTAGAAGCTTCCATAACGGGCGTATTGAGGGGAATTATAAAGGAAGGCTATAATGTTCCGCTGGGGATGAAGATTGCCGATATTGACCCGAGAAAAGAAGAAAAAAAGAACTGCTTTACCATTTCAGATAAGGCGAGATGTATTGCTGGCAGCGTGGTGGAGATTTTATTAAGCGAAGGTGTTTTCCCTTCCCGGGATACTTTTTTGGATTAAGAGTACTTACTTGCAAGAATATTAGAGGCAAAGGAGGTAAGAATGAGAAAAAGTGGATATTTTCTGAATTTACTAAAACTTGATATAGATAAATACAAGGTAATTGCTGTAGTTGGCGGTGGGGGAAAAACCAGCCTGATCTATCGTCTGAATGAAGAATTGCAGACCATAGGAAAAAAGGTGATTATTTCCACAACAACTCATATGGCCTATGACCCGGCACTGCCTCTGGTAAGAAGCACAGAACTGGAAAAGGTTCCTGAAATACTGGGAAAAAATGGATTTACAGCAGTTGCTGATATTGAAAAATCTTCCGGGAAAATGTGTTCTATAAAAGAATCAGAGCTTCAGCGCCTGATTCCTTTTTGCGATGTAATGCTGATCGAGGCAGATGGAGCGAAGAAAAAGCCGCTGAAAGTTCCGGCAGAGTGGGAACCGGTGATTCCGGATTTTGCAGATGTTGTAGTAAGTGTGATCGGACTGGATTGTCTTGGTAAGCCTATCTGCGAAACTGCACACAGGGCAGAATATATCAGTACTTTTCTTGAAAAAAATCTGGATGCACCGGTCACAGCAGAAGATATTGAGAAAATCGCAACGTCCGTTTATGGCCTGTATAAAAATGTAGAACATAAGATTTACCGTGTATATCTAAACAAAGCAGATGTATTGCCAGATTGTTCACCTGCAGAGCATATAGTGGAAGATCTGGAAAAACTGGGAACGGTAGCTGCTTACGGAAGTCTGAAAGAGGCAGAAGAGTTATGAAAATCGCATTGATCATGCTGGCGGCCGGAAACAGCCGGCGGTTTGGAAGCAATAAACTTTTATATGAAATAGACGGAAAGCCCATGTATCTGCATGTCCTGGAAAAACTGAAAGCGGTGGCAGAGGAGACTGGGAAAATAACAGTGGTTACACAGTACGAAGAAATAGAGCAGACTGCAAGGGCGCTGGGAGCAGATGTATATATTAACCCACATCCTGATGAGGGCATATCTTCATCGATGAAAATTGGTCTGAAAGCCAATCTGGATGCTGACGCCTGTCTTTTTGCTGTGTCTGATCAGCCCTGGCTTACTGCTGGTACAATAAAAAAGCTGATCGAGCTGCTGTATTCATCTGCAAAGGGAATAGCCTGTGTATCATGTGAAGGAAAGCTTGGAAATCCCTGTATTTTTACAAAAAAATATTATGACGAATTATTGTCTGTAACAGGGGACAAGGGCGGAAAATCTGTGATAACCATGCACAGGGACGATACTGTACTTTTGAAGGTGAAGGACATAAAAGAACTTACTGATATGGATGTAAAAAGTTGAAAGCATAAAATATTGCGAAAAGTAGTTGTACTCGTCAAAATATGTGGGATTTTGTTGGATTTTGTGAATTCATGTGAGATTACAACCGAAAATCACTTGTAATTATGACAAAAATAAGGTATACTGATATAAAAGACAGCAGTCGGGAGAACCATTTTCCCGTCTCATAAGGAGGATAAAATGGCAGAAAACTATGATGGTATGGCAGTTGGGGTATTTGAGCTGGATAACCTGGTAGCTTGCTTTGTTGCTCTTGATGCAGCGTCCAAGGCTGCAAATGTAAAGATCCAGAGCGTAGAGAGAAACCGACTGAAAAGTGGAGCCTGTGTAAAAATGCGTGGCAGTGTTTCTGATGTAAATGCAGCAATGGAAGTTGCGCTGGAGACAGCTAAGCCACTTGGTAAGATTGTTTCTCACACTGTGATCGCATCACCAAGTGCAGATACAGAAATAGCAATTAAGATGACCATTAACAAATAGAACATGTCAGGAGGAAATGAAAGATGTCTTATGGAGCATTAGGATTAGTAGAGGTTCTGGGAAGCTGCAATGCAGTCGTTGTCCTTGACCAGATGCTGAAAACATCAGATGTGGAATTCCGTACCTGGCATACCAAGTGCGGAGGTCATGCAACAGTATTTTTAAGCGGTGATGTAGCCGCAGTGAAAGCAGCAGTAGATGCTGTAAAGGAGAATCCACCATGCGAGATCGTGGCAGCAGCTGTGATTTCAGCACCGTCAGAAGAAACATCAAGACTGGTGGAAGAAGAGGAAGAGAAACATCATAAATAATCATTGCGAATAGAAATGGAAAGGACCTTCTGGATGAGTAAATATCATGCAGGAGGTCCTTTTGTTAATTGAATTACAGATGAATCTGTGTTCCTGTATTTCCCTTGATACCGTCTTTTGCTTTCTCTAACAGAGTGATCATAGCTGTTCTTCCTGTTCCGGAGCTTGCAAAATCTACGCAGGCCTGAACTTTCGGAAGCATGGATCCGGCAGCAAACTGGCCTTCTTCAATGTATTTTCTGGCCTGGGAAACGGTAAGGTCATCCAGCCATTTCTCATTTTCTTTTCCGAAGTTAACAGCCACTTTTTCTACTGCAGTAAGAATGATCAGCATATCCGCATCAAGCTGTTTTGCCAGAAGACAGCTTGCAAAATCTTTGTCGATCACTGCGGAAGCACCCTTAAGATGGTGATCGTCCAGAATAACCGGGATTCCGCCGCCACCGCAGCAGATAACGATTTTGTTCGCGTCTACAAGGCTGTTAATAGCATCCAGTTCCACAATTTCAACAGGCTTTGGAGAAGCAACTACACGGCGATAGCCTCGTCCGGCATCTTCTTTCATAATGTGGCCATAAGCCTTTGCCTGGAAATCAGCCTCTTCTTTTGAGAGGAATTTTCCAATTGGCTTGCTTGGATTTTCGAATGCAGGATCCTCTGGATCTACGCGAACCTGGGTAACGACTGTAACAACCGGTGTTCTCATAAAACCACGTTTGCGAAGCTCCTCACGGAGAGCATTCTGAAGATCATAACCGATATAAGCCTGACTCATGGCAACACAAACAGAGAGAGGAGTGTTTGGCTGTGCCTGATCTTCGTGAGTAAGTGCTGTCATGGCATTGTTGATCATGCCTACCTGTGGTCCGTTTCCGTGAACCACAACTACCTGATGACCTTCCTCAATAAGGTCACAGAGTGCTTTGGCAGTAGATTTTACTGCAATCATCTGTTCCGGAAGTGTATTTCCAAGAGCGTTTCCCCCTAAGGCAACCACAATACGTTTTCTTTTATATGTCATAAAAACCGCCTCCTATAAATGTTTATGAGCAATTGTCCCTTGCAAAATGCCAGAAATACCATAAAAATAAGAACAAAAAAGGGCTGTATTCCTACAGCCCCCAAAAAAAGCATTATTCCATAATTCTCGGAGCAGCTTTTACTTCCAGTTTTTTCAGGATATCCTGTGGATTTTCAAATTTGGAGAGCATGATCATTGCTGCAATTACATATGGTTTGAAGCTTGCTTCTTTGTAAAGCGGGATACGATAACGATCGAATACGCTTGCATCTACCTCACCTGTCTCACAGCTTACGCCTGTGATATCAGCCGGCAGGCAGTGCAGATAAAGAGCCTTGCCGTCTTTTGTAGTCTTCATAAGCTCTTCTGTGCAAGCCCAGTCTTTGTGCTCTGCATTCTGAGCAAGAAGTTCTTTTTCAAGTTTATCGATTCCGTCGAAATCTCCTTCACCGTAGAGATTGGTACGTTTTTCCATTGCTGCAAATGGAGCCCAGCTCTTTGGATAAACGATATCAGCATCTTTGAATGCTTCTTCCATGCTGTTTGTTTTTGTGAAAGTACCGCCGGACTTTTCAGCGTTCTTCTTTGCGATTTCCTCAACCTCTGGCATTACATCGTATCCTTCCGGATGAGCAAGAACAACGTCCATACCGAAACGTGTCATAAGTCCGATCACACCCTGCGGAACGGAGAGCGGTTTACCATAGGATGGAGAGTAAGCCCATGTCATGGCAAGTTTTTTGCCTTTCAGATTCTCAACACCGCCGAATTCATGGATGATGTGAAGCATATCAGCCATACACTGTGTAGGATGGTCAACGTCGCACTGAAGGTTTACAAGAGTAGGTCTCTGCTCAAGGATACCGTCTTTGTTTCCCTCTGTTACAGCTTCCATGAATTCTTTCTGATAAGTATGTCCTTTTCCGATGTACATGTCATCACGGATACCGATTACATCAGCCATGAAGGATACCATGTTAGCGGTTTCACGAACAGTTTCACCATGTGCAATCTGGGATTTCTTCTCATCCAGATCCTGAACTTCAAGTCCGAGAAGGTTGCAGGCAGATGCGAAGGAGAAACGGGTACGTGTGGAATTGTCACGGAAAATAGAGATTCCAAGACCACTCTCAAATACTTTTGTGGAGATATTGTTCTCTCTCATGAAACGAAGTGCGTCAGCAACAGTAAATACTGCTTCCAGTTCGTCGTCTGTTTTGTCCCATGTCCAGAAGAAATCGTTGTTGTACATTTCTTTGAAGTTAAGGCTGTTAAGTTTGTCGATGTAATCCTGTAATGTTTTCATGAATTATTCTCCTTATTATTTGTTTTTTGTGGAGGTATGGAGCAGAGTGACCTGCTCCATTCTCAATAAGAGGTTAAATTAGCAGTGATTGATTATTTGCAGTAAGCAGTTGGAAGTGCTGCGTAAACAGCTGCACATCTTACCAGATCATCTTTCCATGTTTTTTCATTAGGAGCGTGAGCCTGTGCCTCTGCGCCAGGTCCAAATCCGATACATGGGATTCCGTTACGTCCCATAATGGAAACACCGTTGGTAGAGAATGTCCACTTGTCAGTAAGAGGACGTGCTTTTCGCATAGCTTCTGTCTCAGCATTGCCCATACGCTCTGTTCCGTACAGATTGTGGTAAGCTTCCTCAAGAGCAGCAGTAACCTTGTGATCCTTCGGGATTACCCATGTTGGGAAATAGCACTCGATTGGATATACAAGCTCTGTCCAGGATGGACGGGAGTACTCATACATGGAAACCTTAACATCATCACCATATTTCTTAACAGATGGAAGCGCGCGGATCTCGTCCAGGCAGCTTTCCCAGGTCTCACCAGCTGTCATGCGGCGGTCAAGGGAAACAGCACAGGAGTCAGCAACTGCACAGCGGCTTGGGGATGTAAAGAAAATCTCAGAAGTAGTAACGGTACCTCTTCCAAGGAAGCTTGCTTCTTCCCATTCCGGGTTATATTTCTTATCAAGCATTTTTACAAGACCTTTGATCTCAGTCTCATCTGCTGCATCGTTTTCATTTAATGCACGAACATCCTGAAGAATGTCAGCCATCTTATAGATTGCATTGTCACCACGCTCAGGAGCTGATCCATGGCAGGAAACACCTTTTACATCGATGCGGATTTCCATACGTCCGCGCTGTCCGCGGTAAATACCGCCATCTGTAGGCTCTGTGGAAACAACAAACTCCGGACGAACCTTGTCTTCATTGATGATGTACTGCCAGCAAAGGCCATCGCAGTCCTCTTCCTGAACGGTTCCTGTAACAACAACCTGATATTTGTCATTAAGAAGACCAAGATCTTTCATGATCTTAGCACCGTAAACAGCAGATACGATACCACCCATCTGATCAGAAGTTCCACGTCCGCCGATTTCTGTCTCAGTTTCGAAACCTTCGTATGGATCAAATTCCCAGTTGTCTCTGTTTCCGATACCAACAGTATCAATATGTGCATCAAAGCCGATCAGAGTGCTTCCGGTTCCCATGTAGCCAAGAATATTTCCCATAGGATCAACTACAACTTTATCAAAACCAAGCTTCTCCATCTCTTCTTTAATACGCATTACATGATCTTTTTCGCCGCAGCTCTCGCCTGGAAAATGAACCAGGTCACGAAGAAATTTAGTCATATCAGCTTCGTAATTCTGTGCAGCTTCTTTGATTTTGTTATAATCCATGTCTTTTTACCTCCGTGTTTTCGTGAAAATATATAATATTGTTATTAAAAATTATTTGCTAAAGGATTCGTCTGTTCCGTATAAACCATCCCATACGATTTCGCGGTAACGGATCGGATCGGTGTCGCCCTCTGTAGAGATTACAAGAATGTTGGAATTCTCATCCAGCTTAAGGGCTTCCTTCAGATCTTTGGCATCTTCATCATGAAGAGCTGTGTATGCGAGACCAAGTGGAACAGAACCGGACTCACCAGATACAATGTGAGGATCGTTCTCAAGTGGGTTTGCATAAATACGGGTTGCCTTGGCACTCATCCAGTCAGGACAGGAGGCAAAGACTGAAACGTGGTTCTTCAGAATATCCCATCCGATGGTATTTCCTTCGCCACATGCAAGACCTGCCATAATGGTCTGAAGATCACCTGTAACATTTACCAGATTGCCGTCGGCCTGAACAGCAGAGCGGTAGAGGCAGTCGGCAGCACTTGCTTCGCAGACAACCATTACCGGAGGATTCTCTTTATATTTGTGTGCAAAATATCCCACAACTGCACCTGCCAGAGAACCCACACCAGCCTGTACGAATACGTGGGTAGGACGGTCAACACCGTTCTCCTTCAGCTGCTTGTCTGCTTCCAGAACCAGAGTTCCATATCCCTGCATGATCCAGGAAGGAATTTCCTCATATCCATCCCAGGCTGTATCCTGAACAATGATGCCGTGTTCTGTCTTAGCAGCCTCAGCAGCTGCCATTCTTACACAGTCATCGTAGTTTACTTCTTCGATGGTAACAACGGCGCCTTCCTTGGCAATGTTGTCAAAACGTGTTTTGGTAGTTCCCTTAGGCATTCTGACTACGGCTTTCTGTCCCAGACGATTGGCAGCCCATGCAACACCGCGTCCATGGTTTCCGTCGGTAGCGGTGAAGAAAGTAGCCTGTCCGAATTCTTCTCTTAATTTATCAGAGGAGAGAACATTGTAAGGAAGTTCACTGATGTCGCGTCCAAGCTCCTGTGCAATATAACGTCCCATAGCGTAAGAGCCGCCAAGAACCTTAAATGCATTCAGTCCGAAACGATAGGATTCATCCTTACAGTAAATACCCTTTACCCCAAGATAATCAGCAAGAGCAGAAAGTTTCTGCAGTGGTGTTACAGAGTACTGTGGGAAGCTTTTGTGGAATTCATTTGCTTTGGTTACGTTTTCTTCGGACATCAGATCCAGAAATTTATCATCAGATCCTGGAACATGATTGACTGTCCATTTCAGTCCTTCTGTCATGGGGAAAACCTCCTTCTTGGTTATTGTTTATTTCGTTGCTTTTTAATTACGTTTTTGTTTTCCTAATAGTATAATAACACAAAAAAATCAATTTGCAATAGAAAAATACAAAAAAATTTAGCTTTCTCAAAAAATATTTAGTTTGATTGCAAGAGCCTTACTATTATGGTAAAATATAAGGTATGTCATTTGAAAAAAGCCGAAGAAAAATGATGAAAATACTTTCGAACCGGATGTATGGAGCGTGCAGATTGCTGGGATGATTTTTCAAATACGCTCCGGGAAAGGAGCAAGATTTTATGGCAGTATTTCGTGCGTTTAAAGCACTTAGACCTACAGAGGGAAAGGCAGCAGCAGTAGCTGCCCTTCCATATGATGTAGTGAATAGAGAAGAGGCAGCAGCCATTGGGAAAGAGAATCCGGATTCTTTTCTCCATGTAGACAGAGCGGAGATGGACCTACCGGCAGAGACGGACCTTTATGATGAGAAGGTTTATCAGAAGGCGAAAGAGAACCTGCATAAGCTGGAGGAGACAGGAGTTCTGGTTCAGGACCATAAGCCGTGCTATTACATATATGAACTGGTACGCAAAGGGAAAGCTCAGACTGGAATTGCAGGCTGCGCTTCTATTGATGATTATCTGAATAATGTGGTGAAAAAGCATGAACTTACCAGATCAGATAAAGAACTGGACCGAATTAACCATGTGGATGTATGTGATGCTAATACAGGCCCCATTTATCTTGCCTGCCGTTATACAGATGCGCTGAGTGCTCTTCTTGAGCAGTGGAAAAAAGAACACAAAGCAACCTATGATTTTACAGAAGAGGACGAGATCACACACCGTGTGTGGGTAATCGATGGGGAGGAGGCAATTAGCCAGATCCAGGGTGAGATGAAGAAGATCCCTGCACTTTATATTGCAGACGGACATCACAGAGCTGCCTCTGCTGTGAAAGTGGGACTGAAGCGACGCCAGGAAAATCCGGATTATACAGGGGAAGAAGCGTTTAACTATTTTCTTTCAGTTGTTTTTCCATATGACCAGCTTACCATTCTGGCATATAACCGTGTGGTTAGGGATCTGAATGGGCAGAGTGTGGAAACTGTTCTTGAGAAAATTAAGGAGAACTTCGACATGACGATTGTTCCGGGTTTTCCTGCCAAGCCAGTGGAAAAGCATTGTTTCGGCTTGTATCTGGATGGTTTCTGGTATCTTCTGAAAGCGAAGCCGGAGCTTTATGAGGGAAAAGATGTGGTTGGTCAGCTGGATTCCCAGATTCTTCAGGATGTGGTTTTAGGTCCGGTTTTTGGTATTGGTGATCCAAGGACTGACAAGCGTATTAAGTTTGTAGGCGGAAGTCATAAGTTAAGAGAGCTTCAGGCTGTGGCAGATGAGACCAGAGGCGTTGCGTTTGCACTTTATCCCACTTCTATGGAGGATCTGATGCAGATTGCAGATGAGAGTAAGCTTATGCCGCCGAAATCCACCTGGTTTGAGCCGAAACTGCGAAGCGGGATTTTTGTACATAAGCTGAGAGGATGATAAAATGGAAACAGAAGAATTTATCTCAGGTTTTTGCAGAACCTGCAATGGCAGCCAGACTGTGTGCTGTGAATACGAAGAAAAAGATGGGAAAAGGATACTTACCTTTATGGACTGTGCCTATAAAAGATGTGTAAATCAGGGCGCCTGTGAAATATATAAAGAAGCGCATCGGCTGGGCAGTGAAGAAGAGTAGCCCGCAGAGCATGTTATGATATGAATGTCAAAAGGTCTTTTGCCACTCATGTTTTTGGCGGGTCAAGAAATCAAAAATCCTCTTGCAAGCGAGCTTGCATCGGCTTTTTGATCTTTTGACCCTGGTATCATCATATTATTTATTAACATCAATATAACTGTAAAGTGTATACTTGGAAATTCCGAAATAATTAGCCACCTTATCCCCGGATTTTGTAATCAGGAAAGCTCCGGAATCATTCAGATACTGAATCGCGGTAACTTTGTCTTCTTTATTCATAAGTGCTACCGGTTTGCCTACAAGCTGTACAGATTCTTCAATCAGACGATCCAGCAGATCATTGACGCTGTGTGTGATCTGCCTTGGTTTCTCCTCTTTATTCTTGGGTGTGATCAGATCATCAAGGGCACTGTTGATCAAAGTAAGCTTGGTGATATCATAATTAATACCAAAAACATAGTGCAGGCTTCCGTCATCGTCTTTAATATATGAAGTGCTGCATTTTAAAATCTTACCGTCAGCGGTTTTCATCAGATAACCGTTGTGATCGGCTGGGGTATAATTTTCGCCGCGTTTTTTCTGGCGAATTCCATCAAAAACAGCATCAGACGGACCATCTCCAACATTTCGTCCGGTTACATGTCCGTTTACAATATAGATAATGGAATGCTCCGGCTCCTTTGTTTTCAGATCATGAATTACAACTTCGCAGTCTGTTCCGAATTCTGCTGCAATATCCTGTGCAATCTGTTCTAAAACAGTTAATCTTCCCATAATGCTCCCTCCTGTTTTGAATTTGATTTTCATTTTATGAGCAGGAAAACCTGCCATGGGTAGATGTCTGAAATTCTTATTACCTTTATAATAACATGTGTGTGAAGAAATAAAAAGAAGAATTTACAAAAAAATTATTGGATGCTGAAAAAAATTCGTACATCTTTTGTTGAAGAGACAAAAAAATTGTGTTATATTTACATTAAAATAAAGTGAAAACGTGTAAAGTTGGTTATTTTGTACATGCATGAAAGGAGATATGGAATATGAAATATCTTTTGAAAAATGGAACGGTTGTGTCAGGTTCCTTTGCCAAAAAGCTGGATGTACTGGTGGAAAATGAGAAAATCATACAAGTGGGTGAGAATCTTTCACAGCCAGATGCTAAGGTGCTGGATGTATCCGGCAAGCTTCTTTTTCCGGGATTTATTGACGGACATACCCATTTTGATTTGGAGGTTGCAGGTACTGTGACTGCAGATGATTTTGAGACAGGAACAAGGGCGGCGCTTCTTGGGGGAACTACGCTGGTCATTGATTTTGCATCTCAGGACAAAGGCGGACATACTCTGAAGGAAGGCCTGGAAAAATGGCATAAAAAGGCTGACGGTAAATGCTCCTGCGACTATTCTTTTCATATGTCCATTGTAGAGTGGAATGAGGAGACCAGAAAAGAAATTCAGGACATGATCGATGAGGGTATCACCAGCTTCAAGCTCTATATGACCTATCCAGCTATGATCGTAGATGATGAAGATCTTTATAAGATCATAAAGGCGCTTAATGAAAAAGGCTGTTTCGCCGGAGTTCACTGTGAAAATGCCGGAGTGATCGATGCACTGATTCAGGAGGCAAAGGCAGAGGGAAGACTTGGCCCTGAGAATCATCCTCTCGTACGTCCGGATACCATGGAAGCTGAGGCAGTACACCGCCTTCTTGTAATTGCGAAAGAAGCAGAAGCTCCGGTTATGGTGGTACATTTGACTAACCGTAAGGCTTACGAGGAAATCCTTTGTGCACGGGAAAATGGTCAGACGGTATTTGCAGAAACCTGTCCGCAGTATCTTCTTCTGGATGACAGCGTTTATTCAAAACCGGATTTTGAAGGTGCCAAATACGTGTGTGCGCCGCCAATCCGTAAGAAAGAGGATCAGGACTGTTTATGGAAGGCCCTGGCAGAAGGAAGCATTCAGACTGTGGCAACAGATCAGTGCAGCTTTACCCTTGCTCAGAAGGCATTGGGAAAAGAGGACTTTACCAGAATTCCAGGCGGTCTGCCGGGAGTTCAGACAAGAGGAACTCTTCTCTACACTTACGGCGTGCGTACCGGCAAGATTTCAGTAGAGAAGATGTGTCAGCTTCTGTGTGAAAATCCAGCCAGACTGTATGGGGTTTATCCAAACAAAGGAGTTATTGCCGAAGGCAGTGATGCGGATATTGTAGTGTTTGATCCGGAAAAAGAAAGCGTGATTTCCGCTAGGACACATGCATATAACACAGATAATAATCCATATGAAGGATTTAAAATTCACGGAGATATTGATAAAGTATTTCTTCGCGGAAATCTTGCTGTGGATGATGGAAAACTGGTTCAGGAGAAGCTTGGAAGGTATGTTAAGAGAGGGCTTAGACAGCCGCTGGTTTAATGAAATATATTAATCTATGATTACAGTTGTTTCTGGAACAGTTAAAAAACAGTGTAAGATGACCGTAAAATAATAAATGACCAGAAACTCTTTCAGTAAAGGAAACAAGAGTTTCTGGTCATTTCAGTTTTTTTAGCTCACTTTCTGCTCTAAATCATGTCTCTTCGCGTACCCTGTCAGAAACAGTGCAGAGGCTCCGTCGCATGTGGCGTTACATGCTGCTGCAAAGGCATCATGCAGTGCAAAAACTGCAAACATCAGTGCCACACCAGAGTCCCCGAATTTCAGTATTCCAGTCAGGGTTCCAAGGGATACCATTACCGTTCCCCATGGAAGTCCGGGTGTTCCCATGGAACAGGTGGCAAGCAGAATGCTGAAAATCACCATAGTTCCCGGTGCAGGAACGGAACCGTAAAGGACACGTGAGATCATCATGGCAAAGAACACCTCTGCGAGTACAGAACCACAGTGATGGATCTGTGTAAAAAGAGGAATTGCCTCTTTGGTAAGCCTGGAATCAAGCTGAACACATTTGCCAGCTGTTTCCTGTGAATACTTTTCCACAGCTGTGGAAGAATGGGTCTTTAAAGCCATTTTACAGACTGGCATATAATTTCTTAGAATTCCCCATGCCTTTTCTCCGGCATAAGATCCCGCAATATGATACAGAACCAATACCCAGATCACATAAGCCGGAATGACAATAATAAGTGCCAGAAGCAACAGCGGCAGGTACTTAATGAAATATCCCTGATAAGCCAGTGTGCAAAGAGAAAGCCCGATATACGCCGGAAGCAGTGGCAGAAGAAACCGTGACATCAGGGAAAGGGTAATTCCCCGAAGCTCCTGTAAAAGCTCTTTGGTTCGAGTGGCATTGGTCCAACAGGCACCCAGGGCAAGCAAAATAGCAAGTACCAACGCACTTAAGGCAGAAACCGGTGCTGGAATGGGAAGCTCAAATAAGGTATCCGGCAGAAAGCGGAAAGATAAACTGTCCGTGGATACCGGAAGCCTTGGAATGATCAGATATCCAAGAACAGATGCAAAAGCCGCGGCTCCAAGCATGGAAAAATAAGTGATCCGAATAGCTGGTGCGGTGACCGGTGTAGGACCTTTTTTTACGGAAATAATGGAAGATGCCATAAGCCCGATAATGATCACAGGCGCCAGAAAGGTAATCAGCTGGCTTAGCACATAGCGGGCTGTGACCACCAGATTCAATGCGCCAGAAGCGAGTCCCGTAGTTCTTGTGGCATTCAAAAAAATGCCAGTAAGAAGACCGGGTATACCGACAGCCAGGATTCGAAAAGGAAAACTGGCCATAATTCTTTTTTTCTTCATTGTGAAAATTCCTCCGGATGTATTATAATATATTGGTAGAAAAACAGCAATAAAATTCTGAAAATGAGGTGAAGTACCATGTACGATAAAATCTATCATATTTTGGACGAAAAAGGCAGAGTGAAAACCGGGATTTTTCTGGATGGTCCTCATATGGGAAAGAAATGTATTCTGAAACCAGAGGCTGGAATTCGAAAAGAAAACAGCAGCGAAACTTTAGATCGCGCAGCAAGTGTACAGCTGATTCCTGAAAACCTGGAAGATGCTTCCATATGGAACAATTATCTGAATATTCTGAGTGAGACCAGAGAGACAAAAGTAACAAAGGCAGACGGTCACCGACTGTTTATAGAAGATTACCGCAAGAATCCGCGGCTTGTGATCTTCGGCGGCGGTCATGTATCTCAGCCTACCGCCCATTTAGGGAAAATGCTTGGCTTCCATGTGACGATCATGGATGACAGAGAAGACTTTGTGACAAAGGAGCGTTTCCCGGAAGCTGACCAGCTGGTATACGGTGATTTTAAAGATCTGGATAAATATATTGCCCCTTATGATAATGCTTATTATGTGATTCTCACCAGAGGTCATCTTGGAGATGCAGATTGTCTTCGCCGGCTTCTTCATCGTCCATATGAATATCTGGGCATGATCGGCAGCAAAAACAAAGTGCGGATCACCTGGGAAAATCTTTTGAAAGAAGGTTACACTCAGGAGCAATTAAATGAAGTTCATGCACCTATTGGAATTCCCCTTGGCGGTCAGCTCCCCGAGGAGATTGCAGTAAGTATTATGGCAGAGATCATTAAGGTGAAGAATCAGCATTATTCTGCTTATTGTGATGATAAAGTAGAATCGGCAGTACAAGAAGGGCGTCATGGTGTCATGGTTACGATTGCGGAGAAATCCGGTTCTTCTCCAAGAGGAGTAGGCAGTAAAATGTTTGTAGAGCCATCCGGTCATATTACCGGCAGTATTGGCGGTGGTAAAGTAGAATTTGAAGCCATTCATCATTGTAAAGAAGTAGAAGAAAAAGAAGTAAAGCATTATGCTTTAACTGTAGACGGGAAAGACAGCCTTGGAATGATTTGCGGCGGACAGGTAACTGTGGTGTTTGAACGGGTGTAAGGAAATACACTTAGGGCTTGCATAATTTGTAATAATACTGTATATTAATTGTAACGATTCGCGAAATGAATCTGTTTTTGTAATATTATATTAAGAAAATAGAATCAATTCAAAGCAGCAGTGCTTTGTAAAGGAGGAATTATATTATGAAAAAAGCAGGCTTAGCCGTTTTGCTTCTTGGTGTGGCACTTTGCATTCCAGGCTGTGGATTTGAGGAAGGCGCAGGAGCAACTGTTACTGTTATACAGGCAACCCCCACACCTATTCCAACTCCTACACCGGAAGTAACTCCTACACCAGAGGTAACTCCTACACCGGAGCCTGTTGTAGTGCAGACTGCAAGCGGCGTAAATGTTACCAAACAGGATGGTACATATGTTGCAAATGCAGATGTGAACCTTCGTGCGGATGCAAGTACAGATGCGACACTCATTGCAGGTGTTGCCAATGGCACACAGCTCACAAGTACTGGTGTATGTGATAATGGCTGGATTGAGATTTCTTATGAAGGACAGACTGCTTATGTATCCGGTGATTATGTAAGTGCAGTGGCAGCTGATACTGGAGCTGATGGTGCGGCAGCCGCAGATACAGCAGCTGACGGTACAGCAGACGGAACAGCTGATCAGGCAGCTACAGATGGCAGTGCAGATGCTGCAGCCGATGAGTCTGTTGCCGGCTGACGGACCGGGAATTTCATGTAAGTGACAATAAAAGACGCTATGTAAATACTGGGGAAAACCCCGGATTTGCATAGCGTTTTTGTATGTAACAGGAAATTTCGTTGGAATTTCCTGTTACATATAAAGTCCTAAAAGGCAGGATTGCACTGCTGCTAAATTGAATTACTCGGGATAAATCAGTCTGTCCGGTTTTATATCATAAAGAACTTCATCCAGGAATTTCCCGGCCAGATATTTTGCCATCCCAAGATTCATGTCAAGATAGTTTCCACAGTCTTTAGCAGATGCTCCTGGAACATCTCCTTCGAAATCCCGGATAAATTCAAATGTCTCGATCATAAGAGGTACAATATCCCGGGATTCATAGTCACCGTTCAGAAGTAGATAATTCCCGGTGCGGCAGCCCATTGGTCCCCAGTAGATCATCTTTGTTCCGAATTCCTTGTGATTGCGAAGAAAAGTAGCAGCAAGATGCTCAATTGTGTGAAGCTCTGCGGTATTCATAACCGGTTCTTCATTCGGGGATGTCATACGAATATCAAAGGTGGTGATCACCTGGTCACCAACCGGATCCTTCCGGGAAACGTAGACACCTGGCTGCAGTTTGATATGATCTATTGTGAAACTGGTAATTTTTTCCATAAAAAACCTCTCCTTTTGGCAAAATTTTCTTGTATGGTTGTAATTTTAACAGACATCATGCTATGTGACAAGATAAAGAAAAAAGAAAATGTCGGTTAAGAAATTGAATAATCTGTGAAAACAATTGTTTTTTGCAGAAATTTCGTTATAATAGAAAAAAGTATTAAATAACGGAGGCGAGATTATGAAGAAAAGGAAAATTTCAGCAATGCTTATGGTGGCAGTCCTTTCTGTAGGAATGCTGTCCGGATGCGGTACAGCTTCTTCAAAAGAAGAAAGTAAGAGTACAGAAGCTTCTGACACGAAAGAAAGCACAGATGATAATAAAGAATCAGAAAGTACAAAAGAGGAAAATGCCGGACAGTCCGAAGAAACAGAGGAAGAAGTTTCCGGTTTTACAGATGGATCTGGAGACAGTGACAGCGTATATGCAGATGCGGTTCTGGATACTTCACAGCCGCTTTCAGGTATTCACCATGCTGAGATCGAGGTGCAGGATTACGGAACCATCAAGGTAGAACTGGATGCAGATACAGCACCTGTCAGCGTTACCAATTTCGTGAAGCTGGCTCAGGAGCATTTTTATGACGGACTTACTTTCCATCGTATTATTGACGGATTTATGATTCAGGGTGGAGATCCGGAGGGAACCGGACGAGGTGGATCTGATGAGACCATTAAGGGTGAGTTCTCTGAGAACGGCGTAGAAAATAATATTTCCCATGAGAGAGGTGTGATCTCCATGGCCAGATCCTCAGATCCAGATAGCGCAAGCTCCCAGTTCTTTATCGTACAGTCTGACAGTACCTATCTGGATGGTCAGTATGCAGCCTTTGGCCATGTGACAGAGGGCATGGACATTGTTGACCAGATCTGCAAGGATGCAAAGCCTACGGACAATAATGGAACCATTTCTGCAGATCAGCAGCCGGTGATGACAAGTGTCACAATTGTTGACTAGTATAGCACGAAATAAGAGCAACGAATGATGAAATCCCCCTTAGACAAACTTGCTTATAATTTGCCTGAGGGGGAGAAGTTTACAATTTTACAACAAGCACCGGCATAGGCGGATTATTTGGACGGTTATAGTATTCTGTTTTAATAACCAGATACTTTCTGGAATCCAGTTTTTTCAGCCATTTAAGCAGGTCATCCCGCTCTTGGAATCCGGAGTCCCCGCCACTGTAAATACAAAGCATAAGGATTCCACCCTTTTTCAAAAGGGAAAGAGAGACCTCAAGAGCCAAAATACTGGATTCTGACCGGGTTGCAAGTTTATGGTCACCTCCTGGCAGATAACCGAAATTAAATACAATGCAGCTTACACTCATGGGCTTTGCGTAGTTTCCCATATTCACATGGGAATCCAGAAACAGTTCATAGTTGTGGGCTGCATTTTCTTTTTCCAGGCGGCTTCTGGTATTGGCAAGAGCCATTTCCTGAATGTCAAAGGCGAGCACATGCCCTTTTTCCCCACAGAGACGGGAAAGCAGCAGTGTGTCATTTCCATTTCCCATGGTAGCATCAATGCAAAGGTCTCCTTCTTTTACATGTTCTGTGATAAAGTGGGCGCACCACTCTGTAATCTGATAGCTCATAATTTTCCTTCCTTTTTTGTGACTGAAATCTGACTTTATTATAACAAATTTTGTACGAAAAGTTAAACATATAAAAAATACATTGCATTTATGTATCTTTCTGCTTTATAATAAGCGGAACGGATAAATGGAAATCAGAAAAAGCTAAAAGAGAGATGAGGGATAATAATGTTAGAAGGAAAGACAGTTCTTCTGGGAGTAACAGGCAGCATTGCCGCGTATAAGATTGCATATCTTGCAAGTGCGCTGAAGAAACAGCATGCAGATGTTCATGTGCTTATGACCAGGAATGCCACTAATTTTATCAATCCTATCACTTTTGAGACACTTACCGGAAACAGATGTCTTGTAGATACTTTTGACCGGAATTTCCAGTTTCAGGTAGAGCATGTATCCATTGCCAAGAAGGCGGATGTGGTGATGATCGCACCTGCCAGTGCAAATGTGATCGGCAAGCTTGCGCATGGAATTGCAGATGATATGCTTACGACGACTATTATGGCATGCAAATGCAGGAAATTTATTTCTCCGGCAATGAATACTAATATGTTTGAGAACCCGGTGGTTCAGGATAACCTGAAAATTCTGGAGCACTATGGCTATGAGGTCATCGATCCTGCTGTAGGATATCTTGCATGTGGTGATACCGGAGCTGGTAAAATGCCGGAGCCGGAAATTCTTTTAAACTATATTCTGAGAGAATGTGCCTGTGAAAAAGATATGAAGGGCCTGAAGGTAATGGTTACGGCCGGTCCTACTCAGGAAGCTATTGATCCAGTCCGTTATATCACCAATCATTCTTCCGGAAAAATGGGTTATGCCATTGCGAAAATGGCCATGCTGCGCGGAGCAGATGTTACACTTGTAAGTGGACGTACTGCCCTTACGCCGCCGCCATTTGTGAAAACGGTTCCTGTGGTGACTGCCAGAGATATGTATGAAGCAGTGACTTCTGACAGTGAGAAGCAGGATATTATCATCAAAGCAGCTGCTGTGGCAGATTATCGTCCTGTCCATATAAGCGATGAGAAAATTAAAAAGAAAGACGATGACATGTCCATTGCCCTTGAGAGGACAGATGATATTTTAAAATATCTGGGGGCGCATAAGCCGGATGGGCAGTTTCTGTGTGGTTTTTCCATGGAAACACAAAATATGATCGGTAATTCCAGAGTCAAGCTGACAAAGAAAAATCTGGATATGGTTGCAGCCAATAATGTAAAAATGGCAGGCGCCGGATTCCAGGGGGACACCAATGTTCTGACTCTGATTACACAGGATGAGGAAGTATCACTCCCGCTCATGAGCAAGGAGGATGCAGCCGGTAAAATCCTGGATAAAATATTATTTTTAAGAGTGGCGGGTAAATAAGAAAACCATGCCCGCTGTTCCATACCGTATTGTATCCCTGAGCATAAGAAGGCTCTAATATAGGGAACGATAACAAGGAGGACAATATGAACAAAAAATTTACAACATCTCAAATCACTTTACTTGGCCTGATGATAGCAATTCTGCTTCTTATGGCTTACACACCTCTTGGCTACCTGAATATCGGACCTCTTGCTATTACTTTTAATATTATTCCGGTTGCTATCAGTGCAATTACAATGGGACCTGTAGGCGGAGCCGTTGCAGGAGCCGTATTCGGACTTACCAGCTTCGGACAGTGTATCGGTATTGGCGGTACAAGCATTATGGGTGTTACCTTATTTGGAATTAATCCGTTTCTGGCATTTGTACAGAGATTTATCCCAAGACTGATCGACGGACTTCTTCTTGGTTATATTTTCCAGGGCGTTCGTAAGAAATCTAAAAATATATATGTATCCTGCGCTGTAACAGGCTTCTTATCCGCATTTTTAAATACTCTGTTTTTCATGGGCTTATTAGTTGGTCTTTTCGGAAATACCGAGTATGTACAGGGACTTATGGGCGGAAAGAATGTGATCCTGTTTATCTGCACATTTGTAGGAATCAACGCAGTATGTGAAATGCTTTCCGCTACTGTTATCACAGGCGCTGTAGGTGCGGCACTTTATAAGGCAAGACTTCTTCCGGGTGCTGAGAAAGAGTCTGAAAAAGCAGCGAAGGCAGCTTAAATAAAAAAGAAACACAGACAGCTTGTTTTAGAGAATAAAGCCATGGAGGAAAAAATGATTTTAGCAATTGATATTGGAAATACAAACATTGTAGTGGGATGCATTGATCGGGAAAAAACTTATTTTATCGAGAGACTTTCCACTGTCCGTACAAAAACAGAACTGGAATACGCAGTTGATCTGAAGACAGTTTTGGATTTGTATCATATTAAGCGGATTGATATTGAAGGCTGCATTATTTCCTCTGTTGTACCTCAGATTACCAATGCTGTGAAGCTTGCAGCTGAAAAGGTTTTGAAAAAAGAACCTATGGTATTGGGACCGGGTGTAAAAACAGGACTGAATATCCTGATGGATAATCCTGGACAGCTTGGAGCAGATCTTGTGGCAAATGCAGTTGCAGGAATTCATGAATATTCTCTTCCACTGGCAATTATTGATATGGGAACTGCAAGTACGGTAAGCGTAGTAGATGAGAAGAAGCATTATGTGGGAGGCATGATTTTTCCCGGAATGGGAGTGTCCCTGGATGCCCTTACAGCCCGTGCTTCTCAGCTTAGCGGAATCAGTATTGAAGCACCGAAACGCATCATTGGAAAAAATACCATTGAATGCATGAAAAGCGGTGTGATTTACAGCAATGCAGCAGCTCTTGACGGAATTGTTGACAGAATCGAGGAAGAGCTTGGTCAGAAAATCACAGTTGTTGCAACCGGTGGTCTTGCCCGCAAGATTATCCCACATTGTAAGCGGGAGATTTTGCTGGATGAGGATCTTTTGCTAAAAGGTTTGCTCATTATATATGAGAAGAACAGAAAAGAAGCATAAGCTTTCTGAGAAGGAAAAATGAGACAGGTCAGAACTTCACGACTATGAGGTTCTGACCTGTTTTGCGTATTAAAGTATACGTTCTAGGAACGCTGAAAGGCATCTGCAAAATCTTCTGGGACAGGGGCAGTAATACACATGTTTTCTCCTGTAACAGGGTGAGCAAATTCCAGCTGAAAGGAGTGCAGGGGCTGTCTTTTTATGATCCGGTAATCCGGATTGTAGAGAAAGTCTCCTGGCAGTGGATGGCCAATGTACTTCATATGCACACGGATCTGATGAGTACGTCCGGTTTCCAGATGAAGCTCGATGAGAGAGTAGGAATGATAGGTGGCTAACCGCTCATAATGTGTGACCGCGCTTTCCCCATTTGTGAAATCCACCTGTCTTTCGATGGTGGAATCTGCTGCACGCCCGATAGGCGCATCAATAGTTCCCTGCTCTGGTGTGATTCCCTGTACAATTGCCAGATAGGTACGCCGGATCTGGCGATGTTTCATCTGGGCAGAGAGAACTGCTGCACTATAAGGATTTTTCGCCAGGATCAGGGCTCCTGTGGTGTCTCTGTCCAGACGGTTGATGCAGCGGTATACGAAATGCTGTCCTTTTTCTTTGAAATACCAGGCAACTCCATTGGCTAGTGTATTATCATAATTTCCAATGGAAGGATGTACAGGCATGTCTGCCGTCTTATTTATGACTAAAATATCTTCATCTTCATACAGGATAGAAAGGTTCATTTTCACAGGCAGAATATTCTCATTGCTGTCTGCTTCCGGAATATGTATGTGAAGAGAATCTCCAGCCTGAAGAACCGATTTTCCGAATCCCCGTTCACCATTTAGCTGAATCGCATTTTTATCTGCCTTCATGGAAGATAAAATTCCCCGGGAAAAGCCCTTGCTCCTGAGAAAATCAAGAAGCTGCATTCCTTCCTGCTCTGGCTTTATAGTGTATGTAAGAATTCTGTCCAATGTGTTCCTCCTGAAATTGTATTAAAATTATGTTGAAACATAAGGATTGTGCGTAATTAAATACTGTATTTTTTTCGCTTAAGGTGTATAATAGCACAGAAAATATTTGCATGGAAGTATCTGAAGCAGTTTTATGAGAAATACATCCATGTGACAGGAACTTTTTATACATTTAAGGAAAAAGAGGAAACATATGAAACAACAGCAACATCTTTTTACAAACAAAATGCTCCGGGCGCTTCTTGTTCCCATTATTATGGAACAGCTATTAAATGCCTTGATGGGTACGGTAGATACCATGATGGTCAGTAATGTAGGTTCTGCGGCCATTTCCGCCGTTTCTCTTGTGGACTCCATCAATGTATTGATCATTCAGGCCTTTTCTGCACTGGCAGCAGGAGGTACTATTATCTGTACCCAGTATCTTGGACAGAAGAATCACGAGATGGCAAACAAATCAGCCAGGCAGGCACTTTTTATCATAACAGCTATTTCTGTCTTCATCGTTGTGCTTGGACTTGCTTTCCGCGCACCGCTTCTTAGCTTTATTTTCGGAAAAGTGGACGCGGATGTTATGGAGAATTCCATGGTGTATTTCTTTTATACCGTGCTGTCTTATCCTTTTATTGCGCTTTATGATGCCGGAGCATCCATTTTCCGTGCACAGGAAAACACCAGAGGACCGATGGTGATCTCCATTATTTCCAATGTGATGAATATTGTGGGAAATGGAATCCTGATCTGGGTATTTCATATGGGAGTTGCCGGAGCGGCTATTTCCACACTGGTGTCCAGAATTTTCTGTGCAGTAGTAGTGCTGTACCAGCTTAGAAAAGACAGGCAGCCAATTGTGGTACGTGATTATCTGAAAATCCGTCCGGATGGAAAAATGATTGGCAGGATTCTTGCTCTTGGTATTCCTTCTGGCATAGAGAACAGCATGTTCCAGCTTGGAAAGCTGGCAATCCAGTCTACAGTCTCTACACTTGGAACCACTGCAATTGCAGCCCAGGCCATGACCAATATGCTGGAAATGTTAAACGGAACAGCTGTAATTGGTGTTGGAATCGGACTTATGACAGTGGTGGGACAAAGTCTTGGAGCCGGAAGAAAAGACGAGGCAGTTTATTACATGAAAAAACTGATGGCCTTTTCGGAAGTCTTTTTGATCGTCTGCTGTGCAGTGGTATATGCCCTTGCACGACCGATTACCATGATCGGTGGAATGGAGACCAAAAGCGCCGAAATGTGTCTTGATATGATGTTCTGGATCACCATTGTGAAACCAATCGTATGGATGTTTGCGTTTATCCCGGCTTACGGCATGCGTGCAGCAGGAGATGTGAAGTTTTCCATGATTACTTCCTGCATTACTATGTGGACCTTCCGTTTTTGCCTGTGCGTTTATCTGATTCGGGTTTGTGGCATGGGACCGATGGCTGTCTGGATCGGAATGTTTACAGACTGGACGGTACGTGCGATCGTGTTCGGTCTGCGGTTTAAGAGTGGAAAATGGATGGAACATAAAGTTGTGTAAAAGGTATCTGCAAAAGATAAGGAAAGCTATCCCCTTTTATTGACTTTTAAATGGCAAAATTATATAATGTAACGGATAAAAACAGGGAAAAGCATGATCAGGAAGCCAGGTGTAATTCCTGCACAAGTCCGTTACTGTACAGTCAGATACTGGTTGCTTTTTCAGAAACAGGATTTCCTGCGGCAACCGGGATAAGACTGATAGGAAAGAAGCTTTGTTGTCAGGACAGGGCTTCTTTTATTTACGTAACAGATGGGGCGGGTTCCTCATAGCTTTGGAGGCAAGAAACATGGAACATAAGACAGGATTGGAAGATTATTATGTGATCCGCGGACAGAAGAAAATGCGTTTTGGCTATACCACAGGTTCCTGCGCGGCAGCAGCCTGTAAGGGCGCCTGCCTGATGCTTCTGGGAAAAGAAAAGTTAACATCTGTATCGCTTATGACTCCTAAGGGAATCCTCCTTGACCTGGAGCTGCACGACATTCAGATCAGTGAAAATCAGGTTACCTGTGCAGTGAAAAAAGATGCCGGAGATGATCCGGACACAACAAATGGCATTCTTGTGTATGCTACAGTATGGAAGACGGATACTGCCGGAATCGTTATAGATGGCGGAGTGGGCGTAGGCAGAGTTACAAGACCCGGGCTCTCCCAGAAAGTGGGAGAAGCGGCGATCAATCCTGTTCCTCGTGCCATGATCCTTCGGGAAGCAGAAGAAGCTGCAGTTTCCCATGACTATGAGGGCGGTCTGAAGGTTGTGATTTCTGTCCCGGAAGGTGTAGAGATCGGCAAGAAGACCTTCAATCCCAGACTGGGAATCACAGGGGGAATTTCCATTCTTGGAACCTCCGGAATTGTGGAGCCTATGAGTGAAAAAGCTCTTGTAGAAAGCATTCATGTGGAAATGAAGCAGCACTTTACCCAGGGTGAGAAGTACCTTCTTGTGACTCCGGGAAACTATGGGGCAGATTATCTGCGTGAGCACATGACCTTACCTTTTGAACGAAATATCAAGTGCAGCAATTATGTGGGAGAAACCATTGATATGGCTGTGGATATGGGCGTGAAAGGAATCCTGTTTGTCGCCCATATTGGCAAGTTTGTAAAGGTAGCAGCAGGAATTATGAACACCCATTCCCACAGTGCAGATGCCCGTATGGAAGTGCTTGCAGCCAATGCCCTCAGAGTGGGAGCGAATGGAGATACTGCAAAAGATATCCTGAATTGCAATACCACAGATGAGGCCCTTGATATTTTGCACGAAAAAGGCCTTTTAGAGCCTGCAATGCAAGAAATTATGGAAAGAATCCAGTTTTATCTGGATCACCGTTCCTATGAACAAATTAAGCTTGGTGCGGTTGTTTTTAACAATGTATATGGATATCTGGGAAAAACAAGAGATGCCGGTGAACTGATTCAGGAAATTCAGAAGCAGGATGAAATGCTTAAACTTCAAATGTAAACAGGCTCTGGATATGGAAAATATGCTGTAAGGCGTTTTGCGAATAAAGATTTGTTCAATTTATAAGAGAAAAATAAAAAACAGAGTAGTTATGCTTAAAAACTATTTCAGAAAGAGAGATCTATGACAGGAAAATTATATGGCGTAGGAGTTGGCCCGGGGGATCCGGAGCTGATCACTTTAAAGGCTTTAAGACTTACAAAGGAAGCAGATATACTGGCTTTTCCAGGGGAAAACCCAAAAGAGTCTGTGGCATACAGGATCATGAAAGGTGCGTACCCGGAAATTGACAGCAAACAGATGATTTCCCTGCCAATGCCCATGATCAAAGACAGAGAAGAACTGAAACGTGTTCATGATGAAGGAGCAAAAATAATTGCAGAATGGCTTGAGAAAGGAAAAAATGTAGTATTCCTCACTCTGGGAGATCCAACTGTATATTCTACATACATTTATGTTCATAAAAGGGTGGAACAGCTGGGATATGCCACAGAAATCGTCAGCGGCATTACATCCTTTTGTGCAGTCAGTGCCAGATTTAATGAAGGACTGGTGGAAAAATCCCAGCAGCTTCATGTAATCCCTGCCTCCTATCAGATAGAAGAAGCATTGAAGCTTCCCGGAACGAAGGTTCTGATGAAAACCGGCAAAAAAATGCAGGAAGTGAAAGCACAGATCAAAGCATCTGGTAACAAGGCCAAGATGATTGAAAATTGCGGAATGCCAGATGAGAAAATTTACAGAAGTGTGGAAGAAATTCCGGATGATGCAGGTTATTATTCGTTGATCATTGTGAAGGAAAAGTAAGATACCGTAATGGAAAATAGAAAATGCTTATAGTGAAAAAGGAGAGAAAGTCATGATTCATTTCGTAGGAGCAGGTTCCGGAGCACCGGATCTGATCACAGTAAGAGGAAAGAAATATCTGGAAGAAGCAGACGTAGTTATTTATGCTGGATCTCTGGTAAATCCAAAACTTCTGGAGTATACAAAGGATATTTGTACCATTTATAACAGTGCAAAGATGACACTGGAAGAGGTGCTTTCTGTTATGGAAAAGGCAGAAGCAGCAGGAAAGACAACAGTAAGACTTCACACAGGCGATCCCTGTATTTATGGTGCCATTCGTGAGCAGATGGATGTGCTGGATGAGAAGGGAATTGCTTATGATTACTGTCCTGGTGTCAGCGCATTCTGCGGTGCGGCAAGTGCTTTAAATCTGGAATATACTCTGCCGGATGTCTCCCAGAGCGTGATCATCACCCGTATGGAAGGCAGAACTCCGGTTCCGCCAAAGGAAAGCATTCAGTCCTTTGCTGCCCATCAGGCAACTATGGTTGTTTTTCTCAGCACAGGAATGCTGGAAGAACTGAGTAGAAGACTGATTGAAGGCGGTTATACGGCAGATACTCCTGCTGCAATTGTTTATAAAGCAACCTGGGAGGATGAGAAAAAATTTGTGTGCACAGTAGGAACCCTGGCACAGACTGCGAAAGAGCATAATATTACGAAGACTGCACTTATGATCATTGGAGACTGTGTAAATGCCGCTCATTATGACCGTTCCAAGTTATACGATCCAGGATTTACAACAGAGTTCCGTGAAGCAATGAAATAAGAATAAGATTATTTGATATGGCAGCTTAGGCTAAAACTTGTTCCAGATGAAAGGAAAACGGATGAAAATTTCCATGATATGCTACACCCTGACAGGGCAGCAGACAGGAGAGAAACTAAAAAGGGGACTGGAAAAAGAAGGAAATATGGTTTCTCTTTTTACAAAGAGTAAATACATTCCAGGCTCTATCAAGGAAAGCTGTGGGAAATGGACGGGAGAACAGTTTGAAATTGCAGACAGTATTATTTTCATTGGAGCAGCCGGAATCGCAGTGCGCAGCATCGCTCCTTTTATACAGAGCAAAAAGAAAGACCCGGCTGTGCTGGTAGTAGATGAATTGGGCAAATTTGTGATATCCTTGCTGTCAGGACATCTTGGCGGTGCAAATGAACTAGCCTGTCTGGCAGCAGATATTTTACAGGCAATCCCTGTAGTCACAACTGCCACAGATCTTGAGGGGAAATTTGCTGTGGATGTATTTGCAAAGAAAAATAACTGTCACATTTTTCGGATGAAAGAGGCAAAAGAGGCTTCTGCCGCGCTGCTGGCAGGTGAGAAGATTGGATTCTTTAGCGAATTTTCCTGTGAGGGAGAACTGCCAAAGGGACTGATCTGTTGCCGAAGAACAGGTATACCACTTTCAGAAGCATTGTATGAGACTGTGGACGGCACACCGCTTCCAGAGATGGGAATTGCTGTGACCGTACATAAAAGCTGTCAACCCTTTGCCTCAACGACGCACGTAGTTCCACCGGCTGTCGTGCTTGGAATGGGCTGCCGGAAAAATAAAGAATCAGAAGCCGTGGAAAAAGCAGCATTCAGCTGCCTGAAAGAAAATGACATTTATCCGGAGGCAGTTGCAGCTCTAGCAAGCATTGATGTAAAAAAAGAAGAACCCGGGCTTCTGGCTCTTTCAGAAAAGCTGGGAGTTCCCTTCAAAACATTTTCCAGCGAGGAACTTCTGTCTGTGCCGGGTGAATTCACCCCGTCCTCTTTTGTGAGTAAGACAGTAGGTGTGGATAATGTGTGTGAGCGAAGTGCAGTGAAAGCGGCAGAGAATCATACTGGCATTCATTTTATACAGAGAAAACAGGGAGCCAAGGGCGTGACAACGGCTCTTGTCCTTGGAGATTGGAGGATACGTTTTGAGTAAAGAAAAGAAAATTTATGTGGTAGGAATCGGTCCGGGTTCCTACGAAGGAATGACAGGAGCTGCAGTCAGAGCTCTTGAAAAAAGTGATGTAATTGTGGGATATACAGTTTATATTGATTTAGTGAAAGATCATTTTCCAGGCAAATCTTTTCTTACTACACCTATGAGAAAGGAAGTAGACCGCTGTGTAATGGCCTTTGACGAAGCGATGAAGGGACAGACTGTCTCCATGATTTGCAGTGGTGATGCCGGAGTTTATGGAATGTCAGGCCTTATGTATGAGATCGGTGCGAATTATCCGGAGGTAGAGCTGGAAGTGGTAGCAGGTGTTACAGCAGCAACCGGAGGAGCAGCAGTGCTTGGTGCTCCATTGATCCACGATTTCTGTCTGATCAGTCTCAGTGATCTGCTCACACCATGGGAAAAAATCGAGAAGCGTCTTCTTCTGGCTTCGGAAGCTGATTTTGTGATTGTTCTTTACAATCCGTCCAGTCACAAGAGACACGATTATCTGAAAAAAGCCTGTGAACTTATGCTTCAACACAAATCTCCGGAAACAGTATGCGGTACCGTACAGAACATTAACCGTGAGGGTGAAACTGCCAGGGTTATGACTCTGGCTGAATTGAAAGAAACACAGGTAGATATGTTTACCACTGTATTTATCGGAAATTCACAGACCAGAAATATTGATGGAAAAATGGTAACACCAAGAGGATATAAAAATGTTTGATGTTGTCGTATTTGCAGGCACCACAGAAGGCTGTGAAATCTGCAGCTTTCTGGCAAAAAATAAAGTAAGTGTGCTTGCATGTGTCGCTACCGATTACGGCAGCAAATCATTAAAAGAGGGCGAATATCTGAAAATCCACGCTGGCCGCCTGAATGGGGAGGAGATGGAAAATCTTCTGAAAGAACTCAGTCCCGGACTGGTGCTGGATGCTACCCATCCGTATGCTGCCGAGGTAACGGAGAATATTCGTGCTGCCTGCCAAAATACAGGTTTTTCCTACCAGCGAGTATTAAGAGAGGCCGGTGCTTATCAGGATAAGGCTGTTTATGTGGAGAATACAGAGGCAGCAGTAGAATTTCTGGAAGGTACAAAAGGAAATATCCTGCTTACCACAGGCAGCAAAGAGCTTGGGAAATTTACAGCTTTATCGGATGCAGGAGAACGCATTTATGCCCGTGTTCTGTCTTTGCCATCTGTGATGGAAACCTGCGAAGGGTATGGCTTTGAGGGCAAGCATCTGATCGGAATGCAGGGACCCTTTTCCATGGAATTAAACGCAGCCATGCTTCGTCAGTATGACTGCAGATACCTTGTGACAAAGGATACAGGAAAAGCAGGTGGTTTTCAGGAGAAAATTGATGCTGCACTTATGTGCGATGTGATTCCTGTTATAATTGGAAGACCGCTGCAGGAAGAGGGCCTTTCTGTGGCAGAATGCAAACATATGCTCACGGAACATTTTGGACTCACCCTGAAACCTCACGTTACACTTCTGGGAATTGGGATGGGAAGTGAGAAAACCCTTACAATTCAGGGAAAAAGGGCAGTTCAAAGAGCTGATCTGATCATTGGGGCCAGGCGTATGGCAGATTCCATCAGGGAGCCGGGACAGCCGGTGGTGTATGAATACCGCAGCGATGTGATTGGAGCTTATATTAAGAGCCATCCGGAATATGAGAATATTGTTATAGCTTTGTCCGGGGATGTGGGATTCTACAGCGGAGCGAAGAAGCTGCTGGATGTGTTGAATGGAAGGAAACCAGAAGGTGGTTTAGCAGATGATTTTGAAGGGCAGGAGGACAGTGAAAAAGAGAATGGCTGTGCCTCCATTGAGATTATCTGCGGAATTTCTTCTGTGGTTTATTTTATGTCCCAGATCGGTTTATCCTGGGATGATGCGAAAATCACCAGCGCCCACGGCAAAAATTGCAATTTGATTTCTATGATCAAGCAGAATCAGAAGGTTTTTTCCATTCTGGGAACAGGAAGTGCAGTTGCAGAACTTGCACAGAAACTGGTGGAATATGAGATGGGAGATGTGGTTCTCTATGTTGGAGAAAACCTTTCCTATCCAGATGAAAAAATATTCCGGGCGAATGCCAGTGAACTGACTTCCTATGAGGGTCAGGCATTGAGCGTTGTCTGTGCTTACAATGAAAAAGCCAGACCGGCATTTTCCACTCATGGAATTCCAGATGAGAAATTTATCCGTGGAAAAGCACCTATGACAAAAGAAGAGGTGAGATGTGTTTCCCTTTCCAAGCTTCGTCTTCAGGAAGATTCCATCTGCTATGATGTAGGTGCCGGAACAGGTTCTGTTTCTGTGGAAATGGCTCTTCGCGCAGATCAGGGACAGGTTTTCGCTGTTGAAAAAAAGGATGATGCGGTAGCTCTTCTTTACGAAAACAAACAACGGTTTGCAGCGGATAATCTGGAAATTATAAAGGGCGAGGCACCGGAAGCACTAAAAGAACTGCCGGTTCCTACTCATGCGTTTATCGGCGGTTCATCAGGAAATCTGAAAGAAATCGTTGCCCTGCTTTTAGAAAAGAACCGGGATGTGCGGATCGTGATCAACTGCATTACGCTGGAGACTATCAGTGAGGCACTGGAGATATTGAAAGAATACGATTTCGCAGATCAGGAAGCAGTGCAGCTTACAGCCTCCAGATCAAAAGAGATTGGAAGATACCATCTAATGATGGGAGAAAATCCTATTTATATTATCACCTGCCAGAGCCCCCGGGCGCAGATATGACGGGTGTGGTTTTCTTAAGATTGCAGAAAAAGGCTGTTGGCGCGGAAAGAAGAGGAGGACTATCATGAAAAAAAGAATACCCAGGATCTTGCTTGCAGCAGGAGCCAGCGGAAGCGGGAAAACACTTCTCACCTGTGGTCTGCTGCAGGTACTGGTAAACAGAGGGATAAAGACAGTCTCCTTTAAATGCGGACCGGATTATATTGATCCCATGTTCCATACCCAGGTAATTGGTACAAAATCCCGAAATCTGGACACTTTTTTTACAGGAGAGGAGATTACCAGATACCTTCTTGCAAAAAACAGTGCTGATTGTGAAATAGCAGTGATGGAAGGGGTCATGGGATTTTACGATGGAGTGGCAGGAACCACTACTTTGGCAAGTGCTTATGATCTGGCGCGAGTTACGGATACGCCGGTTATTCTGATCGTGAATAGCAAAGGAATGAGTGTCTCTCTTGCTGCCTACATAAAAGGCTTTCTGGAATACAAAAAAGACAGCCGCATAAAAGGCGTGATTTTTAACCAGATGTCCCCTATGCTCTATCCCAGAATGAAGAAACTGGTGGAAGAGGAGCTTGGCATCAAAGTACTGGGCTATGTGCCAAGGGTGGAAGATTGTGTGATCGAGAGCCGACACCTGGGACTGATTTTACCAGAAGAAATCCCGGAATTAAAGGGAAGGCTTTTAAAGCTGGCAGAAGTGCTGGAAAACAGTTTGGAAATAGAAGAGATATTGAAACTGGCCAATGAGGCACCTGTGTTGGAATATCCGTTGCTGGAAAAGACAGATGAGCGATCCCTATGTCAGCCAGCTGGAACCAGTGCAATAGCTGAAAAGGTGAAAAGAGAAGTGGATGCATTGACTGAAATGAGTCAGGTGTATACCTGGAAAAGCCCAGGGAAGCTTCGGATCGGTCTTGCGAAAGATGAGGCATTCTGCTTCTTTTATGAGGACAATCTGGATCTTCTTCGTTCCATGGGTGCCGAGCTGGTGGCCTTTTCGCCTGTACATGACGGACATTTACCAGAAAATCTGGACGGACTTCTTCTTTATGGAGGATATCCGGAATTAAATGGAAAAGCATTGGAGGAGAATCTTTCCATGCGGCAGGAAATTGCGGCAGCCATAAAGGATGGAATGCCCTGTCTTGCAGAATGCGGTGGGTTCATGTATCTCCACGAAAAGATGGAGGGAATGGATGGGAAATGCTATGAAATGGCAGGCGTTATTCCGGGTAAGGTATGGCGCACACCCAGACTGACCCGATTTGGCTATATTACTTTGAAGCAGAAACTTCCGGTTCTTGGAGTGGCAGATATTGGTCTTAGCCCGGCTCATGAGTTCCATTATTTTGATTCGGAGAACTGTGGAACCACTTTTCATGCCACGAAGCCTGAAAGCAGCCGTGGTTGGAACTGTATTCATGGAACTGATAATATGCTGGCTGGTTTCCCACATTTATATTATTACGCAAATCCGAAAATCCCGCAGGCATTTTTAAAAAAGTGTCTGGAGTATAAGGAGTTACAAAAATGATACGATTATTAACTCTTCCGGCAGGTTTTATTCTTGACCTGCTTATGGGAGATCCAAGATGGCTATATCATCCGGTATGTCTTATAGGAAATCTGATCAGCATACTGGAAAAAGGAATACGAAAGGTGTTTCCGAAAACAGATAAGGGTGAGCTGGCAGGCGGCATTCTGGAAGTGATTCTTGTCTGTCTGATTACTTTTTCTATTCCTTTTGGTGTGATCCACCTGCTTTACAAATGGAATTTCTGGCTGGGCTTTGCGCTGGAGACTTTCTGGTGCGGACAGCTGCTTGCAACAAAATCATTGAAAGTGGAAAGCATGAAAGTATATGACCGCCTGAAAAACGGAACCATTGAGGAAGCGCGGTATGCCGTTTCCATGATCGTGGGACGTGATACACAGGCACTTTCAGAAACCGGAGTGACGAAGGCAGCTGTGGAAACGGTTGCGGAAAATTCCTCTGACGGAATTATTGCCCCTATGCTTTACATGGCAATCGGTGGAATTCCCCTGATGTTTTTGTATAAGGGTATCAACACCATGGATTCCATGCTTGGATATAAAAATGACAAATATCTGTATTTTGGAAGATGGGCAGCCAGACTTGACGATGTGGCAAATTATATTCCAGCCAGAATTTCCGGCTGGCTGATGGCATTGTCCACAGTATTTGTTGGAATGGATACTAAAAATGCAGTGAAAATATACAGAAGAGACCGCCGCAATCATGCAAGCCCCAATTCTGCCCAGACAGAAGCGGCTATGGCAGGAGCCCTGGATGTACAGCTTGCCGGAAATGCTTATTATTTTGGTAAGCTATATGAAAAACCGACGATCGGGGATCCAATCCGTCCGGTTGAAATCGAGGATATTCCAAGAGCGAATAAACTGCTTTATGCAACTTGTATTGTGGGAGCAATTTTATTCTTCGGTCTGAGTGTTCTTCTGAAAACTGTGTTATATATGTTTTAAAATTGTGACGCACATCTTGCAGAAAGCCTTTTTAAATAACGCTTTAGATCGTGTAATTACTTGAATGGAGACAACAATGGAAAAACACATACATGGCGGTGATGTGTATCATCATCAGGGGTGCATTGACTTTTCAGCAAACTGCAATCCTCTTGGTACCCCGGAGGGAATCAAAAAAGCAATCATTAAAAGTCTGGAGCATATAAACGACTACCCCCAGGTAGGCTGCACTCCCTTAAAAAAAGCCATTGCAGAATATGAGAATACGAAGCCAGATCAGGTGATCTGCGGAAACGGCGCTGCAGAGGTGATCTTTTCCCTTTGCCGGGCGGTGAATCCCAGACAGGCTCTGGTGCCGGCTCCGACTTTTGCAGAATACCAGCAGGCATTATATAGTGTGGATTGTCAGGTAGAGTTTTTTCCGCTGGATGGGAAAAAGGGGTTTGTGCTGGAGGAAAACTTCCTACAGGCATTGACAGAAGAGATTGACATTATTTTCCTGTGCAATCCCAATAATCCAACCGGGCTTCTGGTGGAAAAACCGTTGCTGGAAAAAATCCTGAAGCGTTGTCAGGAGCTTGATATTCTTATGGCGGTGGACGAATGTTTCCTGGATTTCGTTCCATCACCAGAAAAATATACGCTAAAAGAATATCTGGAAACCTATGACAATCTGTTTCTTCTGAAAGCTTTTACAAAGCGCTATGCTATGGCAGGCGTGAGACTTGGCTATGGTCTTTGCGGGAATAAAAGACTTCTGGAAAAAATAGAAGGTGTATGTCAGCCCTGGAATGTCTCTACCATGGCACAGGCGGCTGGTCTGGCGGCTTTGCAGGAAAGAGAATATGTAGAAAAGGGAAGACAGGTGACCTTTCAGGAGCTGGCCTATCTGAAAAAAGAACTGGCGGCGCTTGGCTATCCGGTTTATCCTTCTCAGGCAAATTACGTGTTCTTTACAGGTCCGGCGGATTTGTATGAGAAGCTGGAACAGAAGAAGATCCTGATCCGCGATTGCGGCAATTATACCGGGCTTTCCAAAGGATATTACAGGGTGGCAGTAAAGAATCATGAAGAAAATCAGCAGCTTGTCAGGGCATTGAAGGAAATAGATAGAACCAAAGTTGAAAATGTGATTTTATAAAAGGAGGAACATATTTTGGCAAAAGCAATCATGGTGCAGGGGACAATGTCCAATGCCGGAAAAAGCCTTCTGGCAGCAGGCCTTTGCAGAATTTTTAAGCAGGACGGGTACCGTGTGGCACCTTTTAAGTCCCAGAATATGGCGTTGAATTCTTTTATTACAAAAGAAGGTTTGGAAATGGGACGCGCCCAGGTTATGCAGGCAGAAGCAGCCGGAATTGCTCCTTCTGTTCTGATGAATCCGGTTTTGTTAAAGCCTACAAATGATGTGGGCTCCCAGGTGATTGTAAACGGTGAGGTTCTGGGAAACATGAGCGCCAGGGATTATTTCAAATATAAGAAAAAACTGGTGCCGGATATTATGAAGGCTTACAATGCTCTTGCAGCAGAAAATGATATTATTGTTATAGAAGGAGCCGGAAGTCCGGCAGAAATCAACCTGAAAAGTGATGATATCGTAAATATGGGTATGGCGAAAATGGCAAAGGCTCCGGTGCTTTTGGTAGGAGATATTGACCGTGGCGGCGTTTTTGCCCAGCTGATCGGAACTGTCATGCTTCTGGAAGAAGACGAGAAGGAGATGGTAAAAGGCCTGATCATCAATAAATTCCGTGGAGACAAAACCATTCTGGATCCTGGGGTGGAAATGCTGGAGGAGAGAAGCGGCATTCCGGTTGTGGGTGTAGCTCCTTATCTGAATATTCAGGTGGAGGATGAGGACAGCCTGACGGAACGTTTTGAGACAAATCGGACAGTAGACATGATTGACATTGCGGTGATCCGAGTGCCCAGAATTTCTAATTTCACAGATTTTAATCCGCTGGAGAGTATCCAGGGGGTTTCCCTTCGCTATGTAAAAAATCCATCAGAGCTTGGAAATCCGGATATGATCATTTTGCCGGGAACCAAAAATACAATGGAAGATCTTCTGTGGATGAGAGAAAATGGCTTGGAAGCGTTGATCCTGAAGGAGGCTGCGAAAGGAAAGCTGATTTTTGGAATCTGCGGTGGCTATCAGATGATGGGCGAAACTTTAAGCGATCCTCATGGAGTGGAAGCTGGCGGAACGATTAAAGGTATGGGCCTTCTTCCAATGGATACCGTTTTTGCAAAGAAAAAGACCAGAACCAGAGTGGAAGGCTCTTTTGGCCAGCTGACTGGTGCGTTTGCAAAGCTTAGTGATACTGCTCTGGAAGGATATGAGATCCATATGGGTGAGACTGCCCTGAAAGGAGATGCGAAGCCATCTACCAGTATTCAGGATAGCGTAACCGGAGAGAGAAAGGCGGATGGTGCTTATCTTGACAATGTGTGCGGAACCTATGTACATGGTGTTTTTGATAAAGAGGCAGTAGCTGAGGCAATCGTACAGATCATTGGAGAAAAGAAAGGTCTGGATGTATCTGGAATGACTGGTATGGATTTCCAGGCGTTTAAGGAAACCCAGTATGATATTCTGGCAGCAGAGCTCCGGAAACATCTGGATATGAAGAAGATATATGAAATCCTGGAAGAGGGGGTACAAATATGAAAGTAGAACTGGAAAATGTAAAACCAATGGACATAGAGAAAAGAAGCTTTGAGATCATCACAGAGGAGCTTGGCGATACCCCTCTGATCCCGGGAACAGAGCTGGTGGTAAAGAGATGTATTCATACAAGCGCTGATTTCGATTACGCGAAAAATCTTTGCTTTTCCGAAAACGCAGTGGAAAAAGCGATTCAGGCAATTAAAGATGGCGCCTGTATTGTAACCGACACCCAGATGGCAAAAGCGGGAATCAACAAGCGCGCTCTTGCAAGGTATGGCGGTGAGGTTTACTGCTTTATGTCCGATGAGGATGTGGCGAAGATTGCGAAAGAAAATGGTTCCACCCGTGCCACAGCCAGCATGGACAAGGCGGCCGGGTTGGATAAAAAGCTGATCTTTGCCATTGGAAATGCACCTACAGCACTGGTTCGGCTTTATGAGCTGATTGAGGAGAAAAAGCTGGATCCCAAGCTGATCATCGGTGTGCCGGTAGGGTTTGTGAATGTGGTGCAGTCCAAGGAACTGATCATGCACACAGATGTGCCGTACATTGTAGCACGTGGACGAAAAGGCGGATCAAATATCGCAGCGTGCATCTGTAATGCCCTGCTGTATATGATTGACAACAACCGGGGATAAAAAAACAGCGTATACTCTGTCTGTGGCAAATGGCAAAGTATACGCTGTTTGTTTAGTTCAAAACTACAGACTTCAGCAGTTCGCAGGCTGGGACGAAATCCTGTACTGGCATGGAAGAGCAGGACATAAGTACCGTCACATCTTTCTCACTTTCTTTTAAAATTTGTAAATGCAGGCTTTTTTCAGAGGCCTGTTTTTTTAATTCATCCCCGCTTTTTTCATAAGGCAAAGTAAGAGCCAGACTGGTACCGGCTGCGCCCACCTGAATCTGACAGCCACTGCCAAATACCTGACGGACTGAGCTGCGAAGCTGTTTTAATTTGGAAGAATAAAGTCGTTTCAGCCTTCTGGTCTGTGCAGCAAGATGACCGTCCCGGATAAATTGACACAGGGCAATCTGTTCTGCCTTGGAAGCAGTCTGGTTGTAAAATCCGGCTTTCTTTTTATAAGCATTGAGAAGCTCAGGAGGCAGGATCATAAAGCTGATACGGATAGAAGGCAGCAGCAATCTGGAAAATGAACCAATGTAAACTACGCCCTGTCCTCCGGAAAGTCCGAAAAGGGAAGGAGTAGGCTTCTGGAAATAGACAAATTCATTTTCGAAATCATCCTCGATTACCAGATGATGGCGCTCATCTGCATATTTCAAAAGTTCCAGACGGCGCTTTACCGGCATGATCTCGCCCCACTTTGTCATGTGTGCAGGGGAAACATAGACTACATCACAGTCTTTGTCTCTGTGATGGATTTCAAATCCATAGTCCTCAAAAATCGTACTTCCCTGAACAAAAGAGGAAGTAGGAAAAGACACCTGATGAAAGTCAGGATATACTTCATGAATAAGTGGGCACAGAATCTGCAGCAGACTCTGGAAACCGGCTCCGATCACAATATCGTCAGGGGAACACAGGATATTCCGTCGCTCCCGAATGTAGTTTGCCAGAGCTTCCCGGAAATCTGTTTCGCCTTGAGGTTCTCCGTATGTCAGCATACGTTCATTCTGGCGGAGAGCACTTTTCATGTAGCGGCTCCACAGATCGAAACGGAAGCTTTCTTTATCCACACCTGAAGATGCCAGGTCATAGCGGTAATGAGTTTCTTTGTGAGTACCCAGCTGGTTGTTTATATGCTGGTGGGAGGCAATTTCTGTGACATAATAGCCACTTTGGGCTTTTGCCATAATGTAGCCGTCTGCGGCAAGCTGAAGATAGGCGGTTTCAATAGTAGTCCGGGAAAGCTTCAGCTCCTGGGAACACTTGCGAAGAGAAGGCATTTTGCTTCCGGGTGTCATTTTACCATCCAGGATCAGTTTCCGGTAGTATTCGTAAACTTCCATATAAAGATGCGTAGTGCGGTTTTGATTCTTTTCAATGTCTAACATAAAACTGTCCCCTCTAAAAAAGTTGAATTTGGATATTTCTGTACATACACTTAGGTGATATTTTATAATATAAACGAAAAATTTACAATAAAAATCAGGAGTGATATATTTGAAAAAAATAGCGGTAATTCAGGATCTGTCAGGGCTTGGAAAATGTTCCCTGACAGCGGCAATTCCGGTGATCTCGGTGATGGGCGTGCAGGCGGTACCGCTGCCAACAGCAGTACTCAGCAACCAGACCGGTTATCCTTCCTATTACTGTGACAATTATACAGAGCACATGGAACAGATCATGGATGAATGGGAGAAACGGGGATTTTCCCCGGATGGAATCTATACAGGATTTCTGGCTGACGAGGAGCAGGCAGATAAGATCCTGGATTTTTTTCAAAGATTCCGAACGGAGAAAACAATGGTGCTGGTGGATCCGGTTATGGGAGACAATGGCAGCGCTTATGGGATTTATACAAAGAGACTCCGGGAGAAAATGCTTCAGTTGGTGAAGCATGCACAGGTGATTACACCTAATCTTACAGAAGCACTGCTTCTTTTGTATGGGAAAGAAGAGATGGAAAAAAGATACGCAGGGCTTATGGAACTGGATGGGGAGAAACGGCTGGAGCAGATTGGAAAAATCGGGGAGAAGCTGGTAAACGAATATTGTTTACAGGCTGCTGTGATTACGGGAATCGAATATGTGAAAGAGCAGAAAGCAGCACCTGCTCTAATTTCAGATGGGAATGAGAAGAACTCTATGCAGATGGGAAATCTGGTGGTGGAAAATGGCCAGATCTACTGGTGTTTTGCCCCAAAGACTGGGGGCAGCTATTCGGGAACCGGTGATCTGTTTGCTTCTGTGCTCAGCGCAGGGTTAGTGAAGGGAATGTCTATGATGACTTGTGTAGAGCTGGCAGTAAATTTCCTTTCCAAAGCAATTGCGGAAACTGTACAGGAGGGCACTGATCGAAATGCCGGGGTCTGCTTTGAGAAATATCTTGAAGAATTGTGTAAAATAGAAAAATGAAACAGCTGCTGTGAATGGCGAGAAGAGTAACACGAATTATGAAGGAGCGAGTGAATAATGGCTGATATTGTTTATTGTTATAATCATGAAGTGTATTTTAATTTAACTAATAAATGTCCCTGCAATTGTACCTTCTGCATCCGTAACAACGGTGATTCTGTAGGCAATGCGAAGACATTGTGGTTTGAGAAAGAACCTACAATGGAAGAAATCTACAAGGCGATTGATGCGTTTGATTTTTCCGGTTATAAAGAAGCTGTTTTCTGCGGTTACGGCGAGCCGACTATGGCATTGGATAAGCTGATCGCAGTCAGCAAATATGTAAGAAGTAAATATCCGGCACATTTAGACCGAGATGGCAAGCCCTGTCCGGGACTCCGGCTTCGTCTGAATACCAATGGACTTGGTGACCTGATCAATAAGCGTTCTATAGCGAAGGAAGTCTGTCAGGCTGTAGACATTGTTTCCATCAGCCTGAATATGCCAGACGCAAAGTCCTACAATGAAGTAGTGCGTCCGGCCTATGGAGAAAAAGCATTTGATGCTATGTTGCAATTTGCAAAAGATTGCAAACAGTATACAGAAAATGTAAAATTTACGGTTGTAGACTGCATTGGCGAGGAAAATGTTGAGAAAAGCCGTAAAGTGGCAGAGAAGCTTGGTATTCCGCTGAGAGTACGGGAGTATACGGCGGAATAAAATTAAGGGAAAAAAGACATCAATGCAGATGCTTCATAAAATCAATTGGAGCCTTTTTTAAACTCGCTCTGGATTTATCTATGAGATTTTATGAAATATGGAAAAATCTGCAGTGGTGTCTTTTGATATCTGTAGGATATTTTTCTGCGTTTGCAAAGCATTTGAAATGTCAGACCTGTTTTTTTATAAGGCGTCGCAAAATTTCCCGGAACTGGGGTACACAGGCCAGTATATCCGAATTCTCAAGATAAGGCGGCTCTTTATTTTCCCAGTCCGTGATGGTACCGCCAGCTTCTCTTAAAATAACGGTAGCCCCGCTGTAATCCCAGGGCTTCAGATTTTGTTCCAGATAAGCGTGCTGTCTGCCGCAGGCTACATAGCAAAGGTCAAGGGCAGCAGAGCCGGTGCGCCTGAAATCTGCACAGTTCATAAAAATATTGTAAAATATCGGGAACAGTTCCTTTGCCCTGTTTTTCTCATAAGGAGAAGAACCGAAAGACACCACAGCATCTTTGAATTCCGGCTGGTCGGACGCATGGATAGGAGTTCCGTTCAGATAGGCACCTTCTCCTTTGGCACCGTAGAAGAGCTCCTCTGTAAAGGGATTATAGACCACTCCGAAAGTGATTTTTCCATTTTCATAAAGCCCCAGAGAAACTGCGCTTAAATGATAATCCCGTATTAAATTGGTGGTTCCGTCAATGGGATCCAGAATCCAGTATGATTTATCAGGATCCAGTCCAAGGTTCTCTTTCTCTTCGGCAATCAGTGCAATGTCCGGAAATTCTTTTCCAAGAGCCTCCTTCAGGTAATTTTGTACGGCAACATCTACGTTGGTAACGTAATCGGCAGCCCCTTTTTCGGTAACCTTTTCGTGAGCCATTTCCTGGAGAATCAAGGGCTTGGCCTGCTTGACCAGTTCTATAATTTTGGCTTGGTTTTCCTTATTCATATCAATATACCTCCTAACGTATGTCAAAAAATTTCAACAATTTGTATGGTCTAGAGAAAATTTACCATAAACGGAAAGAAAGGGCAAATGAAAAATTAAGCTGTAAAAAACGAAGAATAGATGTCTATCGCTGGCTAAGTATGCCGATAGCTACATAATCTGCCATCGGAAGAAGGTATAAGAAAAATTGAAACTGAGAAGTACAAATTTTATAAAAAAGACTAAATAAAAATGGAGAGACGAAATGTCTCTCCTGAAAGTCCAATCGATTTGAGCATCGAAGAGAGGCTGGATTGGTTCTATCATTTATAGTATATGCGGATATCTGAAAACTATGAATTGCATTAAAAGTGGCTTTCCCAATCGGATGGGAAATTAAGTCTGCGAATATCACATACATCAGAATAGTTATTCAGAAGCTTTTTGAAATCAGTTATAAAAGCTGTCCACGAATCTTCGGTTGGACGAAGATATTTCATCGAAAGCATAATCTGATATAGCCCATTGTACCGAGGATGAGGATTGATGACATCTGAATAAATAAGCTGTGGTCTTGTGCTGATGCTGCGATTATAAATACGGCTGTTGTGAGCACAAATATTTCTCATGATGGAAACAGCCTGAATCCAGGATGTAAACATATCTTTTGATGGATTGACGTCACGTCCATTGCTGTTTTTAAACTTATAGTTTTTAATCAGCTCAGAAAAAGCAGTGTTGCTGCCTGTTTTCATATTTTTAATAGTTTTTGATATAGTGCCGAAAGACATAACCTCGACAGCAGCCCCATATAGGAATGGCTCCGTCGTGATTATCAAAGTTATGTTCTATAAAAACATCATTGGAACGGCTGATTTCAGATGCAATGGTGCTCTGATTCTTCCAGAATGTTTTCTTATCTTTAAATACGGAAGGATCATTTAAAACAAGTGCATCGTGAGTAATCTGGAATGCATTGACAAGTTGTGACTTTAATGCAACTTCAATTTGTGATAAATAGCTAAACAGCAGGTCTGACAGTTCTGAATCAAAATGATACAGTCTTAAAATATCTGATAAGGATGTTCCTTCTATGTACTTTTTTGTGGAAGGATCAATAAGATGAAAACTGTAACCTTTTAAACGGTAATGTCCAATTGTTGTTAACGCTATTTCAGCGGTGTCATTCGAATCGATAGTCATTCCAGTGTCTTTGAGTTTCTGAATTAATTGTGTAACGGATAAAAAATTCTTAGGATATGTATACATAGCTCACCTCTGGATATAAAAAGTCCCGCCGGGTTGCGCATTCTTGCTGAAACAAGACTAAGCGTGGCGGGTTCTGTTACACATATTTTACTTGGAACGAACCAATCTGTCAACACTTTGAGTTAGGAATTTTCGCTCTTTGATTCAAAGTTCCTTGAGGAAATCTCTAAAATGAAGGAAAAAAACCTTGCTGTAGAGCTGTTAAAAAGGCTGATTGCGGAACAGGTGCAGATTTACCGTCATATGGTTGCTGAAGATACGGTACCGTATGGGAAATAGATGTATAAGTAAGGAAGGGAATGCCTAGATTACATTCAAAATCAAAAACATTGTTAAAGAAATATCTTTACTTTATTTAAGGGGTAAGTTATAATAATTCTGCTTAAAAGAATAAATGTGCCAAGTGCTGAAAAAATATACAAAATTTGTGCTATTTTCAGAAGAGGGAATCAGGTGAGAATCCTGAACGATCCGGTCACTGTATTCAGTTATGCTGCTTTCATATCCATTGCATTTTATGCGAGAAGGGAAGGCAGATTTATGCTGTAAGCCAGGAAACCTGCTTGGTGCATAGAAAGAAACTTCCGTGTAAAGTGCTGTCTTTCGTGTCATGTTTTTTTGTGATGCCCGCTTTTTCATGGAAGCGGACTCTTTTCTTTTAAAAACAAAAATCCAAAAGAAAAAGTAAGGAGAAAAAGCATGAAAAACATGAAAATAGCAGCAGGAATGTTATGCCTGGCAGGAATTCTCAGCCTGGGAATGGGAACAACTGTATTTGCGGAGGATGGAGACAGCCATTATCCCGTAACGATCACAACCTACAATTATGAGAACGAACCAGTAGAAATGACCTTTGAGAAAGCTCCGGAGAAGGTATTTGCATATGCAAACTCCAATATCGAAGAGCTTCTGGCACTTGGCCTTGGAGACAAGATCATTGCAGCCTGGGGGCTGGACGGAGATATCAGGGAAGATTTACAGGATGAATTTGCAAAAATCAATTATCTGGATGCCAAGCCATCCAAAGAGGAGGTTGTTGCAATGGAGCCTGACTTTATTGCGGCATGGTATTCATCCTTCAGTGATGACTGGCTTTCTGATGTAAGCTTCTGGCAGGAGAGAGATGTAAATACATACATGTCCCTGAATAGTGCTGCAAAGGGACCGGCTTCTGAGTTCCCACGTACAATTGAGGACGAATATGAGGATATCCTGAACCTTGGCAAGATCTTTGACTGCGAAGACAAGGCAGAAGAAATTGTTGATCAGATGAAGGGTGAGATTGATAAAGTAAAAGAGCATGTAGAAGGAACAGACCCGTTATCCGTAGCAGTTCTTGAGGACGAGGGAGACTCCTTCCGTGTATATGGAACAGAGACACTTGGCGGAAATATTCCGGAGACACTTGGTGCAGAGCTGAAGCTTGGTGCAGAGAACTCTGAAAATGTTGGTGCAGAGGATCTGATCGCAGCTGATCCGGACGTATTATTCATGATCAACTATGATGGATTTATGACAGCTGATGAGGCAATCGCTGATATTACAGATAACCCTGCATATGCAAGCCTTTCCGCAGTTAAGAACAACAAAGTATTCTCTGTAAACCTGAACGAAGTATACTGCAGCGGTGTGAGAACCTATGACGGAATCATGACATTTGCAAAAGCATTATATCCGGATCTGTACGAATAAAATGAAAAGAAAACCGGATTTTAAAAATGGAATTTTTCATGGAAAGCCGATCTATGTGTTGGCGGTGATATTACTGGCTGTGCTTCTGGTGATATCCATTTTGACTGCAGTTACCATTGGTTCTGTAGATCTTTCTGTGAAAGATGTGTATAGTGTAATTTTGTATAAAGTATTTGGAATCGGGGATCCGGAGGTTTATGGTGTAGGAGCCATGTCCGATATTGTGTGGTTTATCCGCCTTCCCCGTATTCTTCTTGCAACAGCCGTTGGCATGGGTCTGGCAGTTGCAGGTGTGGTAATGCAGGCCATTGTGAAAAATCCGATCGCAGATCCGTATATTCTTGGTATTTCCGCTGGTGCATCTCTTGGTGCAACAGTGGCAATCTTTCTTGGAGTTGGAGCCGTATTTGGCTCCAACTCTATTGGAATCTGCGCATTTATCGGAGCTTTCCTTATTTCTGTACTGGTACAGATCACTGCAAATATAGGAGGCCGGGCAAATTCAGTCCGACTTCTGCTTGCAGGTACAGCACTTGGAAGTGTGTGCAGTGCATTTTCAAACTTTGTTGTCTATATTGCGGGCGACAGAGATGGAATCCAGACAGTTACTTTCTGGCTGATGGGAAGTCTGGCAGGTGCAAAATGGGAAAATCTGGCTGTGATCATTCCCTGTGTTTTTATAGCAACCCTGTTTTTCTGCACCCAGAGCCGTATTCTCAATATGATGCTGCTTGGAGATGAGGTATCCATCACATTAGGCACTGACCTGCACAGATATCGTCAGGTATATCTTGTAGTGACAGCCCTGTTGATTGGTTTTGTGGTATATTCCGCAGGTATCATTGGATTTGTAGGACTCATCATTCCTCATGTGGTACGAATGTTCTTTGGAACCGATCACAAGAAAATGCTTCCACTGTCAGCACTTAGCGGTTCCATTTTCCTGATCTGGGCAGATGTTGCTTCCAGGATCATTATTCCAAAGAGCGAAGTCCCCATCGGAATCCTGGTATCCATGATCGGAGCACCTTGCTTTATTTATCTGCTGGTACGCAGATCTTATGGATTCGGAGGTGAAAAATCATGAAACTGGCAGCTTCTGATATCCACGTAGAGCTTGGGGGAAATGAGATTCTTAAGGGAATTGATGCAGCCATAAAGGAAAAGGAATTTGTAGGAATCATAGGACCAAACGGAAGTGGAAAAAGTACACTGCTGAAATGTATTTACCGTGTACTGAAGCCAGATACCGGCGTGATCATGCTGGATGGAAAACCGCTGAATGAATATAAGGTAAAGGATTCTGCAAAGGCACTGGCAGTGGTGTCCCAGCACAACTACTATAATTTTGAATTTTCTGTACAGGAAATTGTAATGATGGGAAGGGCTCCTCATAAGAAAACCATGGAACGGGATAATGCCGAGGATTATAAGATCGTGGAAGAGTGTCTGGAAAAAGTGGGAATGCTTCCCTATCGGCACCGTGTTTTTTCAAGTTTGTCTGGCGGTGAGCAGCAGCGGATCATTCTGGCAAGAGCTCTGGCCCAGAAAACAGATTGTCTGATTCTGGATGAGCCAACGAACCATCTTGATATTAAATATCAGCTCCAGCTTCTGGATATTGTAAAAAGTCTTGGGGTCACTGTGATCGGTGCGTTGCATGATCTGAATATTGCAGCAGCATACTGCGACCGGATCTATGCCATGAAGAACGGGCGCCTGGTGGCTTGCGGAACTCCAGAAGAAGTTATTACAGAAGATTTTATACATATGTTGTATGAAGTAGATGCAACTGTAAAAAAGGATGAATACGGCATGCTGAATGTTACATACCATCCTTTGCATGTAAAAAAATAAAGGAAAAGTGGAGGAAATCTGAATGAGCGATACAGCAAAAAAAGGGATCCTTGTAGTCAGCTTTGGCACCAGTCACGAGGACACCAGAGCAGTGACTATTGATGCAATTGAAAAAGAAATTGGAGCCGCTTTTACAGATTGTAAAGTTTATCGCGCATGGACAAGCAAGATGATCCTTGCCAGAATTGCAAAGAGAGATCATATTCACTATGACAATGTGACAGAAGCAATGGAGCGTATGAGAACAGATGGAATCACAGAGGTGATCGTCCAGCCTACGCATGTAATGAACGGTGTGGAAAATGACCTTATGAAAAAGGATGTTCTGGCGTGTGCAGATCATTTCCGGTCTGTGAAATTCGGAGCTCCTCTGCTTACAACAGAAGAAGACAATGAGTATGTGGTGAGGGCGGTTGCAGATGAGTTTCCTGTAATTAAGGATAAGAAAACGGCACTTGTGCTTATGGGACATGGGACAGAGCACTATGCAAATGCCGTTTATGCCGCACTGGATTACCGGTTCAAGGATATGGGATATGAAAATGTGATCGTAGGAACTGTAGAAGGTTATCCTGAAATTGACCAGGTCATGAAACAGCTTGGAAAATGCGGGGCGAAAAAAGTGGTAATCGCACCGTTTATGATCGTTGCCGGTGACCATGCGAAAAATGACATGGCAGGAGAGGAAGAAGACTCCTGGAAAAATATTATCAGTAAAGCTGGCTATGAAGTGCAGACAGTTCTGAAAGGACTGGGGGAATATGAAAGTATCCGAAAACTCTTTGTGGAACATGCGGGGGAAGCGGTATGATTAAAATTGGAACGCTGACCTGCCTTCACGCTAATAATGTGTGTGCCAGAGTAGGATGCCTGAAGGCCTTTCAGAATCGCAGTGCCTTTTTTGAGGGATATTCTTCGGACACATTTCTGGGAGCAATGATGACCTGTAATGGATGCAAAAGTGCAAATCCCAAAGAACCGGATGTGGATGAGGGAATTCTGGAAAAAATAGACAGGCTGGTCAGTGAAGAAATTAAGGTAATGCATGTGGGAGCCTGTCGGTTGGATGGGAAGAAAAATGAGTGTCCAAGAATTGCCAAAATCTGTGAGATGATAGAAGCCAGGGGCATTCAGGTGGTTAGGGGCACCCATAGAGAATGAAAAGATAAGAAGAATATAAGAAAACTTCCAGGCGGATACGTCGGGTATGGATTCCTGCAGATGCACAGAAATTATGCATTCGCATGATTTTGCGCTGGGATTCTCGGGTTTTCTGTGAACTTTGTTCACAAAAACACCTCGAGGAACGTTACTAATGCTCAGTAACCCATAATCGAACCGCCTGGAAGTTTTTCATTGTTGTTTTATTGACAATCTCCCTGCAAATTAGTAAAATTAGCGGTGGCGGAAAAAGAATAGAAACAGAAAACGCCAAAGCAAAATGTTTTTTAAGGAGAATTACATAAGATGAGTATTTCCATGATTGGAATCGACCATAGTATGGCTCCGGTAGATATACGGGCCTTATTTGCATTTACCAGAAAAAATGCAGGGGAGGCAATGGAGAAAATAAAAGAGCAGCCTGGAATAAATGGCTGCATTATCCTGTCCACATGCAACCGCCTGGAAGTCTGGGCAAGTGTGGAGGAGGAAGCAGAGCTTTCTTTATATGAAGAGCTTTGCAAACTAAAAAAGATACAGAACAGTGAATATGAGAAATATTTTATAAAACGTGAAGGCCATGATGCTGTGGAACATCTGTTTTACCTTGCATCCGGTCTGAAATCCCAGATACTTGGAGAAGATCAGATTCTTACTCAGGTAAAAGATGCACTTGGAATTGCCAGAGAGCATTTTACAACAGATGGAGCCCTTGAAGTGCTTTTCCGAATGGCTGTAACAGCTGGAAAAAAGATTAAAACTGAGGTGCCATTTTCTCATGGGAATCCGTCTGTAATCCATCAGGCAATAGAAATGCTTGACAGACAGGGCTATTGCGTACAGGATAAGGTCTGCATGGTGATAGGAAATGGAGAAATGGGAAAGGTTGCAGCCCAGGCTCTTATGGAAGCCGGTGCAGATGTGACTGTAACCGTGCGTCAGTATCGCAGCGGAATGGTGAATATTCCGTTTGGATGTAAACGAATTAATTATGGCGAAAGAATGGACTATCTGCCTAAGTGTGATCTTGTGGTCAGTGCTACGGCAAGTCCGAATTTTACTTTGCGTGAGGAACTGTTTGAAAATCTGGAACTGGAGAGAAGCATTGTTCTCATTGACCTGGCAGTTCCAAGGGATATTGAACCGGAGGTTGGAAAATTCGAAGGGATAACCTTGTTTGATATGGACAGCTTCCGCATGGAAGAAACTCCGGCTGAGCTTCAGGAAAATCTTGAGGCGGCAGGACTGATCGTGAGAGATCAGATGGATGAATTCTTTAAATGGTTAGATGGTAAAGAACTGATACCAAGAATTCAGGAAATCAAAGAGAATGCAGTGAATGACTTTAACCTGCGGATCATGAAGCCATTGAAAAACACACAGATGGATGAGCAGGAAAAAGAGAAGCTGATAAATGCAGTGGATACTGCAATGGGGAAGGTTATAAATAAAATGCTGTTTGCATTGAGAGACAGTGTGAATGAGAAAGCATTTCTGGAATGTGTGGCAGGACTGGAGAAAACATATGAAAAATAAACGCTATTTTCCATTATACGTGGATTTGTGGGATAAAAATGTTGTAGTAGTGGGAGGGGGAACCATTGCTACAAGAAGGGTGAAGGCATTGCTGCTTTTTACCAGGAATATTACAGTAATTGCGCCTAAAATGACAGCGGATCTCTGGGAGCTGGGGAAAATGGGGAAAATTCAGATCCAGCCCCGCCCTGTGAAAAAATCAGATTTTTCCATGGCATACATGGTGCTGGCTGTTACCAATAATTCTGAATTAAATGAAGAAATTTACCGAATCTGTAAGGAAGAGGGAATCTATGTAAATGTTGCAAGTGATAAGAGTCTGTGTGACTTCTATTTTCCCGGAATCTGCCTGAAGGATGATATTGTAGTAGGAATCACAGCCAGTGGTGTCAATCACAAAAAGGCTAAGGCTGTAAGGGAAAAAATGCAGGCACTTCTGGAAGAACTTGAAAAAGATGAGGACAGTTATGAATAAAAAAGTTGTGATCGGAAGCAGGGAAAGCAGGCTTGCTGTGCTGCAAAGCCAGATGGTGAAGGATTATATTGTATGCAGGCATCCGCAAATGGATGTGGAAATCCTGACCATGAAGACTACAGGAGATAAAATACTGGACCGTACCCTGGATAAGATTGGAGGAAAAGGCCTTTTTGTAAAGGAACTGGATCGGGCACTTTTAGAGGGCAGAAGTCAGCTTTCTGTCCATAGTCTGAAGGATATGCCTATGGAAATCCCTAAGAAGCTCCCCATACTTGCTTTTTCCAAAAGGGAGGATGTACGAGATGTGCTGGTTCTCCCAAAAGATTGTGATGTTCTGGATCCTTCGAAGCCCATCGGCTGCTCCAGTCTTCGAAGAAAGCTGCAGCTGAAAGAAATTTATCCGGATATGCAGGTGAAAAGTATTCGTGGAAATCTTCAGACCAGACTGGAAAAGCTGGATAGTGGAGAATATTCTGCGTTAGTTCTTGCTGCCGCTGGTTTGAAACGTCTGGGGCTTGAAAACAGGATCAGCCGGTATTTTGACACAGAAGAAATGATTCCGGCAGCAGGACAGGGAATTCTTGCAGTTCAGGGAATTGATGGCCTGGATTATGAGTTTCTGGAAGGGTATGATGATCTGCAGGCCCACCAGGCTGCAACAGCAGAGAGAGCTTTTGTAAAATATCTTAATGGCGGATGTACCTCTCCAGTAGCTGCCTATGGAGAAATCAAAGATAGTCAGTTGAAGCTTACCGGTCTTTACTATGAAGAAAAGACTGGACATTATTTGAAAGGATATAAAACAGGAAATCCTTCGGATGGAGAAAAACTGGGGATTTCTCTAGCAAAAGAACTGCAGGAGCGCTGTAAAGTGGAATATAAAGAATCCGGGCTGCCAGAAGACAGTGAAAAAACCATGGGAAAGGTCTGGCTGGTAGGAGCCGGTCCTGGAGATGTGGGACTTTTTACGATGAAAGGTGCCCAGGCCTTAGAACAGGCAGATGTGGTAGTTTATGACAGCCTGGTAGGCCAGGGGATCCTGACGCAGATACCTGTTTCTGCAAAACTGATCAATGTGGGAAAACGTGCAGGACATCATACCATGTCCCAGGAGAAGATTAACCAGGTCCTTGCTGATGAGGCAAAAAAAGGCAACAGGGTAGTACGCCTGAAAGGCGGCGATCCTTTCCTTTTCGGAAGAGGCGGAGAGGAGCTGGAGCTACTTACGAAGGAGGGCATTCCTTATGAAGTAGTTCCTGGTGTGACTTCCCCGATTTCCGTACCTGCATATAACGGAATTCCTGTGACACATCGGGATTTCTGTTCCTCTGTCCATGTTATCACCGGACATAAGCGCAAGGGAATGGAGTACGACATTGATTTTGAGGCGTTGGTACATACAAAGGGAACTCTTGTTTTTCTCATGGGAATCACTGCCATGGAGGATATCTGCAGTGGCCTCATAAAAGCTGGAATGGATCCGGACATGCCGGCTGCTGTTTTGTCCAAAGGAACCACGGCAGGCCAGAAACGAGTTGTGGCAACTATCGCTACATTAAAGGCAACCTCTGATCGGGCGAAAATCCAGACACCGGCTATTATTGTGGTTGGAAAGGTGTGCACTCTGGCAGATGATTTTGCCTGGTATGAGAAATTACCTCTGGCAGGCTGGAAGATTCTTGTCACCCGACCAAAGGAGAATATTTCCAGAACAGCGGCCCTTCTTCGGGAGAAAGGTGCAGAAGTACTGGAACTTCCATCCATCAGTATTATCCCTCTGGAGGATCAGAGCAGACTGTACCAGGCCTTTTCTCATATCCGCAGCTATGACTGGCTGGTATTTACAAGTCCTGCAGGAGTGGATGTATTTTTTAGAGAGATGGCGAAAGAAGCGGTTGATGTTCGCGCTCTGGGAAATGCAAAGGTGGCAGTCATTGGAGAAGGTACCAGAAAGAAACTTCTGGAAAGAGGAATTTATCCGGATTTCATGCCTTCTGTTTATGATGGAAATACCCTTGGAAAAGAGCTTGGCGCTTTGTTAAGTGGAACAGAAAAGATTCTGGTTCCAAGAGCCTCCCTTGGAAACAAGGAACTGGCAGAAGAACTGAAAAAAACAGGTGCACAGGTGGATGATGTTCCAACTTACGAAACAGAGTATGCAAGCTGTCCTCTTATTGATGAGAAAAAGGAATTTGAGGAGGGAACTATTGATCTGGCTGTATTTACCAGTGCGTCTACCGTAAAAGGGTTTGTGGAAAGTACCAAAGGACTTGATTATTCCAAGGTTCGTGCAGCATGTATTGGAAAGCAGACCCGTGCTGCAGCGGATTCTTACGGAATGAAAACATATATGTCAGAAAAGGCAACCATCGACAGTCTGATTGAACTTGTTGAGACATTGAAGAGGAGTGAAGAAAATGGAACTGATTAAGAGACCGAGAAGATTAAGAGGGGGAGAAAACCTGCGGAAAATGGTGAGAGAGACAAGAATGGACAAGTCTTCTCTTATTTATCCTCTGTTTGTGATGGAAGGAAATGGAATCCAGGAAGAAATCCCTTCTATGGAGGGACAGTACCGTTACAGTCTGGACCGTCTTCCCTATAAACTGGAACAGCTGGAGAAAGCAGGGGTAAGCAGCATCATGCTTTTTGGAATCCCGGATCATAAGGATGAGGTCGGAAGTGGTGCTTATGCCCAGGACGGAATTGTACAGAAAGCGCTTCGGGAAGCAAAGAGCAGATTTCCAGAGATGTATTATGTGACAGATGTGTGTATGTGTGAGTATACGTCTCACGGCCACTGCGGCGTTCTCTGTGGACATGATGTAGACAACGACAAGACATTGGAGCTTCTTGCAAAAACGGCTCTTTCCCATGCACAGGCAGGTTCTGATATGATCGCTCCTTCTGATATGATGGACGGACGTGTGGCTGCAATCCGAAAGAAACTGGATTTGGGCGGATACACGAATACTCCTATTATGTCCTATGCTGTGAAATATGCTTCCGCTTTTTACGGTCCATTTCGTGATGCAGCAGGAAGTGCCCCTGCTTTTGGTGATCGCAAAAGTTATCAGATGGATTTTCATAACAGAAGAGAAGGCATGAAGGAAGCTCTTATGGACATTGAAGAGGGCGCAGATATTATTATGGTGAAGCCTGCCATGTCCTATCTTGATATGGTATCTGAGATTTCCAAGGCTGTGAATGTCCCGGTGGCTGCATATAGTGTAAGCGGTGAGTATGCTATGGTAAAGGCTGCTGCTAAGATGGGCTGGATCGATGAAGAAAGAATTATCGGGGAAATGGCAGTGGCAGCTTATCGTGCCGGTTCCCAGATTTATATTACTTATTTTGCAGAAGAGATTGCCAGAATGATGGAGGAAGGGAGAATCGGATAATGACAAAATCAGAAAAGCTTTTTAAGAGAGCGGTAAACAGAATTCCCGGTGGTGTAAACAGTCCTGTACGTGCATATGGAGCAATTGGAGAAGCACCGCGATTTATTGACCATGCTGACGGCTGTTATATTTATGACGTGGATGGAAATCGCTATATTGACTACATTGATTCCTGGGGACCGATGATTCTGGGGCATAATAATCCGGCAATCAGAGAAAGCGTTCTGAAGGCATGTGAAAAGGGTCTGAGCTTTGGCTGTGCCACAGAAATTGAAGTGGAAATGGCAGAATTTATCTGTGACAGAATCCCGCATGTGGATATGATCCGAATGGTCAATTCTGGTACAGAAGCTGTCATGAGTGCAATCCGTGTGGCAAGAGGTTATACGGGGAAAAACAAAATTATTAAATTTGCCGGCTGTTATCACGGACACAGTGATGCCATGCTGGTAAGCGCAGGCTCCGGGGTAATGACAAGTGGTGTGCCGGACAGTGCCGGTGTGCCAAAAGGATGTACAGAGGATACCATGCTGGCGGTTTACAACGATCTTGAAAGTGTGGAGAATCTTTTTGCGCAGGCTGATGGACGGGTGGCAGCAGTGATCGTGGAAGCAGTTGGAGCCAACATGGGCGTAGTTCCGCCAAGTGAAGGATTTCTGCAGGGACTTCGCGCTCTTTGCGACCAATACCATGCCCTTCTTATTTTTGATGAGGTGATCACCGGATTCCGACTTGCATTTGGCGGCGCAGCACAGTACTTTGGTGTGACACCGGATCTGGTCACTTATGGAAAAATTATCGGAGCCGGAATGCCGGTTGGCGCATATGGCGGAAGAAGAGATGTGATGGAACTGGTAGCACCAGCAGGAAAGGTATATCAGGCAGGTACCTTAAGTGGAAATCCGGTAGCAATGGCAGCTGGTCTTACCCAGCTGAAATATTTATATGATCATCAGGAAATTTACACAGAGCTGGAGAAAAAAGGAGAGCTTCTTTACGGTGGAATGGAAAGAATCGTAAAAGAAAAAGGTCTGAAATATCAGATGAATCATGTGGGTTCTCTTGGAAGCCTGTTTTTCGCAGAACAGCCGGTTGTGGATTATATTTCTGCAAAAGCTTCTGATACCGGGGCATTTGCAGAGTATTTCAAAAAAATGCTGAATATGGGAATCCATATGGCACCGTCTCAGTTTGAAGCAATGTTCCTGTCAGCCTCTCATACAGATGAGATCATTATGGAAACTCTGGATGCAGTAAAGCTTGTTCTTTGAAATTGTGTGTGGTATAATTTAGACACGATTACATAAAAGAAACCAAAAGTTTCCAGAAATGAGACTGTAGGAGGCTAGACAAATGGGTAAGAAATATGTGGCTTATGTAGGAACCTATACTCACGGAACCAGTAAAGGAATCCAGGTCTATGATGTGAACCTGGAGGAGGGGACTCTCGCAGAGAGAAGTGAAGTGGAAGTAAGCAATGCGTCTTATACCGCAATATCCAAGAATGGCAAGTATCTTTATTCTATTGAGGATGAGGGTGTTGCAGTATTTAAGCGTGATCATAATGGTGACCTGGAGCGTATTAACAGTGTTGACATTGATGGCATGAGAGGATGTTTCCTTGCTACGGATGTAGATGGCAAGTATCTTTACGTAGCAGGATATCACGATGGAAAGGTAACAGTTGTACATACTCATAAAGATGGACGTCTCGGAAGCGTTATGGATGGTGTTTTCCATACTGGTCTTGGAAGCGTTGCAGAGCGTAATTTCCGTCCTCATGTAAACTGTGTACGTCCCACACCGGATAACAAATATCTTTGTGCAGTAGATAACGGAATTGACCAGATTAAGGTTTACCGCATCAATAAGCGTACAGATAAGCTGGAACTTGTTGACATTGTACGTTGCCCAAGAGAGAGTGGACCTCGTATTATCCGCTTCAGTGCAGACGGACGCTATGCATATGTGCTTTTTGAACTGAGCAATGAAATCAAGGTTTACAGTTATAATGGAGAGGGTGATATTCCGGAGTTTGAACTGCTTCAGAGTATTTCTACCCTGGCGAAGAAGGAAGATGGAAATGTATCTCATAATGCGGCATCAGGACTTGCTCTTGCACCGGATGGTAAGCATTTATTCTGCACTACAGCAGGAGAGAATACAGTTGGCATGTTTGAAGTGGATTCCGAGACGGGACTTCTTGAGCGCAAGTTTGTTCTTCCGGTAAGCGGAGATTATCCTAAGGATCTGGTAATCTTTCCGGATAACCAGCATATCGCAGTTGCCAATCACTCCAGCAACAGTATTACTACTTTCAAGGTTGACTATGAGAAGAATATCATTATGATGAAGGGTAAGCCACGTAAAATAGAGACTCCCAACTGTATCAATATCTGGCCGGTTCCAGATGGGGAGGATATAGAAGATTTAGAGGCATAAGTAAAAACGGGAAGAAGTCTGAAATTCAGATTTCTTCCCGTTTTGTGTACTTGAACGCTTTACAAACAAACCATTACAGATAAAAATCTTTTAAATAATCCATTCTGGCGCTCATATTTGAAAACATGGCATCCACTAATGTGATTGCTGCCATAGATTCAACAACTACAACAGCGCGAGGCACAATTACAGGGTCATGGCGTCCTTTGATCTCAATGGAGATATCTTCTCCGGTTTTAGTGACTGTCTGCTGCGGTTTTGAAATGGAAGGAGTTGGTTTAATGTGGGCACGGAGCAGGATTTCGCCGCCATCACTGATTCCGCCTAAAATGCCGCCGGAATGATTAGATGTTTTTACAATTTTTCCATTTTCCATATGGAAGCCGTCGTTATTTTCAGAGCCCTTCATTGTGGAGACTTTGGTACCGTCTCCGATTTCTACTGCCTTTACGGCTCCAATAGACATCAGTGCCTGTGCAAAGGCTGCGTCAAGCTTGCCGAATACAGGATCTCCGATTCCAGCAGGAACACCGTTTATACGACATTCAATGACTCCGCCGGCACTGTCGTCTTTTCTCATACAGCTCTCAAGATATTTGATTGCATTTTTGGCAGCAACCATATCTGGCATATAAAAAGAATTCTCCCTAATTACTTCCGGATGGTAGGTTTGACAGAAAACAGGTCCAATGGAGTTTGTATATGCCTGAAGGGTAATTCCAAGCTCTTTCAGGATTTTTGCAGCAATAGCACCTGCCGCAACTCTTCCGATAGTTTCGCGCCCTGAGGAACGTCCACCGCCTCTGTAATCACGGATACCGTATTTGCTGTCAAAGCCAAAATCAGCATGTCCCGGCCGGTATGTATTTGCAATATTTCCATAATCATGGGAACGCTGATCTTTATTACGCACGATCATGGAGATCGGGGTTCCGGTGGTCTGTCCTTCAAACACTCCAGAGAGAATTTCTACCTCGTCACCTTCATTGCGGGCAGTAGTATAGCGGCTCTGTCCGGGCTTTCTCCGGTCAAGATAAGCCTGTATATCTGTTTCTGTAAGGAAAAGACCTGCCGGTACGCCGTCTACGACAGCTCCAAGCGCTTTTCCATGGGATTCTCCCCAGGTAGTAACCGTGAATTTTTTTCCAAATGTTGATTGGCTCATAGGCATAAATCCTTTCTGCTGCTGATCATGGTGCTCAATATGTTTTTCAACAGCTTAACTGTATCGAATTAAAGTATAAATGTGTCTTTAAGGACATTATAGCGAAATACAAAAAATCTGTAAAGTCAATCTAATGGAATTGACAAAATTTCCTGTACAAATTATAATGGAAGCGTATTTTTTGAGAAATGAGAAGCTGGAAGGAGTGCGGGTGTGGTACGGATTTTTAAGACAATAGAAGGAGCAATACATGAAATCCAGGAACCGCAGGAGGATAGCTGGGTTGCCATGACGAATCCCACAGCAGCTGAGATTTTCGAAATGTCTGAGCGTTTTGGAATAGAGGTTGATGATCTTCGGGCACCGCTGGATGAGGAAGAAAGATCCCGTATTGAGGTAGAGGATAATTACACTCTGATTCTTGTAGATGTTCCCATGATCGAGGAGCGTAATGAGAAAGACTGGTATGGAACGATTCCTTTGGGTATTATAGTCACAAAGAAGATGATTTTTACTGTATGTCTGGAGGACACGCAGGTACTCACCAGATTTATGGAAGGAAGGGTGAGAAACTTCTTTACGTATATGAAGACCAGATTTATTTTGCAGATCCTGTATCGAAATGCGACTATGTATCTGCACTATCTGCGTATCATAGATAAGAAGAGCGAGCAGGTGGAAGAGAAGCTTCATATGTCCACACGTAATCAGGAATTGATGGAGCTTCTGGAGCTGGAAAAATCCCTGGTATATTTTACCACATCTCTTCGTTCCAATGAGGTGGTCCTGGAGAAGCTTTTGAAGGTGGATAGTATTAAGCAGTATCCTGAGGATACGGATCTTCTGGAGGATGTTATCATTGAAAACAAGCAGGCAATCGAGATGGCGAATATATACAGCGGTATTTTAAGCAGTATGATGGGTACCTTCGCGTCAGTTATTTCGAACAACCTGAACGTGGTTATGAAGGTTTTGTCTGTTATTACTATTGTAATGAGTATTCCTACCATCGTATTCAGTGCATATGGAATGAATCTGAGCCCTTCCGGAATGCCGTTTTCGGCTGATAAATGGGGATTTTTAGTGGTGATTCTGCTATCTGTACTGGTAAGTATTGTGGCAGCGGTGATTCTGTCCAAGAAGAAATTTTTTTAATAAAAAAGAAAAGAGGATTACATGAAATTTATTGATAAGCTTGAACGTAAATTTGGAAGATTTGGTATTCCTAATCTGACCGTGTATATCGTGGTCTGTTATGTGATCGGTTATGCTCTGATGATCATGAATCCCAGGATTCTGAGTTGGCTCAGTCTGGAACCGGCATATATACTGAAAGGACAGATTTGGAGACTTGTTACATGGGTATTGTACCCGCCGGATTCATCAAATGTGTTGCTGTTTGCACTGATGGTACTGCTTTTTTATTACCCCATCGGGACATCTCTGGAGAGAACACTGGGTACATTTAAATATACCCTTTATATATTCTCCGGTATGATTTTTACAGTTTTAGGTGCATTTATCCTGTATTTCCTTCTTGGAGGAAATGTTCTGGTTGGAAGTGTATTTTCCACTTATTATATCAGTTTGTCAACCTTCCTTGCGTATGCAATGTGTTATCCGGATATGCAGGTTCTGCTTATGTTCATAATTCCGGTGAAAATGAAGTGGATGGCAATTTTTTATGTGGTGATCATTGTTTATGAGATGATCCAGTACATTGTGGCTGGTAGATGGTATCTGGTGATCCCGATTGTGGCTTCACTGTTGAACTTTATTATCTTCTATTTTGGAACAAAGGATTTCAGTCGGTATAACCCGAAGGAGGTTCACAGAAGAAATGAATTCCGCAGGGCGATGGAGCCTCAGGGACGTATGAAATCAGGCAGCGGTACTGTGACGAAGCACAAATGTGCTATTTGCGGACGCACAGAGCTTGATGATCCGAATCTGGAGTTTCGTTTCTGCTCCAAATGTAATGGAAATTACGAGTATTGCCAGGACCACCTTTTTACACATACACATGTAAAATAATTACAGACAGAGGGAAAGCGGCTTATGAAGAGAACAAAAATTATCTGTACCCTGGGACCGGCCTCCAGTAAGAAGAACATTTTAAGGTCAATGATGCGCGCCGGAATGGATATTGCCCGTTTTAACTTTTCCCATGGCTCTCATGAAGAACATGGGGAGAGAGTGGATATGATCAAGAATCTGAGGGAAGAATTGAATCTTCCGGTGGCTATGCTTCTTGATACAAAAGGACCTGAAATCCGTACAAAGCTTCTGAAAGACCACAAGAAGGTTATGCTGGAAACCGGCAGTCAGTTTACGCTTACTACAGGGGATGTTGAAGGTGATGAAACAAAAGTGTCCATCACATATGAGAATCTTTATAAAGATGTGAAAAAAGGCGGTAGGATTCTGATTGATGACGGTTTGATCGAGCTGGAAATTGAGAATATAAAAGATGGGGATATTGTCTGTCGTGTCTTAAACGGCGGCGAGCTTGGGGAGCGCAAGGGAATCAATGTACCTTATGTAAAAGTGAAGCTTCCCGGAATCACAGAGCAGGACAAAGCGGATATCCTGTTTGGTATTTCCCAGGAATTTGATTTTATTGCAGCTTCTTTTGTCAGGGATGCCAAGGCAATCAAAGAAATTCGCCAGCTCCTGGATGAAAATGGTGGTCACGATATTGGCATCATTGCCAAGATTGAGAATGCCGAAGGTGTTGAGAATATTGATTCGATCATTAAAGCGGCAGATGGAATTATGGTAGCCAGAGGAGACCTTGGTGTAGAGATTCCTCCAAGTGAAGTACCTTACATTCAGAAGATGATCATTCGTAAATGTAATGAGAATTATGTTCCGGTTATTACCGCTACCCAGATGCTGGATTCCATGATCCGTAACCCACGTCCTACAAGAGCCGAGGTTGCAGATGTTGCCAATGCAATTTATGATGGAACAGATGCGATCATGCTTTCCGGCGAGACAGCAGCTGGTAAATATCCATTAGAGGCATTGAAAATGATGGTGGAAATCGCGCAGACTACAGAACCTCATCTGAACTATGAGAATTATACTCATAACCGCAATATGTGTGGTGAGAGCCGGGTGTCCAGTGCAGTAGGTCTTGCAGCAGTACAGACTGCAAGGGATCTTCAGGTGAAGGCTATTGTTACACCTACTTTCGGAGGAAGGACTGCCAGATTGATCTCCAGCTTCCGTCCGAATGTTCCGATTTATGCAGTTACACCCAATGATATTATTTTGCACAGATTGCAGTTGGTATGGGGCGTTACGCCGTTGAAGGGATACGAGAAAGATTCCACAGAGTATATTATTTCACAGGCCATGAGTGTTGTCCGCAGGAAACGGCTGGCGAAGAAAGGAGATCTGATTGTATTTACAGTTGGAGATCCTGCTACCAATATGACGCGGGAAGGTGCTGTAACAAATATGCTTCATGTGGTTGAAGCCAAATAAAATAGTGCTGTTCACAAAAACAAGGTAATGCATTTTACAACGAGGAGAAATTATTATGAAAAAAACACCTTTTGTGACACTGGAGAAGGTACAGGAAATTGCCCAAAAATATCCAACCCCATTCCATCTTTATGATGAGAAGGGAATCAGGGAAAATGCGCAGGCTTTGAAAGAAGCTTTTGCATGGAACAAGGGATTTAAGGAATACTTTGCAGTAAAGGCAACTCCTAATCCGTTTCTGATCAAAATCCTGCAGGAGTATGGCTGTGGTTGCGACTGTTCTTCCATGACCGAACTTATGCTTTCCAAAGCAATTGGATGCAAGAAGGGAGACATTATGTTTTCCTCAAACGATACTCCTGACAATGAGTTTAAGTATGCCGATGAGATTGGCGGAATTATCAATCTTGATGACATCACACACATTGAAAGTGTAGAGAAAGCACTTGGAAAGATTCCGGAGGTTATCAGCTGCCGTTACAATCCCGGCGGAGTGTTTAAGATCAGTAATGATATTATGGACAATCCAGGGGATTCCAAATATGGTATGACTACAGAGCAGATTTTTGATGCATTTCGTATTCTGAAAAGTAAGGGTGCGAAGGAGTTTGGTATCCATGCATTCCTTGCCAGCAATACAGTGACCAATGAGTACTATCCAATGCTTGCAAAGATTATGTTTGAGCTTGCTGTGAAACTGCAAAAGGAGACAGGAGCACACATTAAGTTTATTAATCTTTCCGGTGGTATTGGTATTCCTTATCGCCCGGAGCAGACTCCAAATGATATTCGTGTGATTGGAGAGGGTGTCCGAAAGGTTTATGAAGAGGTTCTGATCCCTGAGGGAATGGGCGATGTTGCAATTTATACAGAGCTTGGACGATTTATGATGGGCCCTTATGGCTGTCTTGTGACAAAAGCAATTCATGAGAAGCATACTCATAAAGAGTATATAGGTGTGGATTCCTGTGCGGTAAATCTTATGCGCCCGGCTATGTACGGTGCTTATCATCACATCACAGTCCTTGGCAAAGAGAATCAGGTCTGCGATCATCTGTATGATGTTACAGGTTCTCTTTGTGAGAATAACGATAAGTTTGCAATAGACCGTTATCTTCCGAAAATTGACATGGGAGATTATCTTGTTATTCACGATACCGGAGCACATGGATTCTCCATGGGCTACAATTATAATGGTAAACTGAAATCTTCGGAGGTCCTTCTTCATGAGGATGGAACCTTCGAAATGATTCGTCGTGCAGAAACTCCAAGAGATTACTTTGCTACTTTCGATTGCTTCCCGATTTTTGAGAAGCTTCTGGAGGATGAAGACAAGGAATAAGAACAAATAGGACAAATAAAAGAGGAATTGGCTGATCTGGTCAATTCCTCTTTTGACAATCAAAAACTATGATTGTGACAGTTGGTTTCTAAAATAAAAAACCCCGTAAAATCAAAGGTTTCACGGGATTTACATATCTTACGATTTATGAAAAAGTGCCGGCAGTGGGACTTGAACCCACACGTAGTTGCCTACAACAGATTTTGAGTCTGCCTCGTCTGCCATTCCGACATGCCGGCGTTGAACAATTGATATAATACCATATTATGAAACTAAAGTAAAGATAAAAAATGAAAAGTTTATAAATTTTCAGAACAGAATATTGATATTCCCAACAGGAAATGCTAAAGTATCTAGTAGTTGACAGAAAATGGAGGAAATGCCAATGAATATTGACCATAAAAAACCAGAGAACCGACCGTTGTATATGTTTATACTGGCAGCGGTTGTGGTAATCCTTTTCCTGAACCTGTTTGCAATTCCCGCTATGCAGGAGCGTTCTGTGGAGAAAACGGATTACAGCACCTTTCTCAGTAATGTTGAGAGGGGGAATGTATCCAAGGCAGAAGTGCAGGATGCCTACATCTATTATGTTGTGAGAAAAAATGGTGAGGATGTGGTGTGTAAAACTGTGCGAATGGACGATCCGGATTTGGTTAGTCGTTTGTATGAAGCTGGTACCAGCATGGAGGCAGTAGAACCGCAGAAGCAGTCTATTTTTCTCAGCCTGGTTCTTGGATATGTGATTCCTATTTTGATTTTTGTTTTTCTGGGAAAATGGCTGAGCAAGAAGATGATGAGCTCCATGGGCGGTGGTCCTGGCGGCGCAATGTCTTTCGGAAAAAGCAATGCCAAAGTATATGTAAAATCTTCAACAGGAATTAAATTTACAGATGTTGCAGGAGAAGATGAAGCGAAAGAACTTCTTACGGAAATCGTAGATTATCTTCACAATCCTCAGAAATACACGGAAATTGGTGCGTCTATGCCTAAGGGTGCACTTCTTGTAGGACCTCCGGGTACAGGTAAGACGCTTCTTGCCAAGGCAGTTGCCGGAGAAGCTGAGGTGCCATTTTTCTCTATTTCCGGTTCAGAGTTTGTAGAAATGTTTGTTGGTATGGGTGCTGCCAAGGTTCGTGATCTGTTTAAACAGGCCAACGAAAAAGCTCCGTGTATTGTATTTATTGATGAGATCGATACCATTGGTAAGAAGCGTGACAGCGGAAGCTTCACAGGAGGAAATGATGAGCGTGAACAGACCTTGAATCAGCTGCTTACAGAAATGGATGGATTCGACGGTTCTAAGGGAGTTGTTATTCTGGCGGCTACCAACCGACCAGATTCACTTGATCCCGCACTTCTTCGTCCGGGACGTTTTGACAGACGTATTCCGGTAGAACTTCCGGACCTGAAAGGACGTGAGGAAATTCTTAAAGTTCATGCGAAGAAGATCAAAATTGCGGACAGTGTACGTTTTGATGATATTGCAAAGGCAGCAGCAGGTGCATCTGGTGCAGAACTTGCAAATATTGTAAATGAAGCTGCTCTTCGTGCGGTACGTGATGGCAGGAAGTTTGCAACTCAGGCTGATTTTGAGGAAAGTATAGAAGTTGTAATTGCCGGTTATCAGAAGAAGAACCGGGTACTTTCCAATAAAGAGAAGCTGATCGTATCCTATCACGAGGTAGGACATGCTCTTGTGGCTGCTAAGCAGACGGATTCAGCTCCGGTTCATAAGATTACAATTATTCCGCGTACATCCGGAGCTCTTGGATATACCATGCAGGTGGATGAAAAGGAACATTTCCTGATGTCAAAAGAAGAACTGGAAAATAAGATTGCTACATTTACTGGGGGACGTGCTGCGGAAGAGCTGATTTTCCACAGCATTACAACCGGAGCTTCCAATGATATTGAACAGGCTACAAAGATTGCCAGAGGCATGATTTCGCGTTATGGTATGAGTGATGAATTTGATATGGTGGCTATGGAGAGCATGAATAATCAGTATCTGGGTGGTGACGCAAGCTTAAGCTGTTCTTTTGAAACGCAGACACTTCTTGATAAGAAGGTGGTAGAGCTTGTTCGCAGACAGCATGAAAAAGCATATAAGATTCTTGAAGATAATATTGACAAGCTTCACGAGCTTGCCAAATACCTGTATGAGCATGAGACAATTACAGGTGAGGAATTTATGAAAATTTTGAATGCTCCATCGAATGTTATTACAGACGGGGAATAAACAAAATTTCCCTTGTTAGAGTGTATAGCATCGAATAAAAGACAAGAGACAGCGAAAGATAGGCTGTCTCTTGTCTTTTTATGAAGATTCGGATATAATAAGCCATATGGGCTGCAAAAGAGAGGAGGTTTTCCATGAATTGTCAAACAGCAGAAAGTATGGTGAATCGATACATTGAACATGACCTGTCTGTAGATGAAATGGAGGAGTTTCTGGAACATGTGGAGAATTGTCCTTCCTGCTATGATGAGCTGGAAACCTATTTTATTGTGCATGCTGCCACGCAGCAGCTGGATGAGGAAAGCAGGGATTCCACACTGAATTTTCGGGAACTTTTGGAGGAGGATATTCGCAGATCCAGACATTATATATTGAAAATGAAATTTCGCAGGGCATTAAGTGGCGTGGGATTTTGCGCCTTGATTGCCGGACTTGGCGGTTTTTTAATCTATATTATTATGCAGGTGCTGTAGAAATATATGATTGGCAATTGGAATCGGGCCTCAGTTAATGGGGGTAACAGTGCTGCACATCCATACAGGAGGCATATATGTGTGAAAAAATTTTATTAGCAGATGGTCACAGTATTTTAAACAGGGCATTTTATGGCCTTCCGGATATGATGAATTCTGAAGGTGCGCATACAGGTGCTGTATATGGATTTTTAAATATCCTGTTTAAAGTGCTGGGAGAAGAAAATCCGGAATATCTGGCGGTGGTCTTTGACGGATGTGAGTCGACCTTAGAGTCTGAAAAATATCCTGAGTTCAAAAGTGAAAAGAATCTTATTCCCCAGGAAATGCAGGATCAGATTTCTGTTTTGAAAGAAATACTTGAAAAAATGGGAATTGCAGTGCTTTCCTATGCTGGCTGCAGAGCATGTGATATTCTTGGCACTCTGGCAAAAAAAAGCGAGGAAAAAAATCTGAATGTAATTATTTTTTCAGGTGACGGTAATCTTTTACAGCTTGCTTCAAAAAAAACAGTGATTCGTCTGTTAAGGGCGGTAAAAGGGCAGACTCTCATCGCGGATTATATAGAAGAAAAGGTTCGGGAGCTTTATCAGATCACGCCAGCACAGCTTACAGATTTAAAGGCACTTGTGGGGGATTTTGCAGATTATATTCCCGGCATTGGTGAGAAGACTGCCATCAGAATGATTGCAGAGTATGGTTCTGTAGAAGAAATTTTTTCACATTTAGATGAAATTACTCAGAAACATACCAGAGAAATACTGGAAAAAAACAGCCAGCAGGTGCTGCTTAATAAGCAGCGTGCTATTATAAGTACAGACTGTACGGCTGAATTTGATCATGAGAAGTTTCGTTTAGGTGATATTTATACAAAAGAAGCATATGAGCTTTGCAGAAAACTGGAATTTGGCAGTTTTCTGGCAAAATTTGACCCCGCGCTGGTTGAAGAAAATACAATGGAGCAGGATATTTTCACATGCAGTGATTTTGGCGGATGTGAGTCACTTTTTGAAAAAGCAGGAAAAGAAGAAGCAGTTGGGATTTCTCTTCTCTGGGATAAAGAAGGGGTCTACTGTGCCGGTATGGTATTAAATGAGAATGAAATGTACTATATTCCTGTAGGTGGAATGATAACGGCAGCTTATCTTGGGGATAAGATCGGTGGACTGGGAGAGAAAACTACAGTATGTGCAATGGATGTGAAAACCATGCTGAAAAAGGCAGATCTGTCACCAGATGCAAAGGTATTTGACTGCGGAATAGCAGCCTATTTGTTGAATCCCTTAAAAAACACATATACTTATGACGAGCTTGCCAGGGATTATCTGGATGACAAGCATCTTCCCGGAAAGGAAGAACTTCTGGGCAAGACATCGCTGAAAAAAGCATGGGAAGAAGATATGCCGGAACTGGAGCAGCTGGCCTGTTATATGGCATATACGGCATTTGCCGTCAGAAAGCCGCTTAAAGAGAAGCTTCAGGAAACAAATATGTGGAAGGTATATACCGAAATTGATCTTCCTCTTGTATTTACTCTGGATTCCATGGAAAAATGGGGAATTGCAGTAAAAGGAGAAGAACTGAAAAAATATGGAGACCAGCTGACGGTTCGCATTGAAGAACTGGAAAAACAAATCTGGCAGCTTGCCGGAGAAGAGTTTAACATCAATTCTCCAAAACAACTTGGAGTGATTCTTTTTGAAAAAATGGGAATTTCCGGTGGAAAGAAAACGAAGACAGGTTACTCCACAGCGGCGGATATACTGGAAAAGCTTGCACCGGATAACCCAATCGTAAACCATATTCTGGAATACCGTCAGCTTACCAAGCTGAAATCCACGTATGCAGATGGACTTGGAGCGGTAATTGAAGCAGATGGAAGAATCCACTCGACCTTTAACCAGACGATCACTGCGACCGGCCGAATCAGCAGTACAGAACCGAATCTTCAGAATATTCCGGTCCGTATGGAGCTTGGAAGGCTGATACGTAAAGTGTTTGTACCAGAGCCAGGGTTTGTATTTCTGGATGCCGATTACTCTCAGATCGAGCTTCGTGTGTTGGCACACATGTCCGGTGATGAGAAGCTGATCGCAGCTTATAAAGAGGCTGAGGATATTCACAGACTGACTGCTTCTCAGGTTTTCCATGTTCCTCTTGATGAAGTAACGCCGCTGCAAAGACGAAATGCAAAAGCGGTAAATTTTGGTATTGTATATGGAATCAGCTCTTTTGGACTTAGCCAGGATCTCAGTATTACGAGAAAAGAGGCAGCAGCCTATATTCAGAAATATTTTGAGACGTATCCGAGTATTAAAGGTTTTCTGGATGGACTTGTGGAGCAGGGGAAAGAAAAGGGTTATGTTGCCAGCATGTTCGGCAGAAGAAGACCGGTGCCGGAACTGAAATCCAGTAATTTTATGCAGAGATCTTTTGGCGAACGTGTTGCAATGAATTCTCCGATTCAGGGAACCGCTGCGGATATTATTAAAATTGCCATGAATCGGGTATATAAGCGGCTTCTGGATGAAAAACTGAGATCCAGGCTTGTGCTTCAGGTTCATGATGAGCTGTTGATAGAGACCTGGAAAGAGGAAATTCCTCAGGTATCCAGAATACTGGAGGAGGAAATGAAAGGGGCTGCCAGTCTTGCTGTGGAACTGGAGGTGGATATGCACCAGGGAAACAACTGGTATGAAGCCAAGTAAGGAACAGGATAAATGAAAATAATCGGGATAACAGGCGGAGTAGGTGCAGGAAAGAGTACGGTACTTGCTTACCTTGCCAGAAAATATAATGCTTTTGTCATACAGGCTGATGAAGTCGGCCATGTTGTAATGGAACCGAATGGGAAATGCTATCAGCAGGTGATTGACCTGTTTGGAAAAGATGTAATTAAAAACGATAAAACCATTGATAGGAAAAAGGTTTCCGATGTGGTTTTCAGACAACCGGATTATCTTGATCGTTTAAACAGAATCATCCATCCGGCTGTAAAACAGTATATTTTAAATAGTCTGGATGAACAGCGGAAAAAAGGCTGTAAGCTATGTATTGTGGAAGCTGCTCTTTTTTTGGAGGAACATTATCAGGACTTTTGCGATGAAGTATGGTATATTCATACGGATAAGGAGATCCGAATCAGGCGATTGATGGAAAATAGGGGATATACAAGAGAAAAATCTCTTGGGATTATTGGAAATCAGGCAACAGAAGAGTATTTTCGGATGCATACAGATTATGTAATAGAAAATAATGGAAATCTGGAAAAAACCTGGAAGCAGATAGATGAAGGAGTAAGAAAAAATGAGACTTTGTAGTATTGCCAGTGGAAGCAGCGGAAACTGTATTTATGTGGGCTCAGAAGAGACACATATCCTGGTGGATGCAGGGATCAGCGGAAAAAGAATCGAGCAGGGTCTGAACCAGCTGGAGCTTACCGGCAGAGATATTGATGCAATTCTGGTTACTCATGAACATTCAGATCATATCAGCGGGCTGGGAGTGATGGCACGCAGATATCAGATCCCGGTGTACACTACAGGAGGTACAGCGGATGCTGTCAGCAGAATGAAAAATATGCAGAAGCTTCCTGAGGACACGTTTCATGAGATCATTGAAGATCAGGATTTTCATATAAAAGATCTTACCATTCATCCGTTTTCTATTCCGCATGATGCAGCTCAGCCGGTTGGCTATCGTGTGGAATGTGAGAACAAGTCTGTTGGGATTGCTACAGACCTTGGAAAATATAATGATTACATAGTAGAAAATCTGCAGAATCTGGATGCTCTTCTTCTGGAGGCAAATCATGATATCCGTATGCTGCAGGTGGGAAGCTATCCATATTACCTGAAACAGCGTATTTTGGGGGATAGAGGACATCTTTCAAATGAAAATGCAGGAAGGTTGCTTTGCAGGCTTTTACATGATAATATGAAAGCAGTTTTTCTTGGGCATTTAAGCAAAGAAAATAATTATGAGGCTCTTGCCTATGAGACTGTGTGCTCAGAGGTAACTCTTGGAGATAATCCGTATAAATCAAAAGATTTTCAGATACAGGTTGCGAAACGGGACAGTATTTCAGATGTGGTTGTGTTGTAGCAGAAGTATACTGTAGGAGACAAAATTGTGACAGCCATATTTTCAGAATGTGTCCGGTTTTTATATACAAGTCAGGAAAGCTTTTTCCAAAGACACTCAAATAGGGGTGACAGGCCCAAATACAGGAGGAACATCATGAAAAAAACAATTATCACAGTAGTAGGAAACGACACCGTTGGTATTATCGCAAAGGTATGCACTTATCTTGCACAGAACCAGGTAAATATTCTGGACATCACCCAGACTATTGTACAGGGGTATTTTAACATGATGATGGTTACTGACACAAGCGCTTCAGCAAAGGAAATTGCAGTTCTTTCCGAAGAACTGGAAGCTCTTGGAAATGAGATCGGCGTAGTGATCCATTGTCAGAGTGAGGATATTTTTAATGTAATGCATAGAATTTGAAAGGAAAACAAAACGCCATGATAAACATGTTTGAGGTAAATGAGACCAATAAAATGATCGAGCAGGAGAATCTGGATGTTCGTACCATCACTCTTGGAATCAGTCTGCTGGATTGTATTGACAGTGATCTTGATAAATTAAACGAGAATATTTATAACAAAATTACCATTTCTGCAAAAGATCTGGTTGCAACAGGGGAAAAGATCTCAGCACAGTATGGAATTCCCATTGTAAATAAGCGAATTTCTGTTACCCCAATCGGTCTGATCGGTGGTGCGGCATGCAAGACCACAGAGGATTTCGTAACGCTTGCCAAAACACTTGATAAAGCTGCAAAACAGGTTGGGGTAAACTTTATTGGTGGATACAGTGCTCTTGTAAGCAAAGGAATGACACCGGCAGAGGAGCTTCTGATCCGTTCCATTCCGCAGGCACTTGCAAATACCGAGCGTGTGTGTAGCTCTGTAAATGTTGGTTCTACAAAAACAGGAATCAATATGGATGCTGTAAAACTTATGGGTGAGATTATTCTGGAAACAGCAGAAGCCAGTAAGGAACAGGATTCTCTTGGCTGCGCCAAGCTGGTAGTATTCTGTAATGCACCGGATGATAATCCATTCATGGCTGGTGCTTTCCACGGTGTAACAGAGGCTGATCGTATTATCAATGTAGGTGTCAGCGGACCAGGCGTTGTAAAAACAGCTCTTGAAAAAGTAAGAGGAGAAGATTTTGAAACTCTTTGCGAAATGATCAAACGTACCGCATTTAAGGTAACACGTGTTGGCCAGTTAGTCGCAAGAGAAGCTTCCAAAATGCTTGGTGTTCCATTTGGCATTGTTGACCTTTCTCTGGCTCCTACTCCTGCGATCGGTGACAGTGTTGCCGAGATTCTGGAAGAGATCGGACTTGAGAGAGCCGGCGCTCCCGGAACTACAGCCGCTCTTGCCCTGTTAAATGATCAGGTGAAAAAGGGTGGTGTAATGGCTTCTACAGCAGTAGGAGGACTGAGCGGTGCATTTATTCCGGTCAGTGAGGATCAGGGAATGATTGATGCTGTAACAGCAGGAGCACTTACTCTCGAAAAGTTAGAGGCTATGACCTGTGTCTGCTCTGTAGGTCTTGATATGATCGCCATTCCTGGAGATACAAAAGCTTCCACTATTTCCGGTATCATTGCAGATGAGGCTGCTATCGGAATGGTAAACCAGAAGACCACAGCAGTCCGTCTGATTCCGGTTATCGGAAAAGGAGTAGGAGAGACTGTGGAATTTGGAGGCCTTCTTGGATATGCACCAATCATGCCGGTAAATAACTTCTCATGTGAGGCATTTGTAGCAAGAGGCGGACGTATTCCTGCACCAATCCACAGCTTCAAAAATTAATTTGTTGCTACGCTGGTATCATATTATACAAAATATAAAAATACACTTGACATTCTTACATCACTGTGCTAAAGTATAAACCAGTTAAACCGATGAGAAAGAGTAGTAAATCAGATGTGACATTTGGTCGTTATGAACAGATTGATTAATGACCTGACAGAGAGCGAAGGATGGTGTGATCTTCGTATGAAGCGGCTGATGGAATGGACTTTCGAGGGCGGTCCGAAATGATGATTGAAAGAGTAGGCACCGACGGGAACCGAACCCGTTACCAATCAGGAGTGTATGTTTGTACATGAGAAAGTGGACGATTTGTCAATTTGAGTGGCACCGCGATAATAAGAACTTATTACCGTCTCAAAGAATAACGTAGAGTTGTTTTTTGAGGCGGTTTTTTAATATCCTGGAAAGCCCAAAAAGGTTATGAATGGATATGGGGAGCAAAACACCACTCATTCTTTCTCGCAGACGAGATGCAGGGGATCGGCTTAGTTATTCCCTTAGCCAATTTTAAGAGAGAGAGGAAAAAATACTATGAAAAAAAGAATGATCGCAATCGCAGCAGCAACAATGGCAGCAATGATGATGACAACACCTGTTCTGGCAGAGGATTATAAGATTGGTATCTGCAATTATGTGGATGATGCTTCCCTGAATCAGATTGTAGACAATCTGCAAAGCCGTCTGAAAGAAATTGGTGATGAGAAAGGCGTTAATTTTGAAATTTCTTATGATAACTGTAATGCAGACGCTAATGTAATGGAACAGATTATTTCTGATTTCCAGGCAGATGGAGTAGATCTTATGGTAGGAGTTGCTACACCAGTAGCAATGCGTATGCAGGCAAGTACAGAGGGAACCGATACACCGGTTGTATTTTCTGCTGTATCAGATCCGGTTGGTGCAGGTCTTGTAGAATCTATGGATGCACCTGGCGCGAATCTTACAGGAACAAGTGATTATCTGGATACTGCTTCTGTTATGAAGCTGATCCAGGCAGTAAATCCGGACACGAAAAAGATCGGTCTTTTATATGATATCGGACAGGACTCATCAACCGCAGCCATTGAAGCAGCAAAAGCTTACATGGATGAAAACGGAATCGAATATGTAGAACGTACAGGAACTACAACAGATGAGGTGCAGCTTGCAGCAGATGCCCTTGTTGCAGATGGCGTTGATGCAGTATTTACTCCAACGGATAATACGATCATGACAGCAGAGCTTTCTATTTATGAGAAATTTATTGATGCAGGAATCCCACACTATACAGGAGCTGATTCCTTTGCTTTAAACGGAGCTTTTGCCGGATATGGAGTTGATTATGCAAATCTTGGAGCAAAAACAGCAGATATGGTTGCAGACATTCTCTTAAATGGTGCTGATCCTGCAACTACTCCTGTAGAAACATTTGATAATGGTACTGCAACTGTAAACACAGAAACATGTGAAGGTCTTGGCCTTGATTTTGAAACTGTCAAAGCTGCTATGGAACCGCTTTGTACACAGGTGAATGAAATTGTGACAGCGGAGAGCTTTGACGAATTGGAAGAAAATTAACCGGAGGAAAAGATTGTGACACTGGCTACTGCACTCTCCTTAGGAGAAACTGCCCTGAAACTGGGATTGATCTGTTCATTGACAGTTCTTGCATTATTTTTAAGTTATTCCATGCTGAATGTCTGCGACTTGTCTACAGACGGCTGCTTTACTTTGGGCGCAGCTGTAGGCGCAGCCGTGGCAGTTGGCGGACATCCTTTTTTATCCATAATAGCAGCAATGCTTGCTGGAATCTGTTCCGGCTTCATAACCGGATTTTTGCAAACAAAAATGGGCGTAGACAGTCTGCTCGCCGGAATTATTGTGAATACCGGATTGTATTCTATTAATATTGCGGTGATGGGAGGTTCTTCCCTGATCAATATGAACCGTACGGACACTGTGTTTTCCATGATGAAGGATGCTCTGGCAGATACTCCCCTGAAGGGAAGGGCAGACATTATTGTCGCTCTGATTGCGGTAGCTGTAGTGGTAGCATTTTTGGTAGTATTTTTAAAAACAAGACTTGGACTTGCAATCCGGGCAACCGGAAACAATGCGGATATGGTGAAGTCATCCTCTATCAACCCTGTATTTACAACGATCATCGGACTTTGTATTGCCAACTCTTTTACAGCACTGTCCGGTTGTCTTCTTTCCCAGTCCCAGAAGTCTGTTGATATTAACATTGGCCAGGGAATGGTTACCATTGCTCTTGCATCATTGTTGATAGGTGGAACGGTTTTGGGAAAAGGCGGAATTTTTGTAAGAGCGGTTGGAATGGTTCTTGGTTCTGTTATTTTCCGTCTTGTTTATACAGTGGCATTGAGACTTAATATGCCGGCGTTTATGCTGAAACTGGTATCTTCTGTGATTGTTATTCTGGCTATTTCCGGTCCATATCTGAAACGTCAGTGGCCGCAGCTGAAACGAAGAATGACACACAAGAAGGGAGGAATGTAAGCCATGCTGAAGCTTTCGCATATTTCCAAAACCTTTAATCCGGGAACCGTAAATGAAAAAATAGCGATCAGGGATTTGTCCCTGCATCTTGAAAAAGGAGATTTTGCCACAATCATCGGTTCTAATGGAGCTGGTAAGTCCACTATGTTTAATGCTATCTGCGGAGACTTTCTTACAGATTCCGGTTCCATTGTTCTGGATGGGGAGGATATTACATTTACCCCCCAGCATGCAAGAGCGAAGGATATTGGCCGATTGTATCAGGATCCTATGAGGGGAACTGCCCCTGGAATGACGATTCTTGAAAATCTTGCCCTTGCAGCTGGCACAGGCGGCTGGCTTTCCCGTATTTCCAAAAGTGACAAACAGCGTTTTCGTGAGCAGCTGGCCCTTTTGGACATTGGACTGGAAGATCGCATGAATCATCCGGTGGGGCTTCTTTCAGGAGGTCAGCGACAGGCCCTTACCCTTTTGATGGCAACCATGAATCCACCGAAGCTACTTCTTTTGGATGAGCATACTGCGGCTCTTGATCCGGGAACAGCCGAAAAGGTATTGAATCTGACAAAGAGAATTGTGGAAGAACATCATCTGACCTGTCTGATGATCACCCATAATATGCAGTCTGCACTGGAACTTGGTAATCGTATACTGATGATGGATTCTGGAGATATTGTGCTGGATATTAAGGAAGAAGAGAAGAAAGGCCTTACAGTGGAAGGTCTTCTTGATAAATTTAAGGTTGGAGCCGGAAAGAAGCTGGATAATGACCGTATCCTTCTTTCCAATGAAAAATAAAACTGAGATAAAACATGCCCTGATTGCAGAAAAAAATATGCAGTCAGGGCATGTTTTATAAAATAATGATTTGTTTCTGGTATTCGTGAATGCAGGCGGCATTCTTTTTTTGAGCCAGAATATTTTCATAGAGGTTTGAAGAAAAAGTAGTTTCTTCCAGTATATTTAAAGCGTACGGATCTCCTTCCAGAATTTTGGATGCATCCGAAAGTTTCGTGAGAAGAGGAATGCAGCCCCGCTTTTTTATTTCTCTAAGAAGGGAAGCACTGCTTTTTCGGAAACCAAGAACACGTGCATATGGAATCTGTTCCGGTACATTGTGAATGTGAAGAAGCATGTGAAGAAGAGCACGCTGGATTCTGGTGTGAGTGATTTCTTTTGTTTTCAACAGGCTTGCAAATTGGGAAAATGTTTCGTACTGATTTCGGCAAGACAGTATCCTTCTGGCAAGAGCATGGGACATATCCAGATAAGAGCACAGAAGCTCTTCTGTTTCCTGAAGAAGACAGTATCGGAAGATCGGATCCAGATCACTTTCCAGAAGAAAGTTATGGTCGGAGACGGTCTGAAGAAACAGTTCTCTGCAGGCTTTCGGCGAAAAGTGCTCCAGGGTACATGGATCACTACCGGCTATGACAGCATTTCGAATGGCAGAAGCAGAAGGAAAAATATTTTTCGATAAAGTATTTTCGTGATAATCGCTTCCTTCACGTTTGATAGCGGCTGGCAAAATAGAGCTGTTTTCACGGAGAATAGACTTACAGTATTCAATTCCAAGAATATTATTGGGAGAGGAGAGAATCTGCTGATATTTGTTTGAATCAGGCGAAATTTCCGCAAGAGCCAGACTTCTTGCTCTGGGAAATGTCATTCCCTCTTTCAGGTGCAGACGAAGGGCATTTTGAAACTCTGCAGGTTCGTTGATCAGGATTTTTGCCAGTTCCATGAGAATGTCTGTATCACCGCACTCGCTTCCAAAGCAAAGGATATCTGTAACCCCAATGCGGTCAAGAAGCTGTACTCCTCCTCTTGCAAAAAGCTCAGCACTTGCTGTGGAGGAAGAAACCGGAAGCTCCAATATCAGGTCTGCACCACTCTTTAAAGCCATTTCGGCACGTACATATTTGGAAAAAAGGGCAGGAGTACCACGCTGTACAAAGTCACCGCTCATGGCAATGACTACAAAGTCAGCTCCAAGCTTTTCTCTCACATAGCGTATCTGATACTCATGTCCTGTATGGAATGGATTATATTCGGCAATGATTCCGGCTGTTTTCATAAAATTGCACCTCAAAAAATACGTTGTTCTTCCATATTCTAACATTGAAAAGCTTGAAATACAAGGCGGGGTGGCGTATAATGGAATCAAGTTACTAAAAGGGAAGGGCATATTTATGCTTATATTCCCAAAGGATTATTGTAACAAATGAAAGGAGCCATTTAATCATGGGATTTATTGATGTAATCAAAGAAAGAGCAAAATCCAGCATTAAAACAATTGTACTGCCAGAGACAGAGGATATGAGAACTCTTGAAGCAGCAGACAAGATTTTAAAAGAGGGAATTGCTAAGATTGTACTCGTAGGTAATGAGGAAGCAGTAAAGAAGAGCGCAGCTGAAGGCGGCTTCGACATTTCCGGTGCACAGATCGTAGATCCTGCAACATCTGAGAAAACTCAGGGATATATTGACAAATTAGTAGAGTTAAGACAGAAAAAAGGTATGACACCAGAGCAGGCTAAGGAAATCCTTCTGAACCAGTATCTGTATTATGGTGTTATGATGGTTAAGATGGGTGATGCAGACGGTATGGTTTCCGGTGCCTGCCATTCTACAGCAGATACTTTAAGACCATGTCTCCAGATCCTGAAGACTAAACCAGGAACCAAGCTTGTTTCCGCATTCTTCCTGATCGTTGTTCCGGATTGTGAATATGGTGCTAACGGAGCATTTGTATTTGGTGATTCCGGACTGAACCAGAATCCGAACCCAGAAGAGCTTGCAGCAATTGCAGCATCTTCAGCAGAGTCTTTCCAGCTTCTTGTTCAGGAGAAACCAATCGTTGCAATGCTTTCCCATTCTACTAAGGGAAGTGCTAAGCATGCAGACGTTGATAAAGTTGTTGAGGCTACTAAGATTGCGAAAGAGCAGAATCCAGACCTTGCACTTGATGGAGAGTTCCAGCTGGATGCAGCGATCGTTCCAAGTGTAGGTGCTTCTAAAGCTCCAGGAAGCCCGGTTGCAGGTAAAGCAAACGTTCTTATCTTCCCAGACCTTGATGCAGGAAACATTGGTTACAAACTTGCTCAGCGTCTTGCAAAAGCAGAAGCATACGGACCTATCACACAGGGTATCGCAAAACCTGTAAACGATCTGTCTCGTGGATGCTCCGCTGATGATATCGTTGGTGTTGTAGCAATCACATCTGTACAGTGCCAGGCACAGGACTAATTAAGAATAGTTTATAAAACTACATATTAATCATAACAGGAGAGTAGAAAAATGAATGTATTGGTAATTAACTGTGGTAGTTCTTCTTTAAAGTATCAGCTGATCGATTCTGAATCAGAGGCAGTTCTTGCAAAGGGACTTTGCGAGAGAATCGGAATTGACGGAAGACTGGTTTATCAGAAGGCCGGACTGGATAAAGAGATTACAGAGTGTGCAATGCCTACACATAAAGAGGCAATCCAGTTTGTACTTGATGCTCTTACAAATGAAAAAACAGGCGCAATCAAGAGCTTGAAAGAAGTAGATGCAATCGGACATCGTGTTGTACACGGTGGTGAGAAATTTGCCAGCTCTGCAGTGATCACAGATGAAATGATCGCAGCAGTAAAAGAGTGCAACGATCTTGCACCGCTTCACAATCCTGCAAACCTGATCGGTATTGATGTTTGTACTGAGCTTATGCCAGGTGTACCACAGGTTGGTGTATTTGATACAGCTTTCCATCAGACAATGCCTGCAAAAGCATATCTGTATGGACTTCCGATCGAATACTACAAAAACTACAAAGTAAGAAGATATGGTTTCCACGGAACATCTCACAGCTTTGTATCCAAACGTGCTGTTGAATTCCTTGGTCTTGACAAGGACAACTCCAAGGTAATCGTATGCCATCTTGGAAACGGATCTTCCATCAGTGCTGTTATGAATGGCGAGTGTGTAGATACTACAATGGGTCTTACACCACTTGAAGGACTTGTTATGGGAACACGTTCCGGTAACATTGATCCAGCAATTATCGAGTTTATTGCTAAGAAAGAGAACCTTGACATTGCAGGTGTTATGAACATTCTGAACAAGAAATCCGGTCTTCAGGGTATGTCCGGAGTTGGCAGTGATATGCGTGACATCAGAGCTGCAATTGCAGAAGGAAACGAAGATGCGAAAAATGCATATGACGTACTCTGCTATGGTATTGCCAAATTCGTAGGCGGCTATGTAGCAGCTATGAATGGTGTGGATGCCATCGTATTTACTGCAGGTATCGGAGAGAACGTAGGTCAGCTTCGTAAAGATGTATGCAGCTATTTCGGATACCTGGGTGTTGAGATTGATGATACTGCAAACAATACATTTGGCGAAGAAATCGTTATTTCTACTGCTGATTCCAAGGTTAAAGTTGCAGTTATCCCGACTAATGAGGAGCTTGCAATCTGCAGAGATACAGTTGCACTGGTTAAATAATCTGTTACAGCCGAAAGGGATCTGTCTTCTGGCAGATCCTTTTCTTATTGCATCCATTCTTTTTTGAGGGAAAAAGTAAATTATATCAAAATTTGGAAATAAAAATAAAAATGTCGTTGACAAATGAGCGTCTCCTATGTATAATTTATAAGGTGTGAATAGGAGAGAATTATGCAGATTCATTTATCAGATGTAACGAACAGTGATGGTAAAATCATACAGCTCAGTGCTGAACTGGAATTAGATAAGATTCTGTTTCAGATGGGAGAGTTTCCGGTTTTGGATAAAACTCCGGTAGAGCTTCGTATTGTAAATACGGGTAATAAAACTTTAGAGCTGACTGGTAACGGCAGTATAACTGTTGGAATTCCATGTGATCGTTGTCTTGAGCAGGTATCCGTTACGATTCCTTATGAGATTGATCGTAAACTGGATATGAAGTTATCTGAGAAAGATAGACTTGAGAATCTGGATGAGAGCAGCTATATCACCGGCTATGACCTGGATGTGGACCGTTTGGTCTATCTTGAGGTACTGATGAGCTGGCCTTTGAAAGTCTTATGTAAAGAAGACTGCAAAGGGATTTGCAGCAGATGCGGGAAGAACCTGAATGATGGTCCCTGCGGATGTGCCGAGGAGCCTAAGGATCCCCGTATGGCAGCTATCAGTGATATATTCAGTAAATTTAAGGAGGTGTAACCGAAATGTCCATCTGCCCAAAGAATAAATCTTCCAAAGCAAGACGCGATAAGAGAAGAGCAAACTGGAAAATGAGCGCTCCGAACCTTGTAAAATGCAGCAAATGCGGCGCACTTATGATGCCACACAGAGTTTGCAAGGCTTGCGGAAGCTATAACAAAAAAGAGATCGTTAAAGTTGAAGACTAATGGCGAACTTTTAAAGAACATCTGAGTTGATCAGGTGTTCTTTTTTTCTTATACAAATCAGGCTATACAGGAAATGTTCTTGTTTTCTGTACATTTTTCATATATAATATATGCAGAATATAGCAAAATAATTACCTGGAGGAATCGAAATGTCTGAATTAAGCGATAGAATCAGAGCCGAATTTAAAAAAACAGATGATGAAAGAGACGCTCTTTTAAATACACCTGAAGATATTGATCGTTGGGATAATATTGTATATGGTCATGATAACAGAGAGATACAGAAATTGGATGTCTACAGACCGAAACAGGCACAGGGTGAGGACCTTCCTGTTATTATCAGTGTTCATGGCGGAGCCTGGATGTACGGGGATAAGGAAAGATATCAGTATTACTGTATGAGTCTTGCACAGAGAGGATTTGCTGTTGTGAACTTTACATATCGTCTTGCACCTGAGAGTAAATTTCCAGCACAGCTTGAGGATTTAAACCTTGTTTGCAAGTGGGTGATGAAACGTTCCGGAAGATTTCATTTTGATACAGAACGCATTTTTGCAGTGGGGGATTCAGCAGGAGCTCATCTTCTGGGGCTTTATGCCGGTATTTGTACGAATCCGGTATCTGCTGCCAAATATGATTTTACTGTGCCGGAAGGATTTGCGCTTACTGCAATTGCGTTAAATTGCGGTGTTTACAGAATTACGAAGGAAGATTCAGATGAAATGACCATGCAGATCATGAAGGAATTTCTTCCGGAGGGCGGAACAGAGGAAGAACTGGAGCAGATCAATGTGTTAAATGGTATTACAGATGTTTACCCACCTGTATTTTGTATGACTTCTGTTGGTGATTTTCAGAAAGCACAGGCTCCGGCACTGGTGCAGAAGCTGATGGATAATAATGTGCCATTTGTATACCGTGTGTTTGGAGATAAGGTTAATAAGCTAGGCCATGTATTCCACTGCGATATTAAGACAATTGATGCAGCTCAGTGTAATGATGCTGAATGTGACTTCTTCAGAGAGTTCTGCTTCTGATATGCTGCTTTTCACGGAAACCTGCGGTTCGCCACAGGTTTCTTGTTTTATGTAAAAAAATCAATTATGCTTGGAACAGGAGAGAAAAACGAATGAATAATAAGATGATGAAATGGCTGGCTGTTTTTGCATTTTGTTTTCTTCTGTTAAGTGGGACAGGTGAAAGAACGGTGCAGGCAGCGGATAATATGATTGAGGATTTTTCAAGGATCTTTTACATACCGGCAGGCGCAGTCCTGCGAGGTACAGATATGCAGAGACTGCGGGAAATTTATGATAACATAGGTTGTACCGCGTACACAGAAAGCGGAGAGGAGCTCTATCTAAATCTGATCTGGGACTATACGGCGGTGGATATACAAACTGCTGGAGCCTATAAGATCAAGGGTACCGTACAGCTTCCCGATGGGTATAGCAGCAAAGTAAAACTGCCAGAATGGACATCGGGGATTTCAGTGCAGAATCCAGGTCAGCTGGAAATTCAGGTATATTCCAGAATGGTATCCGCAGGTATTTATTACTTTCCGTGGATCACAGATGAAGATCCGGATACCATGACGATCTGGTTGAAAAAAGAGGGAGAAGACTGGGTAAATGTAAGTGAAGAGGGATATGGTTTCTGCGATACGGATGGAATGTATCTTTCCTGTCAGAGTATGGTGCCTGGAAATGTGTATACGTTGACGGTGACTTATAAAGAAGGGAAAACCAAAAACCTTACTTACCGTTACGGATCTGACGGAGTATTGGATGTGCTTAGCTATCAGCAGGATGTTCTTGGCGGGGTTTTACAGAAAGACACGATCATCCGCTCTATAGAAAGTGTAGACGAAAAAAATCTGCAGCGCTGTATGGTTTATGCAGTGCCGGTCGGACAAAGCCTGATGAAAGTGAGAACAAGTCTGGAAGCGGATTTTCATATTTGGGGAAGCACCTGTGAGAGCTATGAGGATACAGCGGCGCATCCTTCTGTGGTGATGCCCTCTGTATGGGACTTTAGTCAGGCTAATACTGCGGTTCCGGGAGTTTATAAGGTGACAGGTACTTTTGTTGCTCCAGCCGGATATCAGACAGAAGCTTCCGTTGTTATTCCGAAAGCGACTGCCTATATTACCATACAACGTCCTGATAAGCCAGAGGTGCAGGTCTGCTGCAGTACAGGAAATACCCTGTATTTTCCTATGGTGCTCGATGCTTTTACAGATAGTCAGTTAAGCGAATTTCAGATATATATAAGGGATTCGGAAAGTGAGAAAAAAGCAAAGTCAGATGATTTTTATGTTTTCAGAAATGGTCTGTATCTGAAAGAAAGCTGTCTGAAACAGGAACAGGAATATGGTGTCTATGTCACTTATCCAGGTGGCAGCACCGGTATGTATATGTTTCAGTATGGAAAAGAACTGATTACAAATGAGCGCTGGTACGAGAGAAATTATGCGGACAGAGATGGAAAGGAATTTCCTGATATTGAGAGTGGATTGGAGAAGGTGACAGATATATCTACGGTTATAGTGGGAAATCGTCTTTCTGATCTTATGAGCACCGGGGTAAAGGAGATTCCTTTTGAAAAAAACGGTGTGCTGGTAGAAGTGCCGACGGATGTGTTAAAAAACTGGAATGTGAAAGAAGATGATCAGCTTCAGGTTGATATTTCCAGGAAAGATAATGAGATTACCATTAAAATTTTTAAAAACGGAGATGAAATTACAGATATTCCAGGGGCGACTGTAGAGATACCATATGCAGAAAATGATTCTCAGACTGTACTTACAGATGAAGAGGGAAATGCTTATACCGGTACTATAAATAAGATACAGAATGTTGCTGTGATTCCTATTGAGAAGACCGGGGAATATACGGTGGAAGAGAAGCCGGAAGAGGAGCAGGATGAGCAGCAAGAAGAGTCAGAAGAGCAATTTGAAGAGAAAGAAGAGCAGATAGAAGAACAGCAGGGAGAGCCGGCACAGGAAGAACATAAAAAAACTGCTGCTATCGCTTGGATAATTGTAATTATGTTAATATTGTTATGGTATTTGCCGACGAAAAAAGGCAGTACTCTCCGAAAGGGGGATCGGAGTGAAGGAGAACAACGCAGATAAGAAAAATAGAAAAATATTATGGGGAACGGTTCTTATAACCATGCTCCTGTCCCTAATGTTTTTTAATGTGTTGTATTATTCAAATAACAAATATATGACAAAAGAGGAAAAGGCCATACACGGGCTTCTGTATACAGATGATTCCTATGAAGATTTTCCTGTTTATTATCTGTCCAGAGAGTGGGAGTATTATCCTGACGTACTGCTTACGCCAGAAGATGATCTGGAGAAATATTATTTTCGCTATATTTCCATTGGAGAATATGGCGGGATGGAACTGAATGACCGGGAAGGAAATCCGTACGGAAGCGCTACTTATCGTCTGAGAATTATGATTCCCTCTGAAGAACATACATATGGGTTATACCTTCCGGAGATTTTTTCTGCATATAATCTTTATGTGGATGGTGTTCTGATGGAACAGGTGGGAAATCCGGATTCGGAGCATTATGTAGAGAGACTTCAGCATAGAATGTTTACATTTAAGGCGCATACTTCTGTGGAAATTATGATCGCAGTGACGGATAAGAATTCTGCCTCTCCGGGAATCCAGTATGTGCCGGTCTTTGGAGATCCATTGAAGGTAAATACACAAAGAGGAATTCCTGTATTTATAAATTCTTCGTTATTTACATTAATTTTCCTGACACTGACATTTTCCTTATGGGCATTTTTCAGAACCAGATGCAGAGCGTATATATTGTTTGCAGGAGTGTGTGTTTGTGTACTGGGGTATACCTGTTATCCTCTTCTTTACACCTATACGGCGCTTTCTGTGCAGCCCTGGTTTTCTCTTGAGATGCTGTTCTGTTTTCTGACTTTTCCCGCAATGCTGCTTCTGGAATACGAGACTACGGGAAGAAAGTACAAATGGATCAGATGGACTGCCATTTTTACTGCAATTGCTGGAATCGTCATTACTTTGCTTGGTATTTTCGCCATGGGAAAAGATACTGCCGCTTTGGCCTATGGCGTTTCCTGGGCGGCAGAAGGTCTGAAATGGTTTACTGCGTCATGCCTGTTCATAATAGCCTTTTTTTATACCAGAGAATCTGGTGAGGGCGTTTTGCTCCTTTTTGGAACGGTGATTTATGCTGCTTCGCTGGCTGCTGACCGGATCTGGCCCCTGTATGATCCGATTATCGGAGGCTGGTTTCCGGAATGGGGCGGTACAATTCTGGCAGGAATCTTCGGGATGATTCTTTGTAAGGAATTGACAGAAGGATATCGGATGAAACTGATTTATGAGGAGCAATCCAGGCAGATGGAGCTGCGTCTGATGATGCAACAGGAACATTATGAGAAACTGACAGAAGCGTTGGAGGAAGCAGGACATACAAGACATGACCTGCGTCAATATATCCGAACGGCTTCTATGCTGTTGGAACAGGGGCATTATGAGGAGCTAAAGGAGTATTTTCATCAATTTGCAGAGGAAAGCAATACGAAAATGCAGATGCCTGTATGTTACAGCAAAAATATGTCAGTGGATGCAATTTTGCATTACTATGCATTGCAGCTGGAAATGCTGGGAGTGGAATTTCGCAATTCAGTGGAAATTCCTTCACAGATGAAAATTTCAGATCTGGATATTTGCCGGATGTTCGGTAATCTACTGGAAAATGCAGTAAAAGCAGTTGAAAGAGACGGGGCAACCCCAAAAGCATATGTAAGCTGCAACTGTAAGGTGAGAAGGGGAAAACTGCTGATCAACATTGAGAATACATACAGTACAGAGGTGCAAAGAACTGGAAATGTTTTTTATTCTACCAGCCACAGCGGAATGGGAATTGGAACAGCTTCTGTTTGCAAAACAGCAAAAAAATATGGCGGATATGCAGACTTTTCAGAAGAAAATGGTATATTCCGGGCAAATGTGTTTATACCTCTGGATGATATAAATTCTCAGTCTTCATGAAAAGCATTTGAAAAAAGATAATTCAGATATTCTTTTTTGATGGCATTGGCTCCACGTTTGCGAATCTGGACAATTTCCTGATTGTCAAGAAGAAAGCCTTCTTCAAGTGCTTTGTGGATACGGTCCATATTTACAAGACAGCCACGGTAGCAGGAGAGAAAGCAAGGCAGATTTTCAATCAGTTCTTCGAATTTCTGAAAAGTAAGATAGGTGCGCAGTACTCCGGCGTCTGTATGGAGATGGACAGCATTATGAAAGGTGTCTGCATATAAAATAGTTTTAACAGGAACACGCACAGGTGTACGGTCACAGATTACTTCGATGTACCGTGCATCCTGTGCATTTTTAATCTGAATGGAAGAAAGTACTTTTTTAAGTCTGGATACATCAAGGGGTTTAAGAAGATAATATGCAGCCTGCACCTCATAGCTTGCAACAGCAAAGGAATCGCTACTGGTAACAAAGATCAGGGAACAGGAGTCCCCTTTTTCGCGAAGCCTGATAGCGACATCCATTCCATTGTCATGCTCCATATAGATATCAAGAAAAATCAGGTCATATTTGCCGGTTGTGTAGTCCTTCCAGAATGTAGTTGGAGAAGAAAAACTGTGTAACTGCACTGCAAACTGTCTGTCAGCATAGTATTCCTCCACGGCAGCAGCAAGCAGATTTAAATCCTGCAGTTCATCATCAATAATTGCAATGTTCAATGTCAAAATCCTCCCTGGAAATAATAACAAGTAATGTGTGGCAATAATGACAAATATCACTAAAAGTGTCATCTTATCCCATGTATCTTGCTTTTGAAATAAATTTAAGATATAGTAACTATATCATAAAAAACAGTAAAAGTGAGGTATAAAAATGAAAAACTGGAAAAAAATTATGGCTATGTTATGCACAGCAGCAATGGTTACCGGATTTTCTGCTCCTGTATGGGCAGAAGCAGATGCAGCTGAAGATACTGAGACAGCAGCAGAAGCCACTGAGATCACAGAACTGACAATCGATATGCTGGAGAAAGCTGCATATGAAGGAACATGGTTATCCTTTGAACCTGGTTTTGATCTTTATGTGCCAAGTGAATGGGATGTTCTGGAAGTTACAGATGAAGACCAGAAAGATGGTGTTATGTTCCAGGCTCTTGATCCGGAATCTGAAGAAGGCGTAAATATGGTTGTAACTGCTACAGATGTGGGAACAGAATATGATCTTGATTCCATGGCACAGGAACTTATCGATGCAGAGTATATCGATGTTGAGAAGGTTTCCATTAATGGAATCTATGGCGTTTCTTTCGAAACAGATGCTACATACGGAATTGCATTCCTGGATGATGGCGGAATTATGTACAATGTTCAGATTGGACCGAAATCTGAGGATATCCAGCCTATCGCTGAAACACTTTTCATTTCTCTGACAAAGACAGAAGAGAATACAGCAAATACAGATGCTGATGCAGCAGAAGAAGCAACAGAAGAGGAAGCTGCAAACTAATATATTGTTTTCATATTGTAGAAAATGGAACAGGAGTTATACTATGATCTGCTTTGAAAGAGATGGTATAACTCCTGTTTTTATGCATGGTTGTTAGATCTTCAGCTTTGCATTCCATTTCTGGACAATTAGAGGATTCATTTTAATTTTTTTGCGGTCATAGGTAAGAAGTCCGTTTGTCTCCTCTTCAATATCAGAAAGCTGGGTATAAACAGTTGCGGAATATCCTTTTTTTACAGAAGGAATGATGGTGTTTTCCATTAGCCTGGAAAAGCCGTCGGTGAGCGCTTCGATGGTAGTGAATTTCTTATATCCGTATATATGTTTACAGGCACTGTGCTCCGGTATGCGAAGAGAATAACCTCCAAATTCGGAAAGAGCAAGCACACGGTCTGATTTTGGAACAGGAAGTCCCAGGAAATAATAGTGAAGGCTGTTAATATCTCCGCATCCCTGGTCGAACCATCCGCTTGCAGAATCTATCAGGCGGGTGGAATCCAGCCGGCGAATGAAATCTGTAATCTTTTTGGTGGAAAACTGTCCCCAGCCTTCATTAAATGGCACCCAGGTGACAATGGAGGGATGGTTGTAAAGGAACTTTATGGTATCCCTGATGTCATCTATGTATTCCTGGCGCCCGTTTTCGTCTGTTCTGGAAAGAAGATGTGCGTGGCTGTCTTTTATGGGGATGCGCATCCAGTTCAGAAGAGTAGCCAGGTAAGTGACAAACCAGTGGTGGTAGTCAGAACCACCATTTGGCATATCCTGCCATACCAGCATACCCATGCGGTCGCAGTGAAAATACCAGCGGTCAGTCTCAATCTTGCCATGCTTGCGGAGCATGTTAAAGCCAAGAGCCTTCATAGTGCGGATGTCGTAGATCAGAGCTTCGTCAGAAGGTGCCGTGTAAAGTCCGTCTGGCCAGTACCCCTGATCAAGAACACCGTTCTGGAAATAAGGCTGATTATTCAGGAAAAAGCGTGGGTATCCATCTGCTGCTGTCTTTACATCGCATTTTCGAAGGGCGAAATAGCCAAGGATCCGGTCTTTGCCATATTCCAGAGCATAAGGATATAGCCAGGGCTCTTTCGGTGTCCAGGGCTTGTGTTCCTTTTCCGGGATGGAGAGGATAGCTTCTTTTCCAGACCGGAGCACTGCGGTCACAATTTCATTCTTACACAGTTTCTCGTTTAGTCCATCTTCATCAAGGATAACAGGTGGATAAATCCTGCAGGTGACTGGATTTGAGGCAGTGGTGGTACGGACTCTTAATCGAATCTGACTGTTATCAAAATCAGGGACAGAACGCACATCCCGTATGTAATCTTCGGGAACAATTTCCATCCAAACTGTCTGCCAGATACCACTTTGTGCGGTATAAAACATTCCGCCACGTTTCAGTTTTTGTTTGCCTCTTGCATGATAGGAGGTGTCGCTGAAGTCATGGACACTGATTAAAATAGAGACAGAAAGATCTTCTGCAATAAGGTCTGTAATATCTGCAGTAAATGGAAGATAGCCTCCTTTGTGATAGGCTGCGAATTTTCCGTTAATATATACACTGCAGATCTGGTCTACAGCCCCGAAATGGAGAAGAAGACGCTGACTGCTTTTGTCCAGACATTCTTCGGGAAGCTGAATATGGCGGGAATACCATAGTGTTTCATGGGGGAGTACCTGTCGGTTTACCTGGGAAAGGGGTGCTTCCGGTGAAAAAGGTACCAGGATTTGTCCATCGTATGGAAAATAATCCTGTTCATAAAATTGCCATGGAAGAATACGGCTGTCTGTAATGAGATAATTCCACATCCCATTCAGATTGATCCAGTTGTGCCGGACCATACCGGGACGTGGATATTCTTTTAAAGTCTGTCCCTGGGCCGCTGCTTCGCTCCAGATGGTTTTCAGATTTTTCAAATATAGACCCTCCTTTTTCAAACATCTAGACTATGATTATTTACGAAAAGTATGAAAAAATAATTATAATGATATCTTTTATTATACACGAAATAAAGAGCTTTGCAATTGGAATTGTTAAGAACAGAATGTAACTTACAATTGAAAAAGCAGGTGGGGTATGTTAGGATAGAGGTGATTAATGGAGGGGGAAAAATGAATAATTCACAAAACAAAAACCTGCTGACAGAGGGTTCTATCTGGAAAAAACTGATGGGATTTGCATTCCCGCTTTTTCTGGGAAATCTGTTTCAGCAGCTGTACAATACGGCAGATTCTCTGATCGTAGGAAACTTTCTGGGAAGTGATGCACTGGCTGCGGTAAGCTCATCCGGCAGCCTTACTTTTTTGCTGGTGGGATTTTTTCAGGGACTGGCAATGGGGGCCGGCGTTATTATTGCCAGATATTTTGGAGCGAGACAGAAGAAGGAGCTTCACAAGGCCATTCATACCACAGTGGCATTTGGTGTTCTGTGCGGCATACTTCTTACAATTGGCGGTGTTGTGCTGGCACCAAAGATTCTGATACTTATGAAGACGCCGGCAGATATTTTGCCGAAATCAACCCTGTATTTCCAGGTATATGCACTGGGATCACTGGGACTGGTTCTTTATAATAATTTTGTAGGTATTATGCAGGCGGTGGGAGACAGCCGTCATCCCTTATATTACCTTATTTTTTCATCTGTCTTGAATGTTACCCTTGACATAATTTTCGTAGGCGGACTTGGAATGGGCGTGGAGGGTGCAGCTCTTGCAACAATTATTTCCCAGTTTGTGAGCGCATATTTATGTCTGTACCGTCTGATGAAAAAAAGTCCGGAGGAATATACCGTTACGCTGAGGGAAATCTGTCTGGATCCTTATATGCTGAAGCAGATCGTGTCCAATGGTCTTCCGGCAGGAATTCAGAATTCTGTAATTGCCATTGCGAATGTGGTGGTGCAATCCAATATTAACAGCTTTGGTAAGCTGGCGGTAGCCGGCTGCGGTGCATATTCCAAGATCGAAGGCTTTGGATTTTTACCGATCACCTGTTTTTCCATGGGTCTGACAACCTTTATCAGCCAGAACCTTGGAGCCAAGAAATATGACCGTGCAAAAAAGGGTGCACGTATTGGTATCCTTTGCAGTATTTCCATGGCTGAAATAGTTGGAATTATTGTTTATATTGCAAGTCCGGTTCTTATCGCAGCCTTTAACAATGATCCGGGAGTTGTGGAGTATGGGGTAAAACAGGCGCATATCATTACCCTGTTTTACTTTCTTCTGGCTTTTTCCCATTGTATCGCAGGGCTTATGCGAGGTGCAGGAAGAGCTACAGTCCCTATGTTTGTTATGCTGGCATGCTGGTGTGTAATCCGTGTGACCTATATTACCATTGCAGTAAAGCTGCATCCGGTGATCCAGACTGTATTCTGGGCATATCCGCTGACATGGTCTCTGAGTTCCATTCTGTTTCTGATCTTCTATTTGAAATCAGACTGGATCCATGGATTTGAGAGGAGAAGATAGGGGAGATACAAATGCCTTTACAGGGCGAAAAAAGGAGTTACTATTTTCATGAATGTACTGAATATTGAACACATAAGTAAAATTTTCGGAGATAAAAAGATTTTTGACGATATTTCCTGTGGAATCCATAATGGAGATAAAATTGGAATTATTGGAATCAATGGAACTGGAAAAAGTACTTTGCTGAAGATTATTGCAGGAGAAGAAGAGGCAGATGAGGGGCAGGTGATTTCCCAGAATGGACTTCGGATCACGTATCTTCCCCAAATGCCGGATTTTCCCGAAAACGCCATTGTGCAGGATTATGTTGCTGATGGCAAATGGCAAATGGACTGGAGTTCCCAGAGTGAAGCCCGTAATATTCTAAACAAGCTTGGAATCACAGAGCATGATGCTCCTGTAGAACAGCTTTCGGGCGGTCAGAAGAAACGAGTGGCGCTTGCCAGAACACTGATAAATCCTTCCGATGTACTGATTCTGGACGAGCCAACCAACCATCTGGATAATGAGATGGTAACATGGCTGGAGGATTATCTGAACCGGTTTAAAGGTGTGGTGATCATGGTCACCCATGACCGTTATTTTCTTGACAAGGTGACAAACAAGATTCTGGAAATCAGTCATGGAAAATTATATTCTTATGATGCCAATTATTCAGGCTTCCTGGAATTAAAAGCACAAAGGGAAGAGATGGAACTTGCATCTGAGAGGAAGAGACAGAGCATTCTTCGCATGGAAATGGAATGGGCGAAGCGTGGATGCCGTGCCAGAAGTACAAAGCAGCGTGCGCGTTTGGAAAGATTAGAGGCTTTAAAAAACGGCAAAGCGCCAACTCAGGATCTGGATGTGCAGATGGATTCTGTGGAAACCAGAATGGGAAAGAAAACAGTGGAGCTTCATCATGTTTCCAAGAAGTATGGGGATAAGGTGATTCTGGATGATTTTGACTATATTGTTCTGAGAAATCAGAGACTGGGAATTATCGGGCCAAATGGCTGCGGTAAGTCTACACTGATTCGCATTATTGACGGAATGGTGGAACCGGATTCTGGTACTGTAGAGATTGGAGAGACCATTAAGATCGGATATTTTGCCCAGGAAGTGCCGGATATGGATGGAAATCAGAGAGTGATCGACTATATCCGGGATGTGGCAGAGTTTATTCCCACGCGAGAAGGCAGAATCAGTGCATCTATGATGCTGGAGCGTTTTCTTTTTGATTCAGCCATGCAGTATACACCGGTTGCCAAGCTTTCGGGAGGGGAGAAGAGACGTCTGTATCTTCTTAAGGTTTTGATGGAAGCACCGAATGTACTTCTTCTGGATGAGCCTAGCAATGATCTGGATATTCCCACGCTGACCATACTGGAGGATTATCTTTCCACTTTTTCGGGAATTGTGATCACAGTATCACACGACCGTTATTTTCTGGATGATGTAGTTGATCGTATTTTTGCTTTTGAGGGAGATGGCAGATTAACCCAGTATGAGGGCGGATATACAGATTATGCAGAAGCAAAAGCACGAAAATCCGGAGCCGAAAGCGGAGTATCAGAAGGCTCTGGAAGTGAAACTTCCACTGAAGAAAAAAAATCTTCAAGGAAAGACTGGAAACAGGGACAGAAATCTGAAAAGCTTAAGTTTTCTTATAAAGAAGAACGGGAATACGAGACGATAGATGACGATATAGCAGCACTGGAGGAGAAAATTGCAGATCTGGAAAAGAGTATGATGGCCAATGCAACGAATTCAGTGAAGCTTCGTGAGATCATGGGAGAAAAAGAAGCCGCAGAACAGCAGTTGGAGGAAAAAATGGATCGCTGGGTATACCTGAATGATCTGGCAGATAGAATTGAGGCCCAGAAGAATAATGGATAAAAGTGGCAGAGGACAGTCTGCATTTAATGAGCTGTTTCGCAAAATTCCCAAAATAGATAAAATCATGGAAACAGAAGTGGTGAAAGAGCTGGAAAAACAGTATGGACATGAAACTGTACTGGAAGCAGTGAGGGAGTCTGCTCAGCTGCTTCGGGAAGAGATTCTTGGAAAAGAAATTAATAATTATGAAGAATTTATTTTGCATAAAACCAAAGAAAAAATACATTCTTCAGATCAGAAACAAATGGGAAAAGTGATCAATGCAACCGGTGTGATTCTTCATACAAACCTGGGGAGAGCGCCGCTTGGGGAAAGGTTGGTGTCGGAACTTGTTCCCCTGATGACAGGATATACCAATCTGGAGCTGAATCTTAAGGATGGTAAAAGAGGCAGCAGGAATGATCATTTTGAGGAAAAGCTGTGTAAGCTTACAGGCGCAGAAGCTGCCATTGCAGTAAATAACAATGCTGCTGCCGTTCTTATTATGCTGACGGCGCTGGCTTTTGGGGGCGAAACCATCGTTTCAAGAGGAGAACTTGTGGAAATTGGAGGAAGGTTTCGAATCCCGGATGTGTGCAGTCAGAGCGGAACCAGGCTTGTGGAGACGGGAACTACAAACAGAACCTATCTGGAAGACTATGAAAAGGCAGTGACGGAGAGTACAGCGGCTTTCTTGAAGGTGCATACCAGTAATTATCAGATTTCCGGTTTTACTCATGAGCCGGATATTACAGAGCTTGCAAAGATGGCGCACAGACACGGAATTCCTCTTCTGGTGGATTTTGGGAGTGGAAGTATTGCAGATCTGACACCCTACGAAATATCTGCAGAAAAGACTGTTCAGGAGTTTTTGAAGAAGGGGGCAGATATAGTGACGTTCAGCGGAGATAAGCTGTTGGGAGGCCCTCAGGCAGGGATTCTGGCGGGGCGCAGGGATCTGATCAATAAGATTGCCGCCCATCCTCTTATGCGGGCGCTGCGCATTGATAAGTTTACAGCTGCTGCACTGGAAAAAACCCTGAGTATTTACATGGAAGGACAGAAGATGGAAGTGGAAATTCCTGTCTATAAAATGATAGCGCGAGGTGAGGAAGAGCTTCAAAAAGATGCACAGTGGCTTGTAAAAGAATTGACTGATAATCCCGAATATGAATTTACAGTAACGTCAACCCGAAATCCTGTTGGCGGCGGGACTACGCCGGGGAAAACTTTGCCTGGCGTGGCTTTGCAGATAAGAAAAAAAGACAGGAAAAATTCTTTCGCTCAGGAAATCTGCGATTCTTTGCGTAAAATGGATGTTCCGATCATCGGGCATATTACGGATGGCCAGGTTTGTCTGGAAATGCGGACAATATTGCCTGGGGAGCTTGAAATTCTGAAAGAAGAATTAAAAAAATTATAGAGAAATAAAAAAAGTCCCTCATTGCTGAGGGGCTTTTTCGCATAAGTGAAACTAATAAAACACAGAATCTATTTACCTGTATGCCATGCCAGTCTTATACTTGCAGAATGAATTTCGCCTGTAAGCCAGTCACAGTCATTGGTGATCCAGTCCATAATGCCAAGCTGGCGGGTCTCCCAGGCTACTGTAGCTTCGTGGGCTTCTGGTGTTTCTTCTGTTTCCATGGTAGTGTCAATTTCATCATAACCGAAAATATATCCGCCGGCGCTCCAGATGCTGAAGTTGCTGTCCGGGCCGGGATCGATTTTTCCCTCTCTTGCAGCAATCAGCCCATCGTGTCTTGCTTTATATTCTTCTTCACAGCCTGGTTTCAGTCTTGTCATAAACATTCTGTGGCGGATCAGTTCTTTGTTTTCACGGACAACGCCGAAATTATGATACATCAGGCGCATATTTTCGCCAGGAGTGGAAATCCAGGTAAAAGTATGGCTGATCTTGGAAGTCAGAGCCTGGATAGCAGCCTTTTTTTCTTCCGAAAGCACAGTGCTTTCGTCTGTTTCGTAATATCCGAAAATCAGGGAATCGCAGTTCCAGATGCTGAAATTGTGTATTCTTTCCTGATCCAGAAAAGCAGTGAGCTCTGGCCAGATTTCTCCTAATTTCTGGCGGTATTCATTCTTTTTTCCATCTTTGATCTCCATAGCAAAGCTGTGTCTTTCCATAAGAGTATTCCTCCATCTGTATATTTTTGTACTTGTTATCTGAAAAAAAGAATAGCACAATTTTTTTTATAAATCCACCCCTATATTGACATTCGAAATGTAATTATATACAATGAGAGAACTGGTCTTTTGAAGAAAGATGATTTTATTTTACAAGAGAGGGGATTATTTTGGAAAAAGAAGTGAGAATTCAGGAAAATAAAATGGGCGTTATGCCTGTAGCGAAGCTTCTGCTTACCATGTCAGTGCCGATGATGATTTCTATGCTTGTGCAGGCACTTTATAACATTGTGGATAGTATGTTTGTGGCGAAATTAAGCGAGAACGCACTTACTGCTGTATCGCTGGCATTTCCGGTGCAGAATCTGATGATTGCGGTGGGAACCGGTACGGGTGTTGGTATCAATGCGCTGGTGTCACGTTCGTTGGGAGAGAAGAACGATGAATATGCCAACAGTGCAGCAAACAATGGTATTTATCTGGCAATTTTCAGCTTTATTGGTTTTGCGGTTGTATGTGGGCTTTTTGCGCCGGCTTTTTTCAGGGTGCAGACTTCTGATCCGCAGATCAGAGCATATGGCGTGGATTATGTAAGAGTGATTGGAATTATGTCCTTTGGTCTTTTTATCCAGCTAGTGTGTGAGAAATTACTGCAGTCTACGGGAAAGACGGTGTATTCCATGGCAACACAGCTTCTGGGTGCTGTTATCAACATTATTCTGGATCCGATTATGATTTTTGGATTGCTGGGATTTCCACGGTTAGAGGTAACAGGAGCGGCGATTGCCACTGTTACAGGACAGATTATTGCAGCTGTGGCAGGTGTTATAGTGAATATCAGGCTGAATAAAGAGCTTCATATCTCCCTTACAAAATATAAAATTTCAGGTGAGGTGATCCGAAATATATACAGTGTGGGATTCCCGTCCATTATCATGGCGTCTGTTGGTTCTGTTATGACTTTCGGAATGAATAAGATTCTTATGGGATTTACTTCTACTGCAACAGCAGTATTCGGCGTTTACTTTAAGCTTCAGAGCTTTATTTTTATGCCGGTGTTTGGACTGAATAACGGAATGGTTCCTATTGTTGCTTATAATTATGGGGCGAGAAAGCCCAAACGTATTACGAAAGCGATTAAGCTTAGTATCATTTATGGTGTAAGCATTATGCTGGCAGGTCTTGTTGTCTTCCAGCTGTTTCCGGATCGTCTTCTTGGAATTTTCAGTGCTTCTGAAGATATGCTGGTGATTGGGGTTCCTGCTCTTAGAATTGTCAGCATCAGTTTTTTAATAGCTGGTTTTGGAGTGGTGGCGTCTTCCGTATTCCAGGCTTTGGGGCACGGTTTTCTAAGTCTTGCGGTATCTGTGCTCCGTCAGCTGGTAGTGCTTCTTCCTGCTGCATTTGTTCTGTCAAAAGTGGGCGGACTTGGTGCATGCTGGTGGGCCTTCCCCATTGCAGAAGTTTTTTCAGGAGTGATCTGTTTCGTGTTTATACGATATACATATAAGAAAGAGATTCATCCGCTTTACGAAAAATAAAATATATAGGAAAACAAGAGCCCTTGGAATTTCGGTTCCGGGGCTCTTGCTAAAATTATTAGTATTCTTTTATTCCATATGTACCGTTACATGATACTCTGTTTTTCCTTCCTCAACAGGTACTATATTTCCATCCACATGTCTGCCATCTACTTCCAGGTAAGCAACACCTTTTTCAACATTGTTCGGATTTTTGATGTCGAAATAATAGGTGGCACCACGGAAGCGGCGGGTGAGGGTGAAGTCACCGAAGTCTTCCGGAATACAAGGATCAATGGAAAGTCCATCATAGGATGGCTGCACACCCAGGATCGCCTGGGAAAGGTTTACGAAAGTCCATGCAGCAGTTCCGGTAAGCCAGCTGTTCTTCGCCTCGCCATGGCGGGCTGCATCCCGTCCTGCAATCATCTGGGAATAGACATAAGGTTCTGTACGATGTATTTCGCTGATGTTTTCAATATAAGACGGGCAGGTCTTTTTATAAATTTCAAAAGCACGGTTTCCTCTTCCGACAACGGTTTCGGCAATGGAAATCCATGGATTGTTATGGCAGAAGATTCCGGCATTTTCCTTGTATCCCGGCGGGTAGGAAGAAATCTCACCGAGGTTCAGGTAATATCTGGTGTAAGCCGGCTGGTGAAGCATAATACCATATTTGGTATCCAGGCGCTCTTTTACAGAATCAAGAGCTTTTTTTGCCAGGCCTTCTTTCACACCAATGCCAGCAATAATACAGAAGCCCTGTGGTTCAATGAAAATCTGTCCCTCTTCGCATTCGTGGGAACCGACCTTCTGGGATTCTGCATCATAAGCACGGAGGAACCATTCTCCGTCCCAGCCTGCGTCAAGGACTGCCTGGTACATTTCCTCAACTGCTTTCTGCGCGATAGAAGCGTCCTCCTCTTTTCCAACACGTCTGCAGATCTCTGCAAATTCATTACCATATTTTACATACATTCCTGCAATAAATACAGATTCTGCAACCGGACCTTCAGAGGGACCTGTGGTCTGGAAGGATTCTCCAGGCTCATTGGAGAAACAATTCAGATTCAGGCAGTCATTCCAGTCAGCACGTCCGATCAGAGGAAGCTTGTGTGGTCCAAGATGGGTGCGGCTGTATTCGAAGGAACGACGAAGGTGTTCAAACAGAGGTGCAGCTTTTTCCATATGGCAGTCAAAAGCAACCATTTCATCCAGAATGGAATAATCTCCAGTTTCCTTTAAGTAAGCAGCCACAGCAGCAATCAGCCAAAGCGGGTCATCGTTAAATCCGCTTCCGATATCCAGGTTACCTTGCTTGGTAAGCGGCTGGTACTGATGATAAGCACTTCCATCTTCAAACTGGGTAGCTGCAATGTCAAGGATTCGTTCTCTTGCGCGCTCTGGTATCAAATGTACGAAACCAAGAAGATCCTGACAGGAATCACGGAATCCCATTCCCCGGCCTGTTCCGGATTCATAGTAAGAAGCGGAACGGGACATGTTAAAGGTTACCATGCACTGGTACTGGTTCCAGATATTTGCCATACGATTTACATGAGGATCCTTACTTTCTACATGATAGCGGGAGAGAAGCTCATCCCAGTAAGCATTCAGGATGGCGAAAGCTTCATTTACCTGTTCAGAAGTTTCGAATTTCTCCATGATCTTCTTAGCCGGATCTTTTTTGATCACGTTTAATGCTTCCCATTTGTCATCTTTCGGGTTTTCGCAATAGCCAAGAAGGAAAACAAATTCTTTTTCTTCACCAGGTGCCAAAGAAACATTGATCTGCTGGCTGGCAATGGGATACCATCCACTTGCAACAGAATTGTGGCTCTTGCCTTCCTCAACAACGATCGGAGCATTGTTGCCGCGACCAAGCCCTAAGAACTCATCCCGGCTGGTGTCGAAGCCGTCTACAGGAGCATTTACAGTGAAAAAGCTGTAGTGATTGCGGCGCTCGCGGTATTCGGTCTTATGGTAAATGGTGCTGCCGATGATCTCAACTTCACCGGTGCTTAAGTTTCGCTGGTAGTTGGTCATGTCGTCAACGGCATTCCAGAGGCAGAATTCTACATATGAAAACAACGAAATCTCTTTCGCTTTATCTGAATTGTTTCGCAGAGTTAGTTTGTTGATCTCGCAGGCTGTGTCAACAGGGACAAAAGCAAGAAGATCAGCTGCCAGACCGTTTTTCTCACCGTGGAAACGGCTATAGCCAAGTCCATGGCGGCACTCATAAACATCAAGAGGAGTGCGGGTTGGCATTGCACCTGGATTCCATATGGTATCCCCATCTTTGATATAGTAGTATTTTCCGTTGGAATCTACCGGGATGTTATTGTAGCGGTAACGAGTGATACGGAGCAGCTTTGCATCCTTATAGAAACTGTAGCCGCCGCAGGTGTTGGAAATCAGTGTGAAGAAATCCTGGGAGCCAAGATAGTTGATCCATGGCAGCGGGGTATCTGGTGTAGTAATGACATATTCTTTATTGGCGTCATCAAAATGTCCGAAATTCATAGTGGATCTCCTTTGATAAATTTTATTCTTGCTGAATTCTTTCTAATTGGTTGATTGCTATTCGTGATTTACATCAGGGTGCATTAATTTAATTTTCGAAGCTGCATAGTGATCTGCGCTTATATAAGTAATAATGTTTTGCTAATGCAATGTGTAGTTTCGAAAAGACCAACTGGATTGAATTGTGAGATAATTAACACACGAAAACGAATAAGTAAAGGCAATAAGAAATAAAAGTAAAGAATAATGGTATATATTTGCTCTTAGTATAATAGAAAGACTGATTAAAAGCAACATAAAAATTACAGTAATAATTAAATCTATTATATATTACAAATCAGAGATTTAAATTACGAAAACTTTCGCGAAACAGTTTCGCAAAAATAGTTTAGCGGATATTAATTTGTTGAAAATGGTGATGCTCAAATTGTGCAATAGGTAGAATGACGTTAAAACGCACAAAAACAAGCAAAAAACACTTGATTTTTTGTGCACTAGGGGGTACTATAAGCTTACGAAAACGATTTAGAGATGACAGGAAAGAAAAACAGGAAAGAGTGAGGCAAGCATATGGTTTCCATGAAAGAAATCGCAAAACAATGTAATGTCTCAGTTGCCACTGTCAGTAAAGCATTAAATGGTTACTCCGATATCGGAGAAGATACAAAAAACTACATATTAAGAACGGCTTCAGAGATGGGATATCTTCCCAACTCATCGGCAAGAGCTTTGAAGACGAAGCGAACCTTTAATCTGGGAGTTTTATTTGTGGACGAGGCCAGAAGTGGTCTCACACATGATTACTTTAACAGAGTATTGGAAAGCTTCAAAAGTACAGCGGAAGCGAAAGGCTATGACATTACTTTTACAAGCGGAAATGTTTCCGGTAAAAGGATGACTTACCTGGAGCACTGCAGATACCGGGGCGTGGACGGAGTGGTAATGGCCTGTGTGGATTTTACCGCAGAAGAGGTTCAGGAGCTTCTCCTTTCAGACATTCCGGTGGTGACCATTGATCATATCTGTGATGGAAGGATATCGGTAGTATCCAACAATATCCAGGGAATGGAAGAACTTGTTACTTATATTCATAAGAAGGGACACCGCAAGATCGCTTACATTCACGGAGATGACACATCAGTTACAAAGAACCGTCTTGGAAGTTTTTACCGTACTCTGCAAAGACTGGGAGTTGAGGTTCCGGATGAATATGTAAGACCATCTTTTTACAGAGATGCTGATCTGGCAGGTGAGAGAACAGGCGAACTCCTGGATCTGAAGGATCCGCCGACCTGTATTCTCTATCCTGACGATTATGCAGCGATGGGAGGGATAAATGAGATACGGGAAAGAGGACTTCGGATACCGGAAGACATTTCAGTAGCCGGGTACGATGGAATCAACATCGCCCAGGTTCTTGAACCCAAGCTTACAACCCTTTGCCAGGATACAGCGGCAATCGGAAGGATAGCGGCAGAAAGGCTGATTGAGCTGATTGAGCATCCGAAGACAACTGTAATCGAGAAATACACAGTAGATGGAACACTTTTTAAAGGAGCATCTGTAAAAACTGTGTATCCTCAGAAAAATTTCAAGTAGTTATTAAAAAAATTAAAAGATATAATTTTAAAGGAGGAAATAACATGAAGAAAAAAATGGTGAGCGTATTATTAACAGCTTCTATGCTGGCAGGAATGACAATGTGTGCAGTTCCGGTAATGGCAGAAGATGCAGAAACACCGGAGAATGAAGTTACCGGTGACGCTTCCGCAGATGATTCCTTTGTAGTATGGGGATGGAATGATGATATTAAGAAGATTCTTGATGGACCATTCAAAGAGGCTTATCCAGATGATTACGAAAGAATCGTTTTCGTAAACACAGGTGGATCTGATTACTATCAGAGCAAACTGGATCCTGTACTTGATGATCCTTCAAATGAGTTATATCCTGACATGATGGGTCTGGAAGTTGACTATGTTCAGAAATATGTAAACAGTGACTGGGTACAGAATGTAGCAGATCTTGGAATCACAGCTGATGACTATGCAAACAGCTATCAGTACAACCTGGATCTTGGATCCGATGTTGATGGAAACGTAAGAGCTCTGTTCTGGCAGGCAACTCCTGGATGCTACGCAGTTCGTGCAGATCTGGCTGAGAAATATCTTGGAACAACAGATCCGGCAGCATTAGCTGAGAAATTTAAAGATCTGGATACCATCGTTGCTACAGCAAAAGAAGTGAATGATGCTTCCGGTGGAAAATGCAAACTGTTCTCCGGTTATGATGAGATCAAACGTAGCCTGACCGGTTCCAGAACCCAGGGCTTCTACGATGAGAACGATAAGATCACAATTGATGACAACATCAAGACATACATGGAAACAGCTAAGACTCTTTATGATGAAGACCTTACCTTCAACACAGATCAGTGGAGCGCTGACTGGAGTGCAAACATGAGTGGTGACGGCGTTGATTCTAACGCAGCACTTGCTTATATGGGATGCCCATGGTTCGTATACTGGAGCTTAAGTGATGCTTGGAAAGGCAACACCATCCTTGTTCCTACCCAGACAAAATGCTATTGGGGCGGCACAGGACTTGCAGCTACAACAGATTGTGCAGATACCGAGCTTGCAGCTAAGATCATGAAATTCTTCACATGTGACGAAGACGGAATGGTTGCAATCAACGCTCTGAACTCTGACTATGTAAACAACACAGCAGCTGTCAGCAAGATCATCGATGCTGGTACATCAGCAGACGGAAACGGATATCTGTATCCAGACGCTGGACAGAACTTCATGGAGTTCTTCCTTCCATTAGCAGACGGACTTGACGCTTCTATGGTAACAGCAGAAGATCAGCAGATCCTTTCTCTTATGGATACTCAGACCAAGGCTTATGCTACAGGCGAAAAAGACCTTGACACTGCACTTGCAGATCTGACCGCATCTATCCATGATACATTCTCTTACCTGAGCGCAGAATAATCTGGCTTAAGAGACAGGTGGATGAAGATCCATAAATAAGTAAGTAGTGAGTGTGCTGCTTCTTCCCAAAAGAAGGAGCAGCACATTCTTATATAAGCGAGCAGCTGCTTTTGCTATAAAAAAGCAGAATGACTGCCAGTGGCAGAGGAGGATGGCGCAGAAGCCCGGAGGGGCAGGCACTCCCGCCAGTGTCAGGCATTCTGCCTGGGAAAAGCAGGCAACTTCAGACAGGAGGCTGTTATGAATAAGAAAAAGAAAAAAATGATTGATTATGGAAGGTATGGCTACTTCTTTATTGCACCGTTTTTTATCACTTATCTGGTGTTCCAGCTGTGGCCACTGATTAATACTTTCTATTATAGTACCTTATCCTACTACAAACGTAACGGGCGTGAATTCATGGAGTTTGCAGGACTTCAGAATTTTGTAAATATCCTTGGTATGGCAGCAGGAGAGAGAGGTTATGTACTCAGCTATCTGAAAAATACCCTTGTAATGTGGGGCTGCAACTTTGTTCCTCAGATTCTGGTTTCCCTTCTTCTGGCTGTATGGCTGACGGATGAGAAGGTTAAGGTAAAAGGAACAGGAGCCATGAAGGTTATCGTTTATCTTCCAAGTGTTATTACTGCAGCTTCCGTTTCTGTACTGTTTAAATCTTTATTTTCCCAGTACGGACCAATCACCCAGACTTTGAAGGACTGGGGCGTTCTCAGCAAGAACTTTGATTTTATGTCCAGCGTAGCAGGAAGCCGTGGGCTGATCTCCACAATTCTGTGGTGGATGTGGTTTGGTAATACGACCTTGCTTTTGATTTCAGGTGTTCTTGGTATTGACCCGGGACTTTTTGAGGCTGCTGATATTGATGGTGCAACAGGCTGGAAAAAATTCCGTTACATTACCTTACCGCTTTTGAAACCAATTATGCTGTACACACTGGTTACCTCCGCAATCGGTGGTCTTCAGATGTATGATATCCCGGCACTGTTCAACGTTCCGGAGACCGGACTTGTTGGTCTGCCAGATGATAAGACAACCACAATGGCTATGTATATTATGCGTCTGTATAACAGTGATGTTGGTAAGGCAGCAGCCGTTTCCGTAGTATTGTTTATTATCACTTTGGTTGTCAGTCTGATCCTGTTTGCAACTATGAGCGACAGTGAAGACAGACGTATGAAGAAAGAGCAGAAACAGCGTAGAAAGGCAGGTGGAAGATAATGAGTAAAGCCGCAACAGTAGATAGCTACAGCAAAAATATGCTGCATCAGAAAGTCTTCCGTACCGTTATTTGTATTTTATTCTGTATCATTGCACTGTTACCATTTGTTCTGCTGGTTATGAACGCAACAAGAGATTCTGAGTCTATCAAGGCTGGTGTTTCCCTGATTCCGTCCACACACCTGATCGAGAACTGGAAAAACCTGATGATCAAGCAGAACGGTATGCAGATCACTTTGCAGAAAGCGATCATTAACTCTGCAACCATTACGATTCCTGGAACTTTCCTGTCAGTTTATTTTTCATCTCTGACAGCATATGGTATCCATGTATATGATTTCAAATTCAAAAAATTTGCATGGGCATTTATTATGGCAGTTATGATGGTGCCAAGTCAGATTTCCATCATCGGTTTCTACCGTTTCATGCTGGATCTGAAGCTGATCGATACATACGTTCCGCTGATCATTCCTACCATTGCAGCTCCAACTGTTGTTTTCTTTATGAAACAGTATATGGAAAGTACACTTTCTCTGGAGATGATCGAGGCAGCCAGAATCGACGGTTCAAAAGAGTGGAATACCTTTAATAAAATTATCCTGCCGATCATGAAACCGGCAGTTGCCACACAGGCGATCTTCCAGTTTATCGCACAGTGGAACAACTTGTTTACACCTACCATTTTGCTGACAACAGATTCCAAGAAAACACTTCCTATGTTTGTACAGCTGCTGAGTTCTAACCAGTTCCGTACTGACTATGGTGTAGTTTATGTAGGACTGTTTGTTACCATTATTCCGCTGGTTGTAGTATACCTGGTACTTTCCAAGTACATCGTCGCAGGTGTTGCACTTGGCGGTGTTAAGGGCTGATAAAAGAGAGGGCATGGCCGGAAAAATATTTCCGGTCATGTTTTTTTGTTTCGGAAAAATAATTCAGAGCTGCTGAAATTTTTTTGATTTTCGAAATTTTTCAGGTGGCAAACAGAGAATTATATGTTATACTGATTTGGCGATATAAAAATTGGGAAAGGTTTTTATTTTTATGGGTTATCAGGAAACAATCACATTTATTCTGGAAATGATCGGAACCGTTGCGTTTGCTGCATCCGGAGCCTTGGTCGGGGCAGAGCAGAAGATGGATATTTTTGGAGTTTCGGTACTGGGAGTAATTACTGCAGTTGGGGGCGGTATGATCCGCGATGTGACTCTTGGAATCATTCCACCGGGGGTATTTCAGAAGCCGGTTTACGCGGCTGTAGCTGTGTTTACCTCGGTTCTTGTATTTTTGCTTTTTTATTTTAAAAAAGAATTTTTGGAGGGAAATGTTGCTTATGACAAGGTTATGCTGCTGATGGACTCTGTAGGACTCGGTATTTTCACTGTTGTGGGAGTGAACACAGGAATTCGACAGGGCTTTGCGGATAACACCTTTCTTCTGGTGTTTGTGGGAACTATTACCGGCGTGGGCGGAGGATTGCTCCGTGATATGATGGCAGAGGTACCGCCTTATATTTTCGTAAAACACATTTATGCCTGTGCTTCCATTGTGGGAGCAATTGTGTGCGTGTATTCATACCGGCTGTTTGGAGTAGTGGTGTCACTGATTCTGGGGTCTGTGGCGGTGATTCTTCTGAGATATCTGGCTGCTCATTACAGATGGAATCTGCCGAAGATGAAATAGATAAATAAAAAGGAGGACGCATGGTTAAAGCAGAAAATTTGTCCTACTCTTTTCCACATAAAGAGTTATACAATAAAATTTCTTTTACCCTGGAGGATGATGTACATTGTGCTTTTATCGGTACAAATGGAACCGGTAAAAGTACATTGGTAAATATGATCCTTCATCCCGAGGAGTATTTATATGATGGCAGGCTGATCATTGATGTGCCTGGCAGAATCGGGTATGTCAGCCAGTTTTATACTGTTAACGAGGAGAAACAGGTAACGGTATTTGACTATATCAGTGAAGAGTTTGTGAGGCTGCAGAACAGGATCGATCAGATCTGCGGGGATATGGCAGCAGCAGAGAATCTGGAAGAACTGATGGAAGAGTATCAGCAGACTTTGGATGAGTTTAATGCCATTGACGGCGATTTTTATGAAAGCAACATTCGTAAGCAGCTGAAACTGGCAGGACTGGCAGGATATGAGAATCAGCTTCTTACAAGCTTAAGCGGCGGAGAATTCAAGCTGGTGCAGGCAATTCGGGAGATGATGGTCAGTCCCAAATTTATTATTATGGATGAACCGGATGTGTTCCTGGATTTTCAGCACTTAAATGCACTTCGGAATCTGATCAATTCCCATAAGGGTACTCTGCTTGTGATCACGCACAACCGTTATCTTCTGAACCATTGTTTTAACAAGATCCTTCATCTGGAGAATACGGAGATGCAGGAATTTGATGGCAATTATGTGGACTATAATTTCGCGCTTCTTCAGATGAAAATAGAGCAGCAGGAGCTGGCAGCTGCGGATTTGGAGGAGATTGAGCGCAATCGTAAGATTGTGGAGCGCCTTAGAAGCAGCGCTACAGCCATTGACAGTGCTACAAGAGGAAGAAGCCTTCATGCAAGGGTTTCCCTGCTGGAGCGTCTGGAGGCAAGAAAGACGAAATCACCATTTGTAGATATTAAGCAGCCTGAGATTCTGCTTCATACGGATGAACCTATGGATGGAGAGACAGTACTTGAAGTAGATGACTATAGTGTGGCTTTTGACCGGGAAATCATGGAGCATGTCTCCTTTACTCTTCAGGCAGGTGAAAAAGCTGCAATTGTAGGACCAAATGGTACAGGAAAAACAACTCTTCTCCGGGATATTATAGAGGGGGAGAATCAGGCAATCCATCTTGGGGAAAACGTAAAAATGGCATATCTTTCCCAGATGCACGGGGAAGTATTTGATGAAAAAGCCACTGTTCTTAAGAATTTTGAGAATGTTGGTTTTGATACAGAGGCACAGGTGATCTCTTATCTGAAAACATATGGATTTGAGGAAGAACTGATCTACAGCCCGGTGGGAGATCTGTCAGGAGGAGAGAAGAATCTTCTACAGCTGGCGAAAATTTCCAGAACAGGAGCGAATCTTCTTCTTCTGGATGAGCCTACCAGTCATCTGGATACGTATTCTCAGCTGGCATTGGAACGGGCTGTTGAAGCATACAATGGAACGGTTCTTATGGTTTCCCATGATTTTTATACGGTTGCTGACTGTATGGATTATGTGCTTCTCACTGAGGACAAAGGTCTTCGTAAGGTAAGTATGCGAAAATTCCGTAAGATGATCTATGCAGACCATTTCGATAAGGATTATCTGGAATATGAGCAGAAGAAAAAAGAACTGGAAAACCGAATTGCTTTTGCGCTTCAGGCTGGTAAGTATGCAGATGCGAAAAAGATTTCGGAGAATCTGGAGACGCTTTTACAGAAATATAATTAGTGTCGAAAACAATTACGCAATAAAACAGCTCCCGGAAGGAATTTCCAGGAGCTGTTTTCTAAGATAAGGGAAACAAAAATATAGTAAGATGTCAAAATAGTGATTTACTCTTCGTGAGTATCCTGTAATGCCAGGTAACCTTCTTCACCGGTTCTGATTTTTACAACGTTTTCGATGTCATATACGAAAACTTTTCCATCACCGATCTGACCGGTGTGAAGAACTTTTTTGGCAGTTTCGATAACTTTCTGTACAGGAACAAGGCTGACAACAATTTCAATTTTAACCTTTGGAAGAAGGTTCATATCCATTTCAACGCCACGGTAGTAAGCAGGGGCACCTTTCTGAACACCACAGCCAAGTACGTTTGTAATCGTGATACCGGTTACACCGATTTCATTCATTGCCTGCATGAATTCTTCAAGTTTGTTCTGGCGGGTGATAATAACAACCTTTGTAAGTTTATGAATGCCTTCAGCAGGGATTTCGGGAACAAACTCTGCTGGAGCGGATGGTCTTTGAACAGCTTTGTAACCTTTGGAGGTTCCCATTGGAGCTGGTACGGAGCTGACTGCATCATGAATGGCAAAACCGTCATAAGCGCTGGCAAGACCATGTTCCTTCACATCAAGACCCTGAATTTCCTCTTCCGCAGATACACGAAGTCCCATAGTATGTTTGATAACCTGGAAAATAATGGTCATTGTCACTACAACCCAGGCAATGGTAATAAGCATTCCAATAAGCTGTACTCCGAATCCGTGGAAACCGCCGCCTACAAGAAGTCCTTTCCATTCGGTACCTGATCCATCTGAGAAAAGTCCGACAGCAAGAGTACCAAATGCACCGTTTAAACCATGGACACCAACAGCACCAACCGGGTCATCCACTTTTAATACTTTATCAATAAATTCAATACCAAATACTACGACAAAACCAGCTGCAATACCGATAATAGCAGCAGATGCAGGAGATACGGTATCACATCCTGCAGTAATTGCAACAAGACCTGCAAGAGATCCGTTCAGGGACATGGATACATCTGGCTTTTTATAACGGACCCATGTGATCATCATAACAGTTACAGTTGCAACTGCAGCAGCAAGGTTTGTAGTAACGAAAATTTTTCCTGCACTTACAATTGCATCACCTTCCATGGATACAGTGGAAGCACCGTTGAAACCAAACCAGCAGAACCAGAGAATAAATACGCCAAGAGCGCCAACTGTCAGGTTATGTCCCGGAATTGCTTTTGACTTTCCGTCTTTTGAATACTTTCCGATACGAGGTCCAAGAATGATGGCACCGATAAATGCAGCGACACCACCTACCATGTGTACGGCACAGGAGCCTGCGAAATCATGGAAGCCCATCTGACTGATAAAACCGCCGCCCCAGATCCAGTGACCAGAAATCGGATATACTACAAGGCTGATCATAAGACTGTATACACAGTAAGATGAGAATTTCGTTCTCTCAGCCATAGCACCGGAAACAATGGTAGCAGAAGTAGCACAGAAGACTGTCTGGAAAATCAGAAATGCCCAGAACGGAACTCCGTCAGGAAGCATTGCACTTCCATAATTTGCTTCTGAAGCGATACCACCGATTCTTCCGAAAAAGCCGTTTCCTGCTCCAAACATGATTCCGAAGCCTACCAGCCAGAATGCCGGAGTACCGATACAGAAGTCCATCAGGTTTTTCATAATAATGTTACCTGCATTTTTGGCTCTGGTGAAACCTGTTTCCACCATTGCAAATCCGGCCTGCATAAAGAAGACCAACGCGGCACCGACAAGTACCCAAATTGTGTTTACTGCTGAATAACTCATAGTGATTTCCTCCTTCATTTCCCGTTTTTCGAAAATTACGAAAAACATTTTTTAAAATATGAAAAGACGCAAAAGAAACATTTTTATTCCTTTCGCGCCTTTACGATCGTGGTATATTATCTGCATCTGCAGAAATATTCGGTTGTAAAATATATATGTAAAAACAGGGGATATCCATATCGTGTGATTAATGGATGAGGAAATCGATAATGAATTATGAAGTAGAGTTTCATAACAGATATCCCCTGTGTTTACCTGTGTGAGAAACAAATTCCAAAAACAGGAACAGTTTCTGTCATTTAGAATTCTCCTCTGTAAATCTGATCAGATGTAGAAGAGAAGCTTTCCATATGTAGGATATGGAAGTAAGTCATCTGGAATCAAAGTTTCTGCTTCATCAGCAGATTTTCTAAGCTCCTCCATGTCTGTAAGAACTTCCGTCTGATACAGTTTGGCATTTTCCAGAACATCCTCAGTTTCTTTTGCCTTTGCAGTATCAGCTTTCAGCTTCTCAAGACCTTTTGTCATAGCATCCTGAAGTCCGGAAAGCTTGGTGATAAGAGCAGTTTCACTTTCACAGGTGATTCCAGGAACAACAGAAGCTTTCAAGCTTGCTGTACTTGCAATTTCTTCAATATAAGACATAACAGATGGAAGAAGGTCTTTCTGAACCATTTCAACCATTGTGTTAGATTCGATGTTGATGGTCTTGGAGTAGTTCTCAAGCCAGATTTCATAACGGGAGTGCAGCTCCTCGCTGGTGAAAATGCTGTGCTTTGTGAACAGGTCAATATTCTTCTGGGCAATCCACATTGGGAGAGCATCAGGAGTAGATTTCAGATTGTAAAGACCACGTTTTTCGGCCTCTTCAATCCACTCGTCTGTATAACCGTTACCATTGAAGATTACACGTTTGTGTTTCTTAATAGCTCTCTTGATCAATTCATGGACTGCATGCTCCATATCTTCAGGAGCTACACCGTCAAGCTCTTTTGCAAACTGGTCAAGAGCTTCCGCAACTGCTGTATTCAATACAATATTCGGGTTTGCGACAGAAGCAGCAGAACCAAGCATACGGAACTCGAATTTGTTTCCGGTAAATGCAAATGGTGAAGTACGGTTTCTGTCAGTATTGTCTTTTACAAAGTGTGGCAGAACAGTTGCTCCGATATCCATCTGTACAGCGCCGTGAGAAGTAAAGTAAGTATCATTTTCGATAGATTTCAGAACTTCGGTAAGCTCATCACCAAGGAAAATAGATACAACTGCTGGCGGAGCCTCGTTGGCACCAAGTCGGTGGTCGTTTCCGGCACTTGCAACGGAGATACGAAGCAGGTCAGCATATTCGTCAACTGCTTTAATAACTGACATAAGGAACACCAGGAACTGAATGTTCTCAGCCGGAGTTTTACCCGGATCCAGAAGGTTGACACCGTCATCTGTGATCATGGACCAGTTGTTGTGCTTACCACTTCCATTGATTCCCTCAAATGGTTTTTCATGAAGAAGGCAAACCAGATCGTGTTTATCAGCAACTTTTTTCATCACTTCCATCGTTAACTGATTGTGGTCAACAGCTACGTTTGTAGTGTCAAATACAGGAGCCAGCTCATGCTGTGCAGGAGCAACTTCATTATGTTTTGTTTTTGCAGGAATACCAAGCTTCCAGAGCTCAACATCAAGATCATGCATGTAAGCTGCAACCTTTGGCTTCAGAGTTCCGAAATAATGATCTTCCATCTCCTGTCCCTTAGGAGCTGGAGCTCCAAGTAATGTACGTCCGCAGAATACAAGGTCTTTTCTTTCTTTATAAAGTTCCTTTGGAACCAGGAAGTATTCCTGCTCAGGTCCTACTGTAGTGGAAACATGTTTGATTCCTTTGTTTCCAAGAACGTGGAGCATATTAACTGCTGCTTTATTTAAGGTATCCATAGAGCGGAGAAGAGGAGTCTTTTTGTCAAGAGCCTCACCGCTGTAGGAACAGAATGCTGTAGGAATGTAAAGAGTTCCGTCTTTAATAAATGCAGGTGATGTTGGATCCCATGCTGTGTATCCTCTTGCTTCAAAAGTGGCACGAAGACCGCCAGATGGGAAGCTTGATGCATCAGGCTCACCCTTTACAAGTTCTTTACCGGAAAAATCCATGATCACCTGTCCGTCACCAGTAGGTGAAATGAAGCTGTCGTGCTTCTCTGCAGTAACATTTGTCATAGGCTGGAACCAATGTGTATAATGGGTGGCACCGTTTTCAATTGCCCATTCTTTCATGGCAACTGCAACGGAATTTGCAACATCAAGCTCCAGATGAGTACCATTTTCAATGGTCTTTTTCAGTGCCTTGTACATGTCCTTTGGTAATTTACTGCGCATAATTCTGTCATTGAAAACAAGACTTCCATAAATTTCGGGAATACTCTGTGTCATAGTCATAACGGATACGCTCCTTTCATTTTTCATGTCTTTCTTCATCCTGTATTTTTTTAGAAAAAGAAAAAGGCGCCTTGGTTACAGATTATGTAATCCAAAGCGCCTTTGCTTTATGTCATGTAGTATACTCAAAAAATTGCGATTGTCAATAGCTTTTTTTGAAAAAAATTAAAAAAATTTTGTGATTAACTGAAAAATGTTCTTATTAAAATTCAAATAAGTGTGCTTGACAAATGGATTTCTTTCATTATAATTCATTGTGTTCTGAATTTTTATAAAATAATCAGTACCGAGGAGGAAAATAAATGGCGGAGATTAAAGAAGAGTGCGGTGTCTTCGGAATCTATGACCTGGATGGAAATGATGTAACATCTTCTATTTACTATGGTCTTACATCCCTGCAGCATCGTGGTCAGGAGGCCTGTGGACTTGCTGTATCTGATACTAAGGGACCAATTGGAAATGTAAAGTTTCATAAAGATCTTGGGCTTGTAAGTGAAGTACTTCGTGCGGAAACACTTCATAAAATGAGCGGCGATATTGGTATCGGACATGTACGTTATTCTACAACCGGTGCCTCTGTTGCTGAGAATGCACAGCCACTGGTATTATCTTATGTAAAAGGCAGTCTGGCATTGGCACATAACGGCAATCTTGTAAATACCAAGGCACTGAAATGGGAACTGATCCAGAGTGGCGCTGTTTTTCATACCACAACTGATTCAGAGGTTATTGCATTTCATGTTGCAAGGGAACGGGTGCATACCAGCTGTGTGGAAGAGGCTGTTCTTAATACGGCTAAAAAGCTTCAGGGCGCCTATGGTCTTGTGATCATGAGCCCACGTAAACTGATCGGAGTTCGTGATCCATATGGTTTAAAGCCTCTGTGTCTTGGAAAAAGAGACAATGCATACGTACTGGCATCTGAGAGCTGTGCGCTCACTTCAGTTGGTGCTGAATTTATCCGCGATATAGAGCCGGGAGAGATGATCACCATTAGTCGTGACGGTATTAAATCTGACCTTACGCTGGCAGAAAAAGTGAAAAAACGGGCTCATTGTGTATTTGAATATATCTATTTTGCAAGACTGGACAGCACCCTGGATGGAGTAAAGGTTTATGATGCCCGCATCCGTGGTGGAAAATCCCTTGCCAAATCTTACCCTGTAGAAGCAGATCTTGTTACCGGTGTACCGGAATCCGGACTTCCGGCTGCCAAAGGTTTTTCAGAAGAATCCGGAATCCCCTTTGGATTCGCATTTTATAAGAATTCCTATATAGGCAGAACCTTTATCAAACCAACCCAGAAAGAGAGAGAGTCCAGTGTACATCTGAAATTAAGTGTACTGGAGGCTGTTGTGAAAGGGAAACGTATTGTTCTTGTAGACGATTCCATTGTACGAGGAACTACCATAGCCAATCTGATCCGCATGCTGAAAGAGGCAGGTGCTCTCGAAGTACACGTAAGGATCAGTTCTCCGCCTTTTTTACATCCATGTTATTTCGGAACGGATGTACCGAGCAATGATCAGCTGATTGCTGCCAAACATTCCACTGAGGAAATCTGCAAAATGATTGGTGCCGATTCTCTGGGATATATGGAGATTGATTATCTGGAAGGTATGGCAGGAGGACTTCCTATTTGTAAAGCATGTTTTGATGGAAAATATCCTATGGAAATCCCAGACGAAAATAATTTACAAAATGATTTTGAAATTCATAAGATATAGAATTAAAAATATCATTTGTACAAATGCCTATGGAATATACATAATAGAAAAATAGTGAATAAGTACCAAAATGCAGAATACAGAATTGTGCAATATTTATATTTTTCCTTTGAAATGTTACAAAATAGAACATTAAAAAACAACTTGACAAAATTTCAAACATAGTGCATAATTTGCCTCAATCAAGGGATGACGCTTTAACTTGTTTCTTGATGAAAGTAAAGGATAATTATTTCCTGTAAAACAGAAAGGGTGATAACGATGTGTCAGAAGCAGATTAAGCTGAATGCGACAGAAGATGTAAAAGAGTTCGTAAGGGCGGCTGAAAAATGTGATTTTGACATAGATGTTTTCTATAACAGGATCATCATTGATGCAAAATCCATTCTGGGAGTTTTGAGCATGGATCTTACACGGGTTCTGACTGTGCAGTGCCATGGCGAGAGCAGGGAATTTAACCGTACATTACAGAAGTTTGCTGTTGCCTGATTGCAGCTGCTGACTTGCACCATGAGGTGCGCATTACAATTGTAAAAAACAGATATTGTCGGCGAGGACTTGATATACGAGACAGGAGGGTGCCGGTAATACCTGTTTTTTTTATAAAAAAGCGGATTGACAAAGTAAAAAAAATGATTTATTATAAACCATATTTTAAATAAGAATTTGTTTTGACAAAGGCGTCAAAGAGAGATGGACAGGTTAAGTGCCCCCTGAAATCCTCTTTGGCGCCTTTTTTGAAATTTTGGAGGAGGAAATCGAAAGATGGCAGTAAAGTATGTTTTTGTCACTGGTGGTGTTGTGTCAGGACTGGGAAAGGGAATCACAGCCGCTTCCCTTGGAAGGCTGTTAAAGGCAAGAGGTTTTCAGGTCACTATGCAGAAGTTTGACCCATATATCAACATCGATCCGGGAACTATGAATCCTATTCAGCATGGGGAAGTTTTTGTAACAGATGACGGAACGGAAACCGATCTGGATCTTGGTCATTATGAACGTTTTATTGATGAAAGTCTTGATAAAAACTCTAATGTAACAACCGGAAAAATCTATTGGTCTGTTTTACAAAAGGAACGCCATGGAGATTTTGGCGGAGGTACGGTACAGGTAATTCCTCATATTACAAATGAGATCAAAAGCCGTTTTTATCGTGCCAAATCTCCGGATGAAGACCGGATTGCAATCATTGAGGTAGGTGGAACAGTAGGAGATATTGAAAGCCAGCCGTTTCTGGAATCCATCCGTCAGTTCCAGCATGATGTGGGACACGAAAATGCCATACTTATTCATGTGACTCTGATTCCATATCTGAAAGCTTCCGGTGAGATGAAGACTAAACCCACACAGGCCAGTGTAAAAGAACTTCAGGGAATGGGAATCCAGCCAGATGTTCTGGTATGCAGAAGTGAATATCCGCTGACGGATGATTTGCGTGCCAAAATCGCCCTGTTCTGTAATGTTCCGGTAAGTCATGTGCTTCAGAACCTGGATGTGGAATATTTATATGAGGCCCCTCTTGCCATGGAACGTGAAAGACTGGCAGATGTGGTAATGCAGTGTCTGGGTCTTGAAAAAAGAAAACCGGATCTTGCCGACTGGGAGAGCATGGTAGAAGACCTGAGACATCCGGATAAAACTGTCAATATTGCAATGGTTGGAAAATATACACAGCTTCACGATGCATATCTCAGTGTAGTGGAAGCCCTGAAGCATGGAGGAATCGCCTGCAAGGCAAAAGTGGATATTACATGGATTGATTCCGAAGAACTAAACGAGAAAAATCTTGACCAGAGACTTTATACAGTAGATGGAATCCTGGTTCCGGGCGGCTTTGGAGGAAGAGGAACAGAGGGAATGATCCTGGCTGCGCAGTATGCACGTGTGCATAAGCTTCCCTATCTTGGAATCTGTCTGGGAATGCAGATGGCGATTGTGGAATTTGCGCGTCACGTACTTGGTTATGAGGATGCAAACAGCATTGAGCTTGCACCGGAAACCTCACATCCTGTGATTGCCCTTATGCCAGACCAGGAGGACGTGGAAGACCTTGGAGGAACTCTCCGTCTTGGAAGTTATCCATGTGTTCTGCAGGATAACTCCTTATCTCTTGAGCTTTTTGGAAAGAAAGAGATCCAGGAACGTCACAGACATCGTTATGAAGTAAATAATGCATATCGCAAAGAACTAGCTGAAAAAGGCATGACTATTGCCGGTACTTCTCCAGATGGTCACATAGTGGAAATGATTGAGATTCCTGCAAATCCGTTTTTTGTAGGAACGCAGGGCCACCCGGAATTCAAGTCAAGACCGAATCATGCCCACCCGCTGTTCCGGGGATTTATTCAGGCAGCAGTAGATAAAAAGAAAAAAGAGGAAGCTCTTAATCAACAATAGAAAGGATGAGGAAGATGAAAGAAGTGGTAAGGGAAAGACAGGGACTTTATCGTCAGCAATTTGAACATGACAATTGCGGTATTGGTGCAGTTGTCAATATCAAAGGTAAAAAATCCCATGATACAGTAGCCAATGCATTACGGATTGTAGAGAATCTGGATCACCGTGCCGGAAAAGATGCAGAAGGTAAAACAGGTGATGGTGTTGGTATTCTCCTTCAGATTTCCCATAAATTTTTCAAAAAAGCATGTAAAAAAGAGGGAATTGAAATCGGACAGGAAAGGGAATATGGAATTGGCCAGTTCTTTTTTCCACAGCACGAGATCAAACGCGCTCAGGCAAAAAAAATGTTTGAAATCATTGTGGAAAAGGAAGGCTTGGAGTTCCTTGGCTGGAGAGCAGTTCCTGTAGTTCCGGAAGTTCTCGGACATAAGGCAAGAGAATGCATGCCATATATTATGCAGGCTTTTGTGAAAAAACCTGATGACATGGAAAAAGGTCTGGAATTTGACCGCAAGCTGTACATTGCCCGCCGTGAGTTCGAGCAGAGTAATGACAACACCTATGTATGTTCCATGAGCAGCCGTACCATTGTTTACAAGGGTATGTTTCTGGTTGGACAGCTTCGTACCTTTTTCGCTGATCTTCAGAACCAGGATTATGAGTCTGCAATTGCCCTGGTACATTCCCGTTTCAGTACCAACACAAATCCCAGTTGGGAGAGGGCTCATCCTAACCGTTTGATCGTACACAATGGTGAAATCAACACCATCCGTGGAAATGCAGATAAAATGCTGGCAAGAGAGGAAAATATGGAGTCACCTTATCTGGAGGGTGAAATGCAGAAAATCCTTCCTGTTGTAAACCGAAATGGTTCCGACTCTGCTATGCTTGACAATACATTGGAATTTCTTACCATGAGTGGTATGGATCTTCCTCTTGCAGTAATGATCACCATTCCGGAACCATGGGCAAACAATGATACTATTTCTCAGGAAAAGCGTGATTTTTATCAGTATTATGCAACTATGATGGAACCATGGGATGGCCCTGCGTCTATTCTTTTCTCAGATGGAGATGTAATGGGTGCAGTGCTTGACCGAAATGGTCTTCGTCCATCCAGATATTATGTTACATCGGATGGCTGTGTGATTCTTTCCTCTGAGGTTGGTGTGCTTCCGGTGCCGGAAGAGAAAATTGTGCTTAAAGAGCGCCTTCATCCCGGAAAAATGCTTCTTGTGGATACGGTTCAGGGGAAGATTTTTGATGATGACGAATTAAAGGAGATGTACGCAAAGAAGCAGCCCTATGGTGAATGGCTGGACAGCAATCTGGTACATTTAAAGGATATTAAAATTCCGAATGAAAGAACGGATGAGTATACAGAGGAACAGCGTTCCCGTCTGCAGAAGGCATTTGGCTATACTTACGAGCAGTATCGCACATCTATTCGAAATATGGCATTGAATGGGGCAGAAAGTATTGGTGCAATGGGCGTTGATACACCTCTGGCAGTATTTTCCAAACAGAATCGGCCATTATTTGATTACTTTAAGCAGCTTTTTGCTCAGGTAACGAATCCGCCTATTGATGCGATCCGAGAGGAAATTGTTACCAGTACCAGTGTCTATGTTGGAAAAGATGGAAATCTGCTGGAGCAGATTCCGGAAAACTGCAAAGTACTGAAAATCAATAATCCGATTCTTACCAACACAGATATGCTGAAAATCAAGGAAATGCATCATGAAGGCTTCAAGGTTGCTGTTGTTTCTACTTTATATTATAAAAGTACAAAACTGGAGCGTGCCATCGACCGTCTGTTCGTAGAGGTTGATAAAGCGTACAGAGATGGGGCAAACATACTGGTGCTTTCGGACAGAGGAGTGGATGAAAATCACATGCCGATCCCATCCCTGCTTGCTGTTTCCGCTGTGCACCAGCATCTTGTGAAAACCAAAAAGAGTACTTCCCTTGCCATTATTCTGGAGTCCGGAGAGCCAAGAGAGGTTCATCATTTTGCAACTCTTCTGGGCTACGGAGCAAGTGCGGTTAATCCATATCTTGCGTTGGAAACCATTCATGAGCTGATCGATACTCATATGCTGGATAAGGATTATTATGCAGCTGTGGAGGATTACAATCATGCTGTACTTAGTGGAATTGTGAAAATAGCTTCTAAGATGGGTATTTCTACGATTCAGTCCTACCAGGGCTCCCAGATTTTTGAGGCAATCGGTGTATCCCAGGATGTAATTGATAAATACTTCACAGGCACGGTAAGCCGTGTTGGCGGTATTACATTAGAAGATATTGAAGATAACGTTGAGAAGCTTCATTCTGAAGCATTTGATCCACTTGGACTTACCACAGATCTTACTTTGGACAGTGTGGGAGCACACAAGATGAGAAGTCAGGGAGAAGAGCACCGTTATAATCCCGGAACTATCCATCTTCTTCAGCAATCTACGAAAACAGGAAGCTATGAGATGTTTAAGCAGTATACAGATCTTGTGGACAAGGAAAATCATGGAAATCTCCGTGCTCTTATGGACTTTAAATATGCTGAAAATCCAGTTCCCATTGAAGAAGTGGAAAGTGTTGATGAAATTGTAAAGCACTTTAAGACAGGTGCTATGTCTTATGGCTCTATTTCTCAGGAGGCTCACGAAACACTGGCAATCGCAATGAATCATCTTCACGGAAAATCCAATACCGGTGAAGGTGGAGAAAGTGAGGAAAGACTGGATTCTGCAGGAACAAATGATGACAGATGTTCTGCGATCAAGCAGGTTGCAAGCGGACGATTTGGCGTTACCAGCCGTTATCTGGTGTCTGCAAAAGAAATCCAGATTAAAATGGCACAGGGTGCGAAGCCAGGTGAGGGAGGTCATCTTCCTGCAAAGAAGGTTTACCCATGGGTTGCCAAAACCCGTCATTCTACACCTGGTGTTTCCCTGATTTCTCCGCCGCCTCATCATGATATTTATTCTATTGAAGACCTGGCAGAGCTGATCTATGATCTGAAAAATGCAAACAAATATGCAGATATTTCTGTAAAACTGGTTTCAGAGGCTGGTGTTGGTACGGTTGCAGCAGGTGTTGCAAAAGCCGGCGCACAGGTAATCCTGATCTCAGGTTATGACGGAGGTACCGGTGCAGCTCCAAGAAGCTCTATCCATAATGCAGGACTTCCGTGGGAACTTGGACTTGCGGAAACCCATCAGACACTGCTTATGAATGGTCTTCGTAATCGTGTTCGTATTGAGACTGATGGTAAACTGATGAGTGGCCGTGACGTAGCAATTGCAGCACTTCTTGGTGCAGAGGAATTTGGTTTTGCCACAGCACCTCTTGTAACTATGGGCTGTGTGATGATGAGAGTATGTAATCTGGATACCTGTCCGGTTGGTGTGGCTACCCAGAATCCGGAGCTGAGAAAAAGATTTAAGGGCAAACCGGAATATGTTGAAAACTTTATGAGATTTATTGCACAGGAGCTTCGTGAATACATGTCAAAGCTGGGTGTAAGAAGTCTGAAAGAGATGGTTGGCCGTACAGATCTTCTTATTGCCTCAGAAGTAGTAGATGAGCCTCATAAAGGTAAGGTGGATCTCAGTGCTATCCTGAACAATCCTTATGCAAAAAAAGGCGCGGAAGTAACCTTTGATCCGAAAGCACAGTACAACTTCCAGCTTGAGAAAACTCTGGATGAGCGAATCCTTATTAAAAAATGTGGTGGAGCTATTAGCAGTGGCGAAAAGACAGAGTTTTCTGTAGAGGTAAAGAATACAGACCGTGCTTTTGGTACGATCCTTGGTGCCAAGATTACCAGAAGCCACAAAAACGGTCTGCCTGAGGATACGATTGTAATTGACTGTACAGGTGCAGGCGGACAAAGCTTCGGAGCATTTATTCCAAAAGGATTAACCTTGAAGCTGACCGGTGACTGCAATGATTATTTCGGAAAAGGACTTTCAGGTGGAAAGCTGATCCTGAAAACACCGGAAAATGCAGGCTACAAAGCAGAAGATAACATTATCGTTGGTAACGTGGCTCTTTATGGTGCAACCAGTGGAACTGCATTTATCAACGGTATGGCAGGAGAGCGTTTCGCAGTTCGTAATTCCGGAGCCAATGCAGTAGTAGAAGGTGTCGGAGAACATGGCTGTGAGTACATGACAGGTGGTCGTGTAGTGGTTCTTGGAAAAACAGGCAAAAACTTTGCAGCAGGTATGAGCGGCGGTATTGCCTATGTTCTGGATATTGAGAATGTTCTTTATAAGAACCTGAATAAAGCAATGATTTCCATTGAAAAAGTAGATAATAAATATGATAAAAAAGAACTGAAGGATCTCATCGAAGCACATGTGGCTGCAACCGGTTCAAAGCTTGGATTGGAAGTCCTGAGTAAGTTTGACGAGTATCTGCCTCACTTTAAGAAACTCATTCCAAATGAATACAAGAAGATGATCACGTTAAGTGCAAAGCTTGAGGAAAAAGGTCTGAACAGTGAGCAGGCACAGATGGAAGCGTTTTATGAAAGCATAGGAGCGAAACATTAAGGAGGCAGAATATCGTGGGAAAACCGACTGGATTTTTAGAATATAAAAGGGAGACGGCAAAGGTTCTGCCGCCAAAAGTAAGAATTGCTAATTTTAAGGAGTTTCGTATTCCTCTTAATAAAGAGAAACAAAAGCTTCAGGGAGCACGCTGCATGGCTTGCGGCGTTCCCTTCTGCCAGGCTGGCATGATGATCGGAGGCATGGCTTCAGGATGTCCTCTTCACAACCTGGTGCCGGAGACAAATGATCTTGTTTTTACCGGAAACTGGAAACAGGCGTTCCTTCGCCTGAATAAAACACACAGTTTTCCGGAGTTTACCTCCCGTGTATGCCCGGCTCTCTGTGAAGCTGCCTGTACCTGTAATTTAAATGGAGAACCTGTTTCCACCAAGGAAAACGAGCGAGCTATTATTGAAACCGCCTATGCAGAAGGATGGGTGGTTCCACAGCCGCCGGCGGTTCGTACAGGAAAGACGATTGCGGTGGTTGGAAGTGGTCCTTCCGGGCTGGCAGCAGCACAGCAGTTAAACAGAAGAGGCCATAACGTAACCGTATTTGAGCGAAGTGACAGGATTGGCGGGCTTCTTCGGTATGGAATCCCCAATATGAAATTGGAGAAATCTGTAATCGACAGAAGACTGAAGCTGATGGAAGCAGAAGGTGTGAAATTTGTAACAAACACAAACGTAGGAGTTGATATTACTGCAGAGGAACTTTTAAAGAAGTTTGATCGTGTGATCCTTTGCTGCGGTGCTTCTAATCCACGTGATATCAAGGTGCCGGGAAGAGATGCAAAAGGAATCTATTTTGCAGTGGATTTTCTTAAAAAAGTAACGAAAACCCTTCTTGACAGTGATTTCACAAAGGCACCATACGAAGAAGCAAAAGATAAGCATGTGCTGGTAATTGGCGGTGGTGATACCGGTAATGACTGTGTTGGTACTTCTATACGTCTTGGTGCGAAATCTGTGACACAGCTGGAAATGATGCCAATGCCGCCTGCTAAGAGGACAGCCTCAAACCCGTGGCCAGAGTGGCCGAAGGTGCTGAAAACAGATTATGGCCAGGAGGAAGCAATTGCTGTATTCGGACATGACCCCCGTATTTATCAGACTACAGTTACAGAGTTTATCAAGGACAAAAACGGAAACGTATGCCAGGCGAAAATCGTGAAGCTGAAAAGCGAAAAAGATCCGAAAACGGGACGTATGATGATGGTGCCTGTAGAGGGAACTGAGAAAGTGATCCCGGCAGATCTGGTACTGATCGCTGCAGGATTTCTGGGAAGCCAGAAATATGTGACAGATGCCTTTAAGGTTGCAACAACTGCCCGTACCAATGTGGAGACAAAGCCAGATGCTTATGAGACAAGCGTACCGAAGGTTTTCACCGCAGGAGACATGCACAGAGGCCAGTCTCTGGTAGTGTGGGCAATCCGTGAAGGAAGGGAAGCTGCCAAGGCAGTGGATGAATCCCTGATGGGATATTCCTATCTGTAATTTGATTTTAAGTCATCTTGGAATAATTAAACGCTAATATGGTAAAGTGTTAAAAAATTAGTTGACAAAACAATATCTCGTTGCTATAATTACCACCATGAACAAGGGCGTTCTTCAGAAGGGTAGCTTTCTGAAGTGCGCCCATTTTGTTTATTCAGGGCTCGCTTATAAGGCTGCTCTTGTTAATGTTTAATCAGGATGAGGAAACAAAATGAAAAGGAGAGAGAAAATTATGGGTAATTATACCAGAGATGAAGTATTGCAAATGGCAGAGGACGAAGATGTAGAGTTTATTCGTCTTCAGTTTACCGATATGTTCGGTACATTAAAAAATATTGCGATTACAGCCAGGGAACTTCCCCGGGCACTTGATAATGAATATGTGGTAGACAGCTCTTACATTGCCGGAATTGCAGGGGAGAAGGAGCCGGATATGTATTTACATCCGGATTATGATACCTTTACTATTCTTCCATGGCGCCCACAGCAGGGAAAGGTAGCCAGACTGCTCTGTGATATCTACCGTTCTGACGGAACACCTCTTGAAAAAAGTCCAAGATATATTCTGAAACAGGTGGTAGATATGGCAGCAGAAGAGGGTTATGTCTGCGAAGTGGATCCGGAATGTGAGTTCTTTTTGTTTCATACAGATGATAACGGAGTACCAACTACTCTCACTCACGAAAAAGCCGGATATCTGGATATCAGCCCGCTGGATCTTGGAGAAAATGCAAGGCGGGATATGGTTCTGAATCTGGAAGACATGGGGTATGAGATTGAATCCTCTCATCACGAGACAGCTCCGGCGCAGCATGAAATTGATTTTAAATTCGCAGGTGCGAATGAAATGGCAGACTGCGTAATGACCTTTAAGATGGCAGTCCGTACCATTGCAAAGCGACATGGACTTCATGCAACCTTTATGCCAAAGCCAAGAGCAGAGGTAAATGGTTCCGGAATGCATATCCATTTCGCATTATATAAAGAAGGAAAAAATATATTTGCTGACCCGGATGATGTAAATGGCCTCAGTGAAGATGCCTATCATTTTATCGGTGGACTTCTGGCACACAGCCAGGAAATGGCTGCTATTACCAATCCTCTTGTAAATTCTTATAAGAGACTGGTACCAGGCTATGATGCACCGACAGAACTGACCTGGACAAAGAACAATCAGAATTCCCTGATCCGTATTTCCAATTTGAGATCAGACAGTCTGGCAATCGAGCTTCGTAGTCCGGATGCTTCTGCAAATCCGTATCTTGTATTTGCAGTTTGTATAGCGGCCGGTCTGGATGGAATTCATAGAAAATTATATCCGACAAAAGCGTCTGACCGTTCTTTTTCAGAATCAGATCAGAAGGCAATGAATATTGGTAATCTTCCAGCTAATCTGGATGATGCAATTGAACATTTTGAAAGCAGTACCTGGATTCAGTCTGTACTTGGAAAAAAATTCTGTGAAGAGTATGCAGCTGCCAAGAAAGCAGAGTGGGTGGATTATATGAGACATGTAAGTGAGTGGGAAATCAGCCAGTATTTATACAAGATTTAAGATAAGAGAGTGGTATTGGTATGAACAGCAGCATTGTGATCGCGTTGCCAAAAATCGATGACGCAAAGAAAATACGTACCATATTGAACAGGCACGGTTTTTCTGTAGCTGCGGTATGTTCCACTGCTTCAACAGCGCTTGCCAGTATGAGTGAACTGGACGGAGGAATTCTGATCTGTGGCTATAAGCTTTCAGACCGGTATTACCGTGATGTGCTGGATGATATTCCTTCCTGCTTTGAAATGCTTTTGTTAGCATCTGAACGAGTGATCGCGGAGGCTCCTGCGTCCGTGCTTACTGTGGAAATGCCTATGAAGGTCAGTGATCTGATAAACACAGTAGACATGATGCTTTTTCAGATTCAGCGAAAGCTTAAAAAAGAAAAGAAGAAACCGAAACCACGTTCCTGGAAAGAGCAGAATTATATTTCCAACGCAAAGTTTCTTCTTATGGAGCGAAACCACTTAAGTGAAGAAGATGCATATCGGTATATTCAGAAATGCAGTATGGATTCTGGGACAAATATGGTGGAGACAGCACAGATGGTTCTGATGCTGTTATATGACGAAGTATAACGATTAAAGAATTGGAGGATGAGGAAATGGAGTTTTTGGATGGGAGCTGGAAAAAAGAAGTGAGCAGCTGGGATGCACTGATGAGAGAAGAGCTTCTGAATCAGGAAGCCATCCTGGAGGGCGCCATTCACAGTATCCGCAACATGGGAGATGTTGCGTTTGTAATTATCAGAAAAAGAGAAGGGCTGTTTCAGAGCGTTTTCGTCAGTGAAGAGGTTGGTTTTTCTGTTCATGAACTGAAGGAAGGCATGACTGTAAGAGTTAAGGGTGTTATAAAAAAAGAAGAGAGAGCACCTCACGGAAGAGAGCTTCACATCCGTGAAATTCAGGTACTGTCTGCACCTGCGGAGCCTCTTCCTCTTGCAATTGACAAATGGAAGCTGAATACTTCTCTGGAAGCCAAATTAAATTACCGTTCCCTTTCCCTTCGTAATATTCAGGAACGTGCAAGGTTTAAAATTCAGGAAGCACTGACAAGGGCTTTTCGTGATTATTTATATGAAAACGGATTTACTGAAATTCACACACCGAAAATCGGTGCAAGAGGTGCTGAGGGTGGAGCAAACCTGTTTAAACTCAGTTATTTTCATAAGCCGGCGGTGCTGGCCCAGAGTCCTCAGTTTTACAAGCAGATGATGGTTGGCGTTTTTGACAGAGTGTTTGAGACAGGTCCTGTTTTTCGTGCTGAGAAGCATAACACAAAGAGACATTTGAATGAATATACAAGCCTTGATTTTGAGATGGGTTATATTGACAGCTTCGAAGAAATTATGGCTATGGAGACAGGATTTTTGCAGTATGCCATGAAGCTTTTAAAAGAGGATTATGCAAAAGAACTGGAAATCCTGAAGGTGGAGCTTCCGGATGCCTCCAGAATCCCGGCAGTCCGCTTCGACGTGGCCAAAGAGCTTGTTGCAAAGAAATACAATCGTCAGATCCGCAACCCGTTTGATCTTGAGCCGGAAGAGGAAGCACTTATCGGCCAGTATTTTAAAGAAGAATATAACGCGGATTTTGTTTTTGTTACTCATTATCCATCCAAAAAACGTCCATTCTATGCAATGGATGATCCGGAGGATACCAGATTTACTTTAAGCTTTGATCTTCTTTTCCATGGTCTTGAGATTACAACAGGAGGACAGAGAATTCATGATTACAATGCCCTTTTGAAGAAAATCGAGGCGAGAGGTATGGACACGGAGGGTATGGAGCAGTATCTGGATACTTTCAAATATGGTATGCCCCCACATGGCGGTCTTGGAATAGGCCTGGAGCGTCTTACCATGCAGCTTCTCGGGGAGGAAAATGTACGTGAGGCATGTCTGTTCCCAAGAGATCTGAATCGTCTGGAACCGTAAGGAAGAATCAAAGGAGGATGAGGAAATGGCAAAACAGATTGATGATGAAACCATGGAAAATGTCTGCATTCTTGCAAAGCTTTCTCTTACAGAGGAAGAGAAGGAAAAGGCAAAAAAAGATATGCAGGAAATGCTTGACTATGTAGATAAACTGGATGAGCTGGATACATCCAAAGTGGAGCCCATGTCCCATATTTTTGGCAGTGACAATGTATTTCGTGAGGATGTGATCACAAATGGTGATAACAGTCAGGCAATGCTTGCCAATGCACCAAAAGTAAAAGAAGGACAATATCAGGTTCCAAAGACCATAGGATAGGAGACATTCATATGGAATTAGAGAAATTAACGGCACTGCAGCTTGCCGATAAAATAAAAAAGCATGAAATTACTGTGACAGATGGTGTGAAAGAAGTCTTTTCCAAGATTGAAGAACGGGAGGGGCAGATTCATGCCTATCTGGATATTTATAAAAAAGAGGCTTTTGCCCGTGCAAAAGAGGTGGAGAAAGGCATTGCGGAAGGCATTTATACAGGTCCTCTTGCCGGTGTCCCAATTGCGATAAAGGATAATATCTGTGTACAGGGAAAACCTGCCACCTGTGCTTCTAAGATTCTGGAAAATTTCGTTCCTCAGTATCAGGCTGAGGTAATCGACCGTCTGGAAAAGGCAGGGATGGTTGTTATCGGAAAGACGAATATGGATGAATTTGCAATGGGAAGTACTACTGAGACTTCCGCTTACGGAATTACCAGAAATCCATGGAATACAGAGCATGTTCCGGGGGGCTCCTCAGGAGGATCCTGTGCAGCAGTAGCAGCAGGGGAAACATATCTGGCACTTGGCTCTGATACAGGCGGCTCTATCCGTCAGCCAAGCTCTTACTGTGGCGTTACAGGTCTGAAGCCTACTTATGGTACAGTTTCCCGTTATGGTCTGGTGGCCTATGCTTCTTCTCTGGATCAGATTGGTCCGATTGGTAAGGATGTGGCAGATTGTGCGGCACTTCTGGAAGTAATCGCAGGTCATGATCCAAAAGACAGCACCTCGATTGACAGAAAAGATCTGGATTTTTCCAGTGAAATGACGGATAAAATTGCAGGTATGAAATTTGGTGTACCAAAGGAATATCTGGCAGAGGGACTTTCCCCTGATGTGAAGGAAGCCTTTATGAACACTCTGAAGGTGCTTACCCAGATGGGGGCTGTTGTGGAATTTTTCTCTGTTAAAACTATGGAGTATATGATTCCTGCATATTACATTATTGCAAGTGCGGAGGCAAGCTCCAATCTGGAACGTTTTGACGGTGTGAAATATGGTTATCGTGCGAAAGAGTATGATGGTCTTCATGATATGTATAAGCGTACCAGAACAGAGGGCTTTGGAGAGGAAGTTAAAAGGCGCATTATGCTTGGTTCTTTTGTTTTAAGCTCCGGTTATTATGATGCTTATTACCTGAAAGCCCTGCGTACAAAGGCCCTGATAAAAAAAGAGTTTGATCAGGCATTTGAAAAATACGATGTTCTTCTGGCTCCGGCTGCTCCTTACACAGCACCGAAGATTGGGGAAAGCTTAAAGGATCCCATGGCTATGTATCTTGGTGATATTTACACCGTTGCCGTGAATCTGTGCGGATTGCCTGGAATTACTGTTCCCTGCGGCAAGGACAGTACCGGGCTTCCTATTGGAATTCAGATGATTGGTGATTGCTTTAAAGAAAAGAAAATCCTTCGCGCCGCTTATGCTTATGAAAAAGCCAGAGGGGATTTTGGAACACCAGAGGAAGGAGGTAAGAGAGCATGAAACAGTATGAGACAATTATCGGACTTGAAGTTCATGTAGAGCTTGCCACCAGAACAAAAATATTCTGTGGCTGTTCCACCGCTTTCGGAGGAGCACCGAATACACATACCTGTCCGGTGTGTACCGGTATGCCAGGTTCCCTTCCTGTATTAAACAAAAAGGTAGTAGAGTTTGCCCTTCGTGCAGGGCTTGCAACTAACTGCAGTATTAATCAGTATTGCAAATTTGACCGTAAGAATTATTTTTATCCGGATAATCCGCAGAACTATCAGATATCCCAGCTGTATCTGCCAATCTGTCATGATGGATTTGTGGAGATTGAGACAGAAGCAGGAAAAAAGAAAGTCCGAATTCATGAAATGCATATGGAAGAAGATGCAGGCAAGCTGATCCATGATGAATGGGAAGACTGCTCACTGGTAGATTACAACCGAAGCGGTGTTCCGTTGATTGAAATCGTATCTGAACCGGATATGCGAAGTGCAGATGAGGTGATTGCTTATCTGGAAAAGCTTCGCTGCATTATGCAGTATTTAGGCGTTTCTGACTGTAAGCTTCAGGAAGGCTCTATGCGTGCTGATGTAAACCTTTCTGTGAGAGTGGCAGGAAGTGAGACATTTGGAACCAGAACGGAGATGAAAAATCTGAACTCCTTTAAGGCAATTTCTCATGCCATTGAAGGAGAAAGAGAACGTCAGATTGAGCTTCTTGAGATGGGCAGGGATGTTATACAGGAAACCAGAAGATGGGATGATAATAAAGAATCCTCTCATGCAATGCGTTCCAAAGAGGATGCTAAAGATTACCGGTATTTTCCGGATCCGGATCTTCCTCCAATCCATATTTCTGATGAATGGATAACAAAAATAAAAGGCGAATTGCCGGAATTTCGCGAAAATAAAGCTGCCCGGTATCAGAGTGATTTTGGACTTCCGGAGTATGATTCCCGTATCCTTACAGAATCCAGACATCTTGCTGCATTATTTGAAGAGGTGGCTGCATTATGCGGAAACCCGAAAAAAGCAGCGAACTGGTTTATGGTGGAAGTGCTTCGCCTTATGAAAGACAAAGGTGTTGAGGCAGAAAAACTGCAGTTTACTCCCAAACATCTTGCGGATCTTCTGACAATGGTTGATAAAAAAGAGGTAAGTCCCCAGAATGCAAAGAAGGTATTTGAAAAGGTATTTGATGAAGATGTTGATCCTGTTGTGTATGTGGAAGAGCATGGTCTGAAAATTGTGGAGGATACCGGACTTCTGACCAGTACCATCAGCAGAATCCTGGATGAGAATCCCGGACCATTGTCTGAGCTTCTGGGAGGTAAGGAAAAAGTTATGGGCTTTTTTGTTGGACTGATCATGAAGGAACTGAAAGGAAAAGCAAATCCGGCCAATGTGAAAGAAGGATTGTTATCTGAAATAGAGAAGAGAAAATAGTACAGACATATATAGAGGAGGACCATCAAATGGTTACTGTAAATCATAATTATTTAAAGCTGCCGGGAAGCTATCTTTTTTCCACGATTGGAAAAAAGGTGCGTGCATATAAAGAAGAGAATCCGGATAAAGAGGTGATCAGTCTTGGTATCGGAGATGTGACACAGCCTCTTGTTCCTGCAATTATAGAGGCTCTTCACGGGGCTGTTGAGGAAATGGCCCATGCAGAAACCTTCCATGGTTATGCACCAGACCTTGGCTATGAATTTCTGAGAAATGCAATCGCAAAAAATGATTATCAGGACAGAGGCTGTGATATTGCAGCTGATGAGGTTTTTGTCTCTGATGGTGCGAAAAGTGATTCCGGAAATATACAGGAGATTTTTGGAACGGATAATAAGGTGGCTGTCTGCGATCCTGTTTATCCGGTTTATGTGGATACAAATGTTATGGCTGGCCGCACCGGAGAGTATAACCATGTTCGTGAAAATTTTGACGGCGTAATCTACATGCCTTGCTGTAAGGAAAATGGATTTCTGCCAGAATTTCCAAAAGAGGTGCCGGATCTGATCTATCTTTGCTTTCCCAATAATCCTACCGGTTCTGCAATCACAAAGGAGGAACTGCAGAAGTGGGTGGATTATGCAAACAAAAACGGCTGTGTGATTATTTATGATGCAGCTTATGAGGCATATATTTCCGAACAGAATGTTCCTCACAGTATTTATGAATGCCAGGGTGCAAGAACCTGTGCCATTGAGCTTCGAAGTTTTTCCAAAAATGCCGGTTTCACAGGTGTCCGTCTTGGGTTTACAGTAATTCCGAAGGAGCTTGTAAGAGATGGAGTATCACTTCACAGCCTGTGGGCAAGACGCCACGGTACGAAATTTAATGGAGCACCTTATATTGTGCAGAAGGCCGGGGAGGCTGTCTATTCTCAGGCTGGAAAGGCACAGCTGAAGGATCAGGTTGGTTATTATATGAGAAATGCAAAGCTGATCCACGATGAACTGGCAAATGCCGGTTTCTCTGTTTCAGGTGGCGTAAATGCACCGTATATCTGGCTGGAAACTCCGGATAAAATGACTTCCTGGGAATTTTTTGATTATCTTCTTTCCAAGGCAAACGTGGTAGGTACACCAGGTTCCGGTTTTGGAGCACATGGAGAGGGATATTTCCGTCTGACAGCTTTTGGTACTTACGAGAATACACTGAAAGCCATTGACAGGATCAAGAGTTTGTAATTATAATTGAATCAAGCGGAAAAACAGGGCGTATCTCTGGCGGAAGCTGGGGATACGTTTTTTATGTATTAAGAAATCACTCTGGAATTCAGACTGTTTTGGGCGCTTTGGATTAAAATACATTAAGGAGGATTTTTGAGATGAAAATCAGTCGTATTGAGCATATGTGTGAAGGTAACGGTCATGTGATTATTAAGGAACTGTTAGATGAGCAGCAATTAAATGGAAAATGCGGACTTTACGCAGAAGTGACTCTGGAACCGGGATGTTCACTTGGTTTTCACATGCATTACGGGGAGAGTGAAACGTATTATATTCTTTCAGGAGAAGGGGAATATAATGATAACGGAACTTCCTGGAGACATGTGAAGGCAGGCGATATTACATTTACACCAGATGGAAAGGGCCATGGTCTTGCAAATACGGGAAATACAGATATGGTGTTTATGGCACTGATCATTAAAGATTGAGGAGAGTCTATGAAATGATGAATACAGCAGAAAAACTACTTACATTTATTCAGGAAAGTCCGACTGCATTTCAGGCAGTGGAAGCCATGAAGAACCGATTTACTGAGAATGGATTTACAGAGCTTAAAGAAGAGGAACACTGGGAAATCAGAAACGGCGGGAAATATTTCGTGACCCGTAATCATTCTGCGATAATTGCTTTTACACTTCCGGAAGCTTCAAGTGATGTGTTCCATATTATTGCAAGTCACAGCGATTCTCCCACATTTAAAATCAAAGAGAATCCGGAGATGGTTGAGAACGGATATGTGAAGCTGAATGTGGAACTTTACGGAGGAGCCCTTCTTGCTCCCTGGTTTGACAGACCTCTTTCTGTGGCTGGTCGTATGATCGTGAAAGAGAATGGAAAGATTTGTGAGAAGCTGGTGACAGTTGATAAAGATATGCTGATGATCCCTAATCTGGCAATCCATATGAATCGTGAGGCAAACAGCGGATACACTTACAATGTTCAGAAGGATCTTCTGCCTCTTTACGGACTTGAAAGTGCAAAAGGATCTTTCTTCAAAAAAATGGCAGAGGCTGCCGGAATCGAGGAAGAGGATATTCTGGGACATGACCTGTTCCTTTACAGCCGTATTCCCGGAACCATCTGGGGTGGGGAAAATGAGTTTGTTTCTGCTCCCAGACTGGACGATCTGCAGAGCGCTTTTTGTTCTATGGAAGGTCTTCTTGCTGGCAAAAATGAGAAGAGTATCTGCGTACATATGGTAATGGATAATGAAGAAGTGGGAAGCGGAACAAAACAGGGTGCTGCCTCTACATTCCTTCGTGATACACTGCTTCGTATTAATCTGGGGCTTGGCAGAAGTTATGAGGATTATATGATTTCTCTGGCAAAGAGCTTTATGATTTCAGCAGATAATGCGCATGCTATTCATCCGAACTATCCGGAAAAGGCAGATCCTGTGAACCGTCCTCGTATTAACAGCGGTATTGCGGTTAAATATAATGCAAATCAGAAGTATTGTACAGATGGCATTTCTGCTGCAATGTTTAAAGAGCTTTGTAAAGAGGCCGGAGTATCCTGTCAGGTCTACGTGAACCGGTCTGACGTTCCGGGAGGCTCTACACTTGGAAATATTTCAAATACCCAGGTTGCTTTAAATACAGTGGATATCGGACTGCCTCAGCTGGCTATGCATTCTCCTTATGAAACTGCCGGCGTGAAGGATACCTGTGATTTTGTTAAAGTTGCGGAGGTATTCTATGCCTGAAAACGGTAAAAAAGCAGTTTTTTTCGATGCTGACGGAACTATTTGCGATATTGAGAAGGGAACTCCTGCAAGCGCAGTGGAAGCCATCCGAAAGCTGGTAAATAATGGCCATGAGGCGTGGCTTTGTACAGGAAGAAGCCGTGCTTTTGTGCCGGATTATCTGGAGCAGATTCCTTTTACCGGGATGATCAGTGCCTGCGGCTGTACCATTGAAAAAAATGGACAGCGGCTTTTTAATAAGGAGATGACCACACAGGAGGCATGGCATTCTGTGGAGGTGCTTCGAAAATATGGCATGATTCCGGTTATGGAGGGTGCTGACTGGATGTATTATGATAAGGACGAGTATACGGCAGAGGTTAACTGGTATACAGATCTTATTACAAAAGCTCTTGGAAACAGGTGGCGTCCCATAAAGGGTTACGAGCATGAGCTTCACATTAATAAGATCAGTGCCAAAATTGTAGCAGGAAGTGATCCAAGGAGCGCCTGTGCAGAGCTTGAGGATTATTATGAATTTATTGGACATGCAGGGGAAGGGCTTGCGGGAAATACCATTGAGATGATTCCAAAAGGCTTTTCCAAGGCTGTTGGAATTGCAGCTGTATGCAGGCTTTATCATATTGCACATGAAGACACCATTGTATTTGGAGACAGTAATAACGATCTGTCTATGTTTGAATATGCAAATACAAAGGTTGCAATGGGAAACGCAGCTCCTGGAATCAAGAAACTGGCAGATTATGTGACAACAGATATTTTTCATTATGGAATTAAAAACGGACTGGAACATCTGGGACTGATCTGAAAAAGTAATAAAGGGATTTTGGGTAAAATATGGCGGAAAAATTAAATTATCAGTGTAAATTTGAGAAATACAAAGAAGAGCTGATCAATCTGTGGCAGCATTTTCACAGACATCCGGAGCTTGGGCTTCAAGAGTACGAAACTTCAGCGTTTATCCGTGATTATCTGGAAAATTTGGGATACAGACTGCAGATTGTGGAACCCACTGGAATTATTGCAGAGCATCCTTGTCAGGACAGTAATGCTTTTGCTTCAAAAAAGAAAGTAGTGCTTCGGGCAGAGATGGATGCTCTTCCCATACAGGAACAGACAGGACTGCTTTATGCGTCTGAAAATGATGGCATTATGCATGCATGCGGTCACGACGGGATCGTTGCCACAGTACTTGTGTTGGCACGGATTCTGGCAGAGGAAGGCGATGCGTTTCCGGTGAGGATGCGTTTCCTTTTTGAGCCTGCTGAGGAAATCGGGGAAGGTGCAAAAAGAATGCTTACAGCAGGAGCCCTTGATGAAGAACCGGATGCCTTTCTGATGTTTCATTATGCGGTTGACCAACCACTTGGAATGGCAGTACATGAGGGACAGGCTTCTGCGATGATCAATGGTATGGAAATCCATGTTCATGGAAAATCAAGCCACTGGTGTGAGGCTGATAAAGGGATAGACAGTATTTATGCCGCTTCTCTCGTTGTGAAAGCTTTTCATGAGATTAACAGAAATTATAAGGGGAAAGGTCCCTGTCTTGTAGGGATTGGAAGCATCCATGGGGGAGAATATGCCAATATTATTGCGGATTCTGTAATTATGCGTGGAAATATCCGGGCTGCTTATGAGGAAGACTATGTGACTCTGGATAAGAAGATTAAAGAATCGCTGAAGGAAATCGAAGCAAGAACCGGAACCAGGATTGAGATGGAATATCCCAAGCCTGTAGTTCTTCCTTTTGCAAATGATCCCTGGCTTACAAAAATTGCAGAAGCAGCCGGAAAGAAGGTATTCGGGAAACGGTTTTTCCTGGAAGGAGAGGATCAGCTGTTTTTGTCAGGGGACAATGCCTATCGGTATTTTTTACAGACAAAAGGAGTGTTCTGTGTGTTTCTCGCAGGAATTCCGGAAAAAGTCTATCCACTGCATCATCCGAAATTTCAGATTGATGAGGAGATATTGCTTTATAGCCTGGAGGCATTGTATGAAATACTTGCCGGAATTGGAAGCAAGTGAGGAAAATCAAAAAACAGCCTGCTAAATCAGTCCCAGACTTTTACAAATGAACAACCAGACCGTAAGGGTAAATGCACTAAGCAGTGTGGTGAGCATAATGACACTGGAGGAAAAAGATCCTTCGTGTCCCATGTTTTTTGCCATAATATAGCAGCTTACAGTGGTGGCAGAACCAAGCATGATCAGAATGGCAACCAGCTTGTCATGGGTAAATCCAAGCCTGATGGCAACAGGAAGAAAGATTGCACAAAATCCGATCAGTTTCATAAAGGTGCAGGCGATGGTTGCCTTTAGTCTGGAAAAGGCTTTTCCAAAATGAAGGGCACCACCCATTGCCATCAGTCCAAGTGGTGTGGCTGTTTTTCCAAGGTTACTGACTGTGGAGCGAAGAATAGTCGGAAGGGGCAGGCGAAGGACAGACCAGATCAGACCTGCCAGAATGCCCAGGATAATAGGATTGGTTGCAATTCCCTTTAAGGTTTTTAAAATCAGCTGTTTATCCATTTTGTGATTTCCAGGCTGCATGAATGCAAGCACGGTGACAGCCATTATGTTATAAAGTGGCACACTTGCAATGATCATAAGGGGTGCCATGCCAGCATCTCCGTAAAGATTCTGGATAATGGCAATGCCGAGGATTGCCGCGCTGCTTCGGTAAGATGCCTGTACAAATTCTCCCTGGATATCTCTTGGCTTCAGAAGAAAGGAGAGACCAATGGAGATGGCAATGCTGCAAAAGGTGGCTGCGAAGCAGAAAAGAACAAATCTGGTATCCCATACTTTAATAAAATCTGATTCCGCTACATTCAGGAATAAAAGGGCGGGCAGGGCTGCCTTAAATACGAATTTATTCAGCTGTGAAACGAAAGAATCGTTGTAAAGATTGATTTTTCGGAAAAAATACCCCAGCATAAGCGTCAAAAAAATAGGAATCGTTGCATTGAGACAAAAAGTCAGATTTTCCATAACAAAATTTACCTTTCTTAAGTTTATGTCAGTAACGGCATATTATTTTTTGATTATAAACTCTTTCCAATAATTGTCAAATTAAATTTTCTGTGGTATCGTTATAGGGACAGGCAACGAATGGAGGAGAATTATGAGATACGGTAAGATTCGTGTAGAAGATGGAAATCTGATCTTTTTCAGACATATGATACAGAATAATCTCCCATGTCGGGATATTGTCTGGGCTTATATCCATCGGGAAGGCGAAAATGCAGAAACAACAGTGAAACAGATGATTTCCAATTATCTGGTGATTATTACCAGACGGAAGAAGCGATACCGGTTTGAAATGACTGAGCATGAAGCGCAGGATTGTCTGCGGATTTTGGGACTTCTTAATCCGGAGATGGCCACCGGTTTTCCAAAAGGCAGCCGGCTTTCCCTTCAGAGTCTTCCAAATACAAGGGATCTGGGGGCAATCGCCACAAAGGATGGACGGCATATTCTTCCAGGAAAGCTTATTCGCAGCGGAAATCTTTATCATGCTTCCATGGCAGACGGGATTGTTTTGCAGGAGGAATGCAAGCTGAAAACTGTGATCGATCTCAGAGACCAGACAGAGCGAAATGAGAAACCTGATGTTGTAATGAAGGGGGTTGAATATTATTATATTCCAATGATCGATGAAGAGTTGATCAGTGATTCCCCTGGAAGTGTTCTTGGAATGCTGCAGTCTGATGGAATGCTCCGCCAGGTGCTGGATTATGACGGAGATATTGAAAGGCTTCTGGAAAAGCAGTATGAGAACTTCGTAAAAGACCAGTATTCTGTGAAGCAGTGTGCCAGATTTATAGATGTGCTGCTCCATCATGATAATGGAGCTGCCCTATGGCATTGCAGCTGGGGAAAAGACCGGGTAGGGGTGACAACTGCACTTCTTCTTTGTACACTTGGAGTTCACCGTGATGTGATCCGGGAGGATTTTATGCGGTCCAACGTATACCTGGCAGGGGAACTGGATTATATGCTTCGTTATCTTGAGGCAAACCATCTGGACAGCATTGCAAATGTGAACAAGGTGTCCGCACTTTTTAAAGTAAAAGAAGAGTATCTGGACCGGATGTTCCGGACAATTTATGTGGAATATGGGAATGTGGAGCGCTTTTTGCGAAAAGGACTTTATCTGAACCCAAAGACAGTAACAGATTTACAGAGTAAGTATCTGATATGAAAACATGCTTTAATACAATAAAACATTAAAACTTTTTTGAGATGTAGCATTGACAAATTAAATTATGTTGTTATAATGGTAACCATATCAATCTGAAGTATGAAAGCAGGATTATTTTATGCAAAATAGGATTTTATCTTTATTAGTTGATAATACGTCAGGTGTGCTCAGTCGGATTGCTGGATTGTTCAGCCGCCGTGGCTATAATATTGACAGTATTACTGCTGGAGTTACAGCAGATGTGAATTATACCCGTATAACAGTAGTGTGCAGTGGAGACGACACGATTCTTGATCAGATCGTGAAACAGCTGGCGAAGCTTGTGGACGTAAGGGATATTAAGGTTCTGGATCCGTCTGAGAGCGTTGTTCGCGAGACCGTTCTGGTGAAGGTTGCAGTAGCACCGGAACAGAGACAGGGAATTGTTTCCATAGCAGATATTTTTCGTGCCAAGGTAGTGGATGTAAGCAAGGATTCTCTGATCGTGGAGATGACCGGCAGCAAGACAAAACTGGAAGCATTTATTAATCTGATGAGTGACTACGAGATTCTGGAGTTGGCCAGAGCTGGTGTTATGGGACTTGAAAGAGGCTCTCACGGGGTAAAGTATTTATAGTTTGCTAAGGGATATGTGCCATGGCATTGAATGATTATGCACAGAATAAGCATATATATACCCTTAACGATATATTTTTTAAGTTTTAATACAGTAGGAGGAAACGAAAATGTCAGCAAGAATTTTTTACCAGGAAGATTGTAATCTCTCTTTATTAGATGGAAAAACAATCGCAATTATTGGATACGGCAGCCAGGGACATGCTCATGCACTGAACCTGAAGGAGTCCGGATGCGATGTCATTATCGGTCTTTATGAAGGCAGCAAATCCTGGAAGAGAGCTGAAGAGCAGGGATTTAAAGTATATACAGCAGCAGAAGCAGCTAAGAAAGCTGATATCATCATGATTCTGATCAACGACGAGAAGCAGGCTGATATGTATAAGAATGATATTGAGCCAAACCTTGAGGAAGGCAACATGCTTATGTTTGCTCATGGCTTCAATATTCATTTTGGATGTATCGTTCCACCAAAGAATGTAGATGTTACCATGATTGCTCCAAAGGCACCGGGACATACAGTAAGAAGCGAGTACCAGGCTGGTAAGGGAACTCCTTGTCTGGTGGCTGTTGAGCAGGATTACACAGGAAAAGCACTTGACAAAGCACTTGCATATGGACTTGCCATTGGTGGTGCAAGAGCAGGACTTCTTGAGACTACATTCCGTACAGAGACAGAGACAGACCTTTTTGGTGAGCAGGCAGTACTTTGCGGTGGTGTTTGTGCTCTTATGCAGGCTGGCTTCGAGACTCTCTGCGAGGCAGGTTATGACCCAAGAAACGCTTATTTTGAGTGTATCCACGAGATGAAACTGATTGTAGACCTGATTTATCAGTCAGGCTTCGCTGGAATGAGATATTCTATCTCCAACACAGCTGAGTATGGCGATTACATCACAGGACCGAAGATCATTACAGATGAGACAAAGAAAGCTATGAAGAAGATCCTTTCCGATATTCAGGATGGTACCTTCGCTAAAGACTTCCTGCTTGACATGAGCCCGGCTGGACGTCAGGTACACTTCAAAGCTATGAGAAAGAAAGCTGCTGAGCATCCATCAGAGAAAGTTGGCGAAGAGATTCGTAAGCTCTACAGCTGGAACGGTGAAGATAAGCTTATTAATAACTAAGCAAATAAAAAAATCCGGGGAAACCCGGATTTTTTTATTTGCGCTACTTTAACGGAGCAAAAGCGGAGTTAAAGGTTCCCGAGGGAAACCCGGATTTTTTTATTTGCGCTACTTTAACGGAGCAAAAGCGGAGTTAAAGGTTCCCGAGGGAAACCCGGATTTTTTTATTTGCGCTACTTTAACGGAGCAAAAGCGGAGTTAAAGGACCCCGAGGGGAAACCCGGATTTTAGAAGCGTCAGCAGTTCCTGACTGTCGTTTCCTTTTCGGTACACAAAACCGATTTCCCTGGATGGAAAGCTAAGCCCCATAGGAGCTTCCACAAGCATTCCCATGTCCAGTTCTTTTTTTACAAATTCTTTTATCACGCAGGCAATGCCCATACCGACCTGAGCAAACTGAATCAGAAGGTCCATGGTGCTGACCTCAAGAATGTGTCCCAGCTTCATCTGATGCTCATGTAATATAGTATTGACAGACTGTCTGGTAATGTTCTGTTCATCCAGAAGCATGAAGGTAGCTGTGTGATAAAAAGATTCTTCCGGATAAAGCTGTTCCAGATTTTCCAGATATTGTCTGGTAGCAACGAAAGTATCCTGTATTTTCAGCAAAGGTATAAATTCATATCCTGACAGCTTTTGTGGACGGCCGATCAGCCCGATATCTATCTGATCTTCTTCTAGAAGTTTTAATGTCTGATAAGTGGACTGACAGGAGATGGTAATACGTATTTGTGGATTGGCAGAAATAAAATCTTTCAGCCGGGGCATAAGGACATATTTGCAAAGTGTCGTACTGGCACCGATGCGCAGCCTGGGAATTTCTCTGGAACGGTTATGAAGAATAGAGTCTTCCCCTTCTGAAAGAAGCTGGAATGCTGCTTTTACCTTTTTATATAGAAGCTGTCCGTCTGGAGTAAGGGCTACACCCTTGGAACTGCGTTTAAAAAGAGTGGTATCCAGATTATCTTCCAGTTTTTGGATAGAACGGCTGATGGCAGGCTGACTGATGTATAGCTCTTTGGCAGCAGCTGAAATATTACCGGTACGGCTTACAGTGTAAAAAACATGATAAAGTGACAGATTTTCCTGCATTATTTCCTCCTGACAATATAACTATTAGTTATAATAAATATGATTAATATGTATTGTAATTATAACAGAAAGTGTGCTAAAATAGCAACATACAATAGATCAGGAGGAAAATAAAAATGGGAATGACAATGACTCAGAAAATCCTGGCAGCTCATGCGGGGTTGGATCATGTAGAAGCAGGACAGCTGATAGAGGCACAGCTTGACCTTGTTCTTGGAAATGATATCACTTCTCCGGTTGCGATTCATGAGATGGATAAGATGACCGTAGATTCTGTATTTGATAAAGATAAAATTGCACTGGTAATGGATCATTTTATCCCTAATAAGGATATTAAATCTGCGGAACACTGCAAATGTGTCCGTGAATTTGCCTGTCGTCATGATATTACCAATTATTTTGATGTGGGACAGATGGGAATTGAGCATGCGCTTCTTCCGGAAAAAGGTCTTACAGTTGCTGGAGATGTGATCATCGGAGCAGACTCACACACCTGTACATACGGAGCTCTGGGGGCTTTTTCCACAGGCGTAGGAAGCACAGATATGGCAGCTGGAATGGCAACTGGAAAAGCCTGGTTTAAGGTACCCTCTGCAATTAAATTTAATATTGTAGGAAAACCAAAAAAGTGGGTGAGTGGTAAAGATGTAATTTTACATATTATCGGCATGATCGGTGTGGATGGAGCTCTTTATAAATCTATGGAGTTTACAGGAGAGGGAATTAAGAATCTATCTATGGATGATCGTTTTACCATTGCAAATATGGCCATTGAAGCAGGTGGAAAGAATGGTATTTTCCCAGTCGATGATCTTGCCGTCAAATACATGGAGGAGCATTCCAAACGTCCATATAAGACATATGAAGCTGACGAAGATGCTGTTTATGAGGCAGAGTATACAATTGATCTCAGTACGTTAGAGCCGACAGTTGCATTTCCTCATTTACCTGAAAATACAAAAACTATCTCCGAAATTGATGGACAGGTTATTGTGGATCAGGCTGTGATTGGATCCTGTACGAACGGACGCATTGATGATCTTCGGGTTGCTGCGGAAATTCTGAAAGGCCGTAAGGTTAAGAAGGGAATCCGCTGTATTGTGATTCCTGCTACACAGGCAATATATCTGCAGGCAATGGAAGAGGGACTCCTTAAAATATTTATTGAAGCCGGAGCAGTTGTAAGCACACCTACCTGCGGTCCGTGCCTTGGCGGATATATGGGCATTCTGGCGGCCGGTGAGCGTTGTATTTCAACTACAAACCGAAATTTTGTGGGCCGTATGGGGCATGTGGATTCAGAAGTCTATCTTGCAAGCCCGGCAGTGGCTGCAGCAAGTGCAGTAACTGGTTATATTTGTGCACCGGAAGAATTGGGATTATAAGGAGGAGTATTTACCATGCAGGCAAAAGGCGGAGTTTTTAAATACGGAGATAATGTAGATACAGATGTTATTATTCCGGCGCGTTATCTGAATTCCTCAGATCCGGCGGAACTGGCGACTCATTGTATGGAAGATATTGACAATACTTTTGTAAAAAGGGTGAAGAAAGGTGATATTATAGTTGCAGCCAAGAATTTCGGCTGTGGTTCTTCACGTGAACACGCACCGATTGCAATCAAGGCAGCCGGCGTGAGCTGTGTTATTGCGGAAACTTTTGCAAGAATTTTTTACAGAAATGCCATCAATATTGGACTTCCTATTATCGAGTGTCCGGAAGCAAGTAAGGGAATTGATGATGGTGATGAAGTAGAAGTGGATTTTGATTCCGGTATGATCTATAATCGTACCAAAGGTACACAGTTTAAAGGTCAGGCTTTTCCGGAATTCATGCAGAAGATAATTAAGGCTGAAGGACTGGTTAATTACATTAACAGTCAGCATTGAGCAAATAGAACGTGAAGCTCTGGAAACTGAAGAGACTTCACGTTCTTCTTTTACATTATTGAAAAAATACCGATTTTCTGAAAAAACAGTTGATTTTTTTTGCAATATTTGGTAAAATACCAACTGTTCACGGGGTATGGCGTAGCTTGGTAGCGCGCACGGCTGGGGGCCGTGAGGTCGCAGGTTCAAATCCTGTTGCCCCGATTGGTCATTGACAAATGACTGGAAAAATGTTAATGTAAATAATACAGAAAGTATATAAGAGAAATACTTTGATAAGGAATAGTATACAGAAACCGGAGCGCAGAGAGTCATTGGTTGGTGTGAGATGATGGAAGGGATTTGTAGAACTCGCCTTGGAGTAGCTGCTTGAAACTGCTTGCAGGTTATAAAAAGTAGGAGTAGACGCAGACGGGATCCACCGTTATATGGAAAGGATATAAGGAATATTCCCGTATCCGTTGAGTGTATGGATTTGATTCATGAAATGAGAGTGGTACCGCGTAGGATGTATGTCTTCCGTCTCTTGCACCTGTATGTGTGCAGAGTCGGAGGGCTTTTTTTATGTAATTCGTAATATTTCTATTACATAAAAACATTTCGCGATGATGCGACCGAATGCATGTGGAATATGTCTTCTGAAGCAGACGCCATCTGATGCGCAAAGCGTAACAAGTCCCTCAAAGATTGAGGGATTTAGGGTGTTTGAAGCGGACTTGTCCGCTTTGTTCTGTAATAAAAACTTTCTGCAACAAAGAAGAAAAACTAAATTACAATATGGAGGAATAAAGAAATGATGAATGTAAGCAAATACAAAAAACAGTATTATCTTCCACCGGAAAACTGTATGGACTGGACAAAAAAGGATTACATTGATAAGGCACCGGCATGGTGTTCTGTGGATCTTCGCGATGGCAACCAGGCGCTTGTGATTCCTATGAGTCTTGAACAGAAAGTTGAATTTTTTAAGCTTCTTGTGCAGATTGGTTTTAAAGAAATTGAAGTTGGATTTCCGGCTGCTTCTGAAACAGAGTACACTTTTCTTCGTACTTTGATCGATCGCAACCTGATTCCGGAGGACGTTACTATTCAGGTACTTACTCAGGCAAGGGAGCATATTATCCGTAAAACCTTCGAAGCTGTAAAAGGCGCACCCAAAGCGATTGTTCATGTATATAATTCTACATCTGTTGCCCAGCGTGAGCAGGTATTTAAAAAGTCTAAAGAAGAAATCTTAAAGATTGCAGTAGAAGGTGCAAAATTATTAAAAGAACTGGCTGAACAGACAGAAGGAAATTTCCAGTTTGAATACAGTCCTGAAAGCTTTACAGGAACGGAACCGGAATATGCTCTTGAGGTCTGCAATGCAGTTATCGATGTATGGCAGCCAACTCCGGACAACAAGTGTATTATCAATCTTCCGGTAACAGTGGAGCATTCCATGCCGCATGTATATGCAAGTCAGGTGGAGTACATGTGTAAAAATATGCTGCATCGTGAAAATGTCATTGTGTCATTACACCCTCATAATGACAGAGGATGTGGTGTTGCTGATTCAGAGATGGGTATTCTGGCAGGTGCAGACCGTATCGAAGGAACTCTTTTTGGAAACGGCGAGCGCACGGGTAATGTTGATATTGTAACACTTGGAATGAACATGTATTCTCAGGGAGTAGATCCGAAGCTTGACTTCTCCGATATGCCGCACATCTGTGAGGTATATGAGCGTTGCACTGGAATGACAGTTGGAGAGAGAAGCCCATACAGTGGAGCTCTTGTTTTTGCAGCATTTTCAGGATCTCACCAGGATGCAATTGCAAAAGGCATGCACTGGATTGAGGAAAAAGATCCGAATAGCTGGACAGTTCCTTACCTTCCGATTGATCCTACAGATGTGGGACGTAATTATGACGCAGATGTTATCCGTATCAACAGCCAGTCTGGTAAAGGTGGCGTAGGCTACATTCTGGAAACAAAATACGGTCTGAACCTTCCGCCCAAAATGCGTGAGGCAATGGGTTACGCGGCCAAAGGTGTTTCCGATCACCTTCATAAAGAGCTTCATCCAGATGAAATCTTTGATCTGTTCAAAAAGACTTTTGAGAATGTTGGACAGCCCTACAGCATTAATGAAGTGCATTTCCAGCAGACAAGCGAAGGAATTACAACTAAGGTAACCTCCACATTTAATGGAAAAACAATTACCACAGAGGCTGTGGGAAATGGACGTCTTGACGCAGTGAGCAATGCCCTGAAGAAAGCATATGAATTGAAGTATTCTCTGGAAGTATACCAGGAGCATGCGTTAGAGCGCAGCTCCAGTTCCAAGGCTATAGCATATGTTGGAATCAAGAAACCTGACGGAACCATGGCGTGGGGAGCCGGCGTAGACCCGGATATTATCCGTGCTTCCATTGATGCACTTGTAACAGCTATTAACAATCGTTGATTAAAGTTTTAATTTTCATATTCATTATAGAAATGTGCTGCATTTTGCGGCACATTTTTAAATTGCTTACAGTTTTTTGTCAAAATAAGACGATGAGAAATTCTTGACGTAACAGATAAAACGAAGATATAATCGTACTTGCAAAGAGATAAAAAAGCACATAACGGGGAGAATGAAGGGGAAAATAAAAACGGATGTTTTTCAAAAATGTTACAGACGTTTTTGAAAATAGAACGTTATTTTGGCGCGCACCCTTTCTTTTTTTACCTATTTTGAGAGAAAATGGGAGGATTACTATAAAAATCACTTGACATTTTGACTGTTATTAAATATAATTTTCCCATACATTACGAAAATGTTACAAAATATATAATTTAAGAAATCAAAACATAACAAAAGTGCAAGGAAAGAAGAATATGAAATTAAAAACAAGTTTACAAGATGTAACATCTTTCAGGGGAAAAGACCAGAGAAAAAAGAATGGGAAATCTTCTGTGCATAATTTTGTAGCTCTTAGCGCCTGCGCCGCGTTGGCGATGATTTTGGCAATTGGATCAAAGGTATCAGAATCAGGCGAGAGAAGTCAGGTGTATGCGGCTTCGGATTCAGAGGAGGAATCAGCATCTGCAGGAACGATCAATTATACACTGCCTACAGGTATTGCAGGCATGGTTACAAGTGTTGCTGACAGCCCTGCTGCAGGAACCTCTGTTGCCCGTATTGGTACATCCTGTGAAAGAGTAATGGTTGGGCAGAGGGTGAAAAAGGTAAAGGGAAATGCTGCAGAATTGAACGTAGGAGATTCTATGGCAGGTACCGTTGACAGCTTTGATGCTGCCGTATCTGTATCTGTAAATGCCAAGCTGATGTCTGATTATGATTATGAGAATCTGCTTCATATTGTGGAAGCGGAGGCTGGCACAGAAGACGTGAAGGGACGTATTCTGATTGCAAATGTTATTATGAACCGTGTATCTGACAGTGAGTTTCCAAGTACAGTTACAGATGTTATTTTTGATCAGAAAAATGGTGTTCCCCAGTTTTCACCTATTTACGATGGAAGCTTTTATGAAGTGACTGTGTCCGATAAAACCAGAGAAGCTGTAAAACAGGCATTAGAAGGTGTTGATTATTCTCAGGGAGCTCTGTTTTTTATTCAGCGCTCAGCAGCAGAAAAGCAGAATATATCCTGGTTTGATAAAGATCTGAAGAAATTATTTAAATACGGAGTCCATGAATTTTATACATATCCGGATAAAACTGATTCAATGGACAGTTCCTCTCAAAAGACTGAAGATGAGGAAGATGTTGTCCAGATGGTAAAAAAATAGAGTTCAGGAAAATAAGGGGTTATGAGCCGTCTGAAATTATTTGAAATTATTTCAGGCGGCTTTTTCAAATTTGGTGTTGATTTAGCGCAGTGAAGTATGTATAATACCTGTAAAGTCGAATGCGAAAATAAAAGGCATTTATACAATAAGCGAAAGGCAGGAATGACAAATGCAGGTAATGTACCAGAGCACCAGAGGAAAAGGAGAACCAGTAACCGCTTCCCAGGCTATTTTGAAGGGACTTTCTGAAGATGGAGGATTGTTTGTGCCCACACAGATTCCGGCACTTGATGTTTCTATGGATGAACTTTCACAGATGACCTATCAGGAGACTGCTTACCAGGTAATGAGCCGTCTTCTTACGGACTTTACGGAAGAAGAACTGCGTGCCTGTATTAACAGTGCATATGACAGTAAATTTGATACGGATGTGATTGCACCTTTGAAGGAAGCTGACGGAGCATATTATCTGGAACTTTTTCATGGTCCGACAATTGCGTTCAAGGACATGGCACTTTCTATTCTGCCATATCTTATGACCACTGCGGCAAGAAAGAATCATGTGGAAAATGAGATCGTGATTCTGACAGCCACTTCCGGTGATACAGGTAAAGCCGCACTGGCTGGTTTTGCAGATGTACCTGGAACCAGGATTATTGTATTTTATCCGAAGCATGGTGTAAGTCCTATTCAGGAGAGACAGATGGTGACTCAGAAGGGTGCGAACACTTATGTTGTTGGCATCACTGGTAATTTTGATGATGCCCAGACTGCTGTAAAAAATATGTTTAATGACAAGGCAATGGCAGCAGAACTTGCAGAGGCCGGTTTCCAGTTTTCATCTGCAAATTCTATTAATATTGGCCGTCTTGTTCCACAGATTGTATATTATGTATATGCATATGCAAGCCTGATTCGTCAGGGCAGGATTCAGCCAGGAGAAAAAATCAATGTGGTAGTTCCCACTGGTAATTTTGGAAATATTCTGGCTGCATTTTATGCAAAACAGATGGGACTTCCGGTGCATAAGCTGATCTGTGCATCCAATGAGAATAAAGTATTATTTGATTTCTTCTCCACTGGCACATATAACAGAAAGCGTGATTTCATCCTTACAAGCTCCCCATCCATGGATATTCTGATTTCCAGCAACCTGGAACGTCTGATCTACCGCATTGCTGGAGAAAATCCAGAGGAATGTGCGAAGCTTATGGAGAATCTTTCCAGAGGCGGCGAATACACTATTACACCTGAAATGAAATCTCAGCTGGCAGATTTTTATGGAAATTATTGTACGGAAGAGGAAACAAAGGAAGCAATCCGTGAAGTATATAAGGCAAGTGATTATGTGATTGATACGCATACAGCGGTTGCAGCAGGCGTATACAAAAAATATGTAAAAGAAACCAGTGACAATGCTCCGGCAGTGATCGCGTCTACAGCGAGCCCGTATAAATTTACAAGAAGTGTTATGGATGCAATCGCAGAGGGACATGAGAATCTGGATGACTTCGGACTTGCAGATGCACTTGAAAAAATTTCCGGAGTAGCTGTTCCAAAGGCGGTTAATGATATCCGCACAGCGCCGGTCCTTCATGACAGGGTGGTGGATGCTGAAGATATGCCTGCTACAGTAAAGGATATTCTTGGAATCAGATAAGCCAATGTAAAAAGAATATGTCTTTTTCGTAAAATTCTGTAAAAAGAATTTGTGCATTTTCTGTTGAAAAACAGTATATACTAGAGTATAATTACTTTTAGAAAAATGAATCCTGGGATGTGCGAGACCCCTTTTATTTTTGAACCTACATTGACATCAAGGGAATCCAAGATCGCAGTGCGGATGTCAGACCTCTCGTTGTGGTAGGCAGATGTTCTGTTGAGGATACCCACCTAGCGGTTAGCTAGGCGTCAAAAGAAAGGGAACGGCATTCTGGGATTTTTTAGAACAGGGAGGCAGGTTACATGGGTGTTACAGCAAAGAGATTCGGAGAATTAACATCTGGGGAAGAGATTACGTTATATCGTCTGGAGAATCAGTCCGGAGCTTATGCAGAAGTTATGGATTATGGTGCCATTCTTGTGAAGCTTTGTGTTCCGGATAAAGACGGAAAGCTTATAGATGTAGTTCTTGGATATGATGATGTTCAGCAGTATGAGGTGAATGGCTGTTTCTTTGGTGCAATTATCGGAAGAAGTGGAAATCGTATTGCAGGAGCAAGATTTTCTCTGTATGGTCATGAATATCAGCTTGGCAGAAATGAGAATGCTAATAATCTTCACAGTGGTCCTGATGGATTTGAGAAGAAGGTCTGGACAGTGAAGAATACAGATTCAGTAAAAAATGCTGTTACTTTTTTCAGGATTAGTCCGGATGGTGAGAATGGTTTTCCGGGAGAATTCCAGGTAGCTGTTACATATGAATTTACTGAGGAGAATACGCTGCAGATTTATTACAGTGGAATCAGTGATAAAGCTACACTGGCGAATATGACGAATCATTCTTATTTTAATCTTACAGGAGAAGGAAGCGGTAAGGTTCTTGATACCTACCTTACAATTCATGCCAGAGATTATAATCCGGTGGATGAATTTTCTATTCCCACAGGTGAGTATGCTGCGGTTGCAGGTACTCCGATGGATTTTAACAGAGCGAAGAAGATTGGTCAGGAGATTGAGGCTGATTTCCAGCAATTGAAATTTACCGGTGGATATGATCACAATTATGTGACGGATAACTATGCAAAGGGAAACAGAAGGATTATTGCTACGGCATATAATGAGACTTCCGGAATCACCATGGATGTCATTTCGGATTGTCCCTGCGTACAGTTTTATGCGGGTAATTTTGTGATTGATGAGAAAGGTAAGAATGGACATACTTATAACAAACGCGAGGGCTTTTGCCTTGAGACACAGGTTGAGCCGAATGCAGTGAATGTGGAAGCTTTCCATTCACCTGTTTTGGAGGCAGGAGAGAAGTATCAGTCCTTTACTGCATATAAATTTGGTATAAAAAAATAACGGTAATGCAGATATTTTTATCTGGTTTTCTTCATATATTTAAGCATGAAGAAGACCAGATTTTTTTATGAACTAAACTATTTTTTAATCGTATTGTTAGGATGGCTGTTGCTGTTTGGAAAAGCGGCACAGATAAATCAGAGTGAAAAAGAAGAAAATGTTGAGACAGAAGGAGACAGTAGGAAGATGAGGACAGAGACCGAGGAAACCATGTCGAAAAAAATGACAGAACCTGTCATTCGTGTTCTTCTTACTGATTCAGCACAGTTATCCTGTTATCATTCATCCGTGACGGTAAATCAGGAAGGAAAGGAATGTATCTATAATGCAGAATCAACAGAGCTTCAAAATGGGGCTCTGATTCTGGAGGGCGGGGATACTGGAATTGCTGTTCCCTCAATTCGCAGAGCTCAGAATCCACCTGTGTATTACGGAACTTTGGAAATCAGAAAAATGGATAAGGGCTTGCTTCTTATTAATGAACTGCCGCTGGAGACTTACCTGGAAGGTGTTGTACCAAGTGAAATGCCTTCTTCTTATGAGAAAGAGGCACTTATGGCACAGGCTGTCTGTGCCAGAACTTATGCCATCTGCCAGATTCAGGAAAAAAGCCTGAAGGAAGAATATGATGCAGATGTAGATGACAGTGTGAACTATCAGGTATATGGAAATTTTGTAGCAGATGAAAAAACCAGTCAGGCGGTGCAGGAAACGAAAGGATTGATTATGTGCCAGAATGGAAAACCGATTACAGCTTATTATTTTTCCACATCAGCAGGTCAGACAAGTACAGATGAAATATGGGGAGCAGATCGGGCGGCTTCTTATCTGAAAAGTGTGGAATGTGATTTTGACCAGAATATGCCATGGAGCAGCTGGAGTGTGGAAATTCCCTGGGAAACTCTGGAGAAGAGAGCTGGAAAATTGGAAGGCGATGGTAAACTTGAAGGCCTTCAGATTGTAAAAAAAAGTACCAGTGGTGCTGTCACAGGAGTTGAACTTATAAAAGATAATTGTTCCGTACAGATAAATGGAGAGTATGAAATCAGGGAATTTTTTTCTCCCTCAGGTTTTCTTGTAACAGAAAAAGATGGAAGCAGGGTAAAGGGCAGCAGTCTTCTTCCAAGCGCCTATTTTGAACTGAAGATAGAAAAGGGGCAGACTGTACGGATACAGGGAAAAGGTTATGGGCATGGTGTTGGAATGAGCCAGAATGGAGCCAATGAAATGGCAAAGAAAGGGTATACCTGGCAGGAAATTCTCAATTATTTTTATCGGGATATTACCCTGGAGTCTTTGAATAACTGGCTGGGAGTAGACAGAACTTCTGTTTCGTGATATGATACAAAAAATGATTTTGAAAACGCAACAGGAGTAATTATATGGATAAGAAGAAAGAAAAACAGAGTGTTTTCCAGCTGCTGCTTGGTTTTATGGACAGAGCAATGGGAGATCATGTGGGTGCATATGCGGCGCAGGCTGCTTACTTTCTGATAATGTCTTTTATTCCGTTTATTCTGTTTCTTACAACTATGATCCGTTATACACCACTGACCTATAATATGGTCAGTGAGACTATTCGGGCATTTGTGCCTCATAATATACAGAATTTTGTACTGACTATTGTATCTGAGGTTTATGGAAGGAGCATAGCGGTAGTACCGATCACGGCTATTATGGCGCTTTGGTCAGCCGGTAAGGCTATGCAGTCTCTTACCAATGGGCTGAATACGATTTACCATGTGAAGGAAACGCGTAACTGGCTGGTGACCAGACTGTATGCGGTAGTGTATACTTTTATGTTTGGACTTGCCATTATAGCAAGTCTGCTTATGCTGGTACTGGGAAATCAGATTCAGAATGTGGCAGGACAATATGTTCCTATTCTTGGAAAAGTGATTGGAAGAATTACAGGAGCGAGAACTGCACTGGTTTTTGCAGGATTATTTTTGGTTTTTCTGATTTTGTATAAAATGCTGCCAAACCGTAAAGCCACTTTTAAAAGTCAGGTTCCTGGAGCAATTCTTATTGCCGCAGGATGGTCATTATTTTCCTATTTCTTCTCTATCTATTTTGATATGTTTCCAGGCTTCAGTAATATGTACGGAAGCCTGACAGCGTTGATTATGGTTATGCTGTGGCTTTACATCTGTATGAATTTGCTGCTGTACGGAGCTGAGATCAATGCTTATTTTGAAAAACAGTTCAGAATGGCTCAGGCATCTATGAGAGAGATGTTAAGTCGTGAGCACGATGAAGCAGAGCGTGAACATGAGAAGGGGAAGAAAAATGATTCGGAAAAAGAGCCTGCCAAAAAGAAAAAAACAATACAGAATACTCCGGATGATAAAGAAATGAAAGAAGAATAAATGTCTTGACAGATTTACTCTGATGTGGCATAGTATTGAAAGAGAAAAAAGCCAGGAAGGTGTTTTTAGGAGATTATTTTCTTGCAGAGAGAGGAAGCCATCGGCTGGAAGCTTCCTTAAGTTCAGATGATTTCTGAGTTTCGCACCGGAGCCGCGTTTCTGAAATTTTCAGTAGGAAGCGACGTGATGCTGCGCGTTAAGCGGCGAGAGAGCCCGTACATACGGGAATCAGGGTGGTACCGCGGAATATGCTTCGTCCCTTTAGGGACGGAGCTTTTTTTATGTAATAGTAATTCCGTTTCATCTGGCAGAGAATAAAAATAAAGGAGAAATGAACCATGGATATGAAAGAAAGACTTCAGGAACTGGCTGAGAATGCCAGAGCAAGGATTGAGGAATCCGAAGGCCTGGACAAATTAAATGATGTGCGTGTTGCGTACCTTGGAAAAAAAGGTGAGCTTACTGCAATCTTAAAAGGAATGAAGGATGTTTCACCGGAAGAAAGACCAAAAGTTGGTCAGCTCGTGAATGAGACAAGAGCAAAGATTGAAAGCCTTCTTGAAGAGTCCAGACTGAAACTGGAGGAAGCAGTGAGAGAAGAGAAGATGAAGGCAGAGGTTATTGATGTAACTCTCCCTGCTAAAAAATCCAGAATTGGTCATCGTCATCCAAACAGCATTGCACTTGAAGAGGTGGAGCGTATCTTTATTGGAATGGGATATGAAGTTGTAGAGGGACCAGAGGTTGAGTATGCAGATTATAACTTTACGAAACTGAATATCCCTGAGAACCATCCGGCAAGAGATGAGCAGGATACCTTCTTTATTACAGATTCTATTCTTCTTCGTTCCCAGACATCACCGGTTCAGGCACGTACCATGGAGAAAGGCAAGCTCCCGATCCGTATGATCGCACCTGGAAGAGTATTCCGTTCTGATGAGGTGGATGCAACTCACTCTCCATCCTTCCATCAGATTGAGGGACTTGTAATTGACAAAAATATCACATTTGCAGATCTGAAGGGAACTCTTGAAGTATTTGCAAAAGAACTGTTTGGACCAGATACAAAGACAAAATTCAGACCTCATCATTTCCCATTTACAGAGCCAAGTGCAGAGGTTGATGTATCCTGCTTTAAATGTGGCGGAAAGGGCTGCCGTTTCTGTAAAGGATCCGGTTGGATTGAAATTCTTGGCTGTGGAACTGTTCATCCAAATGTACTTCGCATGTGCGGTATTGATCCGGAAGAATATACAGGTTTTGCATTTGGTGTTGGTCTCGAGCGTATCGCACTTTTGAAATATGAGATTGATGATATGCGTCTGTTGTATGAAAATGACATTCGTTTCCTGAAACAGTTCTGATAAAAAGGTAAATCTAACATTATATAGATAGAATAGAATGAGAAGAGGATTAAAAAAATGAATACATCATTATCTTGGATGAAAATGTATGTGCCGGATCTTGACGTAACCGCACAGGAATATACAGATGCAATGACTTTGTCTGGAACAAAGGTAGAAGGATTTACAAAGCTTGATGCGGATCTTGAGAAAATTGTGATCGGACAGATTGAGAAAATCGAGAAACACCCTGACGCTGATAAACTGATTATCTGTCAGGTGAATGTGGGCGATGAAGTGGTTCAGATTGTCACCGGCGCTCCGAATGTGAAAGAGGGAGACAAGGTTCCGGTTGTTCTTGATGGCGGCCGCGTAGCTGGAGGTCATGACGGAAAACTGACTGCAGGCGGAGTTAAAATTAAAGCAGGAAAGCTTCGTGGAGTACCTTCCAATGGTATGTTGTGCTCTATTGAAGAGCTGGGAAGCAGTCGTGATATGTATCCGGAAGCTCCGGAATATGGAATTTATATTTTCCCAGAGGATGCAGTCGTAGGTGAAAGTGCAATTAAAGCGCTTGGACTGGATGACGTTGTATTTGAATATGAAATTACTTCAAACCGTGTAGACTGTTATGGGGTTCTTGGAATTGCCAGAGAAGCAGCTGCTACTTTTAACAAGAAATTCTGTCCTCCGGAAGTAAAAGAAACAGGAAACAGTGAGAAAGCTTCCGATTATGTAAAAGTAACTGTAGAGAAACCAGAGCTTTGCCCACGTTACTGCGCAAGAGTTGTTAAAAATATCAAGATTGGACCATCTCCGAAATGGATGCAGCGCTGCCTGGCTTCTAATGGAATTCGCCCGATCAACAATCTGGTTGATATCACAAATTATGTAATGGAAGAGTTTGGACAGCCAATGCATGCTTATGATCTGGATACCATTGCCAATCATGAGATCGTTGTTCGCTGCGCGAAAAAAGATGAGAAGTTTGTTACACTGGACGGTCAGGAACGTACTATGGATGAGGACGTACTGATGATCTGTGACGGTGAAAAGCCGGTTGGAATTGCAGGAATCATGGGTGGTGAGAATTCCATGATCACAGATAATGTACACACTGTTCTTTTTGAGGCAGCATGTTTCGACGGAACAAACATCCGACTTTCTTCCAAGAGAATCGGTCTTCGTACAGATGCTTCCGGTAAGTTTGAGAAAGGTCTTGACCCGAACAATGCGAAGGCTGCAATTGACAGAGCCTGCCAGCTGATGGAAGAATTGGGCGCAGGTGAGGTTGTCGGCGGCATGGTAGATGTCTGCAACAGGGTCAGCCAGCCATCCCGTGTGAAATTTGAGCCGGATCGTATCAACGGTCTTCTTGGAACAAATCTTTCCAAAGAAGAGATGCTTGGCTATCTTGCAAAGATCGAGCTCACCTATGATGAGGAGACAAATGAGATCGTAGCACCTACTTTCCGCCAGGATATCCACTGCATGGCGGATGTGGCAGAGGAAGTTGCGCGTTTCTATGGATATGACAAAATTCCTACAACTTTACCATCCGGTGAGGCAACCGCAGGAAAAATGCCATTTAAGCTTCGCATTGAGAGTATCGCAAGAGATATTGCAGAATACTGTGGATTCTCTGAGGGTATGACCTATTCATTTGAGAGCCCTAAGGTATTTGATAAGCTGCATATCCCGGAGGGACATGCGCTTCGTCAGGCAATCACAATCAGCAACCCTCTTGGAGAGGATTACAGCATTATGCGTACCAGCACCCTGAATGGAATGCTTTCCTCTCTTGCAACCAACTATAACAGAAGAAATAAAGATGTTCGTCTGTATGAGCTGGGGAATATATATCTTCCAAAGGCACTTCCACTTACAGAACTGCCGGACGAGAGAATGATGTTTACACTTGGTATGTATGGAAATGGTGATTTCTTTGACATGAAAGGTGTCTGCGAGGAATTCTTCGAAAAGATCGGTATGAAGAAGAAAATGGAATATGATCCGGCAAGTGAGAAACCGTTCCTTCATCCGGGCAGACAGGCCAATATGATTTATGAAGGAAAAACCGTAGGTTATCTTGGAGAGGTGCATCCACTGGTTGCAGACAATTATGGAATTGGTGACCGCGCATACATCGCTATGATTGATATTAAGAATGTTCTGGAATTTGCAAATTTCAATCATAAGTTTACAGGAATTGCCAAATATCCTGCAGTAACCCGTGATATAAGTATGCTGGTTCCGAAGCAGGTTCTTGCTGGCCAGATTGAGGATATTCTTGTTCAGAGAGGCGGAAAGATCCTGGAGAGCTATCAGTTGTTTGATATTTATGAGGGAAGTCAGATTAAGAGCGGTTATAAGTCTATGGCATATGCACTTGTGTTCCGTGCCCATGACAAGACTCTGGAAGAGAGTGAAATTTCTGCAGCAATGAAGAAAATATTAAATGGTCTGGAAGGCCTTGGAATCGAGTTGAGAAGCTGATGCTTTTGTATATTGTGAGACATGGTCTGACGCCCTGGAATCATCTGCATAAGGCCCAGGGCTCAGCGGATATTCCTCTTGCCCAGGAAGGTATTGACCTTGCAAGAAAAACTGGGGAAGCTCTGCGAAATGTAAATTTCGATATCTGTTTTACCAGTCCGTTAACCCGTGCAGAACAGACAGCCCGGCTGGTTCTTGGAGGACGTGACATTCCAGTGATACCGGATAAACGGATTCAGGAAATAAATTTTGGTGTTCTGGAAGGGCATATTATGCGGACCGGAAACACCGTGGAATCGGATTGCAAAGAGTTTGATCTGTTTTTCAGAGATCCGCTAAAGTTTCCCCGTCCGGAAAATGGTGAGAATATCCAGGATGTGCTGAATCGTACCAGAGATTTCTGGTTGGAGAAAACAACAGATCCTTCTCTGGCAGACAAGACGGTTCTGGTATCTTCCCATGGATGTGCTGTAAGGGCACTTCTTCAGAATCTGTATCAGGATCCTGAGCACTTTTGGCATGGCTGTGTGCCGCCTAACTGCAGTATTAATCTGGTAGAAGTGAAGGGAACGAAAGCCAGATTCCTGAAGGAAGATAAGGTTTACGCCTGATGAAATGAAATATGATATAATGCCCCTGATCAGTGAACTGTGGTGAAAAGCGTCCTTTTCATTGGTCGGGGGTATGTTTTTTTCTTGTTATTATTTGAATATTGTGATATTATGATAAAAAATGTACCATTATTCATTAAAAATTTATAAAATACACCAAAAGGGGAGGCAGACAATGAAGAAAAAAATCACACATTCTGTATTGTTTGTTGCGGTTCTTGCAGGAACTACGGCGTTGACTTTATACGCCGGCAGAGGAAATATGTCATCTACCATTTATAATTTCGTATTTCTGGCAGTGATTGCAGTTCTGTATATGATCGCAATGTTCGGCGGAATGTTCCGCATGAATAATCTCAGTACAGCATTTCACAGAGCAGTAGATGAATTGAATGGCATGTTTAAGACTCCGGGCAAGACCGATCCTAAGAATCTTACATATCTTGGAGAGCTGTTTGATGACAAATATCTTGATCAGAAGATGGACAGCTTCACAGACAGCATTAACAACAGTAAGGAGGGACTTGGAGATATCGAGGAGTTCATTAATGAAGATGAACTTGATATTCATGTTCATAAGAAGCTTCTTGAAATGGTGCCGGATATTTTTACCAGTATTGGTATTTTGGGTACTTTCCTTGGTCTTGTATGGGGACTTCGTGATTTTCAACCCACAGATTACAGTGCTATGACATCTTCTGTGGCAGCGCTGGTAGAAGGTATTAAGGTAGCGTTCCTTACTTCTATTTACGGTATTTCTTTTTCTATTATTTATACTTTTGGCATGAAAGGCGAGTACTCTTCCATGACAGAAGAGCTTCAGGCATTCCTTGAGAAGTTTCATTCTTATGTAATGCCTACCGCAGAGAATGAATCCAGAAACCTGCTTCTTGCAAGTCAGAAGTTGCAGACCAGTGCCATGAAACAAATGGCTGAACAGTTCTCTGTTCAGATGGCAGACAGCTTTGAGAAGGTTATCACACCTACATTTCAGAAGATGAATGATTCTCTTGATATGCTGGTGGCTTCTGTAACCAGATGCCAGGAGGATGCTATCCGAGAGATTTCTGATGAATTCCTGAAGCAGATGAATAATTCCTTCCATCTGCAGTTCCGTGATTTTAATGTGGCACTGGATCAGCTGAAGAAGGCGCAGAAGGAGAATACTGCGTACACATCTGCCATGTATCAGACTATGAGCCAGAAGCTTTCAGAAACTTACGATAAACAGGACAAGGCAATTACAGATATGGTGAAAGAGATGGGAGGTCTGCAGACCCGGTACATGTCTACGGCTAATCGTATTCTTTCCGAAAATCAGGAAATTCAGAAAATGCAGCAGCAGGATTACCAGCATGTGGTGGATTACCTGAAGGATGCAGAGAAGTCAGCTGCCAAATTCTGGGTTGCCTGCAATCAGGCTATGCAGAAATATGTTGAGACAGCTGCGTCTTCTATTGAAAAAGTGGGAAGTACCAGTCAGGCAGGCACTGATCTTATCCGCGCCAATCAGAAGATGGCAGAAGAGTTTACTGCACAGATGGAGGATTTTGCTCAGTATCAGAGGCTTTCCTATAAGACGATGGAGCAGGTTCGCAAGCTGCTTGGTGAGGTGACTGCTGCTAATACCAGAGATGTAGCTCTGGTCTCTGGTGGACGAAATGATTCCATGGAGAAGCTTGGTAATCTGATCGCAGAACAGAATGAAGGTCAGCAGGCACTTCTGGAGGAAATCAACAAAAATATGAAAGAGCTTTCCAAGGCAGCACAGAAAGGAAAATTCGGCTTATTCAGATAAGAGGAGATAGACATGCGCAAAAAAAGAAAATCAGGGGATGGGGGATTTAATGTATGGCGATCCTATTCCGATGTAATGGCTGGTGTTCTGCTTCTTTTCATACTGATCATGTCATTGACGCTTTTTCAGGCTCAGAAGAGCTACGACGAGAGTATTCAGGAAAGAGATGAGAAGCTGGCCCTGCAGGCAGAGTATACAGCGGATCTTCTTGCCAAGCAGAATACCATTAAGGAACAGGAAGGTACAATTAAAACAAAGGATGAGAAGTTGACAGCACTGGCACAGACACTGGCAGAGCAGGAGGCTAAGCTGAAAGAACAGCAGGCGCTTCTGGCTCAGCAGCAGACAGACCTGGATGAAAAAACCACGCTTTTAACCCAGCAGCAGACCAAAATTGACAATATTATCGGTGTTAAGGCAGAAGTAGTGGAAGCACTTCAGAAAGAATTTAAGAATAACAATATTAATGTAAATCTGGATGCACAGACAGGTGCCATGACATTGGATGCAAGTGTTTTGTTTGATGTAGATGAATCAGAGCTTACAGATGCAGGTAAGGAGGCGCTTCGCAATGTGCTTCCGATTTACTGCAAAGTACTGATGGAAGATACATATAAGAATTATCTGGCTGAAATCATTATTGATGGTTATACAGATACAGACGGAGATTACGCTTATAATCTGGAATTGTCTCAGCAGCGTTCCCTTGCTGTGGCACAGTATCTTCTTGATATTCAAGGTGATTTCCTGACAGAAGACCAGAGTCTGGACCTTCAGGATTATCTTACTGTAAATGGACATTCCATGGCAAATCCTATATTGGATGCAAATGGGAATGTCGATAAAGAGGCATCCCGTCGTGTTGAGGTTAAGTTCCGGCTGAAAGATGACGAGATGATTGATGAATTAAGCAAGATTATGTCTGGAAATGATGAATAAGTGAGGCGTGACATGTTTTATGCCCGCGAAAATGTAAAGAGTATTTCAAATTTCTTTAGCAGGAAAATGAAATACTCTTTTTATATGCATATTATAAAACAGTACAGTTGATTTTACTGGATGTTAAAATCAGTTGCAATTTGTCTGTTTAAAGTATAAAATGAAAAACAGAGTGATTTCAAATAAATTTATTGCAAAAGAAAATAGATTGCCATAGAGACAGTCACAGATAAAAGGAGAGAATGAAATGTCAACAAAAATCGGACGTAATGATCCATGCTGGTGTGGAAGTGGAAAAAAATATAAAAAATGCCATGAGGCTTTTGATACAAAGGTAGAAATCCTGAAACAGAAAGGCTATCCTTTGCTGGATCATAAACTGATTAAAACTCCGGAACAGATTGAAAAAATTAAAGAAAGCTGCAAGATTAATATTGCTGTTCTTGATTATGTGGCTGAACATATTAAAGCAGGAGTTACCACAGAAGAAATTGATCGTTGGGTACATGAGGAAACCGTTCGGCATGGTGGGATTCCGGCACCTTTGAATTATGAGGGCTATCCCAAAAGTGTCTGCACCTCTATTGATGAAGTAGTGTGTCATGGAATTCCATCTGAGAATGAGATATTAAAAGATGGTGATATTGTGAATGTAGATGTTTCCACAATCTATAACGGCTATTTCTCTGATTCATCCCGTATGTTCTGTATTGGAAATGTAAGCCCTGAAAAGGAAAAACTGGTCCGTGTGACAAAAGAGTGTGTGGAAATCGGTATTTCAAAAGTGAAGCCATGGGAGCCTATTGGTAATATGGGACACGCTGTGCATATGCATGCTCTCGAAAACGGATATACAATTGTAAAAGAAATCGGCGGACACGGTATTGGACTGGAATTTCACGAAGATCCCTGGGTGAGTTATACTTCCGAGGAAAACAGCGGCGTGATCATGGAGCCTGGAATGATGTTTACCATTGAGCCAATGGTGAATATGGGAAGTGATGAAGTATATACAGACGAGGAAGATGGCTGGACAGTCCGCACCGAAGATGGAATGCCTTCCGCCCAGTGGGAAGTAACCGTTCTGGTGACAGAGACTGGCTGTGAGGTTATCTGTTGGTAGATTTCTATGTTTTTTCTTTGAATTGGCCTTTGAATTTACAAAATAATAGTTGCAATTGGAAAATAACTATAGTATAATCACTTATGTTGTGAAAAAAGATGGTCCGCTGTTACCGTGATGGGTATTAAGAACATCCAGAGAATAAGGAGAGAATAAAATGAACGAAATTATTAAAAACATCGAAGCAGAACAGCTGAAAAAAGAAGTACCACAGTTTAACGTAGGAGATACTGTAAGAGTACATGCTCTGATCAAAGAGGGTAACCGTGAGCGTATCCAGATCTTCGAAGGAACTGTATTAAAGAAACAGGGCGGAAGCACCAGAGCTACTTTCACAGTAAGAAAGTCTTCCAACGGTGTTGGTGTTGAGAAAACATGGCCACTTCATTCTCCTCATGTAAAAGAGGTAGAGGTTATTCGTCGTGGTAAAGTTCGCCGTGCAAAACTGAACTACTTAAGAGACCGTGTAGGTAAAGCCGCTAAGGTTAAAGAGCTTGTTAAATAATTTCAATCGTAAATGAAATTTGCTGCGCAGATGGTCGTCAGGACTGTCTGGGCAGCATTTTTTTCTTTTTCTTTCCTTGGATATGTGATAAGATAATAAGGAATATGTGATTGTTACGCGATTGGAGTAGATATGAGCGACAGAAGAAATAAAAAAGAAAAAGAACAGCTTTTTAATATGCCGGAAATTACGAAAATGGAGAAAAAAGCGCTCTCTGATGCAAGAGAGAAACTGGAAGATGGTAAATTGAAGCAAGTGCTGACCTGGGTTTTTGAGATAACAGTTACACTGATATTTGCCGTATTGACCTCTATGATGCTGTTTCAGTCAGTGACCATGCAGGAAAGCTCCATGGAGCCTACTTTGTCTGTCGGGAGCCGTTATTTCGTAAATAAGCTTGCATATAAGGCATCTTCACCTGAAAGAGGGGATATTATTGTATTCCGAACCAATGGAAGCGATGACGCAGCTCTGCATATCCGACGGGTAATCGGACTTCCGGGGGAGACCATTCAGATCGTTAACGGGAGAATCCTGATCAATGGTGAGACCTATAAAGAGGGAAAGGATTTTCCAGTGATCAATAATCCGGGAATGGCAGCCAATGCAATTACCCTGGAGGCAGGAGAGTATTTTGTGCTGGGAGATAACCGTAATAACAGTGAAGACAGCCGTTATGGCGATATCGGGAGAGTGAATAAGAAATACATAACAGGAAAATTATGGTTCCAGATCTCTCCCAAAAAAGATATTGGACCGTTAAATGATTAGAAATAAATAACAGAAAATGAGGTAAATATGAACGTACAGTGGTATCCAGGTCATATGACCAAAGCGAAAAGACAAATGCAGGAGGATATTAAGCTGATTGATCTGATCATTGAGCTTGTAGACTCCAGAGTTCCCCTTGCAAGCCGTAATCCGGACATTGATGAACTTGGGAAAAATAAAGCAAGACTGATCCTTTTGAACAAATCTGATCTTGGCGATGAACGCCAGAATGAAGCCTGGAAAGATTTTTTTCAGAAAAAAGGTTTCCATGTGGTAAAGGTAGATTCCCGCAGCGGTGCCGGCATGAAAGCTATTCAGGCGGCTATTCAGGAGGCCTGCAGGGAGAAAACTGAGCGTGACAGAAGGAGAGGAATCAAGAACCGTCCCATTCGTGCCATGGTAGTAGGAATCCCAAACGTTGGAAAATCTACTTTTATCAATACTTTTGCAGGAAGAGCCTGTGCCAAGACTGGGAATAAGCCTGGTGTAACGAAGGGAAAACAGTGGATCCGTCTGAATAAGAATGTAGAACTGCTGGACACTCCTGGAATTCTCTGGCCGAAATTTGAGGATGAAACAGTGGGAATGCGTCTTGCATATATTGGATCTATTAAGGACGATATTTTAAATATGGAAGAGCTGGCCCTTACACTTATTGATTTTCTGAGAGGGAAATATTCTGGTTTATTGGAAAAACGTTATCAGATTCAGGAGGAAGGAACTTCTGTTCAGGTACTGGAGGCGATTGCGCGTTCCAGAGGTTGTCTGAAGAAGGGAGAAGAACTGGATTATGCAAAGGCTTCCCTGGTTCTGTTTGATGATTTCCGTTCGGGAAAGATCGGAAGGATCACTTTGGAATGGGCACCGGAAGAGGATGCATAGTATGGAAAAAATAGGAGAAATAAAAAGTCTTATTCAGGCTGCGCAGCCGGAAGAATATGCTGCTCTTTTAAAAAAGTACAAAGAAGATACACGAAGTGGTGTAGTGAAGCTTATGGAACAGCTTCATAAGAAAGAGGCTGCTTATCAGAAAGAACTTTTACGCACTGAGAAAATGAAGGAATTTGAGCATAAATATGAGGATCTTGGGTATGTGTGCGGAATTGACGAGGTGGGACGTGGTCCCCTTGCAGGTCCTGTTGTAGCCTGCGCTGTCATACTGCCAAGGGATTGTAATATTTTGTATCTGAATGATTCCAAGCAGCTGAGTGCCAGAAAAAGAGAAGAACTGTATGAAGTGATCATGAAGGAAGCAGTGTCCGTTGGAATTGGAATGGCAAGCCCCCAGAGAATTGACCAGATCAATATTCTGCAGGCAACGTATGAGGCAATGCGGGAAGCAATCGGAAAATTAAATCCAGTGCCCCAGATCCTTCTTAATGATGCCGTGACCATTCCTTTGGTAACGATTCCACAGGTGCCGATCATAAAAGGAGATGCCAAAAGTATTTCCATTGCAGCGGCCAGCATTGTTGCAAAGGTTACAAGAGACAGAATGATGGTGGAATATGATAAAGTGATGCCGGAGTATGGTTTTGCATCAAATAAAGGATATGGAGCGGCAGCACATATCGAAGCACTGAAAAAATATGGTCCAAGCCCGATTCACAGAACTACGTTTATAAAGAATTTTGTGTAATATACGAAAGATGCCTACACATAAATGTTTTGGAGTTAAATGAAAACGAACAAGCGACGAGTAGGTGCTTTTTATGAAAAACTGGCGGCGAATTATCTGGTTTCCCAGGGAGTTATGATTCTTGAAAGAAATTACAGAAACCGGCTGGGGGAGATCGATCTGATAGGGATGACCGCAGATGGCTGGCTGATTTTTGTGGAAGTAAAATACAGAAGCTCCGAGTGTTCAGGGAATCCTCTGGAGGCAGTTGGTGCAAGAAAACAATGGGTGATATCCAGAGTTGCTGTGGAATATCTGAAAAAACACTGGAAAAGTATGGATGTCAGATGCCGGTTTGATGTGGTTGGGATTGAAGGAAAGAAGATCTGCTGGATTAAGAATGCTTTTGATTTTTGCCGCTGAACCGGGAGTAGGAGAAGAAGATGAACATAGAATGGCATAATGAAAATAAACCGCACATGCAGGTAAATGAAAAAAATGGAGTGACTTACCTTACATACCCTTCTTTTGAGCAGTTTCCGGACATTGTGCATTGTTTTACCACAAGGCTTGGTGGTGTAAGCAGTGGGATTTTTGCGTCTATGAATCTCAGCTTTACAAGAGGTGATGATGAAAGTGCAGTAAAAGAGAATTACCGAAGAATCAGTGAGGCTGCAGGATTTTCAGTGGAAAATATCGTCACTTCCGATCAGACACATACTACAAATGTAAGGCTGGTGGGGAAAGAAGACTGTGGGAATGGTGTAACCCGGCCAAGACCTTATCAGGATGTGGATGGAATGATCGCTGACACTCCGGGCGTGGTGCTTTGTACATTTTATGCAGATTGTGTACCACTTTATTTTATTGATCCAGTTCATAAGGCAATAGGTTTGTCCCATTCCGGATGGCGTGGAACGGTCGGTAAAATCGGCAAGGTGACGATTGAAAAAATGGAACAGCAGTTTGGTTCGGATCCAAAGGAGATTTTTACGGCGATTGGACCATCTATCTGTCAGGATTGTTACGAGGTAAGCGAGGATGTGATTCTGGAATTTCAGAAATCTTTTGCTGAAGAATACTGGGAAAGTCTTTTTTATAAAAAAGAGAATGGTAAGTATCAGCTGAATCTCTGGGAAGCTAATAGACAGATTTTTCTGGAGGCGGGGATCAGGGAAGAACATATTTCCATGCCGGGAATTTGCACCTGCTGTAATCCGGAATTTCTCTTTTCTCACAGAGCTTCCCATGGTAAACGGGGAAATCTGGCAGCATTTCTTGGAATTCGTCTGTAGGCGTATAAAGAAGCCCTGTACCGCGGATAAAAATACGGTACAGGGCTTTGTCTTGTTTATTCCTGATTTACACGCTTCATGAGATCCATAATCTTCTCGTTGCTGGAACGAACTTTCTCAACGGAAACATCGTGGTTGATAATATCCATGATACTTGCAAGATATTTGCTCATGTTTGCTTCTACATAGTAAGGTCTGGTAAGAAGCTCCGGAATCCGATAGTTCAGGTTAGTGGTGATAACCTTGTCAATCCAGCCCTTCTCATAGTAAGCATCAAATTTATCCATGCCTTCAGTAAACAGACCATAAGTAGTGCAGATGAATACACGATTTGCATGACGCTCTTTGATCTGCTTGGCAACGTCGAGCATACTTTCGCCGGAAGAAATCATATCGTCAATGATGACAACATCCTTGCCCTCTACAGAGGCACCTAAAAATTCATGCGCTACGATCGGGTTCTTACCGTTTACCACAGTAGAGTAGTCACGTCTCTTATAGAACATACCCATATCTACGCCAAGAATATTGGAAAAGTATACAGCTCTGGACATAGCACCCTCATCCGGACTGATGATCATAAGATGATCATTATCAACCTGGAAATTGTCAACATTTTTAACCAGTGCTTTCAGAAACTGATAGGTAGGGAAAAAGTTGTCAAAACCATTTAACGGAATGGAATTCTGTACACGTGGATCGTGTGCGTCAAAAGTGATAATATTGGATACGCCCATATCACTTAACTCGCGAAGAGCCAGTGCGCAGTCAAGAGATTCTCTCTTTTTACGTCTGTGCTGACGTCCTTCATAAAGGAATGGCATGATTACGTTGATTCGGTGTGCTTTACCGGTAGCTGCGGAGATGATTCTCTTCAGATCCTGAAAATGATTGTCAGGAGACATATGATTCTCGTGACCGCAGACGGTATATGTGGAACTATAGTTAGTAACATCTACCATAATATAAAGGTCGGTTCCTCGAACAGACTCCTTAATAATTCCCTTACCCTCGCCGGTTCCGAAACGGGGACATTCGCAGTCCACGATGAAAGAGTCTTCGCTGTAGCCCTGCTGAACATTATCAAGTCCTTTTTTTTCTACGAGCTCCTTGCGGAATTTTACCAGATTTCTATCTACCTCCTCTGCAAGCTCGCGGCAACCTTCCAGTGCAGCAATACGAATAGGTGCGACAGGCATAGATTTCTCAAGTAATTCTATGTTTGGCATGATATTCCTCCTAAGTAGTATGCTAATTGTTAATTGAACAGTCTGCTGCGTGAGGGGAATTCCTCCATCTTTACAGACCTCTTCTTTATATTTATAACATTTGCCCTAAATATCGTCAAGGAATTTATTGAATTTTACTTGAAAAAATCCTCCTATGCCTAAGCAAAACAAATTTTTTTGTTGTGTTTTTGGGAAAAACTTGTTATAGTAAAAATAATGGCGTTATTATGCAATGCCAGAGATAAGAGATTTATAAATGGAGAATAATGTGAAGAAACAAAATAAACATGTGATTGCAGTTGTTCAGGACGGAAGTATTGCACAGGAGCTTGAACTTCAGCCAGGTGATATACTGCTCACGGTAAATGGGCAGCCTGTAGGTGATATTTTTGATTACCGTTATCTCATGAATGAAGAGTATGTTGTTCTGGAAGTGGAAAAGGTCAACGGAGAAATATGGGAACTGGAAGTTGAGAAGGAATACGAGGAAGATCTTGGAATCACCTTTGATAAAGATCTGATGGATGATTACCGTTCCTGCTCCAATCACTGTATTTTCTGCTTTATTGACCAGATGCCGCCTGGAATGAGAGATACCCTTTATTTTAAAGATGATGATTCCCGTCTGTCTTTTATTCAGGGAAACTATGTAACACTGACTAATATGAGCGATCATGACATAGAACGTATCATCCGTTATCATCTGGAACCTATTAATATTTCTATTCAGACTATGAACCCGGAACTGAGATGTAAGATGCTTCATAACCGTTTTGCGGGAGACGCTTTACAAAAGCTCCGGAAGCTGTATGAGGCAGGAATTACAATGAATGGTCAGATCGTTCTGTGTAAAGGGGTAAATGACGGAAAGGAACTGGACAGCAGTATTCGGGAAATGTCTGCCTATGCGCCTGTGCTTCAGAGTGTTTCTGTTGTTCCGGTTGGCCTGACGAAATTTCGTGAGGGCTTATACCCCATGGAACCATTTCAGAAAGAAGATGCGCTGGAAGTTTTAGATACCATTCATTCCTGGCAGAAAAAGATGATGGATCAACATGGAATCCATTTTATCCACGCTTCAGATGAGTGGTATATACTGGCTGGAAAAGAACTGCCGGAAGAAGATTCCTATGACGGTTATCTTCAGCTGGAAAATGGTGTGGGTATGCTGCGGCTCCTTGGAACAGAGGTGCAGGAAGCACTTGCTGATATGCCGGGAGATGACAGGAAGATAAAGGCAGTCAGTGCTACAGGTGCATTGGCAGCTCCTTTCATTAAGAAATACATGGACATGATTCATGAAAAATTTCCTGGTGTGGAGATAGAAGTGGTAACTATAAGAAATGAATTCTTTGGTGAGACCATTACGGTATCCGGCCTGGTAACAGGACAGGATCTTCTGAAGCAGCTTCAGGGAAAAGACCTGGGAGAGAAACTTCTGCTTCCCTGCAATATGCTGAAAAATGAAGAGGATATTTTCCTGGATGATATTTCTGTGGAAGAACTTTCCAGGAAACTGAATACAGAAATTGTAATTGTGGATGAGGGAGGCGCAGATCTTGTATCTGCAGTTCTTGATCCGCCGAAACATAAGAAACAGAAAAGGAGACAAATGTATGAGCAAACCGGTAGTAGCAATTGTGGGCAGGCCTAATGTTGGAAAATCCACATTGTTTAATGTGCTGGCAGGAGATAAAATTTCAATTGTAAAGGATACGCCAGGAGTAACACGAGACAGAATTTATGCGGATGTATCCTGGCTTGACAAGGATTTTACCCTGATAGATACAGGTGGTATTGAGCCTGACAGCGGTGATATTATTCTTTCCCAGATGAGAGAGCAGGCACAGATTGCCATTGATACGGCAGATGTTATTATTTTTATTACAGATGTACATCAGGGACTTGTGGACTCTGATTCCAAGGTGGCAGATATGCTCCGCCGAAGCGGGAAGCCGGTGGTTCTGGCAGTTAATAAGGTGGACAGTGTTCAGAAGTACATGATGGATGTTTATGAATTTTATAATCTGGGAATTGGCGAACCCTTTGCTATTTCAGCTGCCAACCGTCAGGGACTTGGAGATATGCTTGATGAAGTAGTTAAATATTTTCCGGAAGATACAGGTGAGGATGAGGATTCTGACATTCCTAAAATTGCTATTGTAGGAAAACCTAATGTAGGTAAGTCATCCCTGATCAATAAGCTGTTGGGAGAGGACAGGGTGATCGTGTCTAATATTGCCGGTACCACTCGTGACGCAGTTGATACAAAGGTTACCTGGAATGGAAAAGAATATATCTTTATTGATACAGCGGGTCTTCGCCGTAAGGCAAAAGTAAAAGAGGAAATTGAGCGCTTCAGTGTGATTCGTACAGTAACTGCAGTAGAGCGCGCAGATATTGTTGTCGTAATGATCGATGCAGCAGAAGGCGTTACCGAGCAGGATGCCAAGATTGCGGGAATCGCCCATGAAAAAGGAAAAGGCGTAATCATTGCCGTTAATAAATGGGATGCCATTGAGAAAAACGACAAGACTATTTACAAGCATACCAACCGTATCCGCGAGGTTCTTTCCTTTATGCCTTATGCGGAAATTGTATTTATTTCTGCGAAGACAGGACTTCGTATTTCCAGAATGTTTGAAACGCTGGACGCAGTGATCGAAAATCAGACTATGCGAATTCAGACCGGTGTGCTTAATGAAATTCTGACTGAAGCAGTTGCCATGCAGCAGCCGCCGTCTGACAAGGGACGCCGTCTTAAAATATTCTATATGACCCAGGTTGCGGTAAAACCACCTACATTTGTTATTTTTGTTAATGACAAAGAGCTTATGCATTTCTCGTATACCAGATATCTGGAAAATAAGATTCGTGATGCCTTTGATTTTGGCGGTACACCGCTTAAATTTATTGTAAGAGAGCGTGGAGAGAAGGAATAAACATGGAACGTATTATTTGTCTGGCAATCGGATATGTGTTTGGCATGTTCCAGACGTCATATATTATCGGGAAAATGCATCATATGGATATCCGTCAGCATGGAAGTGGCAATGCAGGGACTACCAATGCACTTAGAACTCTGGGGAAAAAGGCCGGCGCGATCACGCTTATTGGTGATATGCTGAAGTGCGTGGCTGCTATCCTGGTGGCAGATGCGATTTTTAAGAACCAGTATTCGGATATTCTTCCGCTGCTTGGAATGTACACAGCAGCAGGCTGTGTGCTTGGGCATAATTTTCCTTTTTATCTTGGCTTTAAAGGTGGAAAAGGAATTGCTGCTTCTGCAGGAATGCTGCTTGCAATGGATTGGAGAGTATTTCTCATCTGCGCGGTGATATTTATAGGAATTGTGGCTGTTACCCGTTATGTGTCTCTTGGATCAATGCTGGCTTATGTTGGTGCACTGGTTTCTTTTATTGTGCTGGGCGCTATGGGGCACTATGGCATGAATTTTTCCTGCACCATTGAAATGGATGTGGTTATGGGATTGATGACAGCGCTTGCAATTTACCGACACAGGGCAAATATTTCCCGGCTTTTAAATGGAACTGAGAATAAACTTGGAGCAGCTAAGACTGCATCAAAATAAGGTTGAGGTGACGAAATGGCAAAAATCAGTGTAATGGGAACTGGAAGCTGGGGAACAGCACTTGCAATATTGCTTCACAACAATGGACATCAGGTTATGCTGTGGTCTGCACATCCGGAAAAAGCAATCTGTTTAAGCGAGACAAGAGAGGATTCCAAAAAACTTCCCGGAATAAAAATTCCGGAAGAAATTGTGATAACAGGTGATGAGAAGGCTGCTCTGGAGTCCCCTGATGTAGTTGTATTTGCTTCGCCGTCTGCTTATATGCGCAATATCAGCAAAAGATTATCGGGGCTGGTGCGCAAAGGGCAGATTATAGTAAATGTGGCTAAGGGAGTGGAGGAAAATACCCTTATGCCTGTATGCGATATTATCAAAGAGGAAATTCCACAAGCTGATGTATGTGTGCTTTCCGGACCAAGCCATGCAGAAGAGGTGAGCAGGGGGCTTCCTACTTCCTGTGTAGTCAGTGCTTCCAAAAAGGAAACAGCAGAATATCTTCAGAGTCTGTTTATGAGCCCGGTCTTTCGCGTGTATACCACACCTGACATGCTTGGCGTGGAACTTGGAGGTGCCCTTAAGAATGTGATCGCACTGGCAGCAGGCACTGCTGACGGACTTGGCTACGGTGACAATACCAAGGCAGCGCTGATTACACGTGGGATTGCAGAAATGGCAAGGCTGGGTAGAAAAATGGGAGCCAAGCTGGAAACTTTTGCTGGTCTTTCCGGAATTGGCGATCTGATCGTTACCTGTGCCAGTGTGCACAGCCGCAATCGACGTGCCGGTTATCTGATGGGACAGGGGTATACTGTGGAGCAGGCCATGGATGAAGTGCAAATGGTTGTGGAAGGCGTTTATTCTGCAAAAGCTGCCAGGGCTCTGGCAGAAAAATATGATGTGGAAATGCCGATTGTCATGGAAGTGAATAAGCTTCTGTTTGAGAATAAGTCTGCCTCCGAAGCAGTGAAAGATCTTATGCAGAGAGAAAAGCAAGGGGAGATTTCCTGGGAATAACCTATGCCTGATAACGAACAGAAGAATTATTGGTGAAAAAATAAAAAGCTGGAAACTTTTGGGAAAATCCAAAATGTTTCCAGTTTTTTATTTTAGAAAAATCAGAAAATAACATCCTTCAGATCATCCGGAACATGGGAGGTGTGGAGATCTTCATTTAATGTATCCATGATCGCCATGTCTTCGTCCTCAATATTGAAATCAAAAATATTGGCATTGGAAGCAATGCGATCCGGATTTACAGATTTCGGGATTACGGAAATACCTTTCTGAATAGCCCAGCGCAGACCTACCTGTGCAGGGGTATGAGCATACTTGGTCCCGAGAACACACATGACATCATTGTCGAGATAGGCACCTCTTGCCAGTGGAGCATAGGCCTGAACCTGAATTCCCTCGGACTGACAGTATTCAATTAATTCTCTTGGATAGCAGAGTGGGTGACATTCGATCTGATTTACTGCCGGAATGATACCGGAAACCTTCTTCAGCTCTTCAAGATGATGTATCTGGAAATTGCTGACACCGATAGAAAGAACACGCCCGGTCTCAAGCAGCTTTGCCATTTCCAGCCAGGTTCCTGTGTAGCATCCGGGCACTGGCCAGTGAATAAGATAAAGATCCAGATAATCCAGTTTCAGTCTTTCCATGCTGCGGTAAAATGCACCATCTACATCGCCCAGACGCTGTGCATTGTTCCAGATCTTGCTTGTTATAAATAATTCTTTACGGGAAATGCCGCATTTGGCAATCGCCTTACCAATGCTTTCTTCATTTTTGTAAGCGGAAGCTGTGTCAATCAGACGGTAGCCTGCATTCACTGCTGCGGTAATGGCAGTTTCTGCTTCGTTATCTGCTGTTTTATATACACCAAGCCCTAAAAGGGGCATTTCTCTGTCTGTATTCAGGAATACGGTTTCTCTCAAAGATAATTCCTCCTCACTAAAAATAAACTTTGATTATTATACCATATAATTACAAAACATTCACCTGTTTTTTATTTAAAAGAGTGGTTGTTAATATTTAGACAAACCTTTGAAAAAACTGATAAAATTGCACAAAAATTAAAACATATATTCTTGTGGTAAAGCATTGAAATTTGGTAAAATTTTATAATAATTTCCTTGCGTATCTATGAGAAAGGATGTATAATAAAGAAAAAATTGATAAATTTATGTCATAAGTCTGCACTTTTCAGGTAGAGGAAAGGAATAGCGCTATGCATGATATGGAGATAAGCGGAATCTCATTAAAAGGGGAAAGTAAAACCTCGTCTTCCATACTCACGTCACCCGCGTGAGCTTTTTTCGTGTTTTGAAATGAATCTGCAGATACTATTTGTGTCATAAAAAGTCTGCCTTGTTAACAGGCAGAAAGGAGTAATTTTATGCATTTGATCAAAGATGAAAACGGTAATTTGATCCATCATGGACATGAACATACCCATGAGCATACTCATGCTGATGGCGTAAGTCATACTCATTCACATTCTCATGACGGGTCCGAAGACCATGACCATACACATACTGAAGGTCAGAGCTGCAGTACTGACTGCGGCGGATGTCAGGGGGGAGACTGCAAGAATGAGACAGTAGCTCTTCTTACCTACATGCTGCAGCACAATGAGCATCATGCAGCTGAACTTGACCAGATGGCAGATAATCTGGCGAAGCTGGGAATGGATGCTGCTGCGAAGACCATTAAAGAGAGTGTTTCCGATTTTCAGAAAGGAAATATGCGCCTTGGCCTTGCTTTGACTCTTGTGAAAGAGGAAATGAAATAAGGAGGCAATGTTATGTGTTTAGCTACAGTATATAAAGATAATGACGAATCTGTAATTTTCAAGAATGTAAGCCGCATTAATGTAGATGGGGATAAACTTATTCTTCGTGATATTATGGGTGACGAGAGAGTTGTGGAAGGGACTATTCTTATGGTAGATCTCGCCAACAGCATCGTTAAAGTGAAATGTGACTGAAATCAGCTTGGACATTTATAAGATCTTGAGGCAATAGCCTTTAGAATACAATTACTAATACGTGGAGGTATGTAATTATGAAATTGTCAGAAGCGATGAGGGAAAGAATGCTCTTGTCTTTTGAACTTTTCCCGCCGAAGACAGAGAAAGGCATGACAAACCTTCCCGGAACGATCGATCATCTGATGAAGTACAAACCAGAGTATATTTCCTGTACCTATGGTGCAGGGGGTGGAAATGTTGGCGCTAACAGAGAAGTATGCCAGATGATCAGGAAGGCGGGAGCAATTCCTGTTACTCATTTCACAGTAATCAAAAACACAAAAGAGGGAATCAAAGAGCAGCTGGATCAGTACCTTGCAGAGGGTGTGGATCATATGCTCGCACTTCGTGGGGATATTCCCCTTGGTGAGACGACAACCTGCGGTGATTTTAACTACGCCACAGATCTTGTGAAATTTGTTCGCGATGAATTTGGTGACAAATTTGAGATTGCAGTTGCGGGATCTCCGGAGGGACATATTTCATGCCGTAGTCTTGATGCAGATATTGCAGTTCTGAGACAGAAACAGGACAACGGTGCAGATTACATTATGACGCAGCTTTGCTGGGACATGGAGCAGTTTAAATACTGGCTGGATGCAATTCGTGAGGCTGGTGTTACAATGCCTGTAGACGTTGGCGTAATGCCGATCCTTGACATGTCCGCTACAATCAATATGGCACTTTCCCGTAACGGCTGTGTAATGGATCGTGAGCTTTGCAGGCTTATTTCCAGAAACTGGCTGTTCCCGAATCCGTTTACAGCTAAAGATGCTGATGGTAAACCATTTGATCTGTTCTATGATGATAAGATCAAAAGATTTAAAGAAGAGGGAATTGAGTACACGATCAGACAGATTGATGAGTACCGTGCCCTTGGTGTAGATGGCATTCATCTGTATGCGCTGAATAAATGGAAAGATGTATCCGAGATCATTGACAGATCCGGACTTCGTACTTTAATTTGATCGTTTTTTGACTTAAATTTTTTGCAGGAGGCAATTGATTATATTATGGCACATGTAATTGCTGTCGCAGGTAAAGGCGGCGTTGGAAAAACTACATTATGCGGAATGCTGATTCAGTATCTCTGTGAAAAGGGCAAAGGTCCGATCCTTGCAGTAGATGCTGATGCAAACTCGAATCTGAATGAGGTTCTTGGTGTTAAAGTGGAGACTACACTTGGCGATGTCAGGGAGGAAATTGCCCGTGCTGAGCTTTCAAGTGAGAATCCTATTCCTGCCGGAATGTCCAAGGCTGATTATGCTGAGAGACGTTTTGAAGATGCTCTGGTTGAGGATGATGATTTTGATCTCCTTGTTATGGGCAGAACTCAGGGAAAAGGCTGCTATTGCTTTGTGAATGGACTTCTTCAGACACAGCTTGCCAAATATCAGAATAATTATCCATATATTGTTGTTGATAACGAGGCTGGTATGGAACACATCAGCAGAGGTGTTCTTCCGTCCATGCAGACAGCAATTCTGGTCAGTGACTGCTCCAGAAGAGGCGTACAGGCGGTTGGTCGTATTGCAGAGCTTATTAAGGAATGTGATATGCGCCCGAATAAGGTGGGGCTTATTATCAATCGTGCTCCTGGCGGAAAGCTGAACGATGGAATTAAAGAAGAAATTAAAAATCAGGGACTTGATCTACTGGGGGTTGTACCACAGGATGAAACGGTTTACGAGTATGACTGCGAAGGCAGACCGACTGTAGACCTTCCGGAAGACAATCCGGTGAAGATTGCTCTTCATGAAATTGTAGACAAGCTTGATTTATAAATGAATCCCCATTGCATGCATAATATGTAGCATGAAGATATAAACTGCATAAAGAAACCGCAGCAGGCGGATATCCTGCTGCGATATTTTTAGCAGAAAATTATCCCATGGGAGGGGATGGGTTCCGTTTATCGGAAAAACAAAAAACTATTTAAAGTAACATATGCTTAGAGGAGGTCAACAATGAGTGAATTCAAATTAACTACAGTGGAAGAATTCGAAGCTGCCACAGCCCGTCTTCTTGAGACTGGCGAAAAGGTAGGCGCTGATTCCTGGCAGATGCGTGTTAAGAATCAGACTCCACACTGTAAATTCGGTGAGCAGGGTGTTTGCTGCCGAATCTGTTCTATGGGTCCGTGCCGTATTACTCCAAAGGCACCGAGAGGTATCTGTGGATGTGATGTACATGGTATCGTAGGAAGAAACTTCCTTCGTTTTACAGCAGGCGGCGCAGCTACACATTCTGATCATGGCCGTGAGATCTGTATTACACTTGGACATGCAAAAGAGGGTGGCGATTATCAGGTAAAAGATCCAGAGAAACTGATCCGTATCGCAAAAGAGTGGGGCGTTGAGACAGAAGGCAAAGATATCTATGATCTTGCTCATGAAATGTCTGATCTTGCTCAGGAAGAGTACGGAAAGATCAGAGGCTTTTCCAGATGGCTCAAGAGAGCACCTCAGCATACACAGGATCTGTGGCATGTAGCTGGAATTGAGCCAAGAGCAATCGACCGTGAGGTTTCCTGTGCACTTCATATGACTCATATGGGTAACACAAGCAAACCAGAGGCTCTGATCCGTCAGGCACTTCGTAACGGTCTTTCCGATGGATGGGGCGGTTCCATGTGCGGAACTGAGTTCTCCGATGTCCTTTTCGGAACTCCGAAGCCAATCGATACCGAGGCTAACCTTGGTGTTATGAATGCAGAAAATGTAAACATCGTTGTTCATGGACATGACCCGAGTCTTTCTGAGATGATCTGTGAGTATGCAGACAGCAAAGAGATGATCGACTATGCGAAATCCATGGGTGCTAAGGGAATCACTGTTTCCGGAGTATGTTGTACATCTAATGAGGTTGCAATGCGTCGCGGTATTCCGATGGCTGGTAACTTCTTACAGCAGGAGAACGTTGTACTGACAGGTGCCTGTGAGGCAATCGTAGTTGACGTTCAGTGTATTTTCCCGGCACTTGGACCTCTTTCCAAATGCTTCCATACAAAATTTATCACAACTTCTCCAATCTGCCAGATGCCAGATTCCGATTTCATTGAATTTGATGCTGGAACCGCAGGAGAAAAAGCAAAACAGATCGTAAAACTTGCATGCGAGAACTTCAAGAACAGAAAACCGGAGCTTGTACATATCCCGGATATGAAGCATAAGGCAACTGTTGGTTACTCAGTAGAAGCAATCGTTAAGACACTTGATGGTGTTACCAACTCACAGGTAGACGAGACCGGTACCACTAAGCCACTCCTTGAGTGTATTACATCTGGTGTTATCCGTGGTGCTGTTGCTATGGTTGGATGTAACAACCCGAAGGTCAGACCTGACACAGCTCACATCGAACTTATGAAGAAACTGATCGCAAACGATATCGTGATCATCGCTTCCGGATGTTCCGCACAGGCAGCTGCTCGTGCAGGACTTATGGACAAAGCTGCAAAAGATCTTTGCGGTGCTGGTCTGAAACGTGTTTGCGAGCTTGCAGATATCCCGCCAGTATTACATATGGGATCCTGCGTAGATATCAGCCGTATGATGATCCTTGCTTCAGAACTTGCTAAGGATTCCGGACTGAATATTTCCCAGCTTCCAGTAGTTGGATGTGCTCCTGAGTGGATGTCTGAGAAGGCTGTTTCCATTGGAAACTATGTAGTAGCAACAGGTCTTGATACCTATCTTGGTGTAGACCCATATGTTTCCGGTTCTACAGAGGTTGCAGGTCTTCTTACAGAGGGTGTACGTGACTGGGTAGAAGCAGCATATACAGTTGAAAAAGATATTGATAAATTAGGTGATCTTATGATTGCGAGAATCGAAGAGAAACGTGACGCTCTCGGAATCTGATCCAAAGAAAGGCGCGATTAACTTATGAAAATAGCAGTAACCGGTAAAGGCGGAGTAGGAAAGACAACTTTTGCGGCAACACTTGCCAGATTATATGCAGATGAAGGGAAAAATGTTCTTGCAGCGGATGTTGATCCGGATGCAAATCTTGGACTGGCTCTTGGATTCGATGAGGAAACGCTGGATTCCATCGTTCCTATTTCAAAAATGCGTAAGCTGGTAGAGGAGCGTACCGGAGCCAACAGCCAGAATCAGTTTTATACACTGAACCCGAAGGTGGATGATATCCCTGATACCTACGGTAAGGTTTGTAATGGTGTAAAGCTGCTTGTTCTTGGAACCGTGGAGACGGGCGGAGGCGGATGTGTCTGTCCGGAACATGTTATGTTAAAGAGAATTATCAGCAACCTCGTTGTACACAGGGATGATGTGGTAATTATGGACATGGAGGCCGGTCTGGAGCATCTGGGCCGGGGTACCACGGAGAGCATGGACGAATTTATTGTAGTGATCGAACCAGGCGCAAGAAGTGTACAGACTTACAAAAATGTAAAACGTCTTGCGAAAGATCTTGGAATCACCCAGGTTAAGGTGGTTGCGAATAAAGTCCGGAATGCTGAGGATGAAGAATTTGTCAGAGCAAAAATTCCGGCAGAAGATCTTCTTGGAATGATCCATTACAATCTGGAAGTTATGGACGCAGATCGTCAGGGCAAATCTCCCTATGATTTCAGCGAGATTGTAACAGCAGAAATCAAAAAGATTAAAGAAAAGATAGACAATGAAAACAGTCTGTAAATAATAGGAGGTACTACAGTGACTTTATTTGATAGAGTATTCAGCGGAAATGACGCTGTTTATGGATTAACAGAGGGCGCTATTGATGCAGCCATCGCACAGCATGGCGAAGACAAAGCAGTAAGCTTCCCTGATACCGCTTACAGCCTTCCTTGCTACTATTCTGTAACAGGAACAAAGGTTACAACCTTAAAAGAGTTAAAAGAGGCTCTTGGCGTTGTAAAAACTCTTATGACAAGAGAAAAAAGACTGAATGATGCATTCATGTCCGGTATTGCTACCGCACTTTGCGCAGAGTTCATCGAAGTTCTGAAATATATCGACGGAGCAACACCATATGAGGAGCCATGCTATGGCCATCTTGCAGATGCTGTGATCCGTGAGCTTGGTGTACCGCTTGTAACAGGCGATATCCCTGGTGTAGCCGTTATCCTTGGAACAGCTCCATCTGTAGAAGAGGGTGTTGCACTTGTAAAGAGCTATCAGGCACAGGGTATTCTTGTAACACTGGTTGGCGGAATCATTGACCAGGTTAAAGAAGCTGGCATGAACACCGGAGCAAATGTACGTGTTATTCCTCTTGGAAAAGATGTTACAGCAGTTATCCATGTTGTATCTGTTGCACTTCGTGCAGCTCTGATCTTCGGTAACGTAACACCTGGAGATGCAGGCACACTTATGAAATATACAATGGACCGTGTTCCGGCATTCGTTAATGCATTCGGACCGCTGGATGATGTTGTAGTTGCATGTGGAGCTGGTGCTATTGCACTTGGATTCCCTGTAATCACAAACGAGACAGAGAATATCTTCCGTGTACCAAAGAGCCTTATTGTTCAGGAAGATGTAAGCAAATTCAATGCTACATCTCTTGAAGCTCGTGACATCAAGATCAAGATCACAAACATTGACATTCCTGTTGCATTTGCATCTGCATTTGAGGGTGAGATCATCCGTCGTAAAGATATGCAGGTTGAGTTTGATGGTTCCCGTGTAGACTGTGCAGAGCTTGTACATACCTGTGACGCTTCTGAGATCGAGGATCACAAGATCACAGTTGTAGGACCGGAAGTTGATGAGATGGAAGAAGGAAGCAAGAACAGCATTGCATACGTTGTTAAAGTTGCTGGTAAGAACATGCAGCCAGACTTCGAGCCTGTTATCGAGCGTAAATTCCACAACTACATCAACTGTATTGAGGGTGTATACCACACAGGTCAGAGAGATATGCAGCGTATCCGTATCAGCCACGCAGCATTTGATGCAGGATTCCGTATTAAACATATTGGTGAAGTTCTTTACTCTCAGGTTAAAAATGAGTTTGATGCAGTTGTTGACAAGTGCGAGGTTGTGATCTACACAGATCCTGCTGAGTGTACAAGAATCCGTCATGAGGTTGCTATTCCGATCTTCGAGAAACGTGATGACCGTCTTGCAAACCTGACTGACGAGTCTGTAGATGTATACTACAGCTGTATCCTTTGCCAGGCATTCTCCCCGTCTCACGTTTGTGTTGTTACACCGGAGAGACTTGGACTTTGCGGTGCTGTTTCATGGTTGGATGCTAAGGCTACCAACGAGCTGGATCCGAACGGACCTTGCCAGGTAATCACAAAAGAGCGTCCGATCAACGAAGAACTTGGAGCTTATGAGGACGTTGATGAGGC